>CAJUJP010000032.1 GCA_910586615.1 uncultured Lachnospiraceae bacterium
ACTACTGGGTTTGTAGCCACTTTTTGATTTCACAAGTGTCAAACTCGGGATTGTAGCATAAAAAAATAGTTTTGAGTATTGAAAATAAAAATACCCTGCCGAAGCAAAACACACAAACTCTACCTATCTCAAATTGACCGAAACATTTTCTATGAAGCAGGTAAACCGCCAGTAAAAAAGCCTTTGACATTACCCTTACGGCAATGTGTATACTTAAAGAAAAGGTGGTGATTATCAATGCTGTCAATTGGTGAGTTTTCAAAAATATGCAAAGTGTCTGCCAAGACACTTAGATACTACGCTGAAATAGGACTCATTCTGCCGGGTGAAATCAACCCGGAAAACGGATATCGGTACTATGCGATTGAGCAGTTGGAAACTATGCTGCTTATTATTCGCCTGAAATCCTACAATTTCTCTCTGGAAGAAATAAAGCAGATTATAGAATCGGGAAAATTGAACGAAGAAAAATTGTATGCTGCCCTGACCCGCAAAAGGGAAGCCATGAAAAAACAATTACATGAGCAGGAAAAGAGTCTGTGCCAACTGGAATGCGATCTTTTAAACCTGAAAAACGGGAAGCCCATTATGTCATATTTAGATGATATTGATGTAGAATTTGTGGAAGTTCCAATGATGTGTCTGCTTTCTGTCCGCAAAATGGTTCAGGCAGATCATTTTGCGGATGAATACGGCGTTTGTTTCGGAAAGTTACTTGGCAGGATAAGAAAAGAAAATTTAACTATGGTCAATCCCCCAATGGTCTTATTCCACAGCAATGAATTCAGCCCGTTTGGTTTAGATACGGAATTTGCCATCCCTGTCGGGGAATATGTAACCGGAACACGAGATTTTAAGCCGGGACTATGTCTGAAAACCGTCATAAAGGGAAGCTATTCCATTTTATCTTCTGTATATGCAAAACAGACAAAATGGGCCAAGCAGAACGGGTATGAATGTACCAGTGCATTGTTTGAGGTGTATGTCACAGACCCCTCTCAGGTTACGGAAGAAGATGAATTGATTACGGAAGTCTATTATCCAATCAGAAAGATATGAAGCGGAGGTTAAGCAAACAACATGGACCAGAAACAAATAATGTCTTTAGAAAACAAGGTAAAAAAAGAATATGGAAATATCGCCGGAATCATTGTACTTAAAGATGGTAACGCTGTCTACGAAAGTTATTTTAATCAGTGTTCGGGAATTGAACCTGTTCATATCTTTTCGGTCACAAAAAGTATCGTTTCCATGTTGTTCGGAATTGTCTTAGATCAAGGTTGTATCAAAAGCCTTGATGAAAAAGTAATTGATTTCTTTCCGAATTATGAAATCAGGAAAAGAGAAAAAACAATACAGCATATTACAATCCGGAATCTGCTTACAATGACTTCCCCCTATAAGTATAAATTTAACCCGTATCCAAAATATTTTTCCAGTGAGGATTGGGTCATATCCTCTCTTGACCTTTTGGGCGGAAATGGTAAAATCGGGAATTTCAGATACGCGCCCGTAATCGGAATTGATATTTTGTCCGGCATACTTATCAATGCTACGGGGATATCTGTTTTAAAATTTGCACAGGATAATCTTTTTTCGCCGCTTGGAATTTCTGTTGATAAAAACATATATTTTCAAAGCAAAGAAGATCAGCTCGATTTTTATAAGTCAAAAGGGACAAATGGCTGGGTTGCCGACCCGAATGGAACGAATACGGCGGGCTGGGGATTATCCCTTACAACTATGGATATGGCCAAATTAGGGCAGTTATATCTGAATGAAGGATGTTGGAACGGCAGACAGATTATTTCCGGAAAATGGATTACCGAGAGCACACAGGTACAAAGTATCTGGAAAGCACGCCATCTAAAGTACGGGTATTTGTGGTGGGTGATAGATGAAACGGAACATTCTTTTGCAGCTTTAGGTGACGGTGGAAATGCGATATATGTTAATCCTAAAGACCGGATCGTGGCTGCTGTTTCCTCTCTATTTGTTCCAAGAGTAAAAGACAGGGTAGATTTCATAAAAAGAGAAATTGAACCTCTATTTAAGTAAAAGAAAATCCCCTCGAAATATGATCAGAATCTGATACTATGACTGCTGCCGCCATAAGCGTTCCATTCGTTTTAACCGGATACGCTTACGGCAGCAGCAGATAGAAATTTAAGAATAAAGATCAACACATAAATCATTTAAGCCAACGGGCCAAACGTCAGTCCCGGTCAGGCAAGCTGAGCCTGTACTGCAGTAAGAGCCACCACGCCTACGATATCCTGCCAGGAGCAGCCTCTGGAAAGATCATTGACAGGCTTGGAAATACCCTGAAGCATGGGACCGTATGCCTCGGCTTTTCCCAGTCTCTGCACCAGCTTATAGCCGATATTGCCACAGTCCAGATTCGGGAAGATCAGTACATTGGCTTTGCCTGCCACTTCGCTGCCCGGCGCTTTGGATTTGGCAACCTGAGGCACCAGTGCGGCATCGGACTGCAGTTCACCGTCGATACACAGGTGAGGATACTGCTCATGTGCGATCCTGGTTGCTTCCACCATCTTGTCCACCAGCGGATGTTTTGCACTTCCCTTGGTAGAATGGGACAGCATGGCAATGATGGGTTTTGCTCCCACCAGACTCTTGAAGCTCTTGGCGGAAGTATCCGCAATCGCTGCCAGTTCCTCAGGCGTAGGATCCTGATTCAGTCCGCAGTCGGCAAACAGGAAGGTACCGTTTTCACCAAATTCACAATCCGGCACATCCAGAATGAAGAAACCGGACACCAGCTTGACACCCGGCGCCGTCTTTAAAATCTGCAGTGCAGGCCTCAATGTATCCGCCGTTGCATGACAGGCTCCCGCCACCATGCCGTCCGCATCATTTGCCTTGACCATCATTACGCCGAAAGTAAGATAATCCTTAAGAAGTGTCTCCCTTGCCTTCTCCGGTGTCATGCCTTTATTTTTTCTCGTCTCATATAAAAGTTCGGTATAGTGTTCCAGCTTCTCCGTTTTTTCCGGGTCGATAATCGTTACTCCGTCCAGTTCCACTTCCAGCCATCCGGCACCGTCCATGATCTTTTCCTCATTGCCTACCATAATGATATTGGCAATGTTTTCTTTCAATATATTCGCCGCCGCGATCAATGTCCTCTTATCATTTGTCTCCGGCAGCACGATGGTCTTCTTATCGCTCCTCGCCTTCTCCTTCATCAGATCAATGTATGACATATCGTTCTCCTTCCTGTTACAATATATTTATGGTTAAGATCCTGAAAAATCAAGTTCATATCCACCCGTTTGTTTTATGTAAACTTCTTACGTTCTCCTTCTAAGCAGAATTATACAAAATGTATTCCCTGTACACAATACACAATCCGAAATATTTACAAATTCCCGTAACAGTTCAGCCATGCAACAATTCACAGATCGCGCGTGGGTGCTTGCACACAAAGCGCAATCTGCGAATTGTTACATGAGCGGAGCGCCCTCTCATGAAATAAAAGATGAGCCGCAAAGCGGCGCCGGATGCGAAGCAGACGCTTTTATGAATGTGAGGGCTGAACTGTTACAAATTCCCCGCGGGCGCATATTTACATTATGTCCGCCTGCCGCACAATTACCACAAATTTCCTGAAAACAGCGATACAAACTGCATTTTTTATGATAGACTTATCCTTGACAGATTTGACACTGTCATACAAAAAGGGGAATCGAAAATATGAAAACAGTAGGTATTATCGCAGAATACAATCCGTTCCACAACGGACACGCCTATCAGATCGCCCGGGCCAGAGAAGTATCGGGTGCCGATTACTGCATCGTTGTCATGAGCGGCAGCTTTGTGCAGCGCGGCGCCCCCGCATTTGTGGACAAATATACCCGTGCCGAAGCCGCACTGAAAAACGGCGCGGATCTCGTGCTGGAACTGCCCGTCGTCTATGCACTTTCCAGCGCCGAATTTTTTGCCTCCGGCGCCGTTGCACTTCTGGACCGGCTGGGAGTCACTGACTCACTCTGTTTTGGCAGCGAATGCGGAGACATATCTGTGCTGTCCGAATTTGCGGAAAAACTGCTGGGCGAAGACGAAGTTTTTAAAAAAGTACTGGACAGCCAGCTTCGCAGCGGCCAGTCTTATCCCAACGCAAGGAATGCCGCCCTGCAGGCCAGTGCACCACACTTGAATGCCTACATGAATGTGCTGATGAGCCCGAACAACATTCTTGGAATCGAATACTGTAAAGCGCTCCTGCGGCGGAACAGTTCCATGCAGCCTTATACGATACGCCGCGCCGGATCCTCTTACCACGATGCCAGTCTGAGCAGTTCCTACTGTTCCGCCCTGGCAATCCGTGAGGCAGTCACACAGTCCGGCAGCCTTTGCGATATTAAGCCGCTGATGCCGCAAAGCGCCTATGAACTGCTGGCGCCGCTTCAGGGAAAGACGTGTCCTGTTTTACCCGATGATGTGTCTCTCCCTCTCCATTACCAGCTGCTGTCCGAACAGTACAAAGGCTACACAGATCATCCCGATATCGACCAGACACTGTCTGACCGTATGATCAAAAAGCTGCCTTCCTACCGCTGCTTTACCGATTTCTGCGAACAGTTAAAGACAAAAAACAGAACCTATACCCGTATCGCAAGGAGTCTTATGCATATTTTACTGCAGATCAGCAGATCTGACCTGTCTGCGTTCCAGGCCGGGGATTATGTTTATTATGCACGTATGCTTGGATTCCGCAAAGAAGCAAAACCGCTTTTAACCGCACTGAAATCCCAAAGCAGCATACCGCTTCTTTCCAGGCTCGCGGATGCAGACGGATTACTGACTGCTGACGGCCTGCGGATGCTTGACAAGGATATCTATGCCAGCCATGTCTACCAGAGTCTGGTACAGCACAAATTTCCTGCGGCCAAGGATGTCATTGCCGATCAGGGAAACGAATATAAAAGACAGATACTCAAGGTCTGAACCGGCCTGTGTATCTGTCTGACATATTCTGTGATACCCTGGCAAAGCTTTTCATGCATCACTTTGCTTTTCCGCTGCTTTACTTCTTACTGCTTTATTTCACCGGACCGACCACATCTCTGATGGCACGGACGATCCTGTCCCTCACCATTCCGGCAACCTCCACCGTTGTCATATTTTTATATTCTTCATAAGGAATGGCTCGCAGGAAATGCACCTGAGTCTCCACCGGCCTGATGGACCACTCCTCAAAAGCCCTGTAGGAATCGATCAGCGCCACCGGTACGATGGGAACCTTCGCCCGCATGGCGCTCTTAAAGCTTCCCGCCTTGAATTCTCCCACTGTATTATGATTTTTATAATAGCCGCCTTCCGGGAATATGATAAATTTTCTTCCTTTCATCGTATCTTCAGCCAGTTCCTTAATGATCTTAACCGACTGCTTCAAGTCGCTCTTCACCATACGCTTGCCGTGCACAAGATCCACAAACTGTTTCACAAGCAGTCCGTGAGACCTTGCATCATCAATCACCACCGAACACGGTTTTTTATGGGCATACATGATACCCAGCGCGTCGAATTTACCCTGATGGTTCGGAAACATCATATAGCCGCCCTGGGCAGGCAGATTTTCCACCCCGTACCTTTTCGTTGTGATATGCCCTGACCGCATCATGCGCCGGATCGCAAGCTGTGCATACCGATAACATTGCTCTTCTGAATATTTCTCCGGATGCTTCGCCCTGTGCGCCATCCTTGGAATCATATAAACTCTGGGCAGATTACATACGATAACCTGTATAAACCGTAACATAACTTTCTCTTTCTCCCTCCACCCATACCGCTATAACAACGGTGAAAACAGTTTTAAAATCGGACCGATCACATTTGTCTTCATGAACTTCTTCCGGCACCATTCCAATGTGATCAGTTCCGACACGGCAAAAGTCTCCTCCATGTCCTTCTTTAGTTGCTCAACGGCATCCGCACGGTAAAGAAATACCCCGCACTCAAAATGATGATAAAAACTTCTGTAATCAAAATTGATCGTACCTACCGCCGCTGTCTCGCCGTCACAAAGCACACATTTGGAATGAAGAAATCCCGGTGTATACTGATAGACGCGCACACCCGCTTCAATCAGGTTCTGATAGTTGGACTGGGTCAGCCAGTAGATCATTTTCTTATCCGGCACGCCGGGTGTCACGATACGTACATCCACGCCCCGCTTCGCCGCCAGCTTCAATGCCGTATACATCTCGTTGTCTGTGATCAGATATGGCGTAAAAATATAGAGATACCTGCTGGCATGGCCGATCATGTTCAGATAAACATTTTCTCCCACTGTCTCGTCATCCAGCGGCGTATCCATGTACGGCTGGACATAGCCCGCTCCCTCCGGCTTCTTCTCAAAAGTATAATAATACCGGCTGAAATCTTCTTCCGTATAGCAGGACATATTCCACATCTGAAGAAACATTACCGTAAAATTCCATACCGCTTCACCCTCAACCCGGATTCCCGCGTCCTTCCAGTGATCTCCGTGGGGATGGGTATAATTGATATACTCGTCCGACATATTGATGCCGCCGGTATAGCCTGTTTTTCCGTCGATTACTACGATTTTTCTGTGATCCCTGTTGTTCAGGATCAGCGCCATAAAAGGAAACAGCCTGTTAAAAGCAACGCACTTGATTCCTTTGCTTTCTATGGTCTCATAATACTTCTTAGGCAGGATAAAAGCGCTCCCCAGATCATCGTAGATCAGCCGCACTTCCACACCTTCTTTTACCTTGCGCTCAAGTATATCCAGCACCGCATTCCACATTTTTCCCTCCCCCAGAATGAAAAATTCAAGAAAAATGAAATGCTTTGCCTCTTCCAGATCTTCAAGCATCTGCTCCCAGTACGGCAGGCCGTCAGAATAATAGACTGTGGACGTATGATCCCATACAGGCACACCGGAATAATTCAGCAGATACCGGCTCTGATTGGCAATATTCGGAGCATCTTTTTCCAGTCCGGCAAGCACCTCTTTATCCTGCCTGAGATTTTTTGAGATCAGCGCATCCGTCCGCTCCATGCCAAGCCGCAGCTTCTTCGGCAGAAAAACATGTCCGAAAAAGAGATACAGAATCCCGCCAAATAACGGAAATATCAGTATCGGCACGACCCATGCCAGCTTTACGGCAGGATTGTTCGCCTTGCAGACAATCACTGCCACAACACAGAAACTGATCAGGCGCAGGGCAAAAGCGATCTCCACATAATAATTGCCCCACTTGAATAATTCCAGCATAAAAAAGCCAATCTGGAATAACACGATAAGCGCCGTGATCACGACTCTGTTAAATGCATAATGTAATATTTTTCTCATTTTAAAAATCCGTTGACGATCTGTTCCTCCGCTTCTTTCTCCGTCAGACCCAGCGTCATAAGCTTCATCAATTGTTCTCCCGCAATCTTACCGATCGCCGCCTCATGTATCAGATTCGCATCTATATTGTTTGCAGTCAGTTCCGGAATCGCACTCACACTGGCTTCATCCATGATAATGGCATCGCACTCGCTATGCCCGTGGCATCTGCTGTTTCCTGTGATCCTGCTCTTAAAAAGCTGCCTGGAATGTTCCTTTGCCACCGAACGGGAAATCAGATTCACACTGGAATCATCCCCCTTCACATCCACGGAAAAGTCCGTCTCCGCATACTGCCTGCCGTGAGTCATGATCTTCTCACGGATAACCAGCGAAGCGCCCTCTTCAATCTCCGCACTGGTCACCCTTTTCGTGGAGTCAATGCCCTTAATCTGCACTGTCTCCATTTCCAGAGACGCCCCTGCTGCCAGATGGATCTCCGTCGTGGGATTCATGACCCGCTCTCCGCTGCCGTCACCGGCTCCGTAGTGCTTCTCCACATACCTCACCTTTGCGTTCTTATCCACGTAAAATCTGTGGATACCGGAATGCTCCGATGCCGCGTCTCCGCCATTGTGAATGCCGCAGCCCGCAATGATCGTAACATCTGCACCTTCTCCCACAAAGAAATCATTATACACACTTTCCTTTAGTCCGCTCTGGCTGAGCACCACCGGAATATGCACACTCTCGGATTTTGTCCCCGGCCTGATGCGGATATCAATTCCCGATCTGTCCTCTTTCGTTATAATATCAATATTGGCCGTGGTATTTCTTGCCGCCATCTGTCCGTTTGCACGAATATTGTATGCACCGGCAGGTATTTCATGCAGTCCTGCCACCTGTTCTAACAAACTCTGTTGTATCGCATCCATCTGTTACGTCACCTCTGCCTGTATCTGTCTATTCTATGCTGTGCCGGTTTCTCTGCTCCAAACCGTCCGTTTTTCACCTGCGGACTACTTCAAATTATTTTACATTTTATCCGTCAGCGTCTTACACGGCTGTCCGCAGCCTAAAAGCTCCGGCATCACTTCTTCCTTGCTTCCTGTTTTACTGATCCGGCCGTCGGACAACAGGATAATCCGGTCCGCAATGTTCAGAATCCTCTCCTGATGGGAGATGATCAGAATAGTGCCTTTGGTCTCCTCATGCATCTTTTCAAATACACGAATCAGATTCTGAAAGCTCCACAGGTCGATTCCCGCCTCCGGTTCATCAAAAATGGAAACCTTCGTCTTCCGTGCCATGATCATCGCAATCTCAATCCGTTTCAGTTCCCCGCCGGACAAAGATGCATTCACCTCACGATTGACGTAATCCCTGGCACACAGCCCCACCTCGGAAAGCATCTCGCAGATTTCCGTTATACCGGCGTCTTTGCCAGCAGCTATGGACAAAAGTTCTTTCACCGTGATCCCCTTGAAACGAACGGGCTGCTGAAAGGCAAAACTGATCCCCATGTTGGCCCGCTCCGTAATCGACAGATCCGTGATGTCCACACCGTCCAGCAAAATCCTGCCCGCCGTAGGGGTCAGAATGCCTGCAATGATCTTCGCAAGCGTGGACTTACCGCTGCCGTTTGGTCCGGTCACCGCAACAAAACGGTCTTCTATTGTCAAATTGATATCATTCAGAATCTCTACTTCCCTGCTCTCGTCTTCCGCCGAGAAACAAATCCCCTGTAATTCTAACATTTTCACCACTCCTCATTTAACCCATTAGGTTATCTTATCACAAATCATATTACTTAGCAAATGATAGATTTTCTCAATTTCCACCCTAATCTCAAATCCGTGCGGAGAATGCTGTATTTCAGGCATTCTCCTGCGTGAGAAAAGTCTGCAAAGCAGACTTAGAACTTCTTAGCGAAACAGCCTTTGCTGTGAGCTCTAGTAGTTCTTCTCACGCTAATCCCCATGCATATTGCAAGTCTTCCTACAGTCTTCCCGTTTTTCATGACGGTACACACCAAAAAATGCCAGCGGAAAAATGTTCTCTTCCGCCGGCACCCTGTTCACGTCATATGTAAGTGTTCCGTCACTGCGCCAGATATGGCGCGATCGCCGCTTCCACTTCCGCAATCTGATCGTTTGTTTCCAGAATCCTGAATTCCACATGCTTAGACAGATCCATGGAAAAAATTCCCATAATCGACTTCGCATCGATCACATATCTTCCTGTGGCCAGATCAAAATACCCGTCAAACCCCTCAATGGCATTGACAAACCCTTTCACTTTCTCAATTGAATT
Organism: uncultured Lachnospiraceae bacterium; assembly: GCA_910586615.1. Classification (GTDB taxonomy): domain Bacteria; phylum Bacillota; class Clostridia; order Lachnospirales; family Lachnospiraceae; genus UBA3282. The sequence continues at coordinate 9,641 of CAJUJP010000032.1, forward strand.
CAGATCAAGCATATAACTCTTCATCATTAAGCCTCCCGTTTTTATCCTTTTTTGTAAAGCATCTATCTGTGTATCCTTCTGATCAGGATGCCGTTGCGCAGCAGTGTATTATCAATATAATGTCTGGTGAAAAGAAGCTCACCCTCTCTCGGTATCTCGATATCTTCCTCTTCGCAGTTGATAATGACTTCCACGTAATTATCCAGCCATCCCATCTTGTTAAACTCTATGACCCTGGGCCTGTTGATCCTGTTCGGAAAATGGAAATTCCGGTTTCTGAGAAGGGGTTCGCCCTTCCGCAGATGAAGCAGGCTCCTGATGATCTGGATGCGCTCGTCATAAACGCCTGCGTCGATATCCGCCCATGGCATACAGCGCCTGCAGTCCGGATCATGTCCGCCCTCCATGGCGATCTCAGTGCCGTAATAGATGCACGGTGACCCCGGCATGGTAAACAATACTGCAAGCTGCTGGAAATACTCGTCCAGATTCTTCACATCACTGCGCAGCCGCTTGGTATCATGGGAATCCAGAAGGTTAAAAAGCACATCGTTGGTCTTCTGCATATACCCTGTATAACAGCGGTTGATCGTAAACTCAAAGTCCTCGTTCGTCAGACTCTTGTCGATCCAGAAATCCTTGATACTCTCCGCCAGCGGATAGTTCATAACCGCGTCAAACTCATCCCCCCGCAGCCAGGGCATCGCATCATGCCAGATTTCTCCCAGAATATAAATATCCGGTTTGATCGCCTTCAGATGATTGCGAAGTTCCTTGCAGAATGTATGGGATATCTCATTAGCCACATCAAGGCGGATTCCGTCCACATCATAATTTTTTACCCAGTTCTCACATACACCGATCAGATATTCCCTGACTCTGGGATTGTTCGTATTCAGCTTCGGCATCTCATCAAAAAATGCAAAGGTATAGTACTGTTTTGCATGAGCACGGCCGCCTTCCTGCTTAAACGGCCACTCGTTGATCATAAACCAGTCCCAGTATGCCGATTCCGGCCCCTTCTCCTGCACATCCAGCCACGGCGCAAAATACCGCCCGCTGTGATTGAATACGCCGTCCAGCATGATGCGGATTCCCCTGTTATGTGCCTCCCGCACCAATGTGATCATTGTCTCTTCCGATCCAAAGTGAGGATCTATCTTCGTATAATCCGTAGTATCGTATTTATGGGAGGAAGGCGCCTCATTAATGGGAGTCAGATACAACCCGGATATGCCCAGCCCCTGAATATAATCCAGTTTGTTGATGATCCCCTGAAGATCTCCGCCGAAAAATTCGGCATTGGTCACCGCACCCTTATTCCGCCAGGGCAGCGTTCCCTCCGGATCATTAGACGGATCCCCGTTGCAGAAACGCTCCGGAAAGATCTGATACCAGATCGTATCGTTCACCCAATCCGGTGTCACGGGAATATCTGCCGGATTCATCCACGGAAATACAAAACACTGACGGCTTCTTCCTTCCAGCTGCATCTGGGCCTCCGACACACAGCCGTCCTCAAAATAGAACCATCTCTCATTGTCTGTCTGCAATTCAAAATAATATTTCAGCCTCTTGAACTCCGGCTTGATGGTGGTCGTCCACCAAAGCTGGTTCTTGAGTCTCTTCTTGAAAGGAATGTTTATGGCATCCCCGCTCCAGCTCTCACCGCCGCCCAGAATACCCGATTTAAAAGGATCTCCCTGAATAATGTTGACGTAGCGCACGTCATATCCCGTCTTAATATTGATGACCAGCTGCTCCTCGTCGATCGGATAACAGTAATTATCATTCGCTCTGTGATATACCGCATTGAAATCCATAAGAATACCTCCTTGTATCGAAAACAAGAAAACGTTTTCCACCCCATTACGTAGTAATAATACTCCTGTTTTTAAAAAAAATCAAGCATAAACGCGGATCAAATCAGCGATCAAGTAACAGTTCAGCCTTCGGCTTCACTGTTACTCCTGATGCACACAAAATGCTCCAAAGTCGCATTTTGGCGCTTTCACAACTCATAAAATCGCATACAGAGCGATTTTACTCGCGGAATAGTGCAAGGCTGAACTGTTACGCGATCAAAACCTAATCTCCGGCTTCACTGTCACAACAGACTTCCTATAGCATAGACTACAAAAGCCGCAAGCCATGCCACACCACACTGCATCCCCACGATACCGAAGGTCTTCCAGACGGAACCCAGCTCCCGTTTGATCGTAGCCACCGCCGCCACACAAGGCGTATACAACAGCGTAAAGACCAGATAACTTGCCGCCGACAGGGGCGTAAAGATCGTGCCTAGTGTTTCGCCCAGACCGCTCATAGTAGTTCCTGTCAGCACACTCAGCGTACTCACCACCGCTTCCTTGGCGCTGAAGCCGCTGATCAGTGCCGTGGCCGCCCGCCAGTCATCGAATCCCAGCGGCATAAAAAGCGGCGCGATCAGTTTGCCGATCATGGCAAGCAGGCTCTCTCCGGAATCTGTCACTACATTCAGCCTGGTGTCAAAAGTCTGCAGAAACCAGATAATCATCGTCGCCAGAAAAATCACCGTAAAAGCCCGCTGGATAAAGTCCTTCGCCTTATCCCACATCAGCAGGGCCACACTTTTTGCCGAAGGAAATCTGTAATTGGGCAGTTCCATCACAAAGGGCATGGGCTTACCATGAAACAATGTCCTCTTCAAAACAAGGGCACAGAGAATTCCCGCCAGAATTCCCAGTACATACAGCGCCATCATGACAAGAGCCTGATGCCTCCTGAAAAAAGCTGCTGCAAATAAGGCATAAATCGGTATTTTTGCAGAACAGCTTATAAAAGGGATTAACATGATCGTCATCCGTTTATCCCGCTCGGAGGACAGCGTCCTGGTGGACATGACTGCCGGTACGCTGCAGCCGAATCCGATCAGCATGGACACAAAGCTCTTCCCTGACAAACCGATCTTGCGAAGGGGTCTGTCCATCACAAAAGCGATTCTGGCCATATAGCCGGAATCTTCCAGAATGGACAGAAAGAAAAACAGCACAACAATAATCGGCAGAAAACTCAACACACTTCCCACACCTGCAAAAATACCGTCTATCACAAGGCTTTCCACCACCGGATTGATCCCGTACCCGATAAGCGCCCTCTCTGTCACTCCGGCCAGCGCATCAATGCCCAGACTCATAATATCGCTCAAAAATGTACCGATTACGCCAAAAGTCATCCAGAATACCAGCAGCATGATCCCCAGAAATGCCGGAATCGCCAGATATTTGTTGGTCAGCACACTATCAATGCGCACACTCCGCTTATGCTCTCTGCTCTCTTTGCACTTGATCACCGCCTGGCCGCAGACTCTTTCAATAAAGTCATAGCGCATATCCGCCAGCGCGGCATTGCGGTCCATCTCACTGTCCCGCTCCATCTCCACAATGCTGTGCTCCATCAGATCCAGTTCATTTTCTGATAGGTTCAGCCTGTCAATGATATCCTGATCTCCCTCCACAATCTTCGTGGCCGCAAATCTGGGTGAGATCCTGATGCGCTCGGCGTGATCTTCCACCTGATGGCTGACCGCATGGATACACCTGTGTACGGCACCCTTTTCACAGAAATCCGTGACCTTCGGGCAAATGCGCTTCTCTGCCACTTCCCGCACGGCATGGATCAGGTCTTCGATCCCTTCATTCTTCGCCGCACTGATGGCAACCACCGGGATTCCCAGAGCCTCCTCCATCCGGGGGATATCAATAGTCCCCCCGTTGCTCCTCACTTCGTCCATCATATTTAACGCCAGTACCATGGGAATGTGCATTTCCAGAAGCTGTAGCGTCAGATAAAGATTCCGTTCAATATTCGTGGCATCCACGATGTTAATAATGCCGTCCGGCCTTTCCTGTAAAATGAACCGTCTTGTCACCAGTTCCTCATTGGTATAAGGACGGATTGAATAGATTCCCGGCAGATCCACCACCGCATCTCCTTTTTCCCCGCGAATCTCTCCCGTTTTGGAATCCACCGTCACTCCGGGAAAATTTCCCACATGCTGGTTGGAACCTGTCAATTGATTAAACAGTGTTGTCTTACCACAATTCTGATTGCCCACCAAAGCGTAAATCATTGTCTCATCCTTCTCCCGTAAACCCTCTTATTCTGCATATCCTCAGATATATCAAGGTGTGAAATCCATCCTGTGCTTCCTCTCATACGCCTCCGAGAACCTTTTCATCCTTTGCAGGCTGCACTTCAATTTTGCCCGCATCTTCTTTGCGAATGGTCAGTTCGTATCCCCGCAGGTGTATCTCGACAGGATCACCCATAGGCGCCACCTTGCGCACACTCACCACCGTTTTCGGGATCAGCCCCATATCCAGCAGCCGGCATCTCAGTTCTCCTTCGCCGCCCACTTTTGTAATTATGACTTTCTGTCCGATTGCCGCCTGATCCAATGTCATGCCTGTTTTCACTCCTGTTCTATCTACGCTTTATATCCTGTGATCTTCCATACAGAAACTCTTCGCAAAAATTTCTGTTAAACGTATACATGTTTAAAAGCATTGTAGGTTCTGCGCATCCCTTCATCAAAATCCAGATATTCCATTTGGAGCTCTTCTTTGCTCTTTTCATTGGAACACAATTCTGTCTCCTGCCCGGTGGCAGGAAAAGGTACAGGAATCCCCCTGGCCGCTGCCGCCTCAACAGTGACCGGCACCTCCTGCAGCACGTCTCGCACTTCCGGCTCTGCCGCTTCTTTCAATGCCTGGAAAAACCTGTCATAATCCACCGTCTCATCCTGACAAAGATTATAACATCTGCCATAGGTTTTCTCATTGCCTGCTGCCCTGAGCACCGCCTGTGCCGCGTCCTTCACATAGACAAACTGGAATTTCCCCTCTGCATCCGTAAAATGCGGCAGCACATGTCCGGTCAGCATCATCTGAATATAAGCCGACTCCCTGGGGGCATAATTATAGGGTCCGTATAAAATCGCAGGCCGGAATATGGTCCATGGGATTCCAAGTTCTCCGCAAACCTGCCTTGTTTCCTCTTCCGCCGCTGTCTTTCCGGCAATATAGGCGCCTGCCTCTCCACCCAGCAGTCTGCGCTCCAGGTCATGTTCTTCCGTTTTTACCACTCCGGTTCCCCGCTCATATACATCTACCGTACTGATCAGAATATACTGCCCGATCCTGCTGGAAAGGCTGCGAAGCACGGCATCCGCATCCCCTCTTTCATAGGCACAGAAATCCACCACCACATCATATTTTTCCTGCAGAGGTGCAAATACTGCCGGATCGTGCCTGTCGCCCGTAACTTGTACCGCGCCGAATTCTTCCATGGAAAATGTCCCCCGGTTCAGCACCGTGATGCGATGCTCCCTGGCCGCCTCCATCACAAACACCCGCCCGTAAAAATAGCTGCCGCCAATCACCAAAATATTCATAAATATCCTCCGTTCCTGCTCAACCTGTGAATTTGGGCACAAGTTTTCTTTCCCTCTGGAAAAGCATGTATGCTTCCTCGCACCGGTCAAACACTCCATCCGCTTCCATCCGGTCATGCCATCTGTCCCAGATTGTCCAAAGAAGCTCCTGGTAAGGCTTCCAGTCCTCCACCATCATCTCCCGGGTATAATGCTGTATACAGCCGCCTCCGGCCTTTCCCTCCAACATCCTTCCTCCCATGGGCCTGTTCTCGAAGGCAAGGGCACATCCGCTGTCCGTCAGCATGACACACTCCCCCATGGCATCCACTCCGATAAATGTAAAACACTTATGCCGCATCCGCAGGTAATAAAATGCCCTGCCGCCGATCTGAAAAGAGTCAATGGAAAAATTTCCTTTTTGTAACAGTTCTTCCACAGTCCCGACATTCACAGGCCCGCCTGCCAGTTCTCTGCACATATCTTCCGGTGAAAGGGAACATCCCGTCGTCCTGCAGCACTGCCCGCGGCAGGCGGCACATGCTTCACCGGCTGTATATCCTTCCGCCATGTCAAATCTTCCCCTCCAAAATTCTGCCCTGATATTTTTGTATTTCTAATTTTATCACTGAAGTAAATTTTATCATATCCTTCCTGCGATAACAATAAAAGTTACCATCCACATTTTACAATTTAAGTGTAGAAAAAAATAGAATAATCTGATATAATAAAACAACGTACGGGGCAACAGGAGGGTATATTTATGAAAATAAAAAGTGACAAAGTATTACAGAGTATCGGCAGGATGGAACCTGTAGAAGGAAATAAAGATGCCGAACAGATTCACAACAGGCTGGTGGAAGGACGTGAGAAGTTTAACCAGCTGGTAGGCGATGTCTGCTCCTCCGTTATGCGGATCAGCGCTTTGGATCTGGCCATGAATGACAGTACCGACAAAATGGTGCGGATCAGTAATAATGTCAAGCAGATATCCGAAACAGTCGTGCATGCTTCCCAATTAACTGAGGAGAACATGGATGAAGTTGTTAATGCACATGAAGGCTTTACCGAGTCCATCACTCATGTATCTTCTGCCGCCGGTGAGATCATGGACGATATGGAGGCGAGCAGCCAGGAAATTTCAACAATCGTACAGGAATCTCAGGCAACTATCAATAAATCAGCCCGCATGAAAGACGACATGCATGAACTTCTGGATATTATCAAGGGCATGAATGAAGTAATCAAAGGCATTAACTCTATTTCCGCCCAGACAAATATGCTCGCTTTGAATGCTTCCATAGAAGCAGCCAGAGCAGGTGAATCCGGTAAGGGCTTTGCAGTTGTTGCCGAGCAGATCAGAAGCCTTGCTGACGAAACAAAACAGCTTACAGCCAACATGGACGGATTTATTGTAAAAATAGAATCCGCTGCCACGATGAGTTCCGAAAGCCTGGACCAGTCCGTTGTGGAACTTGATGCAATGCGCGAGAATCTGAACAAAGTGCTGGCAAACAATCAGAGAAATGTTTCCAATATTGTCAATATAACTGATTCTATCACAACAATCGCTGCAACCAGCGAAGAAATCTTCAGTGCAGTTACAAACGTACAGGATCAGATGGGAAGGCTCAGAGACGAATGTTCTTCTCTGAATCAGCAGTCCATGGATCTGGAAACCGTGTCGGAAGACCTTAAGATAAATATGCAGCCGGTATCCGAAATTGAGAAGGGACTGGATAATGCTGCCAAACTGATGGGCAGAATGGTACAGGATGTCTTCTATATGCTGGATAACCGCCGCTTTATCACAAATGTACAGAATGCTATTACAGCACACCAGAACTGGCTTAACACGCTTGGAAAGATGGTTCGGAACAGAGAGTTTCTTCCGCTTCAGACAGATGATACCAAGTGCGCATTCGGTCATTTCTATTATGCAATGACTCCACGCAATAAGATGATCACTCCAACCTGGTCTGAGCTTGCTGCAAAGCACCGCCGTTTCCACGGTTTTGGTAAGAATGTGATCGCGGCACTTAATGTACAGGATTATATGAAAGCTGAGAATGAATACAAACAGGCTGTCAAGCTCTCCGAAGATTTGATCGACGATTTCAGAAAGATCATCGCAAACGCAGAAGCATTAGAAAAAGAACATCTGCATGTTTTTGCTGAATAGGCGTGAAATAAGAATTAAAAGGGATACGGTAAGAGGATCTTCAGATCCGGCTGCCGTATCCCTTTCTAGTCTGTTTTTATATATATTTCTATTTTTATATCACTTTGCTGCATTTATGCAAACATAACGATTACTCGTGCGTTTCAATTTCTTGAAAGCCTACCCTCTCTCATCAGTTCTTAAAACTGTGGATTGGCGCCGGAATCCTGCCGCCGCGCCCGATAAAGGCATCACAGGAAAAACTGTTCACCGGCATAATAGGTGCATACCCGAGAAGGCCGCCGAACTCTACCACCTCTCCCACTCCTTTTCCAATCACCGGAATCAGGCGCACCGCCGTAGTCTTCTGGTTAACCATGCCTATGGCCATCTCATCCGCAATGATGCCCGATATCGTTGCAGCCTTCGTATCTCCGGGAATTGCTATCATATCAAGTCCCACAGAGCAGACACATGTCATGGCTTCCAGCTTTTCCAATGTCAGGGCACCGGCCTTCACCGCATCGATCATTCCCTGATCCTCACTGACCGGAATAAACGCACCGCTCAAGCCGCCCACATAAGAGGAAGCCATCACACCGCCTTTTTTCACCTGATCATTGAGCAATGCAAGCGCTGCCGTCGTCCCCGGCGCTCCGGCCTGTTCCAGACCGATCTCGCAGAGAATGTCTGCTACAGAATCTCCGATCGCCGGCGTCGGTGCAAGAGACAGATCCACAATGCCGAATGGTATATTCAGGCGTCTGGAAGCCTCTTTTGCCACAAGCTGCCCTACCCTCGTCACCTTAAAAGCCGTCTTCTTGATCGTTTCACACAGCACCTCAAAATTCTCTCCGCGCACCTTTTCCAGCGCTGTCTTCACAACCCCCGGTCCGCTGACTCCCACATTGATGATCTTATCCGCCTCTGTCACCCCGTGAAATGCTCCTGCCATAAACGGATTGTCATCCGGCGCATTACAGAATACGACGAGTTTGGCGCATCCCAGAGAGTCTTTTTCCTTCGTTGCTTCTGCTGTCTGCAGGATCATTTCCCCCATCAGTTTAACGGCATCCATGTCAATTCCCGTTTTCGTGGAACCCACATTTACCGAACTGCACACTCGCTCTGTGGTAGCCAGTGCCTTCGGAATCGAACGGATCAGCATTTCATCCGCCTCTGTCATTCCCTTCGAAACCAAAGCCGAGTACCCACCGATAAAATTGACTCCCACCTCATGAGCTACCTTATCAAGTGTGTGTGCAATAGAAACGAAATCCTCCGGTGTCTTGCATGCGGCACCGCCGATCAAGGCAATAGGAGTCACAGAAATTCGTTTATTCACAATGGGAATCCCATATTCATCAGAAATATACTCACCTGTGGCAACCAGATCTTTTGCGGCATCATAAATTTTCTGATAGATTTTCTCATTGACAAGCTTAAGATCCGCGTCAATACAATCCAAAAGGCTGATCCCCATGGTGATCGTCCTGACGTCCAGATTCTCCTTTTCTATCATTTCATTTGTTTCGGCTACTTCAAATATATTGATCATTTTAAAACCATGCCTTTCCATAACCTGCGAATCCCGGCCGCAGGTACAAATTTGCGTGTGAAAAAATCTTTGATTTTTCAACCTGTCTCTATGAATATCGCAAGCCTCCCCGCGATACTGCTTACCCAGAAAATTACATTCAGATTCTGTGCATCTGATTAAAGATTTCCTCTTTCTGGCATTTGATAATCACACCGATGCTTTCGCCAAGCTGATCCAGTTCTTTTACGATGATTCCAAAGTCTTTGCCGGTATGATTGGTATCCACGATCATCATCATATTGAAATATCCCTGTACAATCGTCTGGGAAATATCCAGAATATTGATCTGATTATCTGCCAGATACGTACACACTTTTGCGATGATCCCCACGGTATCTTTTCCTACCACTGTTATGATTGTCTTTTTCATAATTAACTCCATTTCTGCGCTGCTTTTTGCGCATAAAATCTTATTCTCCATTCCTCTGTCAAATTTCTATCATCCGGGACACTTCATTGCGTTTTGCCACATACATGGGAAAATCTCCTCCGTCATATGGCACCTCCGACATGGTCACTTCCAACCTGACCGACTCATAAGCAAGCTCCGGAAGATTATTCTCCTGGCTTAAATGCCCCAATACAATCGCTTTCATATTATCGTGCAGAACTCTGCTGAGCAGCTTTCCCGCCGCTTCATTGGACAGATGTCCTCTCTCACCCAGAATGCGTTGTTTCAGATAATACGGATACGGGCCGACCTGCAGCATATGTATATCGTGGTTGGCTTCCAGATACAGCACGTCCACCCCTCTCAGACATTCTACCGTATAGTCATTGTAGCAGCCCAGATCCGTGATAATTCCGATCTTCTGTCTGTCATGACCGATCCGGTAAGCCACCGGTTCCGCGGCATCATGGGATGTCCGTATCGGATAAAGCGTTACATCCTTCACTCTGCATTTTTCATCTGCACGGATATATCGAAACAATCCTTCATCTATCTTTCCAAGAGATCTGGACTGTCTGACCGCATCGAGAGTCCCTTTCGTGCCGTAAACCGGCACACCATATTTTCTTGCAAGAACACCCAGACCGCTGATATGATCCGCATGTTCATGGGTGACAAAGATCGCGTCAATATCGCTCATCTTCAACCCTAATTCTTTTATGCCCGCTTCCACCCGCTTGCCGCTGATGCCTACATCTATCAGAAGATGTGTGGTATCCGAACCCACATAAACACAATTGCCGCTGCTTCCGCTTGCTATGCTGCATAATCTCATATTTATAATATTTTCTTTCTGTTTGTATTTTCTTACTCTATTTCGTACCGCTTTATTTGTTACTGTTGTCCCTGATATCACTTGATCCGCCGCTCTTACAGGTTACTTCGTATTTATGATATCCGGTCTGTTCTGCTTTGTATGCTTTTTATTTTCTGCTGCCTGGCGCCGTCATCTAATGTTTCCAGTAAATGTCGATCTTGTCTCCATCGTGGATCGCTTCCATATATTTTGCATCTCTATCGTTCAATCGTGTGACGATTCCGCTGCCCTGAGGTTTGGAAAGATCAAAATCAATATATTGGAATACATCTACAAACACATATGCCGGCTTGCCCGACAGACATACCGGAGCACCGTTTACCGTTACATAAATAGATCCGCCAGAGGACCGTTCTGCCCACACAGGCTTTGCCTCCCCTTCAGTCGAAGCCGGACGACTGTCATTCATCTGGCTTCCGGTAGTACCTGCCTGCCCTGAAGTATCATTCCCTGTAAAAGATGCCGAAAGTTCTGCGCCGCCAACTCCCGCGTTACCTGTCTGTCCCGGGCTTCCCGCCGGCATCCCTGTATCGGTCTGTACACCGGCTGCCCCGCCGGCATTGTATGCCGTCGTATTGCCGGTCCATGTATTTCCTGACTGCACAGTACTTATATCTGCACCTGTATCACCTCTTTCCGGCGCAGATCCCGCAGTGCTGTCCTGCCCGGCAGTACTTGTCTGCGTATCAGATACAGCTTCCACTCCTTTTGGTTCTGTATGACCAGACTGTTTCGCAAGATCTGTCTGTGCATCAGTTACCGCGGCTTCCCCACCGGATACTTCTGCATAACCAGCTTCCATCTGACCAGACTGCACGCTGCCCGCATCTATACTGCTTTCATTTCTATAATCCTCAGCCAGCCCGTCCTGTTCCTGTCCCGACTCGCTTCTCTGATAGCTTCCGTCATCATCAGGCAGATCGTTGAAAGACTCCGCCATACCGTTCTCATACCTATCCCGGTCGGACAACTGCAGTTCCTCCATCGTCCATATGACAGAAAAATTCTCATAGACTCTGCTTTCCATATTTGCCAGCTTATTATTTACATAGATATTCATATCTTCATTGATGATCACATCCATGAATTCCGAAATCTGGCGCACCGTATAATAACTGAGGATCTCAATGGAATCGTTCTGCTGTATGCTGTAATATTCAGATTGGAGAACGCCGTTTACACTGGCAAACTTCGGAAGGTCAATCTTCTTATCGTTGACCTCTACCCGCATTATGCTGCCGAATTCGGGCAGCTGCCCCAGATCCATCTTAGCCGCTTCGCCTGCCGTAGACTCCTTTACCCTGATCTGGTCATTGGCATGAACCGGCGTATAGATATCTGCTTCATTTCCGTTGACGGTGATCACCGCCGCTTCCCCCAGCATACCTCTTGTAATGCGCGGCTTTCCGTTAACCGTATAGTTCAGTTCCCTGCCCCGCTTCGGGAAAAGGCCGTCGTTGGCAAACTCCGCCTGCATTGCCGCATCTACCACAGCCACCTTATTATTGTCATAAATTTTGATCCGCTGATCGTTAAAATATACAAAGATAAAATTATTGCTCTGCTCATAGAAGTTCATGCAGATGCCGATCGGCGTCACCATCAGAGAGTCTCTTCTCGCGTTTTCCTCCAAAAACTCGACGTTCAGCATGACCTCCTCGCCGCGTACCGCAACTCGCTCTCTCTGTATCCCCAGTTTATCCGCCAGTGCATCCGTATAGCCCGGCAGCATACCGCCGCCGCCCACTACAAATACGGCGCTCACTGACTTATCACCATTTAGTTCCCTGATCTTATCGGCAATCCGTCCGGTCATATCCGAAATTGCTTCCGCCGTCACTTCCTCAATCTTTTCTCTGGTAATCGTCTGGGAAAGACCCATGATGTCTTTATACTCAATCTTGTCCTTCGCACCCGCTTCTCTTTTAATATGCTCTGCCGTGGCAAAATCAACCAGACAATACTTTGCCACCACTTCCGTCAGGCTGTCTCCCGCAATCGGGATCATACCATAAGCGGTGATACTTCCGTCCTTTGTCACGCAGATATCGGATGTTCCCGCGCCCACATCCACCAATGCAATGTTCAGCATACGGTACATCTCCGGGATTGCCACCTGGATGGCCGCAATAGGCTCCAGCGTCAGATTGACCACCTCCAGATCTGCTTCCGCCACTGCCTTATACAAACCGTCAACCACATCCTCCGGCAAAAATGTTGCAATGACATCCGCTCCGATCGTCCTCGCCCTGTGCCCTTCCAGATTTCCCATTGGATATCCGTTCATATAATAACGCACTACTGAATATCCGACGCAGTAGAACTTCATATCCGAATCGTTGCTTTCAAGAAACTGTTCATACGCCTTCTCCACACCCGTAGAATCCAGCGCATAAATATCTTCTCCGTTCACTTCCCTGTCGCCGCCAAGATCCGTGTCCACTCGTATCGTAACCGTCCGAAGCACACGTCCCGCAGCAGCAATGCACACATCCTTTAAGGGTCTGCCGATTCGTTCTTCCAGTTCATTTCTGACCTCGTTTATGGTCTCTCCTACTTTGTAGATATCATGAATCTGGCCATCCAGCATGGCTCTCGTCCCATGCTCCCTGATACTCTGGGTAATCACATAGAATTTCTCTCCCATACGATATCCCACCGTACCAACGATGCTCCTGGTTCCAATATCTAAACCAAACACTAATTGTCCCGGATATTTCTTCGTCTCTGACACAAATCTTCCCCCAATTTCTCATCAATCTGTCTGTAAACATGTTCCAATACTTCACTGTTATCGATCACCACAGGACAATGTCTGTAAAATTCCTCTTCCGATAACTGTTCCCGCATAATACTGTCGATTTTTTCATCCGTATACCCTCTGGATGCTTTCAGCCTGGCCCGCCTGACCGCCTCGTCCGTATGGATATACCACATCTCGTCCACAATTTCTTCATAACCGTCTTCGATTAAAAGCGCCGCCTCTATGAAAAGATAATCCTGCTGCCCTTTTTCTATTTCCTCTGCAACAGCCTGCAGAATGTACTCCTTCACCGCCGGATGTACAATCTCATTGACCTGTGCAAGCAGTTCCTTCCGGGCAAAAATCCGCGCCGCAAATGCCGCTTTGTCAATCTCACCATTTTCTGCCAGAATACCCTTTCCCATCAGCGCCAACAGTTTTTCATAACAGATCATACCCGGCTTCTCCAACTCGTGCGCCACCTGATCCGCCATAATGACCCGGCACTTCGTATGCTCCTTAAGATAGGAAAGTATTTGAGATTTTCCCGCTCCCACGCCCCCGGTAATTCCGATGACTTTCATTTTTTCTCCGTGCATATCCCGGATTTCCCTTTCGTGCTGCTCTCTCCCGTTTTCTGTCATGCTGCTTAACAAGACCTGCTGCTCACGGGTAAAATTCTTCCCGGTTCAGCTCTTTTTCTCCCGGTTCAGTTCTTTCTGTCAAGATCATATTCCATCACATGACCAGTGTAAAACTGTGTAAAAACTATTTCGCATCATACCAGTTGTTTCCCGTATGAAGATCAATCTCCAATGTCACCGCAAGACTGGCTGCCTGCTGCATTTCCCCGGCAAGAATCCCCCGCACCTGCTCCTCTTCTTCCGCCAGCGTCTCGATCAGAAGTTCATCGTGAACCTGTAAAATCAGCCTGGATCTCAGCCCTTCTCTGTGCAGTCTCTCCCATACCCGGATCATAGCGATTTTCATAATATCTGCCGCCGTTCCCTGAATAGGAGAATTCATGGCCACCCGTTCCCCGAAAGAACGCTGCATAAAATTGCCGGATGACAACTCCGGAATGGGTCTCCTGCGCCCGTACATGGTAGTCACATAGCCCTTTTCCTTTGCATCCGCAACCGTGTTGTCCAGAAAATGTTTTACACCGGGATACGTCTCAAAATACTGCTCAATATATTCTGCCGCCTCTTTCTTTGATATACTCAGATCCTGACTGAGACCGAAAGAACTGATTCCATACACGATACCAAAATTGACGGCCTTGGCATTGCGTCTCTGCAGATCCGTCACCTCCTCAAAAGGTGTATGGAATACCTTGGATGCCGTAATCCGATGAATGTCTTCGTCCATCTTATAGGCTTCGATCAGCTGCTCATCGCCGGACATATGCGCCAGCACACGAAGCTCGATCTGGGAGTAATCCGCATCCATGAAGAGATACCCTTCCATAGGAATAAAAACCTTACGTATTCTTCTGCCAAGTTCCATCCGCATCGGAATGTTCTGCAGATTCGGTTCTGTAGAACTGATCCTTCCGGTTGCAGTGATCGTCTGATTAAAAGTAGAATGAATCCTGCCGCCTTCATCGATATACGCCGCCAGACCGTCCGCATAGGTGGACTTAAGCTTGGCAAGACCTCTGTATTCAAGAATATCGGAAACAATCGGGTATTCCGGCGCCAGCTTTTCCAGCACATCCGCCGCTGTGGAATATCCCGTCTTCGTTTTCTTGCCGCCATGAATGCCCATTTTGTCAAAAAGCACCTCTCCGAGCTGCTTGGGTGAGTTAATGTTAAATTCACAGCCGGCCTGCTTGTAGACAGCCTGCTCCAACTCTCTGATCCGCCCCACAAGCGCCTCACCGTAAGCCTTCAGTTCGTCCGGTTTCACCAGCACACCATACTGCTCCATATCATACAAAACTCTGGTCAAAGGCATTTCAATTTCATACATCAGTCTGTACATGCCCTGTTCCTGCAGCTTCTTCCTGAGAATCGGAGCCGCCGCAAGACATACATAGGCGATAAAGCAGGCATACTCCGTAACCGCCCGTGGATCGGTATCACAGGCATCCGCATAAGATGCCTTTCCACAGACCTGACTGCGATCCGGTATGGTCAGACCAAGATATTCACTGGCTATATCTTCCACCGCATAATCATTCTTTAGCGGATTGAGAAGATAGGCCGCAAGAAGGATATCAAAGTAACGCTCCTCCCTGTAGGGTTTCATCACGTCACGACTGCTGTCCGCTGTCTTTTCGTCGCCGGTACACTGCTCCTCAAGCCTTCCATAAATCTTTTTTATATCAAAAACACTAAGTTTACATAACTCTTTCTCTTTCAGCTCTGCCATTTTACCAGACAGATACTCCGCCGTCACCAGCCCCTGACAGGGTATGAATCTAACCGCTTCATTCCCCTTCTCAATGCTGACCGCCACAGCCACACCGGCCAATTGATCCACCGCCGGCCCATCTGCCAGAACCGCCAGCCCGATCTCATGCTTTCCGCCGCTTTTCTCACCTGAAATCCGGCACTGTGCAAACAGTGCTTCCACCTCAGCCAGATCCGTAATCCCGGCAAAAAATTCCGTCTGGGAGTTTTTGACTGTCACGTCCTTCTCAAAACGTGAGAGCAGATTTTTGAACTCAAGCTGCTTACACAGCACATAAGCCTCTTCCGTATAGAAATTACCTACCTTCGCATCCTCAAAGCTGTACGTGATATCACTGTCCACATTGATGGTGGCAAGGGTCCTGGAAAGGTCCGCCAGATCTTTGTTGTTAATGAGAGACTCTCTGACTGCCTTCTTTGTAATCTCTTCCACATGGGCATAAATATTTTCAAGCGAACCAAACTGCACCATCAACTCGGTAGCTGTCTTCTCCCCCACCTTGGGAACCCCCGGAATGTTATCCGCCGTGTCACCCATAAGCGCTTTCAGATCAATAAACTGAATCGGATCAACCTGATATCTCGCTTCCACATCTTTCGCGTAATAGTCCTCAATCTCGGTCCTGCCGCCCTTTGTCTTGGGAATCCTGATCTTAATATGATCTGTGGCGATCTGCAAAAGATCCCTGTCCCCCGACACAAGCGCAACCTCCATTCCCTCCCGCTCACCTCTTTTGGCAATCGTTCCGAGAATGTCGTCCGCCTCAAGTCCGGCCTTCTCCATGGTACAGATCCCCATAGCCTGCAGCATCTGCTTCATGACCGGCACCTGCTCCCGCAGTTCCGTCGGCATAGGTTTTCTTGTTCCTTTATAATCCTGATAAATTTCATGCCGGAACGTAGGTGCATGAACATCAAAAGCCACCGTCAGATAATCCGGCCGCTCCTCCTCCAAAATTTTGAACATGATATTTAGAAATCCGTACACAGCATTCGTATGCAGTCCCTGTCCGTTCGTCAGATCCGGCACCCCGTAAAAAGCCCGGTTCAATATACTGTGTCCGTCTATCAATACAAGTTTCTGACCCATCAGCCCTAACCCTTCTAAATCCAAATAAAATAATTATTCAGCCACACCGTCCGGCCTAAAAGCGGAACACCACACATAAAGCAATGATGATCGCCGCCGCCACAGCCGCCTCAAGACATGCCAGTGTATACCACAGCATCCTCCGCACGTTGATCCGGTGTTCGGCGCCTTCCAGTTTCATGAGAAGCTCTTCCTGCAAATTAAAATTGTTGCCTCCCTCAAGCCTTTCCAGTCCCTCTGTGACCAGAAACTGAATCGAAAGCTCTTCCTTACACTCCGGACAGCCTTCCACATGCTCCACAAACTCTTCAAGCCTGCTGCCATCCAGGTCATCTTCCAGGAAGGAAGGTATCTCTTTCTCTGCATCTTTACAGTTCATTCCCCTACCACATCTTTCCGTAGACCATAACCTATTATGCGCCCATACAGATTTTATTATATACCATAACAGTATCTTTTGAAAAGTCTCCCGCAAGAAAAAGTCCGCAAAACGTCCGCAAAAATGAATCTGGAACAAATCCATAGTATAACATATCATCGGCCACACTGAAAAGCCGCAATGTCTGATCAGTCCAAACATTGCGGCTTAAGCTTATTCTTTATTTTTTATCTTTGTGATCTCCTGACGAATTCTGCTGATCCGCCTGCTTATCCGGCAGAGAACCTACAGGATAAGAACTGAGCGCCGCTGTCATCGTACACCTGCCGTCAAAACATGCACCTTCGTCAATGACAATGGAGCCTGCCGTAATATTTCCGGCAATCTTACCGGTGGCCAAAAGCTCCAGCTTGCCGCTGACAACAATATCTCCGTCCACCCGGCCGGAAATGATCACGCTCTGGGCTGAAATATTGCCTCTGACCTGTCCTTCGGCACTGAGAATCAGTTTCTTTTCACAGGTACAATTTCCGTTAATCACACCGTCAATCCGAATCGTCTCCGGCGAGGTCAGATCGCCGTCAAAGACGGTGCCTTCTCCGATCAGTGTACTGACTTTTGTCCGTGCGTCGTCTGCATAGTTTTCATTTTTACCTTTTCCTAACATAATACTTTCTCCTTTACACTTTATCCTTTTGCCTCAAATACTATCAGGGGATCTATCGGCTGTCCGTCCGATATAACCTGATAGTCAACTTGCTCATTATGTACGCCTACCTCAACCAGAATATCTCCCGCCTGAACCTGATCGCCCTCTTCTTTCAGCGAATCCGCGCTCTGCAGGAACATATACCGCGTCTGATAGCCGTTACCGTGCTCGATCTCGATGATGAGCGGATAAGTATCATCAGATTCCACCTTTGTAACCGTTCCGTCACCCGCCGCAATGATATTCCCCTCATCTTTAGTATCAATGCATACATAAGGATGATCCTCTGAAAATTTTACCGACAAAATCCCCTGCTCCGAATACGGGTACCGGCTCGGTACAGAAACATCCGCCTCGTTCTGTGTGTCCTCTTCCTGCTCTTTATTTGTCCCCATATTTGCTTTTGCTGCCTCAAGAAGCGCCTTGTTCTCTGATGTAAGTGTGATGTTCTCTTTGTTTAAGGCTTCTTTCTCCTCTTCCAGCCGCTGTACCATTTTCTCCTGAGCTGCAATCTGCTCCAGCAGTTCCTTCTGGCCTTCGTCAGCATTCTTTTCCTCTTTCCGGCTCACATGCACGCTTCCCGCAAAATCTCCTGACACGTACTGATATACCAGAAATCCGAAGCCAGCGCAAAGGAGAAGCATGAAAATAACAAACAGGCGGAGTACCGAAGGTGTAACATGAAACTGCCTGCTGTTTTGCCCCGTATTGGAGATAAGAAGAACAGAAAAAGATTCCTTATGCCTGTGTTTACGTTGTTTCATAAAAGTCTCCATTCCTACCGCCTGATCCTGCGGTATAGATTCAAAACTTATTGTGTAACGTCTGCAATCTCTGCTGCGGCTTCCTCCGCCGGCGCTTCAACCGGCACAGCCGTTGCAACGCCGTTCTTATTAACCTCATAAGTAACGCCGTCGACTTCCACCGTCACATTCTTCTGTAATGCCCCGGCAGCGTCATAATAATAGGTATTGCCGTCCGGCCTTGACACCAGCCCGGTCTGCATGACCGCATTTTCATCAAAAAAGTATTCCACACCCTCGATCGTCACGTCCTCACGAAGCGCATGTCCGTCTTTGGTTGCCAGAAAATACCTGCCCGTCTCATCCTCAAACCAGCAGCCCTTCTGTACATAGCCGTTTTCATCCAGATGATACTTCCGGTCTTCCCAGCCTACCCAGCAGGAACGCTGCATTCTGTAATTCGCATAGAACACTTTCTGGTCACCGCGCGTTGCAAACCCGTCTGCAACGATCATGGAAGAATAATCCTTAAACTGATAATTCATGTCCACTCTGGTTGGAATCCCCGCCACACTGCCATGCGAAGTATTCTGCCAGAAAGAGGCTCCTTCGTATTCCAGGGCATCCGCATACTGAGCCACCCACTTATCGTACCGTATGTCTCCGATCTTATTCAGGAACATATTCTTATTTGAGTAGACCACCGGATAATATCCCTGTGCCTCAACAGTGCTGCAGAATGTGTTGATGATCTCCTGCAGCTGGGCCTGGGACATATTCTTATGACAGGCATCCTCCACATCATAGACTACTGGATAGCTGACCGTATAATTGCTCATCCACTGCAACAGAAGATCAGCCTCATTCCGTGCCTGCTCTGCATTGGTCGCATACGAGTACAGGTATACCCCTGTCTTCAGGCCGGCCGCATTCGCGCCTCTCATATTGGCATCAAAATAAGGATCAACTCCCGAATTAGTACTTCCTGCTTTTACAAATGCAAACGTCACTCCCGACGACGGCACCTGACTCCAATCAATTGCCAGATTATGTTTTGACACGTCAATGCCTCTGGCAATAGAACTGCCCGCCCCGATTGCTTCCACCCGGCTTACCGGCATTATGGCCATAGCCCCGGCAAGCAGCAGTGTAAAAACCCTTTTTCCTAATTTACTCATTTGTTCTCCCCTGTGTTTTATCCTTAAATGTTACAAAATTGTTGCATACTTAAATAATATAACACATTTAGGGGCATTTGTATATTATATCTTTCCAACATAAAAACAAAAAAGACTGAAATTTCCATACTTACAGGACTTTTCAATCTTTTCATTACTGCCGGCGATGGGACTTGAACCCATACGTGGTTGCCCACAACAGATTTTGAGTCTGCCTCGTCTGCCATTCCGACACGCCGGCGCGTCTAACAACGAGTTATATCATAGCACAACCATCATAAATTGACAAGAGTTTTTAGAAAATTTTCCAAATCACGGTATCTTTTGAGCTTTTTCTCATACACAATTAAAAATCTCACATACATTGACTTTATCCGATCCTCTGACTAATCAGCCAGACCCCTGAACAGGTCAAAACAGTCAAAGGTCGCAAAATAATCCTTCGGTGTCTCGGCGCGTCTGATCATCTGCACCGTCCCGTCCTCTTTCAGCAAAAGTTCTGCCGATTTCAGCTTGCCGTTATAATTATATCCCATCGCAAAACCATGGGCGCCGGTATCATGAATCACAAGATAATCTCCCTTCTCAATCTCCGGCAGCATTCTGTCAATGGCAAACTTATCGTTATTTTCACATAAAGATCCTGTTACATCGTATTTATGATCACATACCGCTTCCTCTTTCCCAAGCACCGTAATATGATGATAAGCGCCATACATCGCCGGGCGCATCAGGTTCACCGCACATGCATCCACACCGATGTACTCCTTATGGGTATGTTTTTCATGAATCGCCTGTGTTACCAGCGCACCATAAGGACCCATCATGAACCGTCCCATCTCCGTATAGATCGCCACATCTCCAAGTCCGGCCGGAACAAGCACTTCCTCATAAACCTGTCGGACCCCCTCTCCGATCGCACGGATATCATTCCCCTGCTGCTCCGGCGTATAAGGAATGCCGACTCCGCCGGACAGATTAATGAATTCCAGTTCTATGCCGATCTGTTCTTTTAACTGTACCGCCAGTTCAAAAAGCTGCTTTGCAAGCTGAGGATAATATTCATTTGTCACCGTGTTGCTGGCAAGAAAAGCGTGCAGGCCGAAATGCACAACGCCCTTTTCTCTCAGGATCTTATAGCCTTCAAACAACTGCTCTGTTGTAAAACCATACTTGGAATCACCGGGATTGTCCATAATGCCATTACTCATCTGAAAAACTCCCCCGGGATTATACCGGCAGCTCATGGTCTCCGGAAGCTTTCCCAGAATCTTCTCCACAAACTCTATATGCGTAATGTCATCCAGGTTAATGATTCCACCCAGTTTTGCACAATAAGCAAATTCTTCCG
Source organism: uncultured Lachnospiraceae bacterium (assembly GCA_910586615.1). Lineage (GTDB taxonomy): Bacteria > Bacillota > Clostridia > Lachnospirales > Lachnospiraceae > UBA3282. The sequence continues at coordinate 30,693 of CAJUJP010000032.1, forward strand.
CAGGAGTATCATTAGAAGAAAACATAATGTCACTCCCGTTGATGCCAAGTGCATCGCTCAACATCAATTCCGTCAGAGATGAGCAGTCACATCCTGCCCCGTATTCATGCAGGATCTGAATCAGAAAAGGGTTCGGACAGGCTTTCACCGCAAAATATTCTTTGAATCCCCTGTTCCATGCAAAAGCTTCCTGTACAGCCTTCGCATTTTCCCTGATCCCTTTTTCATCATAAATATGAAAAGGTGTGGGATATGTTTTAACAATTTCTTCCACCTTTTCCTTCGTCACAAATGGTATTTTATTCATTACTGTATTCATTCCTTTCGCATCATTCAGGCGCATCGCAAATATTTTCAATCTGCCAGTCAATCGGCTCCACGCCGTTTGCCTTCAAAAAATCATTACACTGGCTGAAATGCCTGCATCCGAAAAATCCTCTGTAAGCCGACAGTGGACTCGGGTGCGGAGCCTTCAGAATCAGATGTTTTGGATTGGTCAGCATGGGAATCTTACTCTGCGCCGGACGCCCCCAAAGCAAATACACAATGGGTCGATCCTGTGCATTTACCGCCTGAATAACGGCATCCGTAAACTGCTCCCATCCTTTCCCCTGATGGGAATTAGCCTGATGCGCCCGCACCGTCAATACAGTGTTGAGCAGAAGTACTCCCTGTTTTGCCCACTTTTCCAGGTATCCATTATTAGGAACATAACAGCCCAGATCCTCATGCAGTTCCTGATAGATATTCTGCAAAGAAGGGGGAATGTCTTTCTGATCCTGCGGCACGGAAAAACTCATGCCGTGTGCCTGATGCTCGTTATGATATGGATCCTGTCCCAAAAGAAGCACCTTCACTTCATGTAATGGGGTAAAATGAAAAGCACTGAAAATCTCCTCTGAGGGCGGATAAATCACTTTCCGGCTGTATTCCTCTCTCACAAAAGTATACAGCTGCCTGTAATATTCCTTATGAAATTCTCCGTCCAGCGCTGCCGCCCAGTCGTTACTCAGCATTGCCATAGTTTTTCTCCCGCCTGTATTTTAATCTGTATCTTTCTATGTATTTTTATTTGTATTTTTGTATTTCTATTTGTATTTTTGTATTTTTATCTATATTTCGCCTATACTCTTGTTTACAGCATTTGCTGTTCTATTGTTCTGCCTGCTTTTTATCCCGGCCTGCTTTCGTTTCGGCTTTCTTTTACAGTCTGACGGAAATTCCTCTGCCCGCTAAATAATTTTTCAGATCCCGGATTTCCATTTCCTTAAAGTGGAATAAAGATGCCGCAAGTGCCGCATCTGCCTTCCCCACGGTAAAAGCCTCATAAAAATGTTCCAGTGTTCCGGCACCGCCGGATGCAATTACCGGAATTGACACACTTTCTGCTATAGCCCTGGTCAATTCAAGATCATAGCCGGCCTTGGTTCCGTCACCATCCATACTCGTCAGAAGGATTTCTCCCGCTCCAAGGCATTCAGCCTTAACTGCCCATTCTACAGCATCAATTCCCATGTCCACACGCCCGCCGTTCTTATAGATATTCCAGCCGCTGCCATCGGGCCGCTTTTTTGCGTCAATAGCTACCACCACGCACTGACTTCCGAACTTATCAGCCGCATCGGAAATCAACTGCGGATTCATGATAGCCGCAGAATTGACGGATACCTTGTCCGCCCCTTCCCTCAGAATCGCCTTAAAATCCTCTACTGTGCGGATTCCTCCCCCCACCGTAAAAGGAATAAATACCTTCTGTGCGACCCTGCGTACCATCTCCACGGCCGTCTCTCGTGCATCCGAAGATGCCGTAATATCCAGAAAAACCAGTTCATCCGCACCGGACCGGTCATATGCCGCCCCAACCTCAGCCGGATCTCCCGCATCCTTAAAATTTACAAAATTTACACCCTTAACCACTCTGCCGTTCTTCACATCAAGACAGGGAATAATTCTCTTTGTATGCATCTGCCCTCCTTAAGAGCCTTCCATCACCTCTATGCCTGTATTTCAAGAAAATTTTTCAGAATCTTCATACCCACATCTGAGCTTTTCTCCGGATGAAACTGACACGCAAACACATTGTCCTTCTCCACAGAAGCATGAATATGCGCCGCATATTCCGTTGTTGCCGTCACAATCTCCGGATGATCTGCCTGCAGATAATAGGAATGTACAAAATATACATAGGACTCTTCCGGGATTCCTTCAAACAACCTGCCCCTATTCGGATAATGAAGCGAATTCCAGCCGATATGCGGTATCTTAAGCCCCTGGTTCTCAGGAAGCCTCACGATTCTGCCGGGCAGGATTCCCAGTCCCCGGACTCCCTCACACTCTTCACTGGATTCAAACAAAAGCTGCAATCCGAGACATATCCCCAGAAATGGCGTTCCTCTGTCTGTTACTTCCCGTATAATCTCTTCCAGATGATATTGACGAATTTTACCCATCGCATCGCCAAAAGCACCTACTCCCGGAAGAATCACATGGCTGGCGGAAACGATTTCATCACGCTCCCTTGTTACAACAATATCCTCACCCAATGCAAGTATTGCTTTCTCCACGCTCTTAATATTACCGGCATCATAATCGATCACTGCAATCATTCTGTCTTCTGCTCCTGTTTCCGTATCATATCTTACACGCTTACCACTGTTCTGATCCGGTTTTGTTGTGCCATCCCTATATACTAATCCCCATGCATATCGCAAGTCGGCTTACGATACTGCTTAAACAGGCAGTTGAAAAATCTTTGATTTTTCAACCTACTCTGCCTCCGACTCCTCTGCTCCTTGAATCCGGTCAATAATCCCTTCTTCCTCGGGCAGTACATCTTTCTTCACATCAGGTACATCCTCATCACCCGCAAGGTTTTCGCCAAAAATGATAACATGAAGTCGCTGGGAATAAGTCACATCGTCTCCCGAAGCAATGATATCCAAAGCCTCATCTTCTGTCACACCATATGATTCTGACAATGCTGCAAGAATCTGTCCGTATGCTTCATCCAGTTCGCCGCTGATCTGATACTCTGCAGCAGCATCTGTAAGATTGCGGCAGCGTTCTACACCTTCAAGTAACGCGTCCAGCGCCTCCAAAGGCATATCCATTTTGCGATAGTTATCGTATGATTCCAATTTACGCTGCACCTGCAGTATAATACTGCTCTTCTCAAACAGCGCCTTATCTTCCTCACTCAATTCCTTGCCATAAAGAAGATCATATACCTGCTCATACTGGTTATGGTCATAGGCCACTCTTGCCTCCTGTTTTTCCATCTGATCAGGGAGCAGCAATGTCACAAGAATAATGCTGGCCGCAATTGTCGCGCAGAACAGGAATACAGATATCACCTTTTTCCTGGAAAGTTTCTTCTCCGGTGTCTTCGGCTCCTCCTCGGCATTTTTCTCTTTCTTTTTCTTCTTTTCCTTTTTAGGCTTCTTGGGCTTAGCCTCTTCCGTTTCCTCTCCCTCGGCCCCGGCCTCAGCCTCATTCTTTTTACCTTTTTTGCCTTTTTTCTTTTCCTTCTTATTTTTCTTCTTGGCGTTCTTCTTATCTTCTGCACTCAATTCCGCCAAAATCTCTTTATTTTCATCCGACAGACTACCGATCATCGCGCCGGAATCATCTAACTCTCCATCATTAAGCAGATCTCCGCTTTCATCCTCATCCTCTTCCAGTAAAAAGGCTAAAAACCGTGAAAAAGCTCCTTGCTTTGCGGGTTTTTCCTGCGTATCTCCCATCCCGCCCAGAAGGTCTTCCAAACCACTCTCCGCTTCTTCTCCTGCCTTTTCCTCCTGCGTTCCCTTCTTTCCGGCTTTCTTTGCCTTCTTCTCCCGCTTTTTTCGTTCTCTTTCTTCCTTCTTTTTCTGCTTTCTGGCATCCTTACCGCCGTCACGCTCCGCCAGCTCTTCCGGCGTAATTTCACGGATAGCCCCGGGATCACCTTTTCCTCCTGCCTCATCAGAAAAGAAATCAAATTCGTCTCCGTCGTCCGCCCCGCCTGAAACACCATCTAACATAGCCAGCATATCATCATCCACGGCCACGCCCTGATCCGATTTTTCCAGCAGATCATTTATCTCCGACAAATCTTCATCATTTCCCATACCTGCCAGAAGTGCGGAAAGATCCTCATCATCTCCGCCTGATTCCTCAATCGCAAAATCATCCAAAGCATCCGATTCGCCATCTTGTTCTGATAAAAAATCATCTCCAAGTAAATTATCAATATCTTCCTCTGACATATCAGCAACGTCTGATGACATGTCATTTTCATCCACATCAAATTCTTCCAGGCCAAGATCGCCCAGATCCAAATCGTCTAAAGTAAGATCATCCAAAGCCGTATCCTCTTCCGTCATCAGTCCATCGGACCCCATATCTTCCTCAAGTGTCAATTCGTCAGGCATCGCCTCTTCGTCTAATGCCAATTCATCAGGCAGTGACTCTTCATCCAATGCCAATTCATCAGACAGCGCGCCTTCATCAAGTGATAGCTCGTCAGGCAGTGTCCCTTCGTCAAGTGACAGTTCATCGGGCAACGTTTCTTCATCCAATGCAAACTCGCCAGGCAGTGTCCCTTCATCAAGTGCCAATTCATCAGACATTGCACCTTCATCAAGTGATAACTCGTCAGGCAGTGTCCCTTCATCCAATGCCAATTCGTCAGACAGTGTGCCTTCATCAAGTGATAACTCGTCAGGCAATGTCCCTTCATCAAGTGTCAATTCATCAGGCAGTACACTTTCATCCAATACCAACTCATCGGACAGCATACTCTCATCCAGATCAAGTTCATCAGTCATTGAATCATCCGGAAGCATTTCTTCCATCGACGTTTCATCCAGCACCAGATCATCAAAAGAAAAATCATCCGGCACAGATGCATCGTCCATGCTCAATTTATCAGACAGCATCTCTTCATCCTGTCCTGTCTCTTCCGATAATTGCATTTCATCCAGTGTCAGCTCATCAGGCAATGTTTCATCTTCAGTTATCTGAAGCTCATCCTGCTGTGCTTCATCATCAAATAGCGGCTGCTCTGGCATCTGCATCCCATCCAGCTCAGCTTCATCAGACAACATTTCTTCATCTAACATAAGACCATCCAAAGCATTCTTCAAAGCTAATTCATCTGACTCCATATCATAATCAGAGTCAGAGATTCCGGACATCATCTGGCCTGACGTATCACTCTCAGAAAGATCCATGTTTTCCATCTCGTCAGATATGTTTTCTTCTGCTCCGTTCTCCTGCCCCATAGAAGCAAACATGGCCTCTATATCATCCACGTTCATAGCCTTATTATATTCTCTTCCCGCCGGTTTTTCCCCACCAGAATCTGTCTGTATCTCTGCGGAATCTGCCGATGCGTCTCCCAATTCTGATAAGTCGGAATCATCGCTGTCGCCATCCATCAAAGATTTTAAAAGGTTATCTAAATATTCTTCACTTGAGCCCATAATTTCTCCCCGATAAAACTTTTTATGTCTAATTTTAACACATACTGTTCTATTTCACAAACCTCTTTCTGAAAATCCAGGCCATGTAATCTGTTCCCGTTACTGCTCACTCCGTTCCAGTAACAGGTAAAAATCCATGCAAAATCTGCTTCGCAAATGGATTTTTACTTGCAATATATACGTTTTCATACGGATTTAGCAGTAAATGCTAAATCCTGTGTGAACAGTAACCTGTTCCCGCCACAATTCACACCCACACCAGATCTCGCATTGATTTTATAATGATTGGGTATAAAAAGCAGCCTGTTTCTTTCAACGGCTTAAACTGCCCGCATATTTACCCGGCAATGTGGATTTATCATAAAATACCATTTTATGCACCTGATATATCAAATGTATATCAAACACCTCATTCACACTAAATATGTTAATCATCACACAACTGACATTCATGTGATTTTTAGTACTCCTCGCCCAATCCACATAAAAATTCCACAGGATCCGCCTGTATTCCGACTCCTTTTCCGCCTATCTCCCCGCCAAGCTGATACAGCACCGGATGAACGCGGTAAAGAAAAGCTTTCTGATTATAGAAAGCAATCTTTTCCAACGGAAAACGCAAAATCGTCGGGTATTCCATTCCTACTCCCAGTTCCAGCACACATAATTTCTTATTGACCGTTCCCTGAAGCCATTTTGTGTACTCACGCCACTGATCTATGTATCCTTCCTCGGCATATCGCTTCACACCTAACTGGTTAAACCTCAGTTTATTCCCGCATGTTTCACAACACGGCTCCTGAAGCTCCTCGATTGAAATCTCTTTTCTGTAATATCGAAGCACCGCATTATAATGCTGAACCGGAACATCACTTAAAATATGTGAACAATTACAATCGCACTGCATCTTACGGAAACCGCCACAAGGTGTCACAACACGATTTTCCGTAAATTTTTCTTTATATATAAGATCATCCATGCACAGAGATACAATAAAATAATTTTTTCCGGTAATGATCTTATGTAGATTCTTATATGCCAGTTCCCACCGTTCTGCATTCCTCTGCATTAAAACCATCTTCTGTAAAAAGGGAATGATCCAGACACGATCTTCATTGTCACCAATTTCCTTCTCTATTTCACGATATCTGACATCATTCGTCAACGCTCTCCAATCGTATTGGAAATCCTCTCCAAGCCCTACAAGAACCAGTTCCGCTTCCTGCACCCGCTCATATATTTCCTGCAATCTGCTGTCTCTCATGATGTACCCCACACTTCCCGCTATGCTGCTTTATAACACATTTAATACGTAACAAACATGCAGAAAACACAAGCCTTTTGTACTCTCTGCAAAAATATGTTTATTTTATTCCCTTTTCGGAAATGTGTTACCCATGCATACATTCTCAAACACAGCATACATTTCTGTACAAACTATATATTCTGTAGCAGCTGAACAGCTCTATAAACTGGAATATATATCAACTTTGCAAATATTCAATCAGCTTACTTGCATATTCAATACTATGTTCGTGCAAATTCTGCCCATGCCCCATATGTTCAATCTCTACATCTATGATAGCAGGCAGATATTTTTTAATAATGTAACACTTTTCTTTGGGTATTGCTCATTTGAATCTCACCAAACCAGGACAGTTCCTTTGTAACTTCTTATATTTTCAGGGATATTGTAACGATACACAAATTCACATACCTGATAAGAAATACAAATTGCACGATAGATTATCCATAATATAATCTTCTATCTCATTACAGTCTTTTTCAAGGCTAACAAGTTCACCTGTTCTCTCGCTGTGACCATCCACTTCCGCCAAGATCACATAATAGTCTGACACCGTTTTAAAATTGGTTCATAGCAAAGCATTGCCGTAAAACCATCCCATGCATAAATAGTATTGACTTCTTATTTTTGTCTCCAAAGCATAAGAAATTCATAAAATCCTTCTATACAAATTTAGATTGTGATTTAATGATTTTAAAGGAAAACAAAATCACCTAAAACATTATAACACAAAATATACGGGAATTGGTACGCTGATTGAAATGCTTTCATTAAATCAATGAAAAGAGACCAAATAAAAAGGAATATGATTTACGCAACATACAATGTCTACCATACCAGCATTGACATATACACCTATGCAGCTTACTTCTTACGAATAAACTACAACAAAGTAAAAGATAGATTGAAAACTACACCCTGCTCTGAATGTGCCTTGCAGAGAATTACGAAGTAATTCTCGTATAGTTAATTTGCGAAGCAAATTTACTATAAATGCTCTGGCAAAAGATGCACAACTTGAATATGCAAGACTTGTATTTCCGTTCCATCAACACTTGGTTTTCCCATAAGAAGATTCCTTTTATTTAATAATCATATTCCATTTACCATTTTCAATTACATATTGAAATTCCGTTAAATTATCATCTTCGATCACTTGAAGAAGCGGGGATAAGTCATTTACATTATTCATCTTTGGCAATTCTGATCTTTTTACCCAAACCATTTCTCCCTCCTCTGATGATGTTACTTCTCCAAGAAATTCGTCTGTATGAAATAAAAATATAATGTACCGCTCATTCTCAATGGGAAATTGCTCGATTCCGCATAATCTTGGATTCTGAATATCAAGCCCAGTTTCCTCTTTCATTTCCCGAATGACAGCATCCATGATAGATTCATTTTTTCAATGAGTCCTCCGGGCAAAGTCAAACCTTTCCAATCATCTTTTAATCTGTTTTGTAGAAGATATTTATCATTTTGTTGAATCAGGCATAAAACCGTTAATTCAACATTTTCTGCATACGCTATATCTACATATACTGCTCAATTTCGCTCCAAGTTTTCATTGTCAGAATATTTTTATCTTCTGCGTAAGGCAGATCAATTACCCCTATGCGCGAAAACAAAAGCCGGGAAAATCCCGGCCTTTATCACTTTGGTAAAATATTAGTTCAGATTTAAAACCAACTCATCCACTGTGCGTACCAGATTACCGATCTCAGGTTTTGAGAGCTGTGCATTTGCACCAAGTGATGCGCCCTTTCTCTTCATTTCATCATTTACAAGAGAAGAGAAAATTACGACAGGAATATCTTTCGTCTCTTCATCAGATTTAATAAGTTTCGTCAGTCGGTGTCCATCCATAAGCGGCATCTCAATATCCGTAATAACACACTGAACATGCTCTTTCAATGTTCCTTCTTTTTTGCACTCCTGAATAACATCATATGCCTGCTGTCCGTTCTCTGTATGAATCAAATTAGCATATCCGGCTTTATGCAAGGAATCAACAATCAACTTATTCAGAAGTGGCGAATCCTCAGCAATCAAAATCGGTACATCATTTCTATGCCGCTCACCCATCTCTTCAATATCTGTCAGCTTCAAGCCCGTCTCAGGATTAATATCCGTCACAATTTTCTCAAAATCAAGAATAATAATCAGACGATCTTCAAACTTGATGATACCAGTTGAAACACCTTCTTCAGTCGTCGAGACAGTTGAACCCGGTTTGATAATATCCCGCCAGGATACACGATGTATACCTACGACAGAATCAACATGGAATGCAATATCCAGCTTATTAAAACTGGTAATGATAAACAATCCACCCGGCTGTGCCGTACCACGCTGCAGACAATTCTTCAGATCGATTGCGGTGATCATTGTATCACGCGGCATGAATATGCCTTCCACACTCGGATGTGCATTCGGTACCGGTGTAACCGGCTGATATGTAATGATTTCTTTAATCTTCGCAACATTAATACCGTATGCATTGCCATCCAGCTTAAATTCAAGCACCTCCAACTCATTTGTTCCATTTTCAAGCAGAATCTTCGTATCCATGTAATCCACCTCACGCTATGTATTTAGAAAATACCTCTAAAATCTACCAGATTGCCTGTACATTTCATTCTATTCAATCAAACAAATCTACTGCAATCTCAAATTTCTTTAATTATATCATAAAAAAAATAAAAAAAAAACACTATTTGCATTTTTTTGCAAATAGTGCGAATATTTATTGCATTTATTAAAAAATAGAGGGACATCCCCTCAAAACCGAACCTGATGACCACTTACAATGATTTTTTCCTATCCTTTATTCTGTCGGAGAATCCGTCAGGATTCTCTCAAACGAAGCTGTAGTTGATCTTGGGCATGGTCTTTTCATGCCTTAGATTAACTCTTCGTTTTGGTTAAGCCCTCGACCGATTAGTACATATCAGCTTAACACATTGCTGTGCTTACACCTTATGCCTATCTACCTCGTAGTCTCCAAGGGGTCTTACTTATCTGGGATATCTCATCTTGAGGGGGGCTTCACGCTTAGATGCCTTCAGCGTTTAT
>CAJUJP010000033.1 GCA_910586615.1 uncultured Lachnospiraceae bacterium
TGATTCATATCAACAAAGATTTTTACCCATAGACACAGGATTTTTTACAGCCTCGTAAAAGGGGGCGAGATGATCGCCCCCTTTGATATCTAATCCTTCTTTAATAATTGTGTCATTTTATCAACCATCTCATTGATTGCACCTGCCTGTGTGGCAACTTCTGATGTGTCATCGGCATTACTTTCCGCCATTTCATTGATTGCATTGAAACGTTCATTTTCCTCTCTGACACTTGCAGCAATATCCTGATTGATGGAAATCGTTTTGTTAATGACTTCCGACTGCTTTCCGTGTGCTTCGCTCATGGTATTGATTGTTTCCACAGATGTATTTAATAACCCGGTCATATCCTGTATGCTCTGGAATACATTCTGGAAATATTCGTTTTGTGTACCGAGTTTTACAGAGTTTTCATTTACCTGTGCAGTAATATCTTTGACATTCTGCTGTACTCTTTCTATCACTGATTGCACAACCTGCAATGACTGCTGTGTGCTGTTTGCCAGATTCCCTACCTCTGTTGCTACAACAGCAAATCCTCTGCCGGCTTCCCCGGCTCTTGCAGCCTCGATAGATGCATTAAGTGCCAGTAAATTCGTGGAACTGGAAATATCACTTATGAGATTTAAAGTTACGCCGATTTCCTGTACTGCCTCGGATAGCCGCTGGGTTATTTCGGTGGTGGCCTTCATTGACTCAGACACTTCACCGTTAATGGTATGCAGGTCACTGAGGAGCTTTTCGTTTTCGACAGATTTATCCAGCAGATCTTTGGAAACCTGTTCCACTTTTTCAACATTATTGGCAACTACGTTTTCCCATTCACTCAATTCACTGAGATTTGCCATACTTTCGTCCGTCTTTGAACTGAGAAGATTACTGCTTTCAACTAACTGCTCGCTTGTAGCCGCTAATTCCTCGGCAGAGGTACTTTCGTTCTCCGATATCTGTGAAAGTGACAGACCTGCTGTGTGCAGGTTTTCGGATAATGTCTGCACTGCCGCAAGGACACTTGTAACATGTTCGTTGTTCTTTTCCAGTTCGTCTTTCTTTGCATTCACCAGAAAGTGTGCGACAAAGAAAACAAATATGAGCAGTCCCGTCAGAGACAGCGCGAGTGCAACCAGACACATAATAACATCTGTAAGGAACAGTTCATCCTTAACCGGAAGAAGGTCTGTGCCACGAACAAACCAGCCGATAAACAGTGATGCCATACAGGCAAGCCCGCTTATGAGCAGCATTTTAATATCCAGAAAGAATGCCATCAGGATAAGGAAAAAGAATAAAAATCCCCAGAATGTTCTGGTCGGAAGCATGTACAACAGATAATTCCACTGGATCACCAGTACAACTACTGAAAAGATCTTACCGATTCGTAATCTGCCTTCTTTTAAAAATCCCTCTTTATCAAAGGAAGACCTTATGATCAGTATTGCCATAACAAAAAAGGACGAATCCATTATTCCCAGACCGATTGTTGCAAGCCATGGTACTGTAGGATATAATCCAAACATTTTTTCCGTATTAAACATAACAGTAGCGCACATACAGGCACTTACCAATATGATAAGTCCCCATTTAAATACCGTAGATAAATACACCTCAACCGCGGTTTTCTTTCTGTTCATAACAGCTTACCTCCTAAAATTCATATAATTGTACAATATAAGATAATCCGGCGCCGACAGTACTGATCACAATTCGATTCCCCTGTCCGGCATATTTGTCCCACATCCTGTTCAGGCATAAGATCGGGCAGGTATTTCCGGTATACCCGTATTCCATGCCTAAGAAATGATATTTTTCTTCCGGTATATGCAGAAGTTCAAGCGTTTTCATATTGAATTCGTCACTAAGCTGTGAAAATATGAAAAAATCTATATCATCAACCTGCAACGAGTTATTATGTAACACTTCCGTTATCATATCGTGCCAGACTTGTGGCAAAAAATCCATTTTAAACGGATTCCAGATTAATCGTTTCTCATTTGGTTCTATAGCTTTCAGTGGAACTTTTGCCATTCCACATCCCGGATATGTCACCTGCCTGTAATACTGTGCATCCACATTGACTTTTGTTTCCAGAAAGCCCCTGGGTTTCTCTTCTTCACAGCTTTCCAGTACGATACAGGCGGCCGCATCCGCAAATGTCCCGTATACCACTGTGTCAGACCATAACGCAATCGGTGTGATGCAGAAACAGCCGACAATCAATGCTTTTGAAATATCCGATGTTTTCATGTACTTATATACAACATCCATTCCCTGGATCATTCCGGTACAGTTTGAATTCAAATCAAATGCAATTTTCACATTTTGCAATGTTTCTCCGTATAGACCGGTCAGAGTCATTGCATTAGATGGAAATAAATATTCGGGAGTATCCGTACAAACCACAAGCATCTCAATACTCTGTAAGTCTATATTGTGCTTTTTGATACAATCATCAATTGCATTCCGGCACATGGTTATTGTATTTTCGCCTTCCGAGATAAAATATCGTTTCCGTCTGCCTAAATGGTTCATCAGACCATGGGCATTGAGGCCCTGCTTTTCAAAATGCTCGTCCAACTGCTCATTATAAACTTTATTAGACGGAATATATACACCAGTCCCCTTGATTAAAATATTTTTCATAAGCATAACCTCCGACTTTATGACATCAGATCATCCGAGCTATAACCTACATATAAATTCTATATACACCTGCAACGCATTTTCATTGGAGGTTCTCCACAAAAAAATGTCGTTTATCATATGACATGATAAACAGCACCTTCTTATGGTATAGAGGAAACCCTTCTGCACATTCGAGTTCGCGAAACAAATCTTACAAACAGCTTTTGTATTTCTATTACGAAAGAAACAGCCTGTACTTTTCTATGTTGTATGCAAACATATTTCTTTTATTTTACATAGCTGTCAGATTCTTTACATCATAATAGTCATATTGTACCATCGTTGTGCATTTTTTGTCAATTTTTTAGTGATTTTTCTACATTTTCGGCGTTTGTAATATTTTATATGAGATATTTCTATGACATTTGCCCATATCAGCTTTTCTGTCTGCAGTGATACGCGGCAGCTTTTGTGTGCATCAATTGCTGCAATTTACAACAAATCATGGTTAATGAATGTGAAATCTAACGTGGTGTGAATTATAATGAGATGGTTACAGGATGAGCTCCGGGGTTGTTGTACAGATTTGGTGAGTATGCTATTCTTTATTTAGTGAGAAAAATGTGCGGCCAGGAATTAGAGCCTGATGCTCTGAGAGAGAATCTATGCAATGACTGCAGTCTTTGCGTGAAGGCATGTCCCGTGGGCGCGCTGGAAGAGCGGGAACTCAGGCAGCAGACTTGCTGGGATCATGCCTTCGGATATCCGGTTTAACTGATATCCAGTTCTGGCGGGACGTCAATTTCGTCAGATACATATTTTCCGTTTTTCTTCCGCTGCCGGACGCACTCTGTTAAGAGATACTCAATCTGCCCGTTCACGGAGCGGAAGTCGTCTTCCGCCCATGCGGCAATTGCATCATAAAGCTTTGCGGATAATCTGAGGGGCACTTGTTTCTTGCCTGAATCTCCCATGTAATCCTCATTTCTGCGCACAGTTTTATTGCGCTGATTTATGTTACGTGTAAAAATTCTTTTTTCACATTTTCATAGTATAACGAATCATTACGATCCGGTGTACTAGTAGAGACTTCCGGAATTAACCACCGGCTGCGCGTCATGGTTGCCGCACAGGACTACCAGCAGATTGGATACCATGGCAGCCTTACGCTCCTCATCCAGTTCTACGGTGTGGTTCTCATTCAGCCGTTCTAAAGCCATTTCCACCATGCCTACTGCACCGTCCACGATCATTTTCCTTGCGTCGATAATAGCAGATGCCTGCTGTCTTTGCAACATAACTGCGGCAATTTCGGGCGCGTAGGCGAGATAGGTGATTCTTGCCTCGATAATTTCCAGTCCTGCTTCGGCAACTCTTGCCTGAATCTCATCCCGGATCTTAGCGGCAACGATCTCGCTGGAACCGCGCAGACTGCCTTCATCTGCCAGGCCGTCTCCGGTGGTGTCCACGCCCGGTGCCACATCATAGGGATAAATGCGTACAATATTACGCAGAGCGCTGTCGCACTGCAGAGACAGGAATTCTTTATAGTTATCTACGCTGAAGACGGCTTTGGCGGTATCCACGATGCGCCAGGTCACGGCGATGCCGATTTCAACCGGATTGCCCAGACAGTCGTTGATCTTCTGGCGGCTGTTATTTAAAGTCATGACCTTTAAGGACAGTTTCTTAGAGGAGACTTCCGGACTGACGTTGATGGAAGAATCGGAGATGGATACTCCGCCTATGCCTTTTACATCACCGCTCTGGCTCAGCTTTGTATGAGAGGCGGGATTTACGCCGCTGCAGAATGGATTGACGAAATAGAAGCCGTCACCTTTCAGCGTACCAGTATATTTTCCAAATAAAGTCAGTACCAGCGCCTCCTGAGGCTTTAACACCTTCAACCCGCAGAACAGAAGCCATCCCAGTGCTATAAAGGTCAGACTGATCACAAAAACGGTGATTGTGAGAGGCGTCGATGTTCCGTCGTCCAGGTGAATGATGCCGATGATAAGTCCCGGAATTGCGGCTGCGTACAACAGGAGTGTAAGAAGCAGCATGGGCATACCGTTCTTTTTGCCTTGAATGATTTTCTCTTCTAATGTGTTTTCGTTCATAGTGATCCTCCATTCTGAAGCGGCAGAAACAAGTCTGTGTTAGCTCATGCAGTCTTTTTCTGCGGTTTTCATGTGAAATTTCTTTTTGATATCATTATGATATCATATTAATTTTAATTGTCAAGAGAGAAATTTAAGTGAATTGGTAACAGTTTCTCTTTATATGGATCATTTTGAGGAACATTGACGAAAGCGGGAGTGAAAATTATAATATAGTGTGGAGAGTCGGTGGGGGAAAGGAAAATTGATATGTCTGTTACCATTTTTACAATGACCCATAAGAAATTTAAAAATCCGGAAGATCCTGTTTACATGCCTTTGCATGTGGGACGGGCGCGGGGAACTGATTATGGTTATGCCGGGGATGACACGGGCGATAACATATCTGAAAAGAACTGCTATTACGGGGAATTGACGGGTGTATATTGGGTCTGGAAAAACATCCGTACCTCGGATTATGTGGGAATCTGCCATTACAGGCGGTATTTCTGCACCGAAGAGGGCAGAATTTTCAACGAAAAGGATTATTTATCAATTCTGAAAGATTATGATATTATCACGTCTAAGAAATTAAAATTGAATTTTTCGTATTTTGACGGTTATGCGAGTGACTATAATATCTTTGACCTGGTGACCACAGGCGAAGTGATCCGGCAGATGTACCCGGAATATTATGATGTCTTTGAACACCTGGTGCACGGGAACGGCACGTATTTTGGGAATATGATGGTCACTTCCAAGGCATTGTACGATGAGTATGCTTCATGGCTGTTTTCTATTTTTGCTGAGGTGGAAAAAAGAATTGATCCCAGCGGATATGATGATTATCATAAGCGTGTTTACGGGTTTATATCAGAGTTCCTGCTCTATGTCTGGGTGAAGGTGAAGGGACTGAAGGTCTGTGAATGTAAGGTCGGGATGACCACCGAGAAATATGAGACGGGACAGATGAAGGAGCGATTGTCTGAATTTTTCCAGATGGGGGATCTGGCCGGGGCGAAGGAATATTTTCTGGGTGTTTTGGAAAAAAGACCGGATGTACTGATGGAGGCGTCGGACATTACAGGAGAACTGAAGCTGTCCATGCAGGTGATCGCCGTCTGTGAATTGGAGCGGCAGACTTACGGGGACAGTGTGCTGGACAGGATGCTGCGGGAGTGTGAGGACAGCCTCATGCATCACAATATGCAGGAAGACACCAGAAGCATTGCACGACGGAGTACCGGAGAAGAGAGTGGGGACGCAGGATGCGGCCGGAACCGGAAATATACAGGACAAACTGTTGAAAAGGACGGATTGTTTGAGGAACTGATGGATTATTTTAACAGGCTGAATGAGGTGGTCAATGCCTGCAAAATAGGACAACCCGGTGAAAAGGAACTGGCTTTTCTGCAGAAGACACCGATAACAGATATTGCCATAGAAGCTTCCGCCAGGCTTTTTATCGCGGAGGATGAGGAGGTGGAGAAGGTTGTCGGGAATGTAAAGCGGTATGAGCGGGCAGAATCTCATTTTTCAGAAAAAGAAACCCCGGCAATTTAATGCCGGGATTTTTTTAACTTTCAACGAGTACGGAAGTGTCAACGGAAGGGTCGTTGGCATCACCCTTGACTTTGCCTGCATATTCAAGAGTTCCTTCTTTGGTGTATCTATAGAAGTGACTGTAATAAATATAATCGCCTCCTTCCAGTTCACCGGATACAAACATAAGCTCTACATAGTCATCATCAGCGTCCAGATCATAGAGTACAGGTTCTGCCCAGGTGGAGATAAATGTTGTAAGCGGTTCCCGGATCGTTTCATCTTTTTCAATAAAATCGACATCATTTATGACCAGATGAGGATGGGTTTCATAGATGTCGTCTTCATTGGCAATGTATTCCCTGTAAAGGGAAATGGAATCTTCCAGTCCATCACCGTTCAGGTCATAGGCGTAGGTATAGTCAGTGTTCGGGGCTGATGAATTATCCTGACCGGGATAGGTTTCACCGTACTGCAGTTTCAATACAAATCTGCCTGAATAAGCATAGGACTCTTTGAATCCCATATCGGACAGGTCGCTGTAAGGAATGATGAATTCGATGGTGCCTGCAACATAGGGACCAAGGGCATAAGGATTGCTTATGAAAATCAGGCCGGACGGGGACAGATACCACGCGTCATCGGCGTACAATACGGATTCCAGTGTTCCGTTGGTAATGTCGTCGCTTGAAAACATGCGGATCGAATAGGCATCTGTCTCAGCCAGTTTCTGGTTATAAGCCAGCGTATCTTCGCGGAAAGCGGGAGGATCATCGCTGAGATCAGAAAAACTGAGCAGTTCACCGGTTTTGGCATTATAATTGACACCGTGAGTAATATAATTATCGTGGGCACCGCCGGAAAAAGAACCGTAAGTTATGGTAAAGGAGATGATACTGCTGTCGGCCCGGATCGTTTTAAACGTCAGGCTCTCACTGTAGGCCAGCGGCGCATAATCAGCGTCGTTTTCCGTGACGGAAGCAATCATTTCGTCGGCCCAGTCTTCTACTTGTGTGTCGGCATTGGCGGAATCGACGCGGGCCCGGATGTCGGCATTGATATTTTCGGCGGCTTCCATGTTACCGTCCATGGACACAATAGGATATTCACAACTTTTGTAAAAATATACCGTGCCGTTTTCGGTGGTCTTGTTATTTTCCTCTTTATGCATTTCTATTCTTAAATTAGATTTTTCACTACTGACAGAAGTGTCATTTGTGGGTGCGCTGCTGTCCGGCGTACCGTCATGGCCGGTTGAAGATTCGCCGGGGGTTTCATCAGTTTTGGGGTCAGTGGATGTGCCGCTGTCGGATGCCTGGGGAGCATCTGTTCCGGTAATTTCTTCTCTATTTGTATCTGTGGTATTTTCCCGGTCTGTGCCGCAGGCTGTGCAGAGCAGTGCGGTACATAAAAACAGGGCCAGGAATCTGCCGGATTTATGTTTCAATATATTTTTTCTATGCATCTGGTTAGCTCCTCTCCGGCTGACAGATATGTCACATTTCAGCCGCATAAAAGTGATTTGTTGTTGTATCAGTATGACACGGCATCCGGAGAATAACAAGGCCGGAATGTGAAATGATGCAAAAATGATGCAAATCAATCTATGGGAAATCGTGTTCGCAGGTTTTTCATTGCGTGCCATTCGGAAGGTGCATTGAACGAAAAAACAAATATTTTAAATACTGCTTGCCAAATTTTGTGCGGGGTGTTAACATTTTATGAAAGCATATATTCTTTGATCTTAGATCAGTATAGTGATTTGCATTTACCGGGGGCGTTCCGGGCTAAGTCTCTGCCTTTGAATAGAGCCGTGAGCGTGCAGCATCATGATACACTGATCTTCTAAATATTCTTTGTACATTTCAGAAATCTATGCTTTTATTCACAAACTATAACGGGCAGGAGGTTTCTGAGTATCTCCTGTGCACAGGAGGTAAAAATATGGAAAAGGATTTGAAGAAAAAGGGATATTTCTATGATCCTGAACGCTTTGCTGATTTGATTAACGGTGTGGTATGTTCGGGGAAGAACGTATTGTCTGCATTCGGTTTAACGGATCAGGATTCGCAGACCGGATTCTATTGTTCGGAGGCAAACAGCGGAAAGAAGTATGGGGCGAAGAAGAAACAGCGGTACAGGGATCTGGTCGGAAAAGCAGCTTTTGGGGTTAATTTTATGGTGATCGGGATTGAGAATCAGGAAGAAGTACATTATCTGATGCCTCTAAGGAGCATGGCCTATGACACTGCAGAATATGAGAGACAGGCTGCGCTGATCAGACGCCGGGTAAAAACAGGCAGTGGCATAACTGCCGCAGAGTTTTTATCAGGTTTTACGAAGGAAAGCAGACTGAGCCCGTGCTTTACTTTGATACTCTATTACGGGAAAGAATGGGACGGAGCCAGAGACCTGCACGGAATATTGGATTTTACGGGCATTCCACCGGAACTGCGGGACAAGGTTAACAATTACAGTATATACGTCTGCGAAGTAGGGAAATTTGAGAACACAGAGGTTTTCCAGACGGACATTAAACAGGTATTTGACTGTGTCAGGTGTGCTGAAGATAAAGAAAAAATGTATGAGCTGATCATGAGCGATCCGGCATACCAGCAGCTGGATGAGGACACTTATGATATCATAGCCGAATACACAAAAACAGACGAGCTTATAAATATGAAACAATACAAACAGGAAGGAGGAAAAGTCAATATGTGTAAAGCAATCGAGGAAATGATCGAGGATGGCCGCATGGAGGGCATAAATCTGGGATTTAAGCAAGGAATAGAACAGGGAATAGAACAAGGAATAGAACGGGGAATTAAGGCGATAATTGAGACATACATTGAATTCGGAAGTACGAAGGAGATGGCGGCGGACAGGCTGATGGCCAAATTTCATCTTGAAAGGGATGAGGTGGAAAAGTATATGAAGCAATATTGGACAGTGGAATGTGTACAATGACTTTCAGGCATGTATTTAAGGGGCCTGCATTTAATAAATAATAAAGCTTTTCAACCTGCAGTCTTTGTGTTATAATGCGAGTCGAGAATTGAATTGTGCATATATATGCAGAATATGCACACACAGGCAATAATGAGGTTCAGGCTTCATAAAAAAGTTCAGAATACAGGAATGATTCCGGCGGACGAAAGGATGACGACAGATGACAGGCATTCAGGCATGGTACACCGATATAAGCGAACTATTCTATAAATGTTTTATCAGAGAAGACAGATATAAGCTGCTGCTTGAGGGTGTCGGCGTCACGATCAAGGTGTCGCTTCTGGCAGTGGTGGTCGGAATCCTGATCGGTATGTTGATCGCTATGTGTAATCTGTCCCAAAAGAAGCTGCCGAGAGCGATCGGCGGAATTTACACGGATGTGATACGTGGTACGCCTTCTGTGACACAGCTTATGATTATTTATTTCGTTATTTTTGCCTCGGTGCCGGTGCAGCTGGATAAATGGATCATTGCGGCGATTGCCTTCGGTGTCAATTCCGGCGCTTACGTGTCAGAGATTATCAGAGGCGGTATTCTTTCCGTGGATCACGGACAGACCGAGGCAGGAAGGTCATTGGGACTGAACGCTTTTCAGACGATGACGAGGATCGTGATTCCACAGGCTGTGAAAAATATCTTTCCGGCTTTATGTAATGAGTTCATTGTGCTGATCAAGGAGACGGCTATTGTCGGTTACGTTGGCCTGATGGATATCCAGAAGGCGGGTGATTTTATCAAGAGTGCCACATATGAGGCATTTATGCCGCTGGTGGGAACTGCCGTGATCTATTATGTACTGATCAAGATCCTGACGCTGTCTCTCAGACAGGTCGAGAAGCGGCTCAGAAGATCTGATGCCAGATAGACGGCTGTAACAACAGGAGAGGAGAAGATCCGATGATCAAAGTGAAGAACTTACATAAAAAATTCGGTGACCTTACGGTTTTGGACGGGATCGATGAACATATTGCACCGGGCGAGGTCGTTGTTGTGATCGGGCCTTCCGGTTCCGGTAAAAGTACCTTTTTAAGATGCCTTAATTTGTTAGAGACAGCTACCGACGGCGAGATTTATGTAGATGATCAGCAGATCAATGCACCGAAGGTGAATGTGAATGAAGTGAGACAGAAGATGGGAATGGTATTCCAGCAGTTTAACCTTTTTCCGCATCTGACGATCATGGATAACATTACATTGGCGCCGGTACTTCTTAAGAAAATGACGAAGCCGGAGGCAGTGAAAAGAGGACAGGAACTTCTGGAACGGGTCAATCTTGCTGAAAAGGCATCCGCATATCCGGCACAGCTTTCCGGAGGGCAGAAACAGCGTGTGGCTATTGCACGGGCACTGGCCATGAATCCGGAGATTATGCTTTTTGATGAGCCTACTTCTGCGCTGGATCCGGAGATGGTTGGCGAGGTTCTGGATGTTATGAAGGATCTTGCAAAATCCGGTATGACGATGGTGATTGTTACTCATGAGATGGGATTTGCCAGAGAAGTGGCATCGAGAGTGCTTTTTATCGATCAGGGAAAAGTGATGGAGAGCGGCACACCGGAGGAAGTGTTTAACCGGCCGAAGAATGAAAGAACGAAACTGTTCCTGAGTAAAGTTCTGTAGCGGATGGGGCGGCAGAAGCATTGTGTGTGATATGCTGCATGAATTCATAAATTGCGGGACAAATGAAGACGGTATCAAACTGCCTTTATGTTGTGTTGTTTGATGGCAGAGCAGAAAAGGCGGCTTTAGATATAAGCCGTTGTCTTGAAAACATGTAAGAAGACGGATAACGGCGGATACACAATTTATCTATTTTAGGAGGAGATTATTATGAAAAAAGTGACAAAGACAGCAGCGCTAATACTGGCTATGGCTATGACCGTGTCTGCACTTACAGCATGTGGAGAATCCAGTGCCACAACAGGTGCGGCAGACACAGAGACAGCCGATGATGGGGCGGGCACAACGGATGCAGCAGTTTCTGATGAGGCAGCTGATGATGCAGCAGATGCCGGCAGCACAGCAGTTACCAGAACAGAAGGTGTTATAACTTTCGGTACGAATGCAGAATTCCCGCCTTTTGAATTTGTGGCAGGAACAGGTGTGATTGATCAGTATGACGGTATTGATATGGCCATCGCAAAACAGATCGCAGAAGAGAACGGTATGACGGCTGCAGTTGAAAACATGGAGTTTGACTCTTTGATTGTGGCATTACAGAACGGTCAGATTGATGCGGTAATCGCGGGCATGACAGTGACAGAGGAGAGACTGGAAGCCGTTGATTTCTCCACACCTTACTATACTGCAACGCAGGTTATGATCGTGAGAGAAGACTCCGATATCGCGGCAGCAGCCGATATAGCGGACAAGAAAATCTGTGTTGTACAGGGCTATACCGGTGAAGTGTGTGTAAAGGATATGGGTTATCCTTACGAGGCATTTAAGAAGGGCACAGAGGCGGTTATGGAACTTGCAAACGGCAGGTGTGATGTAGTCGTGATTGACTCCGCGACGGCTCAGAAATATGTAGGCGATAACGCGGGTCTTAAGATCGTGGAGGACTCTGCGGCTTTTGAGTCCGAAGAATATGCGATCGCTGTTCAGAAAGGTAATACAGCCCTTCTTGATATGATCAATAAGGCAATTGATGCAAAACTGGCTGACGGCACAATCTCTGAACTTGGTGTGAAGTACACGGAAGAGGCAGCAGCAGAATAAATTTTTCACACACAAAGGGAGACTACAGCCTGAGCGCGTAGTCTCCCATTTTTTGGTATAGGAAATTGTTCCGGATTTACGAGGCTGCGAAGCAGATCTCGCAAAGTTATTTGCGAAGCAAATTACTTTTGCTTCGCTTTCCACCGTGCCAGCGTCGGGAAATATTGCATCAATGCCGCTTTTGCTTCTTCCAGGTTTTTGCAGCGTCCGCCTTCTACTTCAAAGGGAGCGCAGAAATCAACCATCTGCTCCAATGTGCAGTCCTGTGCGAAAGCGCCGTCCTTATAGCAGTAGCAGCAGTACATATCGTTTTTGCTCCCGTCCTGTTCGGTTCCGTATTGATTTTCCTGCATCGGCATGCCGCAGCTCTGGCATATTTTCATTTCTGTTTTTGTTTCCATTGTGTAATCCTCCTGTGAATTTTGTACAAATGATCGGCAACAGTGAGACCAAAGGCTTAACTGTTACGGTTACGGGATTACTTTATCATATATAACCTGACATAAGCGTGTCATGTTTTGTGTGAAAATTTTATTTAGATTTTCTTTGCTTCTGTTTTATGGAATTTCCAAGTTTTGTTTCCGACTCCCGGGTTCCGCGCTCAGCGTATCAGATACTTGACAGGAGAAGAAAAAGACATTATAATGAACAATGTTCACTTTGGAGGGAGGTGCATTTATATGAATACTGTTGTGACATCCAGGGAGGCCATTCTGGATGTGAGCCGGGAACTGGTCAAAAGACAGGGGCAGGAGGCGGTCAGCATCAGGACAGTGGCTGCTGCCTGCGGGGTTTCCGTGGGTTCGATCTATAATTATTTTGAATCAAAGGCAGATCTTGTGGCGGCGACGGTGGAGAGCGTATGGTGTGATATCTTTCATTTTCCGGAGGACAAAAGCATCTTTGAAAGCTTTATCGGGTGCGCTGAATGGATCTTTGACAGCATGAGGTCAGGCAGTGAAAAATATCCCGGTTTTTTTGCATCCCATTCCATGGGTTTTTCAGGGGATGAGAAAGCGGACGGGACGCAGCTTATGAGCAGATCCTGGGAGCATATCCGAAGCAGGCTTTCCATGGTTCTGATGCACGATAAAAATGTTCGTCCGGGGGCATTTGACGATGTGTTTACGCAGGAAAAATTTGTGGAGATCATATTTTGGCTGGTTATTGCCGCTCTGCTGCAGCAGAATTATGATTTTGCTGGAATACGGGAAATGATCTGCAGACTGATTTATACCTGTGAGTAACATTCGGACAGGGGGAAAAATGGCGGATGACGCTGAACAATGAGAAAGAGAGGAACAATTTATGCAGGCTGTTATGGAAACGTTATTTGACATTGTATATCTGGTATCCGTGATCACCATCGGAATCATGATGATCAAAAAAAGCGGAGAGAACAAACAGTACCGTCTGTTTGGCATTATGGCGGTGGTACTTGGCGCAGGAGATTCCTTTCATCTGGTTCCCCGGGTGCTGGCGCTGTGCACCACCGGACTGGAAAATTATACCAGTGCGCTGGGAGCGGGGAAATTCATTACTTCTATAACGATGACGGTTTTTTATGTGATTTTGTATTATGTGTGGCGGATACGGTATGATATTGAAGGACAGAAAATCAAAACGGTTATGGTATATCTGCTGTCGGCATTGCGGATTGTCTTGTGTCTTTTCCCGCAAAATGAATGGCTCAGCGCAGAGGCGCCGCTTTCCTGGGGAATTTACCGCAATATTCCGTTTGCGCTGCTGGGTGCATTCATTATCATATTATTTTTTAAAAGCGCCAGAGAGCAGGAAGACCATGGGTTTAAATATATGTGGCTGACCATCGTGCTCAGCTTTGGTTTCTATATTCCGGTAGTGCTTTTTGCCGATGCGGTTCCCGTGATCGGGATGCTTATGATCCCCAAGACCTGTGCCTATGTGTGGACGGTTCTGATCGGTTATTTTGCAATGATCCGCGAGGGAAGTCCGGCTGAAAAGCACTGAGATACCGGGTCTCCACTTTTCATGAAATGCTTTCGTACAGCCGTTTCATTTCCGTGATGCGGCGGTGCAGTTCCTGTCTTACCGGTTCCGGTGCAAGCACTTTGGCAGCGGGACCGAAGGACAGGATCATGCCGTAGACCCAGTCGTCCATGGGGCATCGGTAGTGAATCTCAAAATGGCCGTCGGACAGCACAGTGATCTCATCTTCCTCAAAACGGTCATAGATGCGGTAGGCTTCTTTTTTGTGGATCCACAGGATGACCTCCGGCTGACAATCAGTAGAACTGCCGCCCATGGAACAATCCGTGGCCGCGGGTTCTCCGCTTTCCGAAAAAGAACCTGCCGCCGGATCTTCGGTTTCAATAGAATGCCGGGGCACAAAAGCCTCACCTGTTATCTCCACTCTTTTCATGCGCAGTACCTTGAACAGACGCATAGCCTGTTTTGTACGGCAGAAAGCGCGCACATACCATGTATATTCTTTAAAAAGAAGCTGTACGGGTTCTACACACCGGTGATTCATTTCGCCGTCTTGTCCGTAATAGTCAAATTCTATGACCAGATGGTTTAAAACAGCTTTTCGGATCTGATGAAAAAGATCCTTGCGGCATCCGCTCCAATCGGAGAAATCTATGGATACCCAGTTTTCTGATTTGTCCATGAAAAAATCACCCAGCTTAATCAAAATGGCATCATCTTCCTGAGCGCCTGTTTCCCTGAGGCTTGCCAGGGCGGAAAGGATCTGCTGCTGCTCTTCTTTGGAAACCAGCATTTTATTGAGGACAAACTGCTCTGTGAGGCTGATGCCGCCGTTTCTGCCTCTGGCGGCATAAACCGGAATGCCTGCCATGCTGAGGGCTTCGATATCCCGATAAATGGTCCGCACGGATACCTCGAAACGTTCCGCCAGTTCTCCGGCGGTCACAGTCCCCTTATTCATTAAGATGTAAACGATGCTGAGCAGCCGGTTGATCATAGGGTTCTCCTTCGTTCTCCTGTCTTTTGTACGTATTATTATGCCACGACAGGCAGAAAAAGACAATGCGGATGATATGACACACATTTTCGAAATTATACTCTGGATTTTCGTATATGATCTGTAAACTTAAAAAAGATTTTCTTGACAAAATAAATCAATATGATATCATAATGATATCAACAAGAAAAATAAAATTTCTGATTGCGTGATTTGTGTCTGTGCGCTGCCTATTACAAATCCGTCCACGCATATTCTTAATAAGATTAAGACAAAGCAGCGCAGAAATGAGGTAAAAATGCTGGAAATCAAAAATATGACAAAAACTTACAAGGGAAATAAACCGGCGGTAGAAGATCTTTCCCTTCGGGTACGGGCAGGTGATATCTATGGATTTATCGGGCATAACGGAGCCGGTAAGACTACCACAATCAAGAGTATTGTGGGCATTCATGATTATGAACAGGGGGAGATCTGGATCGACGGGATGAATCTGAAGGATGCCCCGCTGGCCTGCAAGAAGATCATGGCATATCTGCCGGATAATCCGGATTTATACGAGTACCTGACGGGAATACAGTATTTGAATTTTATGGCAGATATCTATGAGGTGCCGGTGCAGGTCAGGCAGGAGCGTATTACCAGGGAAGCGCAGGAATTCGGGATCTACGATGCGCTGGGAGATCTGATTTCCACATATTCCCATGGCATGAAGCAGAAGACAGCACTGATCGGTGCATTGATCCACCAGCCGAAGCTGCTGATTCTGGACGAACCTTTTGTGGGACTGGATCCTGAGGCGAGCCTGATTTTGAAAAAGAAAATGCATACGATGTGCGAACAGGGCGGAGCGATCTTTTTTTCAACACACGTACTGGAAGTGGCGCAGAAGCTGTGTAACCGCATCGCAGTCATTTCGAAAGGACGGCTGATTGTGGAAGGCAATACAGAAGAACTGACCAGAGACAAATCTCTGGAAGAATTGTTTATGGAGGTGGTCGGACATGCTCAGACAGATCAGGCTGTTGACAAAGATATCCCTGTGTAATCTGTTCGGATTTAATGAATTTCGCTTTTCAAAAGATGAGAAGAAAAAAGGACGGTATCTTCTGCTTGGGGTGTTGTGGTGCTTTTTGCTCATACTTTTTGCCGGGTATCTGGCGGCCATGTGTTACGGGCTTATCACAATGCAGATGGGGGAAATGGTTCCGGCGGTGATCACGCTGGGCATTTCCATGGTCACTTTTATCTTCACCATGATGAAGGCAGGCCCGTTTCTGTTTGACAGGGGAGCCTATGAGAAACAGATTGCGCTTCCGGTGCATACAGGCTCCATCATAGTGAGCAGATTTCTTACCATGTATGTCACGGATATGCTATTTGGTATGGTAATGATGGCAGCCGGCATGTGGGTATATAGCGCTATGCTGCAGCCGCCGGCAGCCTTTTATCTGTACGGAATCCTGGGCAGTATTTTGATACCGCTGCTTCCGTTGACAGTTGCTTCTGTTGCGGGGGCGCTGATCACGGGCATCACCAGCAGATGGAGAGGAAAAAATATGGCCTCCACGATACTTACCATTGGTTTCGTCTGTGCGGTTGTCATCGGCAATTTTCGTATTTCTTCCATGAGAGGAGAAGAGTTTAAAGAGTGGATGGGCGGGCTTGCGGCCATAATGTCCGGGCAGATCAAGAGCATTTATCCGCCGGCGCTCTGGCTGTCGGAAGCGATGGTATATGGACAGGGCGGCAGGTTTGTGTTGTTTGCGGCTGTATCCGCCGGTGTGTTTCTGATCTTTCTGGCTGTACTGCAGCGTTACTATGCAAGGATATGCAGTCTCCTTGGCGTGAATGCGGCGAAACGTGATTTCCGCATGAAAAGGCTGCGTGCCGGATCGGTCATGAGGAGTATGGTACAAAGGGAACTGCGGCATTATTTTTCATCCACGATATATGTGACGAACACGCTGATTGGGGAGATCATGATGGTGCTGGTTTCGGCGGCTGTGCTGTTTGTCGGAAAAGAACAGGTGGAAAGCATGATCGGCATGCCCGGAATTCTGGAAAAGGCAGCGCCTGTCTTACTGGGGATGCTTCCGGCCATGATGCCCGCCACAGCCAGCGCCATTTCCATAGAAGGGAAACAGTGGTGGCTTATGCAGACGCTGCCGGTGACGGAAAAGATGGTTCTGAGAAGCAAGGTGTGGACAAATATTGTGGTTGCCTTTCCGTTTTATGTGGTTTCGGTGGTGCTGATGCTTATTGCGCTGCGTCCGGGGATTGCGGGGGCGCTTGGCCTGATCATCGTGCCTATGGTCTATATCGTCGTGAGCGCCTGGGCCGGAATTTTGCTTAACCGCAGGTTTCCGGTGTTTGACTGGGACAATGAGGCCAGAGTAGTGAAGCAGAGTGCCTCCTGCCTGTTGATGTCGCTGATCGGGATCGTAATGGGGGTAGTGCCGCTTGTGGTGGTGTGTCTGTAAGCTGACAGTATTCAAATCTGCAGGAAAATTGTTTTTTCATTCTTTATAAAATCTTCATAATTGCCGGGTATGCTGTCCTTAACAACAGGAAAAAGGCTTGTAAGTTTTATCCTGAAACATGAAAGGACAGCATACAAATGGATACAATTCTTGAACTGAATGATCTCACTAAAAAATTTAAGAAACAGACGGCAGTGGACCGGTTATCTCTCCGGATTGAAAGAAATTCCGTCTATGGACTGCTCGGGCCGAACGGTGCAGGTAAATCCACGACCCTTAAGATGCTCACTGGTATGCTTCATCCCACATCCGGCAGCATCCGGTTCGACGGGCATGAGTGGAGCAGGAAAGATCTGGATTCGATCGGCGCGCTGATCGAGACACCGCCTCTCTATGACAACCTTACCGCGGAGGAAAATCTGAAAGTGCGGACTACCATGCTGGGACTGCCGGAATCACGGATCGGAGAAGTGCTGCAAACCGTTGACCTGACGAATACAGGCAGAAAACGTGCCGGACAGTTTTCCATGGGCATGAAACAGCGCCTCGGCATTGCACTGGCGCTGCTGAATGATCCACGCCTGCTTATTCTGGATGAACCCGCTAATGGCCTGGATCCACTGGGAATACAGGAACTGCGGGAACTGATCAGATCTTTTCCGGGGCAGGGGATCACGGTAATCCTGTCCAGCCATATTTTGAGCGAAGTGGAAATGACCGCCGACCATATCGGAATCATTGCGGGCGGCAGGCTGGGGTACAGTGGTGCGGCAGATCCCGGACAGGATCTGGAAAAACTTTTTATGCAGGTGGTACGAGATGCGGGAAAGGAGTGTGCGTGATATGTTAGCATTGCTTCGCTCGGAAAAACTTAAAATGCGGCATTCCTTTGGCGGGCTGCTGCCACTGTCTGCCGCTATGCTTCAGATATTCATTTCTCTGATGCTGAGCAGAGGAACGGACTTTTTTACTATTAACGCATGGAACTGGTGGTATACGATGATTCTGCCGGGTATGCTTGCTGTTCTGTGCTACCTGAATATGCAAAAAGAGAAAAAACAGCATTATGCCAATATGCTGTTGACCAGCATCGCGCCGGATTACTGCTGGATGAGCAAGATTTTTTATTGTGCTGTAAAACTGCTGTGTGCAAATCTGATTTTTTTTATCGGTGTATTTGCAGGCGGCCTTCTGTTTGGCGACTCTGTTTCACCGGCGGCCGGCCTTATGGCGGCAATTCTTCTGAGTGTCTGCTATTTGTGGAGCATACCTTTATATCTTATGCTCAGCGCACGTTTCGGCATGTTTGCCGCTGTCTTTGTATGCATGGGCCTGACCGTCGGAAGTCTGATTCTGCTGGGAGCCACAAAATTATGGTGGCTGTGTCCTGCATCCATACCCTTTCGGCTGATGTGTCCTGTGCTGGGTATCATGCCCAACGGACTGCTTGTGGAACCGGGAAGCCGGTATATGAATCCGGCGGTGATTTTCCCCGGTATACTGTTGTCGCTCCTGTGGTTTGCGGCGTTTACCTTTATGACAGCACGCTGGTTCCGGCGTGCAGGAACGAAATGAAATCTTAGAATGACCAGAAAGGAAATTTACTGATATGCATAATCTGCTCCGTAATTTAAAATCCGAGTATCTGAAAGCAAAACACACCCCGCTGGGCCCGGCTCATATCTTCATTCCCTGTGCAATGGCTGCTGTCTTTTTATGTTATTATGCCGTCACACCCTGGGATTCTTACACAAAAGTACAGGCATATTTTCAAATGATGGGTCTTGGTTACCCTTTTCTGATCGGAACCTTTTGTGCTATAGTAGCAGAGCAGGAGGCATACGCGGGGGCTTTTCAGGTCATACTCTCCGCCAGAGACAGAAAAGTGACATTTTTGTCCAAAGTACTTTTTCTCTTTCTGACAGGTGCTTTTTCTGTTATGCTGGCCTCGGTATTGTTTGGGACGGGATATTGCTTTGTACTGAGGCAGCGTGTGGTCGCCTGGTCCTTTTACTGGATTGCCGGCCTGATCATGGCGGGAGGAAGCTTCTTTTTGTATCTATGGCATATGTTTCTTGCACTGCGGTTCAACAAAGGAGTGACTATCGGGCTGGGTATTGCCGGGAGTCTGCTGGCGGCGGTGCTTTTAACGGGATTGGGCGATGGAATCTGGTTTCTGATTCCGGCCGCCTGGGCTTCCAGAATGGTCTGTTCGCTTATGCCTGCATACAGCACGGAAGGGATTCCGGTTACAGACTGCGGGAAGGCTGCGTGGATCTGCACGGCAGCGACGGTGGCGGCGTTGATGATCTATCGGATATGGAGTGATTGCTGGGACGGAAGGAAAGGGAATGAATGAAACGCCCCATGGATGACCGGTAATTTGAGCAGAACAGGAGTGTATATGGCAAACATTTTAGTGGTGGACGATGATACGGCGATTCTGACAATGATACGCAGGATTCTGGAAAAGGACGGGTATAATGTGACAACAGTGTCAGATTCTGCGTCTGTGAGCGGACAAAATCCGGAAAGATATGATTTGATTCTGCTGGATGTGATGATGCCGGGAAAAGACGGATTTGCGCTGTGCGAGGAGCTGCGTGCCAGAGTAGACTGCCCGATTCTTTTTCTGACGGCAAAATCGGAGGAGAGCAGTCTGGTGTATGGACTGGAAAAAGGTGCCGATGATTATATCTGTAAACCTTTTGGCGCGGCAGAACTGCGTGCCAGAGTGGCGGCTCATCTGCGGCGGGAGACAAGGGAGCATTTTGCGGGACTTACCTTTGCAGGTTCCCGTTTTCAACTTTCCGCCCGGCAGCTTCTGGTGGACGGAACAGAGATTGCCCTGACAAAAGCGGAATATTCAATCTGCGAATTTCTGGCCAGAAATCACGGCCAGATCTTTTCCAGGGAGCAGATCTATGAGAAAGTGTTCGGATTTGACGGAGAGAGTGATGAAAAGACAATCACCACCCATATCAAGAATATTCGAATGAAACTGGAAGAACATCATTATGCACCGATCAGGACAGTGTGGGGGATCGGGTATAAATGGGAAGACGCAAAGCTGTGATGGGATATGCATGGGGGATTAAAATGAAAACTGGGACAGGATATGACAAAAAGCGTAAGGAAATCCCTATTGGTTTGTTTTTTCTGAAATACTTTCTGTATATTTTTGCGGGCATCCTGTTGACGGCTGCTTTTTGCGGATGTGCCGTTCTGGGATTGTTCGCCGCTGATCTTGTTTATCCGGCCCGGCATGTGGAAAACCAGGTACAGGCTGCCGCAGAGAGCATTCAGAAGGCTGACCGGGTGACGAAGGATCTGATCCCGGAGCTGTGCCAGTATGTTTTGCTGGATCAGGAAGGCCGTATTCTGGACGGGGACATGAGTGAAAAGGAAGTGGAACATGCAAAAAACGTGATTCGCGGAAAAGAGTTGAACGGCGGTAATTTTTTTGGCGCGGATTTTTATGCCGGAATACCCCGCGACGGGGAATACTGCATTGTGCGGTATCAGATTGCTGTACAATATAAATCCGCCCTGCTCAGAAAATACCTGCCCCTGCCGGAAACACTGATAATTATCGTCTTTTTTGTACTTGTTCTGATGATCATTCTGACGACAGCAGTGCGGTTCAACAGTGTGATCAGGCAGAAGCTGGCGCCTCTGGCCGATACGGCCGACAGGATACAGGGTCAGGAGCTGGAATTTGAGATAGCTTACGGCTCCGTAAAAGAGATCAATGCGGTTTTGAAGGCCATGGATGACATGCGGGCAGCCCTGAAGGAGTCGCTGGAAAGCCAGTGGCAGCTTGAACAGATGAAAAAGGAACAGATGTCTGCACTGGCACATGATCTGAAAACACCTTTGACATTGGTGCGGGGAAATGTGGAACTGCTCCAGGATACAGAACTTACGGAAGAGCAGGAAGAATATGCCGGCTGTATTGCCGACAGCGCCAGGCGGATGCAGAATTATGTACAGATGATGCTTGAAATGACGAAGGCTGCTGCCGCGGTTCCTGTGATCAGGCGGATGACGGACTCAGATGCGCTTTTGGATGAGGTTAAGAGACAGGCCGGAAGTCTCTGCTCCATGCATCAGGTTACGCTGCAGTGGGAATGCCGGAAGCATGTGGGGGACATCTGGGTGGAAGAGGAACTTTTGCTGCGGGCATTTATCAATGTTGCGGCCAATGCGGCGGAACATACGCCTTCCGGCGGCAGAGTTTCCATAGAAGTGGACAGGACGGGGGATGAAATCACATATACGTGCACCGATACCGGGCCGGGATTCAGCGAAGAAGCGCTCAGACACGGGAAGGAACAGTTTTATATGGAAGATACGAGCCGCACTGCCGATGCTGCCCATTACGGTATGGGACTGTATATTGTAGACAGGATCGTGCGGCAGCACGGTGGAATGGTGTGTCTGGAAAATGTGTGTATGCCGGAGAGGGGAGCAAAAGTTATCATAAAGATTCCGGTGTCAGCGTCTGCACTAGCTCCGGCCGGTAAGGAGAAAGAAGGGTAATAAAAAAGGACAACGAATCCTCATTTCTGATGGAAAACCGTTGTCCTTTTGTTATGTATAAAATTATGTTCAGATCATGTAATTATGCCCCATCACCGGATGGTGGAATAACCGAAAGCGTTGGCAAAGGCATCAATAGGCTTCTTGTCCTTGCACATGCTGCAGTCTTCGGAACTGCAGGTCTTATAGTCCGGGATATCGGAGGTGTTGAACAAAGCGTTGATGGGTATGCCGGTAACACTGTTGGCGGCACTGAAGATCGCGTTCACGCCGCTGATGGATGCGCCGTAGTAAGTCAGTGTCTGTACCGCTTTCGTGACGGTTCTTCCCGTGGTGGCGCTGGCCAGCAGAAGAAGGACATTTTTATCCTTGATCATGGGAAGATAGTTGTCGCGGAACAGCATCTGCCCGGAAGCAGAGTATTCCGGCGTGACGATGTAGATTGTCTGGTGTGCATTGCGGGAATAGATGCCTGCCCTCGTCAGTTCCTCGGCCAGAAATGCACCGATGATCTCACAGCCGTCTATACAGACGATGGTGTCTACTACCATGGAGATGGCGGTCTGTCTGCCCAGCTCTCTGGCAGCGATGGAAGCTTCACTGAGTCTCGTCTTCAGCGTTGTCATATCCAAAAAGTAGTTAATATGGGAGTTGGGGGTTACAAAATGTCCGGGGATTGCCTTTAACTCGATGTTTGGGTGATTCTTGGAACGAATCTTGATGATTTCCTGCATATGCATACCTCCTTATCGTAATCATAGCCTTATTATACCGCTAATACTGTTGTAAATCAATGTTGTGTTGATAAAATCATATATGGTATACTGTTATAGAAAAAGAAAAATTCAGGCAGGCCGGCGGTGAGATCTGCACTGCTGACTTTGAGAGGCTGTACCGGTCTGACACATACATAAGAAAAAGCTGCATGTAAATGCCGACAGGGAACAGTAAAATAATTGTGCAGAAGGGCTGCACAGGAGAAAGGACTGTGTAAGAATGAAAAAAGTGTGGGAAACATGGACGGGGATCAGCCTTGTCCAACGGATTATCGTAGGTTTATCGGCGGGCGTGATTCTGGCGCTTGCTGTGCCGCAGGCTTCCGCAGTGGGGATTCTGGGCGATGTGTTTGTAGGCGCGCTGAAGGCTATTGCGCCGCTGCTGGTATTTTTTCTGGTTATGAGTTCTTTATGCAATGCGGGCAGGTCTCACAGTGGTGTGATCCGTACCGTTATCATCCTGTATATGTTCAGTACCGTGCTGGCGTCGGTGATCGCCGTTTTTGCCAGCATGATCTTTCCGGTGGATATGGTGCTGCAGGAGGCTGCGGATACGGCGGCTGCTGCGCCAAAAGGAATCGTGGAGGTGCTCAGTACCCTGCTGATGAATGTGGTTGCGAATCCCGTTTCAGCGCTGGCAAATGCCAATTATGTAGGAATCCTTTCATGGGCGGTGCTTCTGGGTGTGGCCTTTCGTGGAGCGAAGGGGAGTACAAAAGCGGTGCTGACGGATATCTCCGAGGGGATTTCCCAGGTGGTTGCAACGATCATCAATCTGGCGCCTTTCGGGATCCTGGGTCTGGTTTATTCCAGTGTGACGACCAGCGGCCTTGAGGCATTTGAGATATACGGCAAGCTCATTATACTTCTGGTGGGCTGTATGCTGGGAATTTATTTTATCACCAATCCGATTCTTGTATACTGGTGTATCCGCAAGAATCCTTATCCGCTGATCTTCAAGTGTCTGAAGCAGAGTGCGATTACTGCATTTTTTACCAGAAGTTCCGCGGCAAATATCCCGGTTAATATGAAAATCTGTGATGAGATGGGACTTGACAGGGATACTTATTCCGTGACCATTCCGCTGGGCGCGACCATCAATATGGACGGCGCGGCCATCACGATCACAGTCATGACCATGGCTACGGTACATACGCTGGGGATTCCGGTGGATATTCCGACGGCACTTGTGCTCAGTCTTCTGGCGGCGCTGGCGGCCTGCGGAGCATCCGGTGTGGCCGGCGGGTCACTGCTTCTGATCCCTATGGCGTGTTCCCTGTTCGGAATTCCGGATACGGTTTCCATGCAGGTGGTTGCAGTGGGATTTATCATCGGTGTAATTCAGGATTCCGTGGAAACGGCGCTCAATTCGTCTTCTGACCTGTTACTGTCGGCTTCGGCGGAGTTCAGGCAGTGGCGTCTGAAAGGGAAAGAGATCAAGTTCTAGCAGGAAATGGGCGTTCGCCCTATAGAATTGATTGAACTGATATAAAAGCGGGCTAAAGTAAAGAGTTACCATTTACTTTAGCCCGTTACTATGATAAAATACAACAGGATTTTCAAATTTAGAAGAAATGAGGAGAACATTATGAGAAAGAAACTTGCACTTATGCTGGCAATGTCTTTGGCAGTTGGAACAGTATTGACCGGATGCGGCGGTTCCGGTGATACCGCACAGACGGCCGCGGGCACATCGGAGGCCGACCTTGTATATGCAGTGGAAGCCGGTTCGGCAGGAGAGGCGGCAGCCAAGGATAATGGTTTTCAGACCAATGTGGTAGCTTCCCAGGCGGATGCACTGATGGAAGTTGCTTCTGGTACATCCGGTGCGGCGATTATTGACCTGCTGATGGCAGGTGCGATGATCGGAGAAGGCACCAGCTATCCCGATATGAAGTACACGACAGAGCTGACGACGGAAGAGTACGGTGTGGGATGCCGTAAAGGTTCAGATCTGGCATCTTTCATCAATTCCGTATTGGCGGAAAGTTATGCGGACGGTTCCATGAAAGAGACGGCAACGATTTACGGTGTGCAGGAAGCACTGGTAGAGCAGCCGGCATTCGAGTTCCAGGCATCGGCAGAGGACAGTGATGTGGCTTATATTAAGGACAAGGGTACACTGATCGTTGGTATCACAGATTTCGCACCTATGGATTACAAAAATGAATCCGGTGAATGGATTGGCTTTGATGCAGATATGGCACGTATCGTTGCAGGCGAGCTGGGTGTTGAGGCACAGTTCGTAGAGATTGACTGGGACAACAAGATCATGGAACTGGAATCCAAAAACATTGATGTGGTATGGAACGGTATGACCCTTACTTCGGAAACAACTTCCGCAATGGAATGCTCCAATCCGTACTGCAATAATGCGCAGGTGATCGTAGTTCCGGCTGAGTGACGGAAGAAGCGAAACATTCAGCAGATTCCGGATCTGAATGTCCGGAAGTATGCCTTGAGAAACGGGCAGAAACAGGACTCTGTGATAAAGAAAGAAGAGCTATAACGAAGGAGAAACATCTATGTTTTGGAGTGTTACGCAATCGCTGCTTGGCGGTCTGTTGACAACGTTTCAGATTTTTATCTTTACATTGCTGTTTTCGCTGCCGCTGGGGCTGATCCTTGCTTTCGGTTCTATCAGCAGGTTCAGGCCGCTGCGCTGGCTGATCCAGGTGCTGGTATGGATTATCCGCGGTACGCCGTTGATGCTGCAGCTTATTATCATTTTTTACGGACCGGGTCTGTGGCTGGGGCATAACATATGGAGCGGTAACGAAACCGGGCGGATCACGGCTACGGTGGTGGCGTTCAGTATCAATTATGCCTGCTACTTTTCGGTTATTTTCCGGGGCGGTATTGAAGGAGTGCCCGCGGGACAGCGTGAAGCAGGACAGGTGCTGGGCATGACCAGAACGCAGATTTTCTTTCAGATTACACTTTTACAGATGGTAAAAAGGGTGGTGCCGCCTATGTCCAACGAGATCATTACGCTGGTCAAGGACACCTCCCTGGCACGTATTATCGCCGCGTATGAACTTACCTTTGCGGGCTATTCGTTTATGAAGAGTAACGGTCTGACCTGGCCGCTGTTCTACACGGGTGTTTTCTATCTTATTTTTGTGGGTATTTTGACACTGTTGTTTAATTACATTGAGCGCAGGCTGGATTATTTCAGATAGTGGAACATGAAGGAACAGAGAGGTAGATTGATATGGCGATTCTGGAAGTGAAGAATATCGGAAAACAATTTGATTCCACCATGGTGCTGCACGATGTCAGCTTTTCGCTGGAGGAAGGGAACGCGCTTGCGATCATCGGATCTTCGGGATCCGGCAAGACCACGCTTCTGCGGTGTCTGAATTTTCTGGAGACACCGGACAAAGGATCCATTGTGGTGAAAGGAGAGACGCTTTTTGATGCGTCCATGCCTTTGAAAGAACAGGAAAGAGGGCTTCGGACCAAGCGTCTGCATTTCGGCATGGTGTTTCAGTCCTTTAATCTTTTTCCGCAGTATACGGCTCTTGAGAATGTGACGCTGGCGGAGAAGCTGCTGGCGAAGGAAAGATCGGATTTTAAACAGAATAAGAAGGATATTTTTGCGAAAATCGATGAGCACGGGAAGGAACTGCTTGCCGAGATGGGACTGGCCGATCGTATGACCCATTATCCACATCAGTTGTCCGGCGGGCAGCAGCAGCGTGTGGCTATCGCAAGGGCGCTGGCATTGCAGCCGGATATCCTGTGCTTTGATGAGCCCACTTCCGCACTGGATCCGGAGCTTACCGGGGAAGTGCTCAAGGTCATCAGGGGACTGGCGGATCAGAAGACGACGATGATCATCGTCACCCATGAGATGGCTTTTGCCAGAGACGTGTCGGATCAGCTTATTTTTATGGATGACGGCGTGATCGTGGAGCAGGGTGATCCCAGGCAGGTGATCGACAATCCCAGAGAGGAGAGGACGAAGCAGTTTTTGACCAGATATGTTCAGGGGTAAACTGCTGCCCTTTGTGAGAACCGGAGACGTTCCAGACAGTCTGTCAGCGCTGTTTTCTGACTTGTGACGGCGTGGCATGAAAATGCTCGGAAAAGACTCTGCGGAACAGTTTATAATTGGTAAATCCGTGACGATCCAGGATATGCTGCAGCGTATCCTGTGTGGTAATAAGATCCTGATAGATATGGGACAGACGTACTTCATTCTGGTATTCCAGAAACGTCAGTCCCATATGTTTTTTGAAAAAACGGCAGAAATAACCGGATTCCAGGTAGGCGATCCGGGATATTTCTTCAATGGAGATGGGCCGGTTATAATTCCGGTTGGTGTAATCCAGAACAGTATGCAGGCGGTTTAAGTCCCTTGTCCTGTGGTCGGGTCTGGTGTGCAGATGTCTGACACTGAAATTATGGTAAAGCTGGAACAAAACCTCAAAGAGAAGACTGTTGAAGCGCAGAATATATCCCTCAGGCCGTATGTCGTTTGCGACCTGCATCTGTGTGAGGGTTTCTTTCAGAATGTCAACTTTCGTCCGGCGCACCGGGTCGTCACAGGGATCATCCACCACAAACTGTAATTGTGCGATATCGGGGATATAGAGTCTGATAAAATCATAGGGGATCTGAAAAACGATTCCCACATTGGGGGAAGTACATTTGGTGGAGTGGATCACGCCGGAGTTGATCAGTGTGCACCGGCCTGCAGGCAGGTGAAAAGCACGGGACTCCACAGTCACATCCACGCCGCCTTCTATCATATAAATGATCTCCACCGCATCATGCCAGTGGTTCGGGAAGTAGCTTCCAGTATCATGTTCCGTGAAAAAACGGACGCCGGTGGTTTTGGGAACCTGAATGACTTCATAAATATTGCCTGTCTTTTGCTCTGACATGTGTTTTCCACGCCTTTCTTAACAATTTTGTATATATGGAGCCGGCTGTTTTAAAGATACGCCATAGAAAACAGGGTGTCAAGTAAGCCGGCACAGGAAAAATTGATCAGCGGATTTTATTAAAAAAGAGAATATTGACCTGTTATTTGGAGAATATGAAACCTATTCTGTATAACAATATTATGCTAACATATCAGTATAAACAAAGAATGTTCGGCGCGCACAGAACAGATACGAAAAAAGAGAGAGGGTTTTATTATGGAGAAAAAGAGTAAATTAACCTTATCAAAAGTTGTGGAACGCTTTTCTTACGGGTGCGGTGATTTCGGATGTAATATCATTTATACGGCGATGTCGGCATTTTTGATGCTCTATTATACGGATTATGCAGGAGTCAATGCGCTTGCTGTGGGCACGATCATGATGGTATCCCGGATCTTCGACGGTGTCAGCGATATCATTATGGGTGTGCTTGTGGACAGAACCAGGTCAAAATTCGGAAAGGCGAGACCGTGGCTGTTACGGATGTGTGTTCCTTTTGCAATATCCGGCATACTGTTGTTCTCGGTACCCACATCCTGGGCTTCGACACCCAAGCTGGTGTATGTGTTTATTACATATAACCTGGTTTCCACGGTGATCTACACGGCCATCAATGTACCCTATTCCGCATTGAATGCGCTGATGACGCAGGATCCTTATGAAAGATCCGTGCTGAGTATTTTCAGAAATCTTCTTGCCACGGCGGGAACGCTGGTGATTAATATCTGTACCCTTCCGATGGTGGAATATTTCGGCGATAATGCACCTGCCTGGACGAAAACCTTCTGCGTGCTCGGCGTGCTGGCAGTGGCAGCGTTTCTGATCAATTTCTTCGGCACAAAGGAGCGGGTCAGACCTGCCGGCGCGGAGAAGGGAAAAAGCAAAGATGTTCCGTTTGCGACAGGGATCAAAGCACTGTTTCAGAATAAATACTGGATCATGATGACTGGAATGCTGGCGCTTTTCTTCCTGATGTACTCTGTAAACGGCGGTGCCACAGTCTTTTATGCAAAGGATATTCTGGGAGACAGAAATCTGGTGGGAACCATCAACGGCATCTTTAATGTGGTGCAGAT
Source organism: uncultured Lachnospiraceae bacterium (assembly GCA_910586615.1). Taxonomy (GTDB): domain Bacteria; phylum Bacillota; class Clostridia; order Lachnospirales; family Lachnospiraceae; genus UBA3282. Next base: position 28,770 of record CAJUJP010000033.1, read on the forward strand.
TGCAGGCATGTTCTTCATTGCGATGCTGGTGAAAAAGTACGGCAAAAGGAATGTGTTCGCCATTGGGCTGATCCTGAATACCATCGGCATGCTGATCCTGAACTTTTCCGGAGGTACGATGGGACTGATTGTGGTATCCAGCGTGATCCGGGGAATCGGCAATGCCTGCGGCGGGTCAACGATGTGGGCCATGGTTTCGGATACCATTGATTACGGAGAATGGAAGACCGGAGTACGGACAGAAGGGCTGGTAAACAGCGCCTGCAGTTTCGGTTATAAGATCGGTAACGGTATAGGTTCCGCGCTGCTTGGCCTGATCCTGGAGATCGGCGGCTATGTGGGGGAAGCGGCGGTTCAGACAGCGTCGGCTCTCACGTCTATCCGGATCTGTTTCGTGTGGATTCCCATCGGCGTCTATGTGATCGGGCTTGTCATTATGAAATTCTATCATCTGGATCAGGAATTTGCGGGTATTATGGAGGATCTGAAGAACAGAAACGGAAATCAGGAGAAACAGTAAATTATATGACGGGAAACGCTTCGAAATGGAGGAAAGCATGAAAATAAAGGGTGTTAATTTGGGAAACTGGCTGGTTTTGGAGAAATGGATGAGTCCGGCTCTGTTTGAGGGGACAACGGCGGAGGATGAATATTATCTTCCACGTCAGCTTTCCAAAGAGGTATATGAGGCGCGGATCAGCGTCCACCGTTCGGAATATATTACGGAGAGAGATTTTGTGTCCATCAGGGCCATGGGGATGGAGGCTGTGCGGATTCCTGTTCCCTATTTTATCTTCGGTGACAGAGAGCCTTTCATCGGATGCATCGGGGAACTGGATAAGGCTTTTAACTGGGCGGAAAAGTACGGCCTGCAGATTCTGATTGATCTGCATACTGCGCCGCTGGGGCAGAATGGTTTTGACAACGGCGGCATATGCGGCGTATGCAGATGGTCCCAGAGTCCCCAGGAGGTGGAATTTGTTTTAACGGTTCTGGAACGTCTGGCGGAGCGTTACGGTAACCGGGGCGGACTTTGGGGAATTGAAGTGCTCAATGAGCCGATCACGGAGCGGGCGTGGAAGCTGATGGATGTGCCGAAGCGGTATCCGGCTGTGAGCCAGGAGCTGGCGGCCGGTTCCGGTCCGAATACGCTGGAATTTCTGAAAGATTTCTATTGCCGGGCATATGACAGGATACGCAGGTTTTTACCGGAGGATAAGTACGTGGTGATCCATGACGGGTTTGAACTTCTGGCCTGGAAGGATTTTATGCGGGAAGAAAAATATGTCAATGTGGTGCTCGATACGCATCAGTATCTGATGATGGCGGAAGCGGAAGGGTGCAGGCAGGAACTGGATGCTTATCTGGCATATATCCGGGAGCATTATGAAAAGGATATCGAGGAGATGCAGCGGTATTTTCCGGTGATCTGCGGGGAATGGTGTCTGTTCAACTCACTTGCCTGCGGCTGTGACACAAAGGGCGGCCAGAGTGTGTTAAACGGCGTGGAAGGAAGCGCAAGGGAACAGCTTGAGGCTGATGAAAAGAAAGAAATATACAATGCGGTTGCCGGGGCACAGATCGCGGCGTGGGAAAAAGGCAGCGGATATTTTTACTGGAGTTACAAACTTCTGACTGATACAGTCAATGACAAGGGCTGGATCGGCTGGGACAGCTGGGATCTGGGAAGATGTGTGGACTTCGGATGGTTTCCGGCGGTATAAAATATGGGAGGTAAAGGCAATGATTCAAAATCCGATTTTTCCGGGATTTAATCCCGATCCCTGTATCTGCAGAAAAGGGGAAGATTATTATGTGGCGGTGTCTACATTCGAGTGGTTTCCGGGGATTCCGGTATATCATTCAAAGGATCTGAAAAACTGGGAACTGTATACCCATGTTCTGACAGACGATGAGCAGGTGGATCTGAAAAAGCTTCCCAGCGCAAAAGGGATCTGGGCGCCCTGTCTGACGTACTGCGAGGAGGAAGAACTGTTTTATGTGGTATACGGCGTTATGAACTCCATGAATGCCCGGTATTTCGATGTGGACAATTACCTGATCACGGCAAAGGATATCAGAGGTCCGTGGAGTACACCGGCATATCTGCATTCTTCCGGATTTGACGCTTCCATTTTTCATGACGATGACGGAAAGAAATACATCGTCTCTCTGGAATGGGAGACCAGAGAAGGCTACGAGAAGCCCGGCGCTATCTGTATGGTAGAGTACTCGCCTGCACAAAAAGAGATTGTGGGATATCCGAAGAGAATGTGGCGGGGCGGTACGGACCGGGGATGCATCGAGGCGCCTCATTTGACGAAGCGGGGAAAATATTACTATATTATGTGTGCGGAAGGGGGAACAGGGTACAATCATTGTGTGACCATGGGGCGGTCAGAACATGTATGGGGCCCCTATGAAAAAGATCCTCAGAATCCTATTGTGACCAGTGTTCCGGGGCAGTCCTTTGAACGCCGGGATCCTGACCACCTGAAGCCCAAATATTATAATCCCGATTCCATTCTGCAAAAGTCAGGGCACGGAAGCTATGTGGAACTTACGACGGGAGAGGTGTATCTGGTGCACCTTTGTGCCAGACCCTTTGTACCGGAACTGCGGTGCACGCTGGGAAGGGAGACCGCTATCCAGAAAATGATGTGGACAGAGGATGGCTGGCTGCGCATGGCTGACGGCAGCAATCTGGCTAAAGTGGAAGTGCCGGAAAGTGCACTGCCGGAGACACCGGTGCTCGGCATTCCCGATTTCGATGATTTTGATCAGGAGGAACTGGGGAATTTCTATTACGCACCCCGCATTATGCCGCACAGGTTTGCGGACGTAAAAGCCAGACCGGGCTATGTCAGACTTAGAGGACAGGAGTCCAGAACATCCCTGAACAAAGTGAGCATTCTGGCGCGAAAGCTGACCAGCGTCTATGCCAGAATTACCACGAAGATGGAATTTGTACCGGAGGTTCACCAGCACAGCGCCGGCCTGATCCTGTATTACGATAATATGAATTATATCAATCTGCGGAAATATTACAGTGAAACGCTGGGACAGAGTGCCATTTCCATCATTCATCTGGAAAACGGAGAAAAAACGGAGTTTCTCAACACCAGAATCCCGGTGGATGACAGACCGCTTTACCTGCGCCTTTATATAGAAGGCAGAAAATCTTGGTTCGAGTGGAGCTATGACAACGAAAAGTATGTGAAGATCGGACGAACTTTTGATACCACCCGGTTTTCCGATGAATACTGTAAATACGGAGAATTTACGGGGACGATGGTGGGAATCACCTGCGCGGACAGAGTGAGACACCGGCATTATGCGGATTTTGACTTTTTTGAGTACGTGGCTGATGAGACGAAGACGGTAGAATAAGCGGGAAATAAGCGGTGAATCGCTCATACTTATTGACGAATTGCATTTTCACTTCTAAAATGGAATAAGGCTGGGGCATACATGGCATTAGCATTATGCTTTCATTCTTTGTGAAGCAAGAGGAGCGGATCTGTTGATGGAAGAAGATAACAATGTAAAAAAGGGAATGCTATTGTTGGGTACAAGCATCGTTGTGATCCTGCTTGCTTATGCCTGTCTGATCGTAGGTGCTATTTTGCAGGAGCGGGGGTATAACAATGCGGACATACTGCCTGTGGTGCTGACAGGGTTCTTTGGCGGAAATGTGCTTGCTATTGCGCTGTTTTTTAAGGCTTATCCGATACTTGTCCGTTCGGATTGCGCGCGTATGGATGCAAGATATGCCGGAAAAGAACTGACAGAGATGTCATTTCCAAATTGGCAGGCTCTTGTACGGACATTTCTTCTTGATAAATTTCAATTTATAGAAGAGGGATATTACAGGACAAAAAGATTTTCATTTTTGAGGGATTCTGTTTGTTATTATGCCAGAATAACAGAGGATACGGATATAGAAAATGCCTTCCGGCGGGAGGGAATCCGGCTGTATCAGACACAGAGAAGAGAGAAAAATCTGTGTCTGCTTCTGTTTGTGTATCTGGACGAGGTCGGAGAAGAGGACAAAAAGGCGCTTAAGGAATTGAATAAAAGCAGCATCATCATGGAGAGTGTACTCAATCCGAATACTTCCGTGTCGGCGCTGGTCGTTGCCATAGACCGGAGAAGTAATACAGGATATTATATGGAGATCGGCAGACACGGCAGGTTCACTTTGTATGGGTACGGGTGCAGGATGATCAGAAAATTATTTGGTCAGGGGCAGTAAAGTGAATATGTGCAATTTACCGGTCTGCCGGGAGCAGTGATTGCGGAGGAGTGAAAACTGCAGCTCAACCCGAAATCTCCTGCTCCCGAAAAAGCTTGTCTACAGCGCATACATACTCGGAAATCCGGTTTGCTTTGCGTATCTTCTTCAGATACTTGTCAGGATTTGTGAAGCTTCGGCTCATATACGTCCAGAGTTCCTTCATTTTAAAAAGGGTGGGTGAATCGCCGGACATGATCTGTATATACCCGTCCAGAATCTCATCGTGGAAGGCACGCCATACATCCTGATCGGGAATCTTTTGACCGGAACGGGCTGATGTCTGGCCGTCTGTCCGTAAATGGCCTGCCAGAGCCGGATTTTGAATGATCCCGCGCCCGATCATGATGCGGTCCGGCCGGACAGAAATCTTTTCCAGACTTTCCGGAGAGACGATGTCTCCATTATAACAGAGGGGAAAACGTGTCTGTATCCGTGCCACCGCTGCCGCATAGGCTTCAGGATGTGCCGTACCTGTATAGAATTCCTGCTGCAGACGTGTGTGAATGATCAATTCGTGGATCGGATATTTCGTATAGATATCCAGAAGTCTGTCCCACTCTTTTAAATCGGATATGCCGAGTCTTGTCTTGACCGATATTTTCAGCGGACATTTTTCAAAGATCTCATAGAGAAAAGCATCCAGTTTATCGGGAATACTCAGGAAACCGGAACCACGTTTTTTGGCGGTGACAGTCCCCGACGGGCAGCCCAGATTCAGGTTGATAGCATCATAACCATAGGAGGCGGCCTGTCCGGCGACGGCCAGAAACCGGCCGGCATTGTTAGTCAGTACCTGCGGAACAAGCGGGATTCCCACATTGTTTTCAGGCAGGATATCCCGGAGCTCTCTGGCGTTGATGGACTTATTTTTCTGATAAATATGGTTATGCACATTGGCATCACTTTTTTCAGGGATAAATATTTTGCCGGAGATAACGTCGTTATCAGGAATAAAGTTTTTATCTGTGATAATATTTTTATCAGAGATAAAAGGGGTGAAATATTTATCAATCCCGTCAAAATATTTTGCATGGGCGTTGCGGTATATGTAGGTTGTGATTCCCTCCATGGGTGCCAGATAGCAGAGCATTGTTACCCTCGTTTCTTTACGTGATGTAGTTACGCGGTGATGAGCCGTGTTGTACCTGTACAGGTATTCGTGCAGTATGTAAATATATATAAATTACATATTCTATGTATTTTCTATACATTTTTTTCTTCTGTAAAAAGATCATCGCGGGTGATATTCTGCAGCCATTTTCCACTGCGGTATCGCTTGATGACCCAGGGCCATTTTACGAATTCATCGGTACAAAGAAGAAAATAGACAACCAGCACGGGGAGCTTCAATGCGAAGGCCGCGAGAAATCCGAGCGGGACTGCGTAGCACCACATGTCAACAGTGTCGCAGATCAGCCCGAACCGTGTGTCGCCGCCGGAGCGGAACACACCTGCGATCAGTGTTGTATTGACGGCAGCGCCCATCACATAGTAGGTGTTGATGAGCAGCATATATTTCAGGTAATGCATGGCCGTATCCGAGAGGGAGGCAAAACGCAGTACAAAAGGAGTGGCGATGAGAATCAGCACACCGCCGACTGCGCCGGTTATGACAGTCAGCTTTAACAGCTTGGAAGCATATTCTCTGGCACGCTCCATATTGCCTTCACCCATCACATTGCCCAGCAGGATACCTCCTGCGCTGGCGGTGCCGAAACAGAGCACCGTACCGAAATTGCGGACCACTACGACCAGAGAGTTGGCGGCCACTGCATCGGTTCCCAAATGCCCCAGAATTACGGAATACATGGAAAAAGCAACGCTCCACGAGATATCATTGCCCAGGGCGGGCAGGGAAAGCCTGATAAAATCCTTCAATAACAACTTGTTGCGGATAAACATATAAGCCGGATTCAACCGCAGGTCCTTGCTGAATACCAGCGAAACAAAGATACAGCCCAGAAGCTCTATCACACGTGAAGCGGCAGTGGCGATGGCAACGCCTGTTGCACCCAGGCGCGGTGCGCCAAACAATCCGAAAATGAATACCGCATTTAAAAAGATATTCAATGTAAAAGCAAGCACATTCAGTACCATGGCGATCGTCACCCGGCCGATGCTTCGAAGAACGGCAAGGTAGATTTCGATCACACCCCAGCACAGATAAGTCAGCGACATAATCCGCAGGTAGCCCGCGCCGATGGGAATCAGCTCCGTGTCATTGGTAAAAAGCCGCATCATAAGCTCCGGTGCAAAAAAAGCGAAACCAGAAAACACCATGGTGATCAACAGTGAAAATCTCATGGCGATTCCCTCGATGACACGGATCGCCTGCAGATCCTTCTTCCCCCAATACTGCGCACACAACAGTGTAGCACCTGTACCCAGGCCATAATAAACCATAAAAAGAACGCTGGCATAGTTAGAAGCCAGTGAAACCGCTGAAATCGACGACTGCCCCACATAATTAAGCATAACCACATCAGCAGAATTGACCGCGGCGCTGAGCAGATTCTGTATGATAATCGGAATCATTAATTTCAGTATCTGGGAGTAAAATCTGTCTTTCATCTTTATATTTATTCCTTTCGTTTTGTGAAACTACACAATGTAGTAAAAATTTATAGCTTTTCTATATTTTTGTATCTTTTCCTAAGGCTGTTAAGCCATTATTATAGATGTGCGTACTTTTATTTGTCAACAGTATTTTATAGTCGCAAACTACCTTCGCGAGTTACCCGTTTGCTGCCGGAAGGGGACGACTCTTTATAAAAACACATATACAATATATAACGATTATCTATACTTTTCACACTTTAGTGTGGTACAATGTACGCGTAGGCAATGAGCAGTGGCAAAATGCAAGACGACAAAATGGCTGCTTGCAGACAATTTTGTCGGATTACATTTTGATAGGGCGAAGCCCGCGAGCGAGATGAAGCGAAGCGGAATCGAGCGTGCGCTGCGGGGTACAACCAATAAAAAAGGCGAGAACAGCGAAGCGCATTCGAGCCAACCTCACCTAAATCAAAGTATCAAACCAAGGAGACACAACATGAAAAAAATGGAAGATTACGTACGCAGCATACCGGATTTCCCGGAGAAAGGCATCATTTTCCGGGATGTAACAAGCGTACTTCAGGATGCTGACGGGCTGGCACTGGCCATCGATTCCATGAAAGAAATGCTGGATGGCATTGATTTTGATGTGATCGTGGGTACAGAGTCACGAGGATTTATTTTCGGCGTGCCCATCGCTTACGCACTGCACAAGTCTTTTGTACCGGTGCGCAAAAAAGGCAAGCTGCCCCTGGACACCATATCCAAAGAATACGATCTGGAATATGGCAGTGCAGTGGTGGAGATGCACAGGGATTCCATCAAACCCGGACAGAAGGTAGTTGTGGTGGACGATCTGATCGCCACAGGCGGTACGATTGAAGCGAGCATTCAGATGATTGAAGAACTGGGAGGCGAAGTGGTGAAGGTCATATTCCTGATGGAACTGGCCGGTCTGAAAGGCAGAGAACGCCTGAAAAACTACGACGTTGACAGCGTCATCATCTATGAAGGCAAATAAAGGCAGCATTGACTGCCGACTTATGAGAAAAGGAGAAAGTGATGTTAGAAAAATGGTTTAAACTCAAAGAAAACAACACAAATGTCAAGACCGAAGTGGTTGCCGGTGTCACGACTTTTATGACGATGGCGTACATTCTGGCGGTCAATCCGTCAATCCTGTCCGCTTCCGGTATGGACAGCAATGCCGTTCTGATGGCAACGGCACTGGCGTCATTTATCGGTACGCTGGCGATGGCGCTTCTTGCCAATTATCCCTTCGCACTGGCACCCGGCCTTGGCCTGAATGCATACTTTGCCTATACGGTGTGCGGCGAAATGGGATATTCCTGGCAGATCGCGCTGCTGGCGGTATTTATAGAAGGACTTATTTTTGTGGTGCTTTCTGTAACGAATGTGCGTGAGGCAATCTTTAATGCAATTCCGCTTCAGTTGAAAAAAGGTGTATCCGTTGGTATCGGTCTGTTCATTGCATTTATTGCATTCCAGAATGCAGGCATCGTAGTTAATTCTGATTCTACATTGGTGACGGTGATTGACTTTACGGCAGATTTTCACACAGCGGGAATCAGCGCGCTTCTTGCGATCATCGGAACATTCTGCATTGCGGTTATGTACATTAAAGGCGTGAAAGGCGCCATCCTGATTGGAATTTTTGTAACATGGATTCTGGGTATCATCTGCCAGATGGCCGGGCTGTATGTGGTAACACCGGATGCCGGGTATTATTCCCTGCTTCCTTCCTGGAGCAGTTTCAGCTTCGGAGCCATCGGTCAGACTTTCGGACAGTGCTTTCAGGCGGATTTCAGTTCCGTCCGCGTTATTGATTTTATCGTGATCGTATTTGCATTCCTGTTTGTGGATGTGTTTGATACGCTGGGAACGTTGATCGGTTGTGCCAATAAGGCAAAGATGCTGGATAAAGACGGCAAACTGCCCCGGATCAAACCGGCGCTTCTGGCGGATGCCATCGCTACAAGTGCAGGCGCTGTACTGGGTACTTCTACTACCACTACTTTTGTGGAAAGTTCTGCAGGTGTGGCGGAAGGCGGAAGGACAGGCCTTGCGTCTGTTGTGACAGGCTTCCTGTTTCTGCTGGCGATATTCCTGGCACCGGTCTTCACGGCGATTCCGGGATTTGCAACCGCTCCGGCACTGTTGTTCGTTGGTTTCCTGATGATTACAGCAGTGGTACAGATTGATTTTGATGATATGTCCGAGGCGATTCCGGCATACCTCTGTCTCCTCGCTATGCCGCTTATGTACAGCATTTCCGAGGGTATTGCGGTGGGCGTGATCTCTTATGTGGTGATCAATCTTGTATGCGGCAAGGCAAAGAAAATCACACCGCTCATGTATATACTGGCGGTACTGTTCATCTGTAAATATATTTTCTTATAAAGCGGTTCGTGAATTTGCTCTGCCGTTTATAGGAAAAAGTTATAGCTGAAAGTATTTAAACTGTTGTAAAATGCATATCATAAAATAGAAAGATTCTGTGCGCTGCCGGTGTACAGAATCTTTCTACTTTTATGATATAGGATTAGGGTGTCTAAAGGTACTCTGTCAACTTTGCATAGGCAGATTGCACAAATATGTTCGTGAAGCT
>CAJUJP010000034.1 GCA_910586615.1 uncultured Lachnospiraceae bacterium
CTTTATTTTTTCAATCAATCCCCTTTTCATTTTCAAAGTTAACTTAATGACATTGCGAGCTGAACTGTTACTAAAATCCTCCTTGCTGCCATTCATTTACCGAGGAAACCCAACATTCAGTCAGGTTATTATTGGCAACAGATGCCGCTATATCAGCCATTCAAAAGCACCTCCATTACATTCATGACCTTTGTATAAAGCTTCATTTCCTTTGCATATTTGGACAGGTTCGCAAGATTTTTGCTGTCATCAGCGGCATAGGCGTTGACAGCTTTATTGAAAATTTCATTATATTAATTGCTCATCTGTTGCTATAACATTTTGAGGCAGTTGATAGAAACCACGGCGAATTCTTTCTATGACACCTTCCTTGCAGAGTGCCGCAACTTCATAGTTTTTAATGCCTTCCAAAACGAAATCTGCTGTTTTTGCTATACCGACCTTATTTAAAATTACTTTTTGCGCATGTGTTTTTTTATCCAAGCAAACACCAACTTTCTACATGCAAATTTAAATAATTGTACGTTTATATTTAACCAAAAAGAATTGCAAGATTTACAAGCTGACATTTGGGTGCCGGTAAAAGAGATATATTTTACAGATTCTTTTCCAAAAAAGAAAACATTTCAACGCTCCACTTCCAGGCCGAATTGTCATACGCGAGACCGCAGCCGTGCCCGCCGGTCGGATAATAGTGACATGCATGGGCGACACCCGCTTCTTCCAGCTTCGCCTCCAGCCTTTCCGTATTTTCACAAGGCACTGTCCCGTCGTCCCTGCAGGCCCAGGCAAATGCAGGCGGATAATCCGATGTGATCAGATTTTCAACGGAAAGCGAGCGGCGCATTGTTTCGTCATCCTTCCCGAGCAGTGCCAGGGCACTGCCCTCATGGGTGACCTCTTTTTCAAAAGTGATCACCGGATATCCCAAAGCCACCGCGTTGGGTCTTCCCTCCGGCAGCAGCGTTTGATACAGTGCCGCTGTGGAAGCACATAAATGCCCGCCGGCTGAAAAGCCAACAATGCCGATCCGGTCGGGATCAACGTGGTATTTTGCCGCATTTTCCCTGACATATCGAATCGTTTCCAGCAGATCCATCTGCGGCTCCGGATAACGCGAGGTCGCCACCCGGTAACGAAGGATGAAGGATACATATCCTTTCTTCTCGGCTAAAATCTGGATCGGCGTGCCTTCGTTCTGAAAACTGACAAACTCGTAGCCGCCTCCCGGACATATGATCAGCGCCGGTCCCGGCATATCCGCATTCACATCCGTCGGCGGTGTGATGATAAAAGTCTGCTCCGGGTCCTGCAGGCTTGCGCCCTCCTCCGGCTCCCAGGCATTCCAGTCATGCAGATGTAAGCATTGCCGCTTCCCCGCCTGCAGTTCCAATACCAGATTTGCCGTATCGATCATCTGCTCCGCAATCCCCTGCAGGTTGCCGCCCCATGGCGTCTGCCCTCTGAAAGCAGCGAGCCGTAACGGCTGATCCCGCAGTTCCTTCGGAAACCATTCAAGCTGGTCTTCCGCGTAGAGGAAATGAAACCACTTCCTCATGCCCGGCGCAGACAGAATGTCATTTAACGTATTGAAAGATGAAAACATACGTATCCCCTCCTCCTTCTTTTCAGTACTAACTATCCTGCTACATTCCCTGATAGAAACACATTTATCATCTTTTCTCAGCTTTAGGACAAAGACTATTCGTCACACACTACTGATTTCAAAGTACTGTCCATTTTCTATAGCCTTTCATATATATACCGTTTGATCCGTAATCTACCGAAATTTACGGCTGGCCCAGATTTTTTGACAGGATAATTTCCAACGGTTCATCAGGCAGCAGCAAAGCGCCGCAATCTGCATATCCCATTTTTCTGTAAAAGAATTGTGCCCGCTCATTGGATTGAGTGGAAGTCAGGACCATTTTATACTTGTTCTTTAACATTTCATTTTCCCAAAAGCCGACCAGCCGGCTCCCGTATCCTTTTCCTCTGTACCCTTCCAGCAAATACAGCATATTCATAAAGGGAATATTATCCCAGAACAAATTAAACCGCAGCCAGCCAGTCAAAGTGTCATCACTTAGCATGATCAAAATTCTTTTTGATTTTATACAATTTCTTAATTCTGCCTCGCAAATATGTTTATCATATCTGCTTAACTGCTCAAAGTCACGATCAGACGCATACCGGATCATATCTATAATATCTCCTAATACATAAGCATTCCAGAAGTCTGTCCGAAGCCTGATTTCCCCGCCGGACAAACTGAAAATGTCACAGTTACATCGGCTTTAAATTCCGATTGAGCCGGTCCACCATCCACGCAACCCGTTTCTCGCGTCCGGCGTCTGTCTTCGCATCATAATACGCCCGCGTATACGTTTTCTTTACCGACGGGGACATATTCTTCCAGTTTGTACAGGCAGGTTCGTATTCTTCCAGCAGCGCGGATACGAAAGCGATCTGTTCCTCCGTGACCGCCGCGGATTTCGGCGCGTCCCACTGGCCGTTCTCCCTGGCCTCCTCTATTTTCTTTCTGCCGTAATCAGTCATAAGCCCGCGCTCTTCAAGGCTTCCCGCCAGCGCCTTGTTTTTCTCTGACCACTTGCTCTTGTCTCTGCGCATGGCAAAATATTTCTTATATGTTTTATCGTCAATGCTCTGCATCTGTCCGTCAATCCAGCCGAAACACAGCGCTTCTTCGAGCGCCTCTCCCGCTTTGATCGTTTTAGGCCCGCCGGCCTTGCCGAACAGCAGCCAGACCCCGTCGCCTGACAGACAGTGCTCGCCAAGCCATTTTCTGAATTCCTCTCTATTGGCAAATTCCAGAATATCACTCATAATGTATCCTCTCTCTATAAAGCTTTCGGAAACTGTAAACGCGCAAGCGGCGTTTCTAAAGTCTCACTACAGATCCAGCCCTTTGGCCTCATCGCATCCCAGAATAATATTCATACACTGGATGGCCGCCCCGGACGCACCTTTGCCCAGATTGTCAAACTGTGCGGAAACGACGATGCGCTCTTCGTTTCCCGTGGCATATATCTTCAGGCCATCCCAGCCGGACAGTCCGTTGCCTGCCAGAAATCCGCCGGCTGCAATCTCGTCATCTGTGGTACTCACCTGAATGAACCGCTGGTTCTGATAATACGCCTTATAATAGTCCAGCAGTGATGCGGGTGTCTCTTTCCTGGCAAGCAGATCGGCATATAACTGCACGGAAACCACCATGCCGCTGTAATAATCGTCAATAATCGGGGAAAACAACGGGGTACGCACAAGCCCTGTGATCTTCTGCATTTCTTTTAAATGCTTATGCTGCTGTGTCAGCGCGTACTCCCGTCCCGCTGATAACTCTGCAGGCCTGTCTGCCTGTTCATAAGCCGCAATCGTTTTCTTTCCGGCTCCGCTGTATCCTGAGATTGCAAAACAGCCTACCGGATACTCCTTCGGAAGAATGCCCCCCGCTATCAGAGGATACACCAGAGAGATGAAACCGGATGCATAGCATCCCGGAACCGCTATGCGCTTTCCCTCCTGAATGGCTGTTCTATGGGCGGCGGATAATTCCGGAAATCCGTATGCCCAGCCTTCTTCTGTGCGGTGCGCGGTAGATGCATCGATAATAACCACATTATCATTCTCTGCCAGTGCGGCAGATTCCCTCGCCGCCGCATCCGGCAGGCACAGAAAAGTGATATCTGACGCATTGATCAGTTTCTTTCTCTCATCCGGATCTTTACGCAGTTCCGGATTGATGTGCAGCAGCTCTATATCGTCACGCTTTTGAAATCGCTCGTTAATTCTTAATCCTGTTGTTCCTTCGCTTCCGTCGATAAAAACCTTTGTTTTCATATCAAAATGTAATTCCTTTCTGTATTTTCGTAACCGTGCAGCCTTCGCCCTCCCTGTTACGCATTTTCTCCATTCCGAAGTCTCAAAGTTTCTGATTGCATAAAGTACTTTTCGGAGCATCATTCAGCTATATATGCGCTGTATGTCTCTCATCACTATATCACGCTCACTGCCCCTGCGCAAACGTATTTCCCGTTACGGTCTGCGTAACTGTCCGGCTTTGTTACTGTTCACTCCGTTCCAGTGACAGGTAAAAATCCATGCAAAATTTGCTTCGCAAATGGATTTTTACTTGCAATATATACGTTTTCTTACGGACTTAGCAGTAAATGCTAAGTCCTGTGTGAACAGTAACCCGGCTTTCACATTCCCCGCATTTCCACTTTGCATAATAATACACCTTTAATGCATAATATTCAACTATTTTTTCATTTTATGCAGTTTTTATTGAATTATTCATTAAAATATGCATAAATTTACACTTGCATTTTGCACGAACCTGTTGTATATTGTTCTAGGAACAAATGCATTCGGGAACAGGATTTCCTAATATAAATGCAATACATACAACTCACAATTCACAAAAAGGAGATTATATTATGAAAGAAAAAGTAGTTCTTGCTTACTCAGGCGGACTGGATACGACCGTGATCATTCCGTGGCTGAAAGAAAATTTTGACTATGAGGTGATCTGCGTGTGCGGTAACTGCGGTCAGGCGGAAGAGCTTGATGGACTCGAAGAGCGCGCTTTATCCAGCGGCGCATCCAAGCTCTACATTGAAGACCTCACAGACGAGTTCTGCGATGATTTCATTATGCCGTGCGTACAGGCACATGCCGTTTACGAGAATAAATATCTGCTCGGCACATCCATGGCAAGACCGGTAATCGCGAAGAAATTAGTCGAGATCGCACGCAAAGAGGGCGCTACCGCGATCTGCCACGGCGCTACCGGCAAGGGCAACGACCAGATCCGTTTCGAGCTGGGCATCAAAGCGCTCGCTCCCGATTTAAAGATCATCGCTGCATGGAGAAATGAGAAATGGACCTTAAACTCCCGTGAGGAAGAGATCGAGTACTGCCGTCAGCACGGCATCAACCTGCCTTTCTCCGCGGATTCCAGCTACAGCCGCGACCGTAACTTATGGCATATCAGCCATGAAGGTCTGGAACTGGAAGATCCCGCCAATGAGCCGAATTATGAGCACCTGCTGGTTCTCGGCACAACACCGGAGAAGGCTCCCGAAGAAGGCGAGTACGTGACCATGACTTTTGAAAAAGGCGTTCCCACCTCCGTCAACGGCAAGAAGATGAAAGTGTCCGAGATCATCGCCACTTTAAACGAGTTGGGCGGCAGGCACGGCATCGGTATCGTAGATATCGTGGAAAACCGTGTGGTAGGCATGAAGTCCCGCGGCGTGTATGAGACCCCCGGCGGAACGATTCTCTACGAGGCACACCAGCAGCTCGAGGAGCTGATCCTCGACCGCGATACCTATGCGCTTAAGGCAGACATGGGCAACAAGTTTGCACAGATCGTATATGAAGGAAAATGGTTCACCCCGCTTCGCGAGGCAGTGCAGGCGTTCATCGAGTCCACACAGCAGTATGTGACCGGTGAAGTGAAATTCAAGCTGTACAAAGGCAACATCATCAAGGCAGGAACCACTTCTCCGTACACACTCTACAACGAGAGCATCGCTTCCTTCACCACAGGCGATATGTACGACCATCACGACGCGGAAGGATTTATCAACCTGTTCGGTCTTTCCAGCAAGGTACGCGCCATGAAGATGCAGGAGAACGGCGTGAAGCTGATTTAGATTTTTTCTATCATTAAGCACTATTGCAGGCAGGACCTGCGATCTACATAAGGATTAGATTGAAAAGGTGTAAAATCGGATTATTCATCAGATTTTACACCCTTTTCTTTCCGCGGCTTTTCCTGCAACCTTCTTTTTTTTTCCGTTTCAATGTGATATGATGATATCATAATCATCCGATTGCTGCTGTTTGCGGCAGCTTTCAGTTTTTTGTTTTCATATTATGTTAACCATTGCACAGCATCATGTTTCGTGATATTTTTTAATTACAATTGTTTCATAAAGGCCAAAATTTCAGCTGTTATATATTTCATTACTGTCGTTTGATATTATACAAAAGGATACTTTGAGTTAAATGAATGCAATTACATTAATTATAATATATTTAGCCGGTATTAACCTCTTAAGCTTCGTTGTGATGGGAGTAGACAAGTACAAGGCCAGAAAACGGGCCTGGCGCATTCCGGAGTCCACTCTTTTTGTGCTTGCCCTGATCGGAGGCAGCGTCGGCTCCATTGCGGGAATGCACCTGTTCCGCCACAAGACAAGGCACTGGTATTTTTTATACGGAATGCCTGCTATTCTGATCCTGCAGGTGATAATCGTGATCGCATTGATGACATCACCGATTGAGTTTCTGGTCATGTAAAAGACGAGGTTTCTGCCAAAGCGCCTGCCCGAACCATCCGGGTTAATGATAATACTCTTTCATTTCAGTGTGATAAGGCAGATTCAAAATTTCTTCCAGGAACCCTTCCGCCTGTTCACGTGTGCGGTTATGGGGATCCATCATAATCAAATCCACCAGCAGATTTTTATCCTGCTTTTCGAAAGCCGCCAGTTCCATCTCTACCGTAGAAATACGGTCATGCATCATGCGCGCCAGAACGGATCTCGGAAGGGGACTTGTATGCAGCCCCTGAATCCCTTTTTTAGATACCATTGCCGGGATTTCCACCTCAAAATCTTTCGGCACACCCTGTACATATTCTTTATCATTTAATACATTGACTATCACCACACGCTCCACATTGCTGGCAAGGGCTTCTATCAGCGGGATCATCGGCTCCCTGGAATGTTCCATGCCAATCTGATCACTGACCGCCCCATTCCCAAAGGCCATTTCATGAATACGCTCTACCTGCCCGATACTGTATTCAAAATAACCACGGAACCATTCATCCGGATCTTCATTCCATTTGTCTTCCTCTTCTTTACTGGTATGATACCAGCTGCCCCAGGCTCCTCCGCCTGCATTTGCCGTATCTCCGATGGGAAAAATACCGTATCTTTTATACAAATCGATTCCTTTCGGTCCCAGACAATAACTTTTAGAGCAGGTCTTACCGAATTCTTCTGCTTTCTCGTTTACCCATTTATCAACCAGCGGCGTGGCATCCTGCCCCTTATAATAGAAGTGGCGCAGCCATACGAAATGATTTATGCCGGGAATTTCATAGCTGATGTTGTCTTCTTCCAGTCCCATCTGTTCCGCAAGTTCATACACACCTGCATATCCGTGACAAAGACCCACAAGTTTTATTTCCGGATATTTCCTTTTCAGATAAGTAATTCCCGCCATCACCGGATTTGCTACCATAAGATACCATGCGTCCGGGCAGATTTCTCTGATATCCAGCAGGATATCTTCCATCATGCGAAGCTGGTAAAAATTGATCCAGAAAGCCTCGTCATGCATAATATGTAAGCTTCCCCCGAAGCGGTATCCCCATTTCTTTCCGATCCCCCAGCCTTCCTTCCAGCCCCGGTATCCTCCGATCAGCACTGTGTTAATGACAAAATCCGCACCTTTCAGGCACTCCCTTCGGTCCAGGGTTCTGGTAATATTCAAATCCACTCCCTGCTCTTTTGCAAACCTTCTGCACAAAGTATAAGAGGCTTCCAGACGCTCCTCATTGATATCCATAAAACAGATTTCGCTGTCCAGCAGATTGGGCGTAAGACATAGATCCTTTACAAGATTCAGCGAAAACATACCGCTTCCCGCACCGATAATACTGATTTTTACCGACATACTTTTTCTCCCTTCTACACTGCATATACAAATTCGTCCTTCATCAGCCGTTCCGAGTCCGGACCGGCCATGACAATAAAGCGTCCCGGCTCCACGCGCCGGCATTCTTCATTGTCCCAGAACATCAGATCCTCCTCCGTAATGATAAATACCGCTTCCTTTTCTTCCCCCGGACAAAGCTCCAATGACGTATAGCCCCGAAGCTGTTTCACAGGCCGCACCACACTGCCGCACGGGTCACACAAATACATCTGAACAATTTCCCTTCCGGCTCTTTCACCGGTATTTTTCACCTTTACCGATACCCGAAGCGTTTCTTCCGGATGCACTTTCTTCGCCGAAAGCTTCAAGTCACTATATGCGTAACTGGTATAGGAAAGTCCAAACCCGAAAGGATACAACGGTTCATTCGGGCAGTCAATATAATGTGAAACATATATTTCTTCTTTTTTCTCCGGCAGTTGAGGCCTTCCGGTACGGAAACTGTTGTAATACAGCGGAAGCTGCCCCTCCTCACGTGGAAAAGAAATCGTCAGTTTCCCTTCCGGCTGAGCAGCGCCGAATAAAACATCCGCAATCGCACGTCCGGCTTCCGTTCCGGGAAACCATGCCTGTAAAACGGCATCACACAGCGGCTCGGCGTCGCTTAGTACAAGTGCACGCCCGGCCAGCACCAGAAGTACCACCTTACTGCCTTGTTTTTTTAACGCCCTGAGCAGTGCCAGATCCCGATCCTTCAGACGCAGGCATGTTTTACTGTTCGCCTCCGCCGTTTCCTCCACAGGCTCTCCGCACGCCAGCACAGTCACTTCCGATTTTTCCGCCAGCCTGCATACCTCCTCGATATCCGTAAAATCTGATTCGGGAATGAAAAGATCTGCACCCGCACTTCCTAAAGCCTCAATCAGAGATATTCCGTCTTCCGGATTTCCCATAAAAGACCAGCCTCCCAGCAGATTTCTCTGACCGGCCATTGTCCCCGCTATCGTCACCTTACAGCCGGCCTTTAAAGGCAGAACCTTTTCATTTTTTAACAGTACCATAGACTTGTGCGCCGCTTCCAAAGCTGTTGCACGGTGCTCTTCACACAGAATCAGCCGGCCGGCCAGTTCAGGATCTGTCCCGCGCGTCGGTTCCTCAAAAAGCCCCATCTCGTTTTTCAGCTTCAGGATACGCATTACCGCCTGATCCAAAAGCGGCTGTAAGGATGAATTTTCCTCTATCCTCCTGCCAAGGTCAAAAAGATAATGCCCCGACATCATATCAATATCCACACCGGCTTCCAGCGCTTTTTGAGCCGCCTCGCCTCCGTCCTCTGCCACTGAATGGGCAATCAGTTCATTCATGGAATTCCAATCAGTGATCACCACCCCGTCAAATCCCCATTCTTTCCTGAGCACCGTATCGAGCAGCCATTTGTTGCAAGTCGCCGGCACTCTCTCCACAATATTGAAGGCTGTCATCACCAGACGACACCCGGCATCAACCGCAGCCCGGTAGGAATCCAGGTATACATCCCGGAGCATTCCCCGGGACATGTCTGTCGTATTATACTCTCTTCCGGATTCTACCGCACCATATGCGGCAAAGTGTTTCACACAGCTTGCCAGAGAATCCTTCTCTCCTACTCCCCTGCCCTGAAAACCTTTCACCGCAGCTTTCGCAAACTCGGCGTTCAAATAAGGATCTTCTCCGGTAGATTCCATAACACGTCCCCACCTGGAATCCCGTACCAGATCCACCATAGGCGCAAAGGTTGCATGAATGCCGCTGGCCCGCGCTTCTTTTGCCGCAATCCTGCAAGTACGGCCCATCAACTCCGGATCCCAGCTGCAGGCAAGGCCCAGGGGTATGGGAAAAATAGTCCTGAACCCGTGAATCACGTCCAGCATAAATAATGCCGGAATCCTGTTGGGGCCGGAAGCGCATAATTTCTGAAGCTTCAGCATCTCTTCCGGTTCCAGAGCGCCGATCACGGTTCCTGCCGTTTTCCGCAAAGTATCATTTACTTCTATTTCCCGCATGGGTCCCGTAAAATCCGGTTCAAAATCATCTTCGTAACAGCATGCTGCCAACTGGAAGACCTGTGCCAGCTTTTCCTCCTGCGTCATGCGGTTTAACAATTCATCCAATTCTCTTTGTATCATCTCATTTCCTTTCCCTTCCTCAATATCATCCCTTTACGCTTCCCATAACCAGTCCTTTGGTAAAATGCTTCTGAAAAAACGGATACACGATCAATACCGGAAATGTCGCCACAAAAATCTGCGCCGCCCGCGATGTCTGATCAGACACCGTCTGCATCAATTCAACATCCTTCTGCGTCATAGTTCTGGAATCATAGGTCAGAATCGAAGTCTGCAGATAGCTTTGAAGCGGGTACTGCTCCGGATGGTTCATGTACAAAATACCGTCAAACCAGGAATTCCAATGCCCTACAATACAGAACAGCGCAACCGTCGCAATTGCGGGTACCGTAAGCGGCAGGATCACATGAAACAGACATCTTACAGGTCCCGCCCCGTCAATGCTTGCCGCCTCTTCCAGTTCAGGCGGAAGATCACGCATGAAGTTCATCAGAAGGATGATCGAGGAAATCGGCACCAGTCCGGGCAGGATCAGCGCCCATATGTTTCCAATCAATCCGTAACGCATGTAAGTCATATATTCCGGCACCAGCCCGCCGCTAAACAGCATGGGAATCATAAAAAACGCTGTATAAAATTTTCTACCCTTAAATTTGTGTTCGCTTTTTGACAGGGGATATGCCGTGATGAAGATTATGACTAATGTAAGCGGCACTCCCAGTGCAAGACGGACCAGCGTTACTCCAAAAGCCCGCCAGAATTCTTTGTTCTGCACCACATACTTATAGGCTTCCGTCGTGAAATCCACAGGAAGCACACCGACTCTGCCGCTGGACGCGGCAAAGGGTGAACTGAAAGAAAGCGCTAAAATATGCAGAAGCGGCAGCAGACAGACCACGGATGTTGCCGTCAGAAATACAATATTAAATATATTGAACGCCCTGCGCTGCCAGCTCACATGTACTTTTGACTGTGTATGTACGATACCGGTCTGCTTTTTTTTGTTGTTTCTTTGTAAGACTCTCAATGTTCTCCCTCCCGCTGCAATTTATTGATGTATCATATCTCCTGCATCCGGCCGGAAGTTATCCGTCCTGCCGGACAGGCTGTCAGGATGCATTACGATGCCACGGCTGCCTAGAAAATTTTGTAGCCGGCAAAACGATCCGCAAGCTTATAGGATATTAAGATCAGGATCAGCGATACCACCGATTTTACCAGGCTGACTGCTGTAGAAAGAGAAAACGCCATATCCTTAATGCCCAGCCGGTAAACAAAAGTATCAAGAACATCTCCTGTTTCATACACGATCGGATTATACATATTAAAAATCTGGTCGAATCCGGCATCCAGCACGCCTCCGATGGACAATACCGTCATCAGGATCACAATACCGCGTATTCCCGGCAATGTAATATGGATCATCTGCTGCATATAACTGGCTCCGTCCACACGCGCCGCCTCGTAGAGACTCTGGTCCACACTTGTCAGCGCCGCCAGATATACAATCGTACTGAAGCCGAAATTTTTCCATGTGTCCGTAATGATCATAACATTCGGAAACCATTTTTTATCCCCCAGAAAGAAAACCGGTTCCATTCCAAAAATACCCAGGATATTATTAACCAGTCCGCCGGAAGGGGACAGTATTTCCACAAACACCCCGGCCAGAATAACCCAGGACAGGAAATACGGAAGATATGCAATAGTCTGCACCGTTCTTACAAAGAACCTGTTTTTTACCTCATTCAACAGAAGTGCAAATGTCACCGGCACTACAATATCCAGAATAATCTTTGCTATTGCTATGTAGAGTGTGTTAAACAATACCTGCTGGATATTATCCATGGTGAAAAGCCGTATAAAATTGTCAAAGCCAACAAACTCCGATCGAAAAATTCCTTCTGCCGGCGTAAAATTCTGAAATGCCATTATAATGCCGAACATTGGGACATAAGAAAAAAGAATCAGCAGGATACAGGACGGAAGCATCAGTCCATGGTATGTCAGTTGTGTTTTGAATGCCGTCATACTGAATGGCTTTCGTCCCCTTTTCCGCATTGCCGGTTTTGGTTTACTCATTTGCCTTCGCCGCCTCTCGTATCTCCCGGGTGATCTGCTCCCCGCCGTTACTGTTCCATTCTTCCGCAAACGCATCAAAGGCCTCAATCGATTCCTCACCCATAATAATTTTCACATAAGTTTCCAACTGCTTCGTTTCCAATACGCCCCATTTTTCTTTCATGGTCTTTGTGCCGGATCCATAATATTGTTCGAAGAGTACCAGATCATTTTCCATATACTCATTCAAAACCGCACATCCACTGTCAGGCCCGTACATTTTATAAGTGAAATAATCGTCTTCATTTCCTGTATCCATGTAACGCTGCACGCCTTCATAATAAGTCTGGCAGGAAGGGAACATTTCTCCCACATCCTGACCCGCAAGGCTGTCACGGATCTTGCAGTAGTATTCCACATCCTCATGAGCAAGCCATGGATGGATGGGGCTGAAATTTGCAATCTGCTCGCCTTTCTCATTCTTATGGTACTTTAACATATCCTCTCTGGAACCATAGGCTTTTTCAAACCACAGGTTAAACATATGGATCAGCGCTTCCGGATGCTCATAGCCCTTACGCATTACATAATAAACGTCAGGTCCTGCGGCCCCCATCACCTTTGCCGTACCGCCGTCTGCACTCATGATCGGCAGCGGTATCCATTCCGCACCCGATTCACGGTGTACATCACCCAGCGGCCAGTCCACTGCATACCATGCAAAATAGACAATTCCTACATTACTGTTGTCAATGGACTTAATAAACTGATTCCAGTCATTGGCTCCAAATTCCCGGCTGATCATCCCCTCCTCAAACATCGTATGCATCGCTTCCAGTGCATTTCTCGTCTCGGGCTGCACGCCGCCGTATACAATCTCACCGTTTTTATCCTGAATCCATGATTTGGGATAAGATCCATAGCTTGCAAACAGCCCCATCCATTCATCCAGCGTATTGCTGGTACTCACCGCATAAGTATCGTCAAGTCCGTTTCCGTCCGGATCATCATAGGTGAAAGCGCGCATCACTTCATAAAGTTGCTCGTAGGTCTGCGGTATCTCCAGATTTAAGTTGTCCAGCCAATCCTTGCGAATCCATGTCACCACACCGGGGCTTTCAAGATACCCCTGAGTACAGGGCAGCGCATACAGCTTACCGTCGCTCTTTGCCATGTTCATACAGATACCGCCGTCTGCATTCAAATACTCTTTTGTTTTCTCACTCGCATATTGTTCATATACTTCCGTAAGATCCGCTGCAAGGCCCGAGCTTACCAGCATTTCAAATTGTTTTCTTGTCACGGACATCAGATCGGGAACCTGTCCGGATGCAATCTGCAGATTCAGTTTCTCTTCCAGCTGCTCCGGATTTACCACAAACATATTATCAAATTCGATTCCTAATTCATCCCTGTAGGCATCGATCCAGACATTGTCCTTACTGGTCTGTCCGGCAATCTCTTCTTCATTCGGATCCTGGGCCGAGCCCAGCATAATCGTAATCCCGGGATGATATTTCCCCTCTTCATTCAAACCGGCCTGAACTTCCGGTTCACCGCCCGCATCTGTTTTACCACATGCCGGCAGTGAAGCTATCGCCCAGACCGCTAATAATGTTACTGCAATTCTACGTCTCATATGCATTACCCCCAATCGCTTTCCAACTGTTTTCTTACCAATTAAAGTGTAATATAGTTTTCTTTTTCAAAACAGCCTGAAATCTTTTGGATTATTGTACTTTTCTTTGGCAATCAGGGTGTAAAATATTCCTTCATTTCTTTATGATAAGGCAGGTTCAGGATCTCCTCCAGAAATCCTTCCGCCTGTTCCTTTGTTCTGTTAAACGGATCCATCATGATCAGATCAATCAAAAGTTCCCTGCTGTGACTTTCAAAGGCCGCCAGTTCCATCTCTACCGGCGCAATTCTGTCACGGTACATTCTGGCAATAATAGATTTGGGTAAAGGCGCAGTACGAATTCCCTGTATTCCTCTTGCCGACACCACCGCCGGAATCTCCACTTCAAAGTCACGGGGTACACCCGGCACATATTCACCATCATTTAACGTATTTACGATGATCACGCGCTCTATGTCACAGGCCAGTGATTCGATCAGTGGAATCATGGGTTCGCGGGAATGCTCAAAAGGAATCAGATCCGTAACCTTTACAGATGTATCAAAAGCTGCTTTTTTCACTTTTTCTACCGTGGACAAACTACTTTCAAAATATTCCCTGAACCAGGTATCAGGATCTTCATTCCACCTTTCCTCTACTTCACGGCTGGTATGATACCAGCTGCCCCATGCGCCGCCGCCCGGATTTGCCGTATCGCCGATGGGGAACAGACCGAATTTTTTGTACAGGTCTACCGGCTTAGGCCCGAGTCCGTCACTAAACTTACATTTTTTTCCGTATTCTTCCGCTTTCTTTGCAACCCATTCCTTTACAAGCGGCATAGCGTCCTCTCCCTTATAGAGGAAACTGTTCAGCCATACGAAATGATTTACTCCCGGAATCTCATAGGAAATATCCTCTCTGTCCATTCCAAGTTCTTCCGCCAGATTATAAACACCGCCAAAACCATGGCACAGTCCAACCAGTCTGACCTCAGGATACTTTCTTTGCAGGTAAGTGATACCTGCCATTACCGGATTCGCCACCATAATATACCATGCATCCGGACAGATCCGTTTGATATCCAGTAAAATATCCTCCATCATGCGAAGCTGGTAAAAATTGATCCAGAATGCTTCATCATGCATAATATGCATACTGCCGCCAAAGCGGTATCCCCACTTTTTACCCAGTTCCCAGCCTTCCTTCCAGCCCTGATAGCCTCCGATCAAAACAGTATTAATAATGAAATCTGCTCCCCGTAGACACGCTTCCCTGTCTGTGGTTTTCGTAATTTCCAATTCCACACCCGTCTCCGCAGAATAGCGTTTGCACAGATGATATGCAGCATCCAGTTTCTCCTCATTAATATCCATAAAGCATATCTCACTGTCTTTTAAATTAGGCGTCAGGCAAAGGTCCTTGATCATATTCAGAGAAAACATACCGCTGCCCGCACCTATTACACTGATTTTTCTTTTCATAGTCTGCTCCGTTTCTGCGCTGCTTTATAATACAATTCCATACATGGATTACGAGTTTGCGTCCGGCAGCGCGCAGACGCAGATCTCTCAATTGAAAATTTTCGGAATAACAGCCTTCATCTTCTGACACTCGTTTTTCATTATTTGATCGCTCCTACCGTAAGTCCTTTCACCAGATATTTCTGCAGACAGATATATAAAAGCAGCGGCGGAAGAACTGCAAGCAGTAATCCAGTCAACTGAAAAGCCTGATCGCCCGATGTCTTTGACATGATAGATGACAACGCTACCATGACTGTTCTTTTATCCATTTCCTGCAGCAGGATCATGGGCGTGAACAAATCATTACACTGGCTGACAAAAGACAGAATCACGTTGATTGCAATCGTCGATTTTCCCAGGGGGATGATCACATTCCATATTACCTTAAAATATCCGGCCCCGTCTATCTTGCAGGCTTCAATCAACTCCACGGGAATGCCGCGGAAATTGGCAGTCAGGAGAAGCACCGCACCCGGAAGGCCGCCCGCGATATTACACAGAATGACTCCCGTAAAAGTGTTCACCAAATGCATTCTGGAAAACATCTGATACATCGGTATCATCGTTACCTGCGCCGGAATAAACATAGTCCCGATGACCAGCATATAAACCAGGCTTCGTCCCTTAAATGGAAGTCTTGCAAATGCATAACTTGCAAAAACCGCCAGAAGCATCATCACACCTATACTGATAAATGCAATAAAAATTGTATTGAAGAAATATCTGATCAGCTCAAACTGATCCAGCATGTATACATAATTGTCAAAATTCCAGCTTTCCGGCAGGGCAAAAGCGTCTTTTCTATACTCTGTCTTCGTTTTAAAGGAATTGATAAACATAAAGAACAGCGGATAAAGAAAGGAAAATGCCAAAACAGAAAGCGATACAAATGTGACGATCCTTACCACCAGATGTTTTTTTATTTTTTTTATTTTAATCACCCCATTCTTAATCACCCCATTCGTTGGCCTTGTCCGAAAGCTTCATCTGAATCGCTGTCAATACCGTCACCAACACCAGAAGTATCACGGATAATGCACATGCATATCCCATTTCACTGGAACTTCCGAAGGATTTTAAATAAATCATATAGTCGATCGTCGTGGTATCATATCCCGGCCCTCCCTTGGTCATGGAGAAGATAAAGGGAAATAATCCCGTAAGCACCCAGATGACCGACATAACACAGGAATACTCTATGGTTCTGCCAAGCATTGGAATCGTAATTCTAAACAATCTCTGCCAGTAACCTGCACCGTCCATTCTCGCCGCTTCAAAGACAGATGGCGGGATAGCCCCCATGCCACCCAGCCCCAGCATAGCCTGCCAGCCGATATTTACCCAGACAAGACACAGGATAATGATTATAATGGCGCTCCATTTTTCTCCCAGCCACTCCTTTCCGCTTAATCCGAACATCTTTAATATTGCATTAACCGGACCTCTGTAGCTGAAGAATACAGAAAAAAGATAACCTATGACTACCGAAGAGATAATCTGCGGCAGATAAAATACATTCCTGAAAAACTTCCAGCCTGCAGTTTCCTCGTAAAAAAGAACCGCAACCACAATGCCTGCGATCAACTGAATCGGGATAAATAACATAAATACAATATTGTTTTTTAACAGATCCCAGAATACCGGATCCTTTAAAATACTTATGTAATTTGCCAGACCTACAAAGTCATTGCGGCTCATGCCGTTCCAGTTGGTAAAACTTTCATACAGTCCTACCACCAGAGGATATCCGCGTATCAGCAGGATCATGATCAATACCGGAATGACAGACAGCCATCCCTGCCTTGCCGTGATTTTCGTATATTTTGATTTTCCAGTCATATTCTCTCACGCTTTCTCTTTATGAAGAGAAGAGGATGCCTCAAAACAGTCAGTTTTTATCCTGTGCAGGAAGCATCCCCTTTCCGGTTCTGTTCTACTGTGCCAGTTCTGCTGCTTTCTGATCCAGTTTTTCTGCCATCTCATCTATGCTCATTTTACCGGTAATTGCCAGACCGCCCAGCTTCTGCATTTCTGCATTCACTTCCGGCACCATGCTGTTATCAGCCCAATAAGTATAGTTTTCACTCAGTTTTACAATCTGCTGGTATACTAAATCATCTGCCATTCCCACTTCATTTAAAGCCACATCCGTTCTGAGCGGCAGTTTGGAAAGCCCGGCCAGTAAATCAATGTGATTTTCCTTATTATCCAGGAAAGAAAGGAATTTAACTGCCATTTCTGGATTCTTACACTGTCTGGATACTACCATACACTGCCCGGGGCCTCCGATACAGGTGTTTTTATTGACTGCGTCCCCGGAAACATCCGGAAATCCGCAGAAGCCCAGGTTTTCTATTCCCAGCGCTTCACTTGCTGTGGCAACCATATAATTACCGGTAATCACCATGGCAGCTTCCTCATTCAGGAACAATTCGTTGAAATCGGGGCTTGTCAGGTAATCCTCATTGATATACCCATTGCTGTACAATTCATTGGCGAAACGATAGGATTCCTTAAATGCTTCATCCTCTGCGAATCTGGTTTCTCCCGTACTGTCCGATGCCACTCTCGCATTTCCTTCCTGCTGCGCCCAGAGAGATGCAAAACCAAAGAAATAGGAACCGTTCCACCCATCGTCACCTGCTGCGACCGGCAGATATCCGGCCTCCTTGATCCTGCCCATGGCTTCCACAAATTCATCAAGCGTCTCAGGCGGATCATTGTCAAAATCAAGGCCTGCTTCCTCTAAAATTGCGCGGTTATACAAGAGTCCACAGATTTCATTGCCGCTGACGGGGTATCCCAGAACCGCTCCGCCCTCTTCAAATCCTACAGTCACGGTTTCCCAGCCCTGAATCTGTTCCTTATCCTCTGCGGGAATATAGTCACTGATATCAAGAATCACATCTTCCATTGCGAAAATGCTCTGGCCGGACCATAAATTTGCAATATCCGGGCCGGAATCCGTGGAAGCTGCCGCTTTAAAAGTCTGATGCGCCGCAGACTGATCGGGAACTACTGTAAACTCAACTTTCACACCAGGATTTTCTTCCTCGAATTTTCTTGCCACTCTGGACACATACCATTCTTCCTGTTTCATTTTCTGTTCGTCTTCCGAAACAAGCGCCGGCGCCACCCACACCTTCAACACCACTTCTTCTGCAGGTGTTTCCTGTCCGGATGCCGTATCCGGTTCCGCGCTGCCCTCTGTCTGTGCGGGAACAGGCTGCTGTTCAGGCTGCACACTTTCTGTTTCACCACATGCCGTGCAGGATAATGTCATCACTGCCGCCAGTAATAATGCCGATAACCTTTTCATCTTGTAATACCTCCCTTTTATTTGATAACCATATTATCCTAAAATCCCCGTTCTCCTACAATGCATGCATTCTGCCTGTTATTGTACAAAACCGTTATAAAAAAACACAACCCAAAACATGCTGTTTTTGAGTTGCATTTTTTCGGTTTCTTTTTGCAAAATCATGCTACCGGTTCTTTTTTACAAATGTTCCCGGCGTGATCCCTTCATACTTCTTAAAAACCTTCAGATAATGCCCGCCTGAAGAGAATCCGTAGAGATCCGCGATCTCGGCAATACTTTTTCCCGCAAGGAGTTCCTTATGGGAACGATAGATTTTCAGCTTCAGAATATAATCCGTAAGATTCGTCTGCGTCTTCTTCTTAAAATATCTGCAGGTATAATCCACACTGAAGTGCACATGCTCCGCCACATCCTTTGTGCTGATCCTGGAGTTGCAATGACTGTGAATGTACCTGATCATGGCATCGGTCAGTTCATCCTCATACTCTGCAAATCCTTTCTGTCCTGCCATTTCATAACACTTTTCCAGAATGCGCAGAGCCTCTCTGTGAACCTGCTCAAAGGAATCAAGACTGTTAAAATACTCTAATACCGTATCCGCACCTTTCCATTCCTCCCGGATACTTTTCTGTCCCGCCAGTTCGAAAATCAGCATAACATATTCCACTGCTCCGGCATATACCTTTTTTGCTTCCGCTTCCGTCATTGTACGGCTCTGCAGCAGCATATTTTTTATCATTTCCAACGCGGCGGACAGCTTTTCATAACTGGCATATTCCGTAGAAGGGATCAATTCCGCGCGCTCCTCCTTTCTCTCGAAGAAACTGCCCGACAACTCTCTCTTTGCATCCTCATACTGCCCTGCCAGATCCCATTCCGGTATATCAATCCGTCTGATCTCGGTTTGAAGCGTGACATCAAAATATTGTCTGGCAGAAGCTCTCAGACGAAAGGCAATATCCTCTGCCTCTGCTATGGAAACAGCCGCCATAAACTGGACTAGATAATCTTCAAAATTCAGAAAGCAGGTTCCCCAGTGCTCTTCCAGCATACTGCACCCTACAGGAACCATCCTGTACAGCAGTTTACGATAGTCCTTTCCCGTTTCCCGAACCGAGTTTACCAGAAGATAAGCATTTTTACTCTGATCAAAACCGAATATCTGCATCTTCTCCTCAATCTCCGCCCGGTCCCCAATCACTTTTTTCAAAATCAGATTCAGAAATTCCTGAAAAGCAAACTGATCTGTACTCTCCTTAAAAACTTCCTGGGCATCCTCTGAAAGCGCTCTGTCTTTTTTGATTTCTTTCGCCGCCTCTTCTACGGTTTCCAGAATTTCCTGCGGATTTACAGAGCTTTTCAATACATAGCTGCTGACGCCTACGCGAATTGCCTTCTGTAAGTATTCAATTTCAGAAACACAGCTTAAAATAATAAATTTCCCGGAAAACCCTCTTTTTCTTGCCTCTGTAATCACGGTAAGCCCATCCATCTGCGGCATCATGATGTCAATCAATACCAGGTCAGGCTTACATTCAAATATTTTCTCAAGTCCCTGTACGCCGTTTCCGGCCTCGCCTGCTATGACATACCCGTGCTCTTCCCATGCAATAATCGTTTTCATGCCCAGACGCACCAGCGGTTCATCGTCTATGATCAATACTTTTATCATAATGATTCTTCTCCCGTATCCTTCAAAGGCACCCTCATCATGACTACAGTACCTTCTCCGGGCTTACTCTGAATTGACAGTCCGTAGCTTTCTCCGTAGTTTCTCTTAATTCTCTGATTGATATTCCATAGAGCAATATTTTCCGTCGCGTCGCTTGCCTCATAAATGTTCTCCTGATCCGGCGGATGTAATACCGCCTCCGCCTTTTCCCGGCTCATACCGATTCCATTATCAGAAATCGTAAATTCCATGACCGTACCCTTCTTCCTTCCTTTTATGAAAATAGTGCCCAGCCCGTCTTTGTTCAAAAGACCGTGATAGATACAATTCTCCACGACCGGCTGAAACGACAGCTTTAAAATGGGCGCGGAATACAATTCCTCCTCAATATCATATTCATCTTTAAATTTATTCTGGAACCGCAGTTCCTGAAGATAGACATACTTTCTTACATAATTAATTTCATCGCTGACCGTGCTGATCAGCGTACTGTCTCTGAAATTATACTCCAGCAGAGAAGATAATGCCATAACAGACTTGCTGACACTGGTGACACCATTGATTTCCGCAAGCCACCGGATTGTGTTCAGTACGTTTCTTACAAAATGCGGTTTGATCTGGTTCTGTAAAAGCCTGATTTCCGTAACCCTCTTTTCTTCCTCATTCTTTTTCAGATTCTGGAAGGATGCATCCAGATTCTCCACCATCATATTAAAACCTGTTCCAAGCTCCGCCAGTTCGTTACCCGGCATCCCCTCTATTTTTACCTGAAGATTCCCTTCCCGCACCTGATTTACGCAATCACACAACAGACGAACAGGATTCACAATCGTCTTTTTCAGCAGGATGATCATACCGATGATTGCTGCCAGATAAAACAGAAGCACGGCAATGCTTCCCTTTCTGATACTGCTCACCTCTCCCGTGATGCTTTCCAGAGGAACCACAGACATCAGATACCAGACACGCGGATATCCTTTGATCGTGATCGTTTTCAGTAAAAAGGCATATTGCACGCCTTTTCCCTCTCCCGGTACAGTGACTACAATTTCGCCCTCCTCAAGCTCTTCCTTTAATTCCGCAGTTTTACCGGAAATTTCTTCATATGCTATTCCTGAACCCGGAGATTCTGCAATGCAGTTGCCCTCCTCATCTATAATAAAGCTGGATGCCTCCGGCAATACATCATAAAATTGAGATGACAAATAACTCTTATCCGTTGCAAAAATCAGAATTCCAATGTTTTCTCCGTCAAAAACATTGGATGCAACATACAGTTTATCAGTTCCCCTGTCGTTCAGGAAATCCTTTCCGCTGAACATGATGGTGGAATCCGTATAGCTGTCTTTCAGTGTGTGAAACCAGTCATTTTGCTCAAGTTCCTCATAAATCTCCCCGTATCCTCCATAGGGTGTATAGGTATAACTGGTCATCATATTTCCCTGATAATCAAGAAGAATGAAATAGAAAGGATAGCGGTATTTCTCGATGCTGTTGTCTTTGACCAGCCTGGTAACCACTTTCTGCTGAAGACGGTAACGGTCCGTTAGATCCGTATCTTTCATTTCTCCCGCCGCCCTTATGATTCCTGCATCGCTTTTATAAAAGTTCACCATATCAAACTGGGTCTGCAGAGCATTGGAAAAAAGAAGCGTGGAATTTTCCAGACTTTTACAGATGGTTTTCAGTACTTTATCCTCGATCAGCCGGCTCAGATGACCGGATACATATATCGTTTGAAACAGAAAAGGAAGCAGAAAACATAAAAACAAAATTGAAATAAGCCTGCTGTTAATTGATTTTCTTTTTTTCATATACACTCTCTTTGTTTCGGACAAACACTGATTGAATCAGTATTTCCCTACTTTCAACTGCTGTCGGTATGTCTGCGGTGTCATCCCGGTCACTTTTTTGAAGAAGCGGGTAAAATAAGATGCATTGTCATATCCCACGGCTTTTGCCACTTCATGAATGTGGTATCTGGGATCGGTCAGCATCTTTTTGCATCGGGCAATTCTGACATCCTTAATATATTCAGATATTGTCATGCCCATCTGAAGCTTAAAAATATGGGAAAGATAAGACGGGTTCAGGTAAACCACATCCGCCAGCATGATCAGAGACAAATCCTTGTCCATATTGTCCTCAATATATTGAATTACCATGGCAATCTCTCTTTTCACACTGCCGCGTTCTGTACGCATATTCATCTGTGCGCTGTCTTCCCGCAGAATAATGGAACAGTCAAATTGGCTGCATCCCCGCAGCAATGCCCTGAATTCTTCATATTTCTTTGGCATCTCCGTACAGGACACTGCCTCCCGGGAATAAATAACATTCAGATACTGCCGGGTCACACCATAAAAACGAATCTGTGCATTTTCATAGGCTGCATACAGTGACGGTCTCACCTGTGCAGGAATCTTTTCATTGTTCTCCTGCATGTCGGGCTGTGCCAGCAGCAAAACCTCAGAGATTCCCATTTCCACCATTTCGTAATTATAATGCGGTTTTAAATATTCTGCCAGCGAGTCTTCCAGCGCCATCATCTGAAACCGTCTTTGCAGCGCGTCATGCACTTCCAGCATAATCACCGCCAGTTCCATGGGCAGTTCAAAGTCTATCCATCTGGGACAGATCTGTTCATTCAGACTTCCGGAGATTTGCGCACCCTTCAGGTAATGCCTCAGAATCCGATGGCGCTGTACATCCTCGCCCTGTCCGGATTGAGACTTTATCTTTTCCAGATTGTGAAACCGCTCCTGCTCCTCCCCCAGTTCATCCACCGCCTTACGAAGTGCGGCAAACAATGCATCATCCCCCTCTCCCTTAAGCACATAGGCGGTAACGCCCAGATCGATCGCTTCCCTGGCGTAGTTGAAATTGTCATAGGCAGACAAAATCATCTTTTTAGTCTTCGGATAATATTCTGTCAGCACGGACAACAAATTCAGCCCGGAAAAAGAGGGCATACTGATATCCGTCATTACAATATGAAATCCGCCCTTTGCCATCAGTTCCAGACATTCCTCACCGCAATAAGCCCTGTATACCTCCAGAATTCCATTAAATTCTTCAGAAATTGCCTGATAAAGCCAGTCTGTAATAGCCGCTTCATCATCTACCACGATCATTCGATACATATTGTCCTCTCCCTTATCCGTTTCCGTATACAGTATCATTCAGCATTTCCCGGAATACGCAGATCTATCCTGCATCCGCCCGTCTCACTGCTTCCCAGAGATACCCCATAGCTGGAACCAAATTTAATCCGAAGGCGCCTGTTTATGTTAAATACGGCAGAATCATTTTTTCCCGATCCTTTATTTAATTCCTCCGACAAATCTTTCAAACGCTGTTCTTCCATCCCGGTTCCATTGTCCTCGACCACCACCAGAATATCACCCTCATCACGGACAACATACAGACTGACCTGCAGCGCCTCCCGACCGGCGTGAAACCCATGTATAAAAACATTTTCTATAAACGGCTGTAAAATCAATCTCGGAACTGAGATTTTAAGGCAGGCGGTATCCTCACACCGGATCCGGTATTCCATCCTGTGTCCATATCTTTTTTTCATGATTTCCAGATATGTACGCGCATGCTCCATCTCTTCTTCCAGCAGCACCTCCTCCCGCTCCGTCTTAGTGATGAACTTATAATATCTGCTCAGGCTTAATGCGAATTCCGCCGCATTTTCATTATCCTCTTCCCGGATCATATTCTGTAACACAAAAAAACTGTTATACAGAAAATGTGGATTGATCTGGGATTGCAGCTGCCGGAAGACTGCCTTTTGGACATACAATTCTTTTACATAATTTTCATCGATCAGTCTGGCAACCTTTTCCACCATGGTATTAAATCTTTGATAAAGGACAGCAAATTCATCATCGCCGCCTCTGCTCAAACGAACGGCGAAATCTCCCATTTCTACTTTTCGAAACCCTTCCGAAAGAATTCGTACCGGCTTCTGCAGCATTTTACTGACAATGATTCCATAAGACAATACCACCAGAAAGGAACCTGCCAGAATCCAGAACAGTCTGACATAAAATTCCTGCATTGCGGCAGAAATATCATTCTCCGATACCAGGCTGTAAATATCAAAATCTCCCATAATCGAAGGCGTATGAACCAGAATCATCTGCTTAAGGAAGTCTTCTCCATCTTCTACCGTCAGATCTTTCTTCCCGGCGACCGCCTTAAAAACCTCATCTGACACACCGACACAAACATAAACCGGCTCCGGCTCGGCATGGAACACCAGAATCATCTGCTCATTCAGAAAACTTCTGTCGCCGGCCATCAGGCTTCTGACCTTTTCCAGATCCAGTTCTGCTGCCGTACTTATGGAAATATCATGATTCCATCCGTTCCGGGATGTGATATATAAGTTACCTTTCCCGCTTTTAAATCTCGTATACTCTCCTCCGAAAGAATTCAGCGCCTCATACTCTTCCTTATCGAAATCACCAATCCCTTCGTTTACTGAAAATCTGAGATTGGCAGTCTCGATGTTTGCCCATATATCCGTAAAAAGCCGTGAAGTACCGAGGACATTCTGAAATCTGCCGCGGAACTGATTCAATGCATGTATCCCGTCGTATGTGATCTCTTTACGGCTGGTTTCCCGCAGAACATTCCAGTCATCCATATTCGAAATATAGTACAGCTGCTGTTCCACATATTTCACGTCTGTTTCCATGATATCCACCAGACTCTGCTGATTCGTCCGCACTGTCTGCACCGTATCTTTCCGGATTGCGCGCATACTGTGATAACAAAAAACGGAAATGCTCAGTACCAGCGGAATATTCACCACCACCATTAATATCAGCAATTTCTTAAAAAAAGAGATACGCATTTTCCGGGTTCGCTCTGGCATTGGGCCTTCCTTTCCGCAGTTCTTGTATCTTCAAAACCAAACTGCTCCGTTGTCCGTAATACAAATAGAAGAAGACTATGCATCTTCTTCTATGATCTTCCGTAGATGCCGGCTGTACCGCTCATAACCGGCTTTATATTTTTCCAGTTCCGCCTTCTGAGGCAGATAAATCTTTTTCACAGAACACGTATTGTTCCATTCTGTCAGAGAATCACTCTTCCCGAGTCCCAGGGCACATAACATGGCAGCCCCCACTGATGCGGTCTCGCTCTCCTCCAGAGTACGCACTTCCAGTCCGGTAACGTCAGCTTTGATCTGACACCATATGCCGCTTCCGGCGCCGCCGCCCATAGAGATCATATGATCACACTCTCCACCGCCAAGCCGGTTCAATAACTGCAGATTCTCTTTCAGCATGAAGCTGACACCTTCCATTAATGCACGCACAAAATCACACTTCCTGCTATTCAGTCCTACCCCCAGAAAACCGCCTCTGAAACCGGGAGCCTGATATGGCTGTATGGAACCGGCCAGATAAGGCAGCATGATGATTCCGCCGGCCAGAGGTTCTGCATCCCGTGCCAGGTCATTCAGCAAATCGTAGACACTGCGGTCTGTCCGGGAAGCTTCTTCCACCTCCTTTTCACAAAAAGTGTCCTTGAACCATTTTAACGCCATTCCGGCCGTCATGCATACCGGAAGCAGAAGCTGTAACTCTTTGTTGTAATGTCTGTAAACAGGTATCGGATATTCCGGATTGACAGGCGCTTTCGTAATTGTCTTGCCAATGCAAAGCGCCGTTCCGGTAGTCTCCGTCAACATACCCGGCCTGCTGTTCCCGGCGCCCAGCGCACCGCACACCTGATCCATGCCTCCTGTCACCACCATAACCTCTCTGCCAAGTCCCAATTCCGCAGCCACATCCTCAAGTACCGGAGCCACCACTTTTCCGCAATCCAGGGCAGGCGGTATTTTTTCAGGATCAAGCCCCAGCCTGCATAGAAGAGATTCCCATATTTCATCTTCTATGAGGTCAAAGTAACCTGTCGTGCAGAGAAGGGATTTTTCCGTGACCGCTTTTCCCGTCAGTTTAAAAATCATATAATCCTCTAACAGCAGGAAATACTTTGCCCGGACATACAGTTCCGGCTCCTCTTCCAGAAACCAGAGCAATTTGCTGACGGGACACAACCCATTGCATTCAGGAACGCCGGTCTTTACATAAAATTCTTTCTGACTGACAATCTGTCCTATTTTCTGTGCCTGTTCTTCCGCACGTCCATCCAGCCACACAACCGCATCGCATAATGGAATACCTGCCTCATCTACAGGAATCATTGTCTCCCCCTGAGTCGTGACCGCAATCCCCGTAATTCTTTCTTTGCCAAACTCTGCAGTAATGGCACGGATTCCCTGTTTTGCATAATTCCAATAGTCTTCTGCGGGCATTGTGACCCGTGTTCCTTCTGTGTGAAGCTGGTATTCTGTCTTTACACAGGAAAGAATTTTAAAGTTCTCCGTCACGGCACATACCTTGACTGCTGTAGTTCCAACATCAATTGTAAGGTAATATCCGCTCATTTTCTCCACACTCAAACCTCCACATACTCAATATCCAGCATTTCACAAAGCATTCTCCACCTGTCAGCAACATCGCCCAGACAAATCACCTCATGATGGGTTCCTCCCTGTTTCAGCCATGCCTCCACACATTTCTTTACACCGGTTTCCGGACGAAAAAAGAAATAAGGCATCTCACACCGCTCCAGATCTTCCTTTTCCAGCATCTCTCCCCTGGAAACCACCAGACGGAATCTTTCTCCTTTCACGGATACGAGACTGACTAAAGTCGCTTTTCCCTTTTTGGGAACAAACATAATGGTGGGGGGATTCTCCAGACCTCCCTCCCCCAGGTATCTGTCAATAAGACGGGGCTTTTTATGTGCATCCGCCATTTTATAGTTACCCTCTCCTGCATGGCAGAACAAAACAGACCGTGTGGCCTCATCCATCATATACATCTCGGTAAAACCGGCCGGTGCACCGCTGAGCGTATGGCCTGCTCTTACCATGGCCGCGCAGACGACGTCGCCCTCCGCCGCATAACCGTAACCCTCGCTCATCAGTTTAGATGCCGCATACAGCGGAAGCTGTCTGAACCTTCCGTCCTGACCGAACATGTCAAAATGTGCCGTAAAGCCATCATAGCCATACCGCTCCAGATACTTTCGAAAACCCAGATACTCTCTTACAGCAATCTCATGGCTTTCCTTCGTAAGTCCGGGATCAATCTGAAATTCTTCTGTATCCGCATCCATCACTTCCTCGATTTCCTTCTCCTTAAGTTCCTGCATCAAAGTATATACACACCCCAGATCATCATGGCAGATTTCCACTCCCAGCTTTGTAAAAAGCTGCATCTCATCCGTCAGGATATCTCCCATACCCTGCATCCGCCCCATTGTCCCGATCCGCATCTGCTGCAGCACACTTCTGGTCTTACATGCTCTTGCAAAGTCCACAATAAACTTGCGGAATTCGTCTGAAAACCGGCTGCCCGCATATACCTGATAAGGGATGCCAAGACGCATCAGAATATTGCAGTTATCCTGGGCGCCGTGGATTCCCTGATTGATCGTCAATTCATATTCTTCAAAGTTCTTCTGAACAATATCATTTGTCTGAAGCACCGCTACCGCTACCGGAAGTTTATTGCCCTGCATCGCTTTTAAAAGCCATGCCCCCTGAGAATACGCCAGCAATACGATCAATATTCCATCCAGCTTTTCCGTATTATAATCTGCGACAATTCTCTCTATGCTTTCCCTGTTTGCGCCGATCTCATCAAAAACCACCTCGATTTCATCTGACAGCATATCTGCAATAGACCGGGCATACTTTTTCTGTGTTTCCATAATTCCCGGAAAAGTAACTTCATAACCGTCTGTCATTAATCCCAAAAGACCGA
Source organism: uncultured Lachnospiraceae bacterium (assembly GCA_910586615.1). GTDB lineage: Bacteria > Bacillota > Clostridia > Lachnospirales > Lachnospiraceae > UBA3282. The sequence goes on from CAJUJP010000034.1 coordinate 27,865, forward strand.
TTCGCGGTCTGCCGTTTTGATTCTTTATCATGTCTTTTCTCCTGTCTGATATTTAATCACCGATAATCTGTACCTGTACCTGCCTTGTTCTGGCACGGGTCTGATCAAAATCCACAAAATATATATGTCCAAAGCTTCCCAGATCCAGCCCGCCGTCCATCAGTACGACCGTTTCACTTCTGCCTAAAAGAGCCGATCTCAGATGCCCGTCTGTATTTAACGTCTCGGGTTTGTCCTCTCCGTGCTCTTTTGAGAATTCCGTAAGTTTCGGACCCGGATGCATATACTGTCCCTCCACCCTGCAGGAAGGAATGATCTTCTCCATCACATCCCACAGATCCTGCTGCAAATATTCCAGCCCTGTATATGTTGTGTCAAAGGAACATTCCTGAATCATGACAGAACAGGTGGTATGATGCGAATATACCACACAAATACCATCTCTGATCCCCGACCTCTGCACAATATCTTTTACATGCGGGGTAACCGTGTGAAACGTAGGACGCATCCCCGTAGACTGTACCTCAAAAGCTTCTCTGTATACTTTCATAACTGCTGTACTCCTTTCCTGAGTTCCTCACAGGCTCTTCTGACACTGCCCACCATTTCATCCACCATGGCAAGCGGATCTTTTGCATTGACAATCCCGGAAGCCGCTCCTACTCCGTCCGCTCCCAGAATAATATTGTGATAAACCTGCTCTCCCGAGCGGATTCCCGCCGCCTGTTCCACCAGAATACGGGGATCAGCTTCTTTAACCACGCGTATGGATTCCCGGATAAAATCATCGCTGCTGCCGCAATCCGTCCCGATCAGTTCCGACGGCTCCGGATTAATGATATCCGGGCCAAGCTGTGCAATTGCTCTTGCCTCCGCAATCGTATCTGCACATGCAAAAGAAAGCATGTCCAGCTCATCAGCCCGCCGGAGCGTTTCACGAATCGTCCCAAGTGTCATCGGCCTTTCACAATGATTCACCACAACGCCCTGTGCACCGGCCGCCCGCACAGCTTCAGGCAGCACGTCCGCCATTCCCCGTCCCGGTCTCAGGATATCCATATACGGTGCAAACACAAGTATTCTCTGCGTATTCTCGGCAATCCGCCGGATATCTACATAAGGTGCCAGAAAAATCACATCAATATCATACCTGACGGCTGCCTGATCTGCAGCTTTTGCCAGCTGCAGCACCTCATCACCGTAGATATAATTCTTTACCCCGATTTCAAAAAACGGCGTTTTCAATTTCGCCTTCATGAAATATTCCCTCCATGCCAATAGCTGTTTCTTAATTTTCTTTTCTTGATAGTAACATAATATTTAAATCTATTCAATATATTTTTGAATGTTTTAATCATTTTATGATCGTTTATGTTTTACTTATGCCTAATTTTTGTTGTTTTTCACAAAAATGTAAGAATTCCAAAATGTAAATTGCTATTTCATTCATTTTATGATACTATCAACTTAATTTAGTATAGACAGATATGCCGGACATCAACAACAAAAACATATAAGAGAGGGTTTCATATGAAAAAATGGGAACAACGCCGCAGTATGCTGCTGGAAGAATTGACAAAACAGGGGAAACTGTCCATTGGTCAGGTACAGGAACTTCTGCATATTTCAGAGTCCACTGCCAGACGAATGATCATCGAACTGGAACAGGACAATTGTCTGATCCGCCGCTTTGGCGGCATCCAGAAGGTAGAACCCGCCTCCCCCAAATATTCCTACGAAGAAACACAGGATCTTCACGCAGAAGAAAAGAAACAGATCGGCCTGTATGCGGCTGAACTGGTAGAAAGCGGAGATGTGATTTTTTTAAGCGGAGGCAGTACTGTCAAATACATGGCACTTGCACTGAGTCAAAGACTGCAGCGGCGTGAACTCACAAATCTTTCCGTTATCACCAACTCTCTGGTATCCGCAGAGGTTCTTTCCGAATGCACCGACGTCATCATGCCCGGCGGAATTTACCGTCAGTCTTTACAGGTATTAGACGGCAGCCTGACAGAAAAAAACCTGAGAAGCATGTGCTTTACCAAAGCATTTCTGGGTGTTGTTGCCGTAAACGAGACAGAAGGCTTTATGACCTCCGATATTGCCACCAACAGTATTAACGAAGTGGTCTTAACAAAAGCTTCCTCCTTCTATGTCCTTGCTGATTCCAGCAAATTCGGAAAGCACTCTTTCATCAGCTACGCCCACGCAAAAGATGCTTCCGGTATTATTACCGATGCAAAGCTCACCCCGCTCATGCATAAAACCATGGCGGGACTGGGGGCACGTGTGCTGATATCCGGTGCCGGAGACCCTGATTTTCTCCATATTCCGGCCAGCTCTCACAATTAAAGAATGGCAGATTTTGACATCATCATTTATTGTCGGCTGATTCATTTTATTTTGATTGTTCTAATCATTTTATGAATGTTTTATTCATTTTCATATTGACATTTCCCGGATTCCGATTACAATAAACTTATAATCACAATTGCAAGGAGGAATCCCATATGTCATGTTATCACGATCATTTTCAGATTCAGTCTGACCGCCGTCCTACCTTCCACGATGTAACGGAAAAAGCGTCAGAAACCGTTCGGACCTCTGGAATCTCCAACGGTCTTTTAACTGTATTTTCCCAGCACACCACCTGCAGCGTATTCATTCAGGAGCAATCCGATGATGTCAACTACTGGGGAACACAATTTGTCCTGCAGGATATGGTAGACGGATTGTCCAAAATCTTTCCCACCTGTTCCACCGAAGGGCAATACCTTCACCCCGGCCCTCTGCACATCAAAATCGCAGGAGAAGAGCGCAGTGAAGAAGCTTTCTGGAGCCTTAACACTGATGCTCATCTACGCTCTGTTCTGTTAGGACGTTCCGTATGCGTTCCGGTCATAGACGGTGTCTTACAGCTGGGAGAATTCGGCAGGATTTATTTTGCGGATTTTGATCAGGTCCGCTCCAGAGAACGTACTGTTCGCTTTACCATAACCGGCTGACCATTTTAAACTGTCACTTCTGTTTTATGAGTGACAGTTTTATTACTAAAACGTTAATTTTTGTACTACATTCCAAACCGCTTCTCCGTTTCTGCTGGAAAAAAGCCAACGAAACATACCTTCTTAAATATCCGGTTTCTTTTCCAGTAATTGACTCCTGAACCTTTCTATGATATATTGTCACCATAAACACGAAATTTACTTTTGCATCTATAGAATACTTCTTTAGAATACATACTACAAAATTAATTTTATAGAATTGCATTGCCCAATCAAAATATACTTTAATATATTTCTCCTTAAAGAAATACTTTAAAGATCAGTTTTATGCGTTATATATCATAAAGAAAAGGAGATAGCGTTTATGCATATCGCAGTTTGTGATGATAATATTGCCGACAGAAAACAGATGGAACGTCTCCTGGAACGTGCTTCGGACAGGCGGATCCATACGACAGGAGTGCTTTATATTGACTCTTACGGAAATGTGGACGCTGTTATGCGCTCACCGATGCTCTATGACGCTTTTTTTATTGATATGACCAGCGGGCCTGTAAATGGCTTCCAGCTGGCGCGCAGACTGATTGATGCCGGCGTTACCGCGCCCATCGTCCTGTGTATCTCGACAATCAACTACCGTGCCATTATCGAAGCGGCGATTGCGGAAGTGCCGCCGGAGGGCGTGGAAAACTCCAATCATGAAATTTTACGCTGGAAATTAAAATCTCAGATTCAGTACCTGACCAAACCGATCCGGGTAGCTGAACTGGATGAAATGCTGGATTACTGTCTTGATCAAAAGTCCAATACCATACCTACAATAGAATTGCGTGGTGAGAAAGACACTCTTTATGTTTACGAAGATGAAATCATGTATGCAGAAAAAAACGGAAACTATGCGCACGTCACATTGACGGAAGGCAGACAGATTGCTGTTCTGTCCACCATGCAGAATCTCTATACGCAGGTTTCCGCTTTTGAACATCTTTTTCCGATCTCAGAGCAGGCTTTTGTCAATGTCTCCTTTATTGAAAAGCTTACTTTACTTAAATTGAGTATGCGGGGCGGCAAATCCTTTACCATATCGCCATTGGAAATCGCCTCCGTCAAAAAAGCCATGGAAGCATACCGGAAGCAGACGTAGCTGAGAGGCTGCGAAGCAGTCCTCGCAAACGAGCTTTGCTCGTTTTGTTACGATATAGGAAATCCCTCCGCTTATTCGAGTTCGCGAAGCGAATCTCGCAAACGAGCTTTGCTCGTTTTGTTACAGGGTAATGATAATGCCGCCGTCATTGGCGTACATGGTGCTGACACCTGCGGTATCCATGATCACCACTTTTCTGTAAGACGCCCTTTTTTCCATCAGTGTGCGCATATACTGTGCACGTTCGGGGCAATTGCAGTGAGTGATCATCAGCGTCCTTTTCTCTGGATGATGCACATCAGCCAGAATACAGTCTGCCATCTTGGCAAGCGCCTTATTGATGCCGATCGCCTGGCTCTTCTGCTCGATCACACCCAGATTTCCTACCATGACAGGCTTGATATTTAAAGTGGATGCGACCAGCGCCTTGACACCGGTCAGCCGTCCGTTCTTACGGAGCGTTTCCAGATTATCCAGCACAAAATAGGTGCGCATCCGGCGTTTAAAGACCTCGATCTTCTCTACGGTTTCCTCAAAAGACAGTCCTTTTTCCTTATAGCGCATGATTCGCATAGCGATCTGGGTCTCGCCGCAGCTCGCAGATTCCGAATCCACCACATGGATCTTCTTCTCTCCGTACTTCTCAATGTAAAGATTCTTTCCGAGTTCTGCACTGTTATAGCTTCCGCTCAGATGTGAGGACAAGGTCACTACATAAATCTCATCTGCGTCGCAGTGATACGCTTCCATGTATTTCTCCGGAGAAGGGCAGGATGATTTCGGGCATTGCGGACAAGCTGCAACCTTTTCGAGAAACTCTTTCTGGTTAAATGTCTCATCATCCCAGATCATATAATCTCCCACTTCCAGGCCCAGCGGCACAAATTGAAATCTTGCATCTTTCTTATACTTTTCCGGTAATTCACAACAACTGTCTACTACGATTTTATATCCCATAAAGCCTCCGTAACCATTCCATATAGTTTTTGTTACTACTTATGATAACATACTTTCTTACATGTTGCAAACAGAGATTGGAAAAACCTGTTTCGAAACGAATTTCCTTAATCGGTTTCCGTTGCCGGTTTCCTCATAACTTAAACCTTGACGGAAGCACTGCCGCAATAGTAAGATTATCCATAGACGGAGAAAATGCCCACGCTTTGGACGTTCCCGCCCTTTCCTGTATTATAAGAAAGTATCGCCATAAAATATACATATATAAACGGAGTATCATATGATCGCACTGAAAATAACAAATATCAAACAATTTATGGGAAAGCTTCTCGGAAGTGAGACTTTTGATTCGTTTCTGCTGGAGGAGGCTTCTATCAGCACCTACAACACTTTTTTCATTGACGGACATCAGAATAAGGACTTTTACACCACTGAAGAATGGGATGATCAGGATATCCGGCCCTACGATTTTTCCATGTGGAAAACACTCCGGCCGCTCTGTTTCGACCTGATCAAAGGCACCCATACGCCCACCGCCTTCCGTTTTGTGCTCCATCTGATCCCCAGACATGTGGAGTCTGTCTTAAAGAGCGGCGAGACATCCATTGAAGTCCGTCAGGTAAAAGCTTTTGTGCTGAATATAAAATATGACGGTACTGACCTCACCATCGTCACCGGCACATCCTATCACACCTTTTTGATGGATAAGACACCGGATAACCTGTGGGATCAGACCGTCAGACAATTTTTGTCTAAAAAAGAAATCGCATACGAGGAACTGTGATGTTCTTCTGTCAAAAGAAGACTGTCCCGTAATTTATCTCATAATACATTACAAAGTCAATTGCCGCCATAATCATTGCAAACAGAAGCATCGCACACAGCATGAGCACTGCCGGAAAATCATATACCATTTTCCATTCCTGTCTCCTGCACTTATAGTTTTCCAGCAGTACCTCACCGCCCAGAAGAATAAAGACCACCGGCCAGCATCTGAAAATAAAACTGTATCTCAGCATTGGCATGAATATGTGTACCAGGAAAAGAATTCCGTAGCATATCAGTGTAATCCCGAAGGTCATGGAACCGACTCTTCTTGTATGGACATATTTTGATCCATCTGACGCAACGGGCTGCCGGCTGCCTGTCGCATACCCGTTGTCTGGTCTCGGCATACCGCTTGTTTCCTGACGGTTGTCTGTTTTATATCTGTTGTTTGTTTCATCATGATAATCCGGTTCATATTTGCTGTCTTTTTCCCATACGCCGTTCATTTCCCGGCCGCTGCTCAATTCCTTTTCCATCCTGCATTCCTCCTCTGATAAGACTGTGAATTCTTATATTTACCTGTCGGACCTGCTGTTATGATAATTCCGCCGACAGATCCGCCGCGTTCACACTGCTGTTATTTCGCCTCTGTCTATATATTCTACCGGCTGCTTTTCATTTCATAACGCATTGCCACTATTGCTGCTGCCACTCTACCGGTTCTGATTCCCGAAACCGTTCTGTTACTGATCCTACCCGCTCTATTGGTGATTCTGGTTCATATAGTCGTCCTGCTGCTGGTTCTGATCCATATAGCTGTTCTGCTGACTCTGGTTCATATAGCTGTCCTGCCGGGTCTGATTCATGTAGCCGTTCTGCTGGGTCTGATCCATATAGCCGTTCTGCTGGGTCTGATTCATGTAACCGTTCTGCTGGGTCTGATTCATATAGCTGTCCTGCTGACTCTGGTTCATGCCGCTGCTGCACCGATCCGGCAAAACATATTCGTCTGTCGAATCATATTTTTCTGATCCTGCATTCTCCTGTCTGCCGCGAATCATTATGATGCCGACCCAGATAATGGCAATTCCGATCACAAACCTCGGCACATCGTCTCTCATAAAGTAATAAATTGTTCTCAAAACAGTGTTATCCCATCCGAAGATATCACACAACAGACTGAAAACAGCTTCCCACAGCATAATAACTCCGATCAGAATCAGCACAGCCGCAACAGTGGATCTCTTTTTCCCCTTCAATTTTGAATTCAGGTTCTCCATATTATCCAGACCGTCCAGACCGAAAAGATACTGATCCTGTACCATGCGAAACGACTGTTCATCCAGGGATGCCAGATTATTTGCATGGAAAAAACTGTAAAAATACAGAGCAACCGGAAACACTGCCAAAGCTCCGATATTCGTAAAACCAACGATTGCCGCCATCGTCAAAAAGATAATCATCAAACTGAGTCCCATCTTCATAAATCCCAGATACATATGTCCTGCTCCTGGCATGAAAGACCAAATAAAAGACCAAAATCTACTTTTTTTTCTCTGCATGTTACAAACCTCCATATTTTTATGTTGTGTTTATTGTAATATTGTAACAGTTCAGCCTGGCACTATTCCGCGAGTAAAATCGCTCTGTATGCGATTTTGCGAGTTATGCAAGCGCCAAAATGCGACTTTGGAGCATTTTGTGTGCATCAGACGTGACAGTGAAGCCGAAGGCTGAACCAATGTCATTAAGTTAATAGCGATATTTGTATGGTTAGATTTCAT
>CAJUJP010000035.1 GCA_910586615.1 uncultured Lachnospiraceae bacterium
CGGCAAAGCAGCGGCGAAAGGCATTGATGAATATCTGAGTAAATAAAGGGCAGCAAAGGAATACAACCCGGCTGTCATAATAAAAAAGGTTTCAAAGCATATTTGACATAAATGCGAATCATAAGAGAGTCTGTTGCATTGGCGGACTCTTTTATGATATAAGAAATTAAAGGAAATCTTAATAAATTACGTAGCAGTTTATTAAGGAATCACATTTATAATAAAAAAGGAGAACAAAAGTATGGTAAATCATATTGTTATGTGGAACTTTAAGGCAGAGTTATCCGGGCAGGAGAAACAGGAGGCGGCTTCCCGCATCAAGCGTGAACTGGAAGCGGTAAAGGAGCAGGTGCCGGGTGTTGTGTCGCTGTCAGTGGTGACAGATGGTCTTCCATCGGGCAACAAGGACATCGGGCTGATTTCTGTATTCGAAAGTGTTGAAGCTCTGCACAATTATCAGGTGCATCCGGCACATGTGGCGGCAGGACAGTATGTGGGATCCGTGACAGAGGGAAGATGCTGTCTGGATTATGAAGCATAAGAAAGATCGTCAGCGGCTTGTACGAAAGTGCATTCAGGATGAGAAAGGCAAGTGTGGCATATGAATTTGATGGAACGGGACCAGCATACGGAAGAAAACGACTGGCGCGAAGACTTAAGATCCGGCCTGAAAGACGGAAAACGGGATGGGGAGCGTAAGCCTGAAGATATGGCAGTGGAAGATCTGGATCACGAGGAGATGGAGGACGAAAATGAGGCAGGCGGTTTACAGGGATTGCTGCAGCATCCGCTCATGACACCGGTTCTGCTGGGAATCATCGTACTGCTCTTAGTCTGTATTATCGTGATGCTCTTTTTGACAGTGGGAAAAAGTAAAAATCAACCGGTTAATGGTGATCTTCAGCAGAACATTACACAGTATGCACAGGAACAGAAGCAAAATGACTATGTGTCCGGGCTGTCAGGAGAAACGGTAACCATCGAAGACTCCGGGCAAAAGAAGGAAGATGAAGCAGAGCCTGTACAGAAGCAGGATATGGACAAGACCAAAACGGAATCCGATATCCCGCCTGTGTCGGCAGACGCAGATAAGAATGCCATTGTGGTAGACGTGGAGGACGAGAGCGATGTGTCCTACAGCAAAGAGTACATTTTGAATGAAGCGCTGCCCTTTTTTGCAGATAATAATCAGGATGCAATCTGGGATCTGGCACATCTGAAGCGGTATGTAAAGCTGTCGGAAGGATTGGAGAATACGGATCAGTATTACTATAACGGAGATGTGAACAGCGATGGAAAGCCCAACGGAAAAGGGATGGCCATTTATGAGAATAACAGTTATTACTACGGCGACTGGGTGAACGGCGTCAGAAGCGGCCAGGGTACCTGGTACCGGTTTTATATCGGAAAGAAGAACAAGACGAACAGCATGGGCAAGTATATCGCCCACAGCTATGCCGGTGAGTGGAAAAATGACCTGCCCTGCGGTCAGGGTGCAGAACACTATGAGGTGGATCAGTCCAGGCTTGAGGTACGGGAGAGAATCCTGCAGAACGTGGTAGGCAATTTTACGGACGGTCTGTATGACGGCGAGTTGTACATGAATACCGTGGACTACACAGGAAACGTTGAAGAGTGGAGCGGTTCTGCATCAAAAGGTGTGTTTACGCTGTGGCGTGATATGAGTGCGATCGGTGAGTGTTCTGTATGGCGGAAAAACGACGAACCGGATCTGTGTATTGATATTGATAAATCGGAAAATAAGAACCAGGGGATGCGGGAACTGCTTAAAACAGGAGCAAAGTGAGTAAATTTCTCTTTTAAGTGAGGTCTTTGGGTAAGAAAAACTGACAGAAAAGCGAATTATATTTTTAACATTTAAAATGGGATATCCGGGTTGGGGTATCCCGTTTTAAAATGCATTGATCGGTGTGAAACCTGGCGGCGTGTGAATTGCAGCTGTTGAATTGTGCAGGTCATACCACATACAGGAAAAGGGTTGCAATTCGTGCAAAATGATTATAAAATATAGCTGTGTGGTGGAATTTTTAGGCAGTTTTTTGACATGTACGATAAAGGAGTGTGACATTATGCCTTGGTGTCCGGTTTGTAAGAACGAGTACAGGGAGGGAATCCAACTCTGTGCAGAATGTAAGGTTGAACTGGTGGATCAACTGGAAGACGAAAGCGTAGAAAGCGGTGAATCCGAAGTTCAGGAGAAGATAGCACGGATGCAGGCCATGCTTGCGGCACAGCAGACGGATGCAGAGGAGGAACCGGCAAGGCCGGAGCCGGTACATGTTTATCAGAACAGTGCGGCAAGGGCACAGGATAACCGGAGTTCAGCGTACACACTTCTGATTGTAGGCATTGTCGGCTTTATCATTGTGCTACTTGTGTTTGTCGGTATTATTCCGGTCTATCGCAGCGGCAGCATTAACAGATATCTTGTATGCGGCGTCATGGGAGCCATGTTTGTACTCTTTATCGTGTTTGGCTTCGTGTCCATGCGTAATTCCAAGATACTTCTTATCAAGGCAAAATCAGAGGATTCTCTGATGGGTGAGATGACGAAATGGTGTCAAGCGAACCTGAGTGCGGAGGGGATTGATGCAGAATTGTTCCCGGAGGATGCCGGAGAGGGAATGGCCGAAGAACAGAAGTATTTCAGGCGGACGGATAAGATGAAGGCAATCATAAGCGATAAATTTATGAATCTGGATGAGGCGCTTCTGGAACATTTTGTGGACGAGTATTATCAGGGATTGTTTGAAAAAAGATGAAGATAACAGTAATTGCGGTGGGTAAGATCAAGGAGAAATTTTACAGAGAGGCTGTGGCGGAATTTGAGAAAAGGCTTGGCCGCTACTGTAAACTGGAAATTATACAGGTGGAGGATGAAAAGACGCCGGATAAAGCGGGCATGGCTATGGAGACAGAAATTAAGCGCAAAGAGGCGGAGCGTATCCTGAAACATATCAGGGAAGATTCCTGTGTTATAACATTGGAGATCAAGGGTCGAATGTATGATTCCGAAGGATTTGCGGGAGAGATTGCAAGGCTTGCAACGAGGGGAACCAGCCATATTCAGTTTATCATAGGCGGTTCTCTTGGACTGCATGAGGAAGTATGTAAGAGAGCTGACCTGGCGGTCAGCTTTTCTCAAATGACTTTTCCCCATCAGATGATGCGGGTGATTCTGCTGGAACAGGTTTACCGGGCTTACCGGATCATAAACGGGGAACCGTATCATAAGTAAGGGCGAAAAGGCAGACTGTTATAAGTTATTGCAAAAAATTAGGGCTTAGGGATTGGCTGTTGCGTGTCTGTGGAATGTTACCAGAATAAACTGGTTATTTTAAAAGACTGAAAATAAAGTATCCTGTTCGTATGAAATATGATAAAATACGAGTAAAAGCAGGAGGTGAGGCCATGAATTCAGATACTACCATAGTGAAAAATATCCGTGTGGCTGATGAGAAAGCCAGTTATGATGCGGCCTGCAAACGGCTGCTTTCGGAAAAGATTATTCTGGCATGGATTATGAAGAATTGCCTGGAAGAATACCGTGACTGTGATGTGGAAGAGATTGCGGAAAAATATATTGAAGGTACACCGCAGGTGGGAGAAGTGGCAGTTGCCCCGGATGAATCCAATCGTGTTTCTATGATACAGGGGGCCGGAAACGAGGATACTTCTCTGACGGAGGGAACCGTTACCTATGATATCCGCTTTCTTGCGACAGCTCCTGTATCCGGAGAATTGATTCGTTTAATTATCAATCTGGAAGCTCAAAATGATTTTTATCCAGGTTATCCGCTGATAAAGAGGGGAATCTATTATTGCAGCCGGATGATTTCTGCCCAATATGGAACAGAGTTTACAAATTCCCACTATGAGAATATCAAAAAAGTATACAGCATATGGATTTGCATGAATCCGCCAAAGAGCCGTGAAAACAGCATTACCCGTTATTATATTACGGAAGAAAATCTGGTGGGCAGTGTAAAGGAACGAAAAGCGGATTATGATTTGATGGCGGCTGTTATGATTTGTCTTGGGAAAGAGGGAGATTCGGGTATTGATTTATTGAAACTGTTGAATGTGCTTCTGTCCACGGAAACAGGTTCACAGGACAAGTGCCAAATATTGGAGGAAGATTTTCATATCAGAATGACTCAGACATTGGAAAGTGAGGTGTCGCTTATGTGTAATTTAAGTAAGGGTGTGGAAGAGAAAGGAATTGAAAAGGGAAGACAGGAAGGAATAATAGCTATGGTATCAGCATTAAAGGATTTACAAATTGCAGACAGCATTATTCTGAATAAAATCCAGGAAAAGTTTCATTTGGCGGAAGAAACAGCAAAAATGTATTTGTAAGTATAACAGGCAGAGCATTTACAGGTGCTCTGCCTTATTTGACAGAATGATATAGAGCTAATTTTCGCACTCAGGTATGTTACTGGGAACCGTATCACAAGTAAGGGCGACGTTTTGAGGAAAGCCAAGGCGTATTAAGGGTTTCAATATGTATATAGTGCAGAGATAAATAATGCAGGAGCGGCAGAAAAAAGTATGAAAACCTTATATGTATCTGATTTGGACGGAACCTTGTTAAGAAACAACGAGAGGACTTCAAATTTTACAAACAGTGTGATAAATGATTTAACCAGACGAGGGATAATTTTTTCCTATGCAACTGCCGGTCTTTGATAACTGCTAAAAAAGCGATCAGAGGAATTCACTGTAACTGTCAATGTTTTACGGTATAAGTCATGAAATCTCTTTCACAAACATATAGTGAACCATGAGAAGAAATCATAAAAAGCTGCCGATACAAGCCTTATCCAATTCCAAGGAACTGATCGTGGAATCCTTAAAGCTCCCGAAAGACACGATGCTGGGGGCGGCGATCGTGACGATCACGGGAAACCGGGAGGCATTTATAGAAAATTATAAGGGAATATTGGAGTATACCACGGAGTCTATCGTACTGCAGGGCAAGAACTGTAAAATCTGCTTTGAGGGTAAAAGACTGTCCATTGATTATTATACCAATGAAGACATGAAAATAAGCGGCAGTATCGACACTGTCCGATATGTTTGATGGAGATGGGAAAGGATGCTTCACTGGGTACAATATATCAAGGGTTATGTGACCATCAAAGTATGGGGTTACTCTACGGAAAGATTGCTGAATCTGTGCGGAAACCATGATATTCTCGTTTGGGATATCGTCGGCCATGGCGGTTATACAACGATGAATATCAGCGTGCAGGGCTTTTTTGCATTGAAACCGCTTCTTAAGAAGACCGGAACCAGGGCATCTGTTCTGAAAAGATATGGACTGCCTTTTTTTGTGTCTAAAATGGGGAGGCGCAAGATTTTTGTCGCAGGTTTTGCGTGCTGTATGCTTTTCTGGATGCTGATGGCGGGATTCATCTGGAATATTAAGATCGAAGGAAATTATGTACTGACCGACGACGTCCTGCTGGATTATCTGGAGGAAAACAATGTCCGCGTTTCCATGAAAAAGAGCCGGCTGCAGATTGAAGCGCTGGAAAAATCCCTGAGAGAAGATTTCGATGTAATTACATGGACGTCTGTGCAGGTCAAGGGGACCACACTGATCATTTATATAAAAGAAAACGAAATGCCGGATTATGACCAAAACGGTCAACCAGAAGACGGGGAGCATGAAGAGGCACAGCAGGCAGAAGGCATGGATCTGATCGCCGCACGGTCAGGAACGGTATCTTATATCATTACCCGCAGCGGTGTGCCTCAGGTGGCGCTGGGAGATACGGTGGAAAAAGGTGACGTACTGGTAAGCGGTGCAGTGCCGGTCTATAATGAGGACACTACAGTGCGGAAATATCAGTTTGTGGAGTCTGATGCGGATATCAGGATACGTTATACGGAATCAGTTTCCGTGAAAAAGGATATTCTATACGAGGAGAAGATTTATTCCGGCCGGCAGAAAAAAATGATCATGTTCGGGATCAGGGACAAAGAATGGAATCTGAAACTCGGAAAGATTCCCTATGAGGAATATGATGTCAGCGGGGAGAAGAAGCAGGTAAAACTGCTGGACCGTCTCTATCTGCCGGTCTTTTACGGCGGGAAAACAGTTCAGGAGTATGAAATGGTGCGCCAGAAGCATACTGTGGATGAGATGAATGTGATGATGCAGGAAGAGTGGCAGAAAATAATGTCAACTTTAGATGAAAAAGGGGTACAAATTACTCAAAAAAATGTTACAATAAAAAAGAATGATAAAGACTGGGTATTGAATGCAAGGATGCAGTTAGAGGAAGCGGCGGTTGAACTTGTGCCTACGAGCACGGAGCCGGTGGGCGGTGAGGAAGACCCGTTGGAGGACGGTGCGCCCCAGGACAATGGCACGGAGGAGAGCAATGCTTCGGAAGCTGATTCGGAATAAGGCAGGCTGCTGAATTTATCAGACCGGTCTGCAACGGATAGAGAGGCATCAGACAGATACATGGGAGAATTTACAGTCAGCATAGACGCGTCCGTGGAACACATGCGGAACCTGTTTGGAGAACGGGACGCGTATATCAGAAAAATTGAGGACGATCTGGGCGTTATGATCGTAAACCGTGACGGTGCGGTGAAGATCAGCGGCGGGCGGGATGCGGTCATGAAAGCGTCCCATGTGGTGAGGGAACTGCTCACTCTGTCTGAGAGAGGTAACACTCTGGAGGAACAAAACGTGAATTATGCAATAGAGATGGAACACGAGAGTGATAAAGACGTTCTGTTGGAGATAGACAGCGACTGCATCTGCCATACGATTACCGGCAAACCGATCAAACCGAAGACTCTGGGTCAGAAGCAGTATGTAGACGCTATCAGGGACCGGATGATCGTGTTCGGCATCGGGCCGGCGGGAACGGGAAAGACATATCTTGCCATGGCTATGGCCATCACGGCTTTTAAAAATAACGAGGTGAGTCGTATCATTCTCACAAGGCCGGCTATAGAGGCGGGGGAGAAGCTGGGCTTTCTGCCCGGAGATCTGCAGAGTAAGGTGGATCCGTATCTGAGGCCGCTTTACGACGCTTTATATCAGATCATGGGAGCGGAGAGTTTTGCCAGAAACATGGAGAAGGGACTGATCGAGGTGGCGCCTCTTGCCTATATGAGAGGGCGGACACTGGACAATGCGTACATTATTCTGGACGAGGCTCAGAACACCACACCGGCACAGATGAAGATGTTTCTGACCAGAATCGGTTTCGGCTCCAAGGTAGTGGTGACAGGTGATGCTTCGCAGAAGGATTTGTCGCCGGATACGAAATCGGGGCTTGACATAGCAATGAAAGTGCTGTCAAGAATCGACGATATCGCTTTTTGTAAATTGACGAGCAAGGATGTGGTACGGCATCCCCTTGTTCAGAAGATCGTCAGAGCCTATGACGATTATGAGTCAAAAGAGAGTAAACGCAGAGAATCAAAACAGAGAAACAGGAATTACGAACGTGGAAAAAAATAACAAACCGGACATAAAGAGAATACTGATTTTTGGAACAATGCTATTGCTGTCAGGAGTCATTGCACTGGCTGGCAGCCTGCTGTACAAAACAAATTCGGAGCGGATGCTGCGCAATACAGTGATGGTGCTGACCGGTACGGGCATTGTGATCTTTGCCTTTGTGGCTGCCGAGATTAATAAGCAGTTTGTTTACCGGAATGAAGGAAAATACGGCAGATTTTCCATGATGTATCTGGGCGGGCTGACTGCATCGGTGTTTCTTCCCTGGCTGCCTGTGTCCGGATGGCCCTTTCTGGTGATTTATGTGCTTCTGGGAGTGTTCAGCAACGGGATCACAGGCCTTGCGGCAGGAAGTGTCTGTCTGCTTATGGCAGTCAACTTTGCCGGTGTGGGCATGTCTGTTTTCTGGCTGTATTTCATCAGCGGTCTGGCAGGGATTCTGGTATTCAGTATGTTAAATGAAGAGTTCAAGGTCGGCCTGCCGCTGTTTATATCTTTGTCGGTATTGATGGTATGCCTGACTGCCAACGTGATCCTTTTTTCACAGGATAAGTTAAATGTGGCGCAGTTTATGATCCCGGCGGTAAACCTGATGGTATGCTGCATTCTTCTGCTGGTGAGCCTGAAGCTGTTCAGCACGGCCGTGATCCACAGAAACCGGGAGAAGTATATGGAAATCAACGATCCGGAATTTCCTCTGCTTGTACAGTTGAAGGAAATGTCGAAAGAAGAGTATTATCATGCCATACATACGGCCTACTTAAGCGACCGGATCGCCAAACGTCTGGGGATGGACGATACCGCGGCAAAGGCATGTGGCTATTATCACAGAATCGGCCGGCTCAGAGGAGAAAATACATGGGAGAATGTGTCGGCAATCTGTAGTGAGTATCATTTTCCGCCAAACGCCAGAAAAATTTTAAAGGAATTTGTGGATGAGTCGGAGAAAGTGGTTTCCAGGGAGACGATCGTGGTTCTGTTTGCAGACTGTGTGGTTTCTTCGCTCCTGTATCTGTTTGAGAAAGATCCCAAGGCGGAATTGGATTACGCACAGCTGGTGAACACTGTATTCCGCAAGAAATTTGAGACGGACGAGCTGTGGGGCAATGAGATTTCGCTGGCTCAGATCACAGAGATGAAGAAAATATTCACCGAGGAGAAATTATATTATGACTTCTTACGTTGAGAATGAAACGGAAATTACATTTCCATTTGCAGTACAGGACATTGTGGACCGGATCATGGACGAAGTGACGCAGATGGAAGGCTGTCCCTATGAGACCACGGTCAATCTCCTGATCACGGATAATGCGGGAATACGGGAATACAATAAGAATTACCGGGGACTGGACCGGGAGACGGATGTGCTTTCTTTTCCAAACCTTTCCTTTGAACGGGAAGGAGATTTTTCACAGGCAGAGGCGGAGGAAGCGGACTGTTTTGATCCGGACAGCGGAGAACTGATTCTGGGGGATATTATCCTGTCTGCGGAGCGTGTTCTGGCACAGGCGCAGGAATACGGGCACAGTGTCCTGCGGGAATTTGCGTTTCTGACGGCTCACAGTATGTTTCACCTGTGTGGGTATGACCATATGGAAGAGCAGGATGCGGCTGTTATGGAACAGAAACAGGAAGAAGTTCTGACGCGGATGGGAATTACAAGAGCACAATAGCCGGATAAACCACAACAGACAGCAAGATCCGGTTTACATAGGAATAAAGGAAAATGGTATTAAGATGAGATTACGAAAGAACAAAAAGGAGAAAGAGAATATGACGGGCGGCAGGAGCGGCCGTAATCCGGTGGTGCAGTATGCGGGAATTCTGTCCTATATGCTGCTGCTCATCATGCGGATCCCGCTGATCGGTATGATCGGGGATGCAGGCATGGGGCTTTTTGCGCCGGCTTTTGAAATCTTCGTGCTGGTTACCCTTTTGACGTCTTACAGTATGACGGGAGCGATGTCCGGCATCATCCGGTACAGAGTGAAGCGGGAACAGTACAAAAGTGCAAAGAAGGCATTTCAGGCCGCTTTTTTAATGGATCTGCTGATCAGTGCAGTATTTGCCTTTGCGCTGCTGGGGCTGTCCGGCATGATCGCGGATATTCTGATTCTGGAATCCATGAGTTATATGGCTGTGATGGTGACGGCGCCGGTGATTGTTTTTGCGGCGTTTATCGGTACATTCAGAGGGTATTTCAACGGATACGGGCTGGGCGTGCTGACAGCTCATTCACAATATATTGAGAAAATTTCCATGATCATCTGTGTGCTGTGCTGTGGAAGTGTTCTGTACCGTTACGGTGAAAAAGTTTCCGCGCTGCGGCAGGACGATGTATACAGCTTTGCCCACGGTGCGCTGGGTGCCATGATCGGCGTGCTGTTGTCGCAGATCATTACGACGGTGTATCTGCTGGTTATCTATGTGATCTATTCCGGTACGCTGAGAGGCAAGCTGGGGATGGACGGAAGCAAGCGGATAGAGACACAGTATTCCATGCAGCGTGTGATTCTGGCCAACTGTCTTCCGCTTGCGATCATTGCGATTTTGTCCAATGTTTATATGCTGATCGATCAGCGTATGTTCAACTACTGTATGAATAAGAAAGAACTGGGCGGTGTGCGGACTGCATTGTGGGGCAGCTATTACGGCAGACTTGCGGTGCTGATCGGCCTGGGTGCATGTTGTGTGATATTGAGCATTTATACAATGCCGGGTAAGATCAGTAATTCTTATGACAGAGAAGAATATCGTGTTATGCGGGACCGGATCAGCAGAGCGGTACGCAGAGTATGCCTTGTGGGATTTCCCGTGGCTGTTTATCTGGCGGCGCTGGCGGATTCCACAGCCGCCTGTCTCGTCAAGGGCGGAAATGAAGATTTGGCTTCCTGGATTCGTACAGGTGCGGTAATCATTGTTCTGTATGGTTTTTGCTTCCTTTTGGGACAGCTTATGTATAAGATTCATATGTTCAGAGAACTGCTTGCCGTTACGGCAGGATCTCTTCTCCTGCACTGGATCATAGCATATCTTTTCGTGCAGAAGGCGTTGATGGGCGCAGAGGGAATTATTGCCGCTTTGATCATATCTTTTGCGGCGAACGGAGCGCTGAGCTTTTACTTTGTAAGCAGACATCTGAAATACCGGCAGGAATGGTTTAGCGGTGTGGCGTTTCCGGCGGCAGCGGCGGCAGTATCTGGTCTGGCTGTTATGCTGGTGGATAAATTCCTGCTTGCATCGCTTGGGGGGCTGCCTACAATTCTGATCGGTGTACTGACAGGGCTGATTTTATATGTGGCCTTTTTGATGATTCTGAGGGTGATCGGCGAGGAGGAACTGTCCCACATTCCGCTGGGATTTTTCTTCATCATGCTGGGAAAGAACCTGGGTATTTTTTAAAAGTATAATAACTGAATAAAATTTCTGAAATGACTGATACTGATTATAGGATAAAATCCGGTAAGAAGGGCTGTAAAGAGGATGAAACTTATTAGACGTATCAGTCTTTTTCTTGTGTTATCGGGCATAATGCTCGGATTGGGAGGATACACTGCGCTGAAAGCAGAGCAGTTTTTCTATCCGGGACGATACCAGATGAAAGAGACGCAGGAACAGAAAGAAAAGCCGTCCTATGTGAGTGACGGCACAGAAGAGGAACAAGTCATTGAGGCAGCGGTGGAGACAGTGCCTGTGGTGACAGCAGACACAAAGTATCTGGTGGAGGAAGTGGATCTGACAGGCGGGACTGTCCGTGAAAAGGAGGAGAACATACCTGTCAAATACATTGGACTGGACAGAGACAGCCTTTTGAAAGAACTGGCTTCC
Organism: uncultured Lachnospiraceae bacterium; assembly: GCA_910586615.1. Taxonomy (GTDB): domain Bacteria; phylum Bacillota; class Clostridia; order Lachnospirales; family Lachnospiraceae; genus UBA3282. The sequence goes on from CAJUJP010000035.1 coordinate 11,345, forward strand.
TATGACAGCAATCCTCCGCTCACAGAGTTGGAGCAGGGTTTTACGACCATAGAACTGTCTGCTTTTTCCAAGGACAGGGTAGTGGTGTGTAAATATTATAAGACGGAAGAAGAGAGAGGCTATTATCTGATGGTGGCGGATCATTTTATTGTGGTCTACAGGGAGGATAAGAAAACGCTCCACATGAATACCGATATTCTGTTGGAAAGTCTGAATGATACACTGCAGGCTGAGATCATGCGGGGGAAATTCGTGGAAAGTGATGAGGAGCTGTATAATTTCCTTGAATCTTATTCCAGCTGAAGATTTGCGGAGGGACTATGAAAAAGAAAATTGCTGTTGTGGGCGGCGGCGCGGCAGGTATGACGGCCGCTATCCGGGCGGCAGAGGCGGGCGCGGAGGTAACACTATACGAGAGAAATGACCGGACCGGCAAGAAGATTCTGGCTACGGGAAACGGCAAGTGCAATTTTTCCAATGAAAAGATGGGAGCGGACTGTTATTTCGGCACAGGGGCGGAACTTGTGGATTCTCTGTACAGGATTTTCGGGGTGCAGGAGACGAAAGCATTTTTTGACGGCCTGGGTATGCGGATCAGGGACAGAAACGGATATCTGTATCCGGCCAGCGAACAGGCCGCCACCGTGGCGGATGTTCTCAGGTATGAATTGGAACGCCTTGGGGTGAGAATACATACGGGCAGACGGGTGACCGGTCTGCTCCGGGAGCGGAACAGGTTTGTGTTGGAGACGGAAGATGAGAACCGGGAGCGGTATGAAGCGGTGATTCTCGCCGCAGGCGGACAGGCAGCGCCTAAGACCGGATCTGACGGCGGTGGATTTGCACTGGCGAAGAAGCTGGGACACAGAATCATTCCTGCTGTGCCGGCTCTTTGTGCACTGCGCTGTAAAGAAGACTTCTATAAACAGGCTGCCGGTGTTCGTTGTGATGTCGGACTTACGCTGCAGGTGGATGGACGTGCCGTCCGGTCTGAGCGCGGGGAACTGCAATGGACGGATTACGGTATTTCCGGCATTCCGGTTTTTCAATTGAGCAGAACTGCGGCCTATGCCCTGAAAGATGGAAAAAAGGTGTCCGTTGAGATTGACCTGATGCCGGATCAGAATGAGACGGCGGGGGAAAAAGGCGGAGAAACCGCATTTGCAGGACATTGTGGTGGCTTACGGGACGGTGGATATCAGCAGTTCTGGGAAAAACGCTGGAAGAGACAGAAAAATCAGTCTATGGAACAATTTGTGACCGGATTGGTCAATAAGAAAATCGGTCTTTTGCTGTTAAAACTGGCAGGGATCAAAGGGACGGAGCAGGCAGTGAACGTTCCAAAAGAGCGCCGCAGGAAGCTGGCTGAACTTTGCCGTTCCCTTACGGTGGAGGTAAAGGCGGTCAATTCCTTTGAACAGGCTCAGGTGAGTGCCGGCGGTGTGGACTGCCGCGAAGTGACGCAGGCGCTGGAATCGACTATTGTTCCGGGACTCTTTTTTGCCGGTGAGATACTGGATATCGACGGCATCTGCGGCGGTTATAACCTGCAGTGGGCATGGACCAGCGGAACAATAGCCGGGCGCTCGGCGGCATCCTCTTCTTTTAAGATGTAGGCTTCCGCAGCGGGCAGTCGGACATGGTGACTTTACTTTTCAGAATATTCAGTCCACAGGCTTCCAGATAATCCTGCAGGATCGGAAGAGACTGGGACGAGGTCGGGCCGATAATGATCTCTCCCACCAGATCGGACAGATGCAGATTCAGTTTGCCGCACATCCGGTTCAGATCCAAAGGATAATATTTCTTGATGCGGCCCCTGGCCACATGGTATTTCGGCTCCACAGCAAAGTCGTTGGAGATGAACGGGGAGATGACCAGACGGAACTCTCTTTCATGGGCAAAGGAAGGATGCTTGAATGCGGCCGATTCCACCCATGCGTCGCTCATGAGCGTTTGAAGCAGAGACATGTTTTCCGAGGGTTCACCGCCCTTGAAGACACGGTAAAAGGCATCTACAAGATGATGTTCCCGCATGTCTGCCTGATAGTATACTTCCTGTAAGGATACGACGCCGCCCACCATCTTTTTCATGAGAGATTGGTGAAAAGCGATGCACACGCCCTGACCCAGATGTCCGTAACGCTCCCATTGGGCGGCATCGTCCCGGTATCTGGAAAAACATGCCGCATAAGCGGAATAATTGAATTCCTGTTCCATTTCCCTGATAAAAAAATTCTGTGCCTCGCGGAGTTTTTCAAGGTTGCCGTCGGCTCTGAGTCTCTCGATCACAGCCTTGCAGATGCCGTTCATGAACAGGGTCATTTCGGAGGCATCATTCATGTTCAGAATATTGTTAAGTCTCAGTTCGCCGCATCGGATGATTCCGTCGAATGCGGTAAAATCGGTATAGTGATAGAGCATATGCGTCCTCCGTTTTTTTGTCTTTATATGATTGAGTATACCACAGGATGGCCGATTATTACAGACAGTTTCTCAGGGTGAAGGATTGATGGTAACAGTTCAGGCTGGTACTGTTCCGTGAGAAAAATCGTTCTGTATGCAATTACGCTTGATGATTGTGGCTATCATGCCGGACCACGGCTTTCACTCTGCACTTGCCTTACACCCCGGAGTGAAGTATGATGATAGGGATAGTTCATGACGCGCCATAAAGTAAGGATTCAGTCGTTTTGCGGCAAAATACGGCAGAAATCGACATATATGATGAAATACGGAAGGATTCAGCATAAAATGATTCGGGTAAATCAGATTAAAGTTCCCCTGTCACACAGGCAGGAGGATATTCTATATAAAACAGCAAAGATATTGCGGATCGCACCGGAAAAGATTTTGTCCTGGCAGATCGTAAAAAAGTCTATCGATGCCAGAAAGAAACCGGAGATCATGGTGATCTATTCGGTGGATGTGCACGTGGAAGCACAGGATAAGGTGCTTCGCGGCTGTAAAAGTGCCCAGGCGCAGGCAGTGACAACAAAACCCTACAGATTTCCGAAGGCTGGCGAAGAACCTTTTCCTCATAGACCGGTCATTGTGGGGAGCGGTCCTGCAGGGTTGTTCTGCGGCTATCTGCTGGCAAGACACGGGTATAAGCCGCTGATCTTAGAGCGCGGCAGATGTGTGGAAGATCGGCAGAAAGATGTGGAGAGATTCTGGCAGAACGGGGTGCTTGACTTTTCCTCCAACGTACAGTTCGGAGAGGGCGGGGCAGGTACTTTTTCAGACGGCAAGCTCAATACACTGGTCAAAGACAAATACGGCAGAAACGGGGAAGTTTTACGGATTTTTGTGGAAAACGGTGCACCGGAGCAAATTCTGTATGAGGCAAAGCCCCATATCGGTACAGATATTCTGTGCCGGGTCGTGCATAATATGCGGGAGCAGATCAACGCATGGGGCGGTGAGGTGAGATTTGAAACGCAGGTTACCGATTTATGCTGTCAGGCAGATCAGATTACGGGCGTGGTTATAAATAGCGGCGAAAGGATTGATTGCGGCGTGGTGGTACTTGCCATCGGTCACAGTGCAAGAGACACGTTCGAGATGCTAAACGGAAAACAGATCCCTATGGAGGCAAAATCTTTTGCGGTAGGGCTTCGCATGGAACATCCGCGCAGACTGATCGACCGGATGCAGTATGGAACGGAGGAGAACCCTTTTCTTCCGGCGGCAAGCTATAAAGTGACGGCCCAGACGTCCTCCGGCAGAGGAGTCTATTCCTTCTGCATGTGTCCCGGAGGTTATGTGGTCAATGCATCCTCGGAACAGGGAAGACTTGCGGTGAACGGCATGAGCTACAGCAGTCGAAGCGGAGAAAACAGCAACAGCGCCATGATTGTCACCGTAACACCGGAGGATTATGGGGACGATTCTCCCCTTGCGGGGATTGCTTTTCAGAGAAAACTGGAAGAGAAGGCTTACCAAATCGGTAGAGGTGCAGTTCCGGTGGAAACTTATGGAGATTACCGGCAGGCCGTGACCGGACAGCTCCCGGAGGCATCTGTCATCAACCGGGAATATCCTGATTTTGTTCCTGCGGTGAAAGGAGCCTGTCAGATGGCGGCAGTACATGATATTTTACCGGATGAATTGAATCAGGCGCTGGTGGAGGGGATTGACTTAATTGGTCAAAGAGTTGCAGGCTTTGCGGACAGCGGTGCATACCTTTCTGGAATCGAAAGCCGCACCTCCTCGCCTGTCAGAATCATCCGGGATAAAACAGGGCAGTCCAGACTGCGGGGGCTTTATCCCTGTGGAGAAGGAGCAGGCTATGCAGGCGGGATCATGTCAGCGGCCATGGACGGTATGACGGTGGCAGAGAAAATCGGGATGCGGTATCAAAGCGATGCTCAGCTGCGCGGAAAAAACTGCCCCAGCCTTAATGATGAGAAAACGCTCCGGCTTGAGCCGGTGGAAAAAAACAGTTGATAAAAATGAAAAAACGGAGAAGAACAATGACAGATTTCAGAGAGAAGATGAAAGATAAACAGCGGATTGTGATCAAGATCGGTTCCTCCTCTTTACAGCATAAAGAGACAGGGGATCTGGATTATACAAAGCTGGACGTGCTTGTGCGGGAACTGTGTGATCTGCGTAACCGGGGCAAAGATGTGGTTCTGGTGACATCGGGAGCCGTTGCGGTAGGGAAAAAGGCGGTCATGATGCAGAATACCGGGGACGATAATCCCACGGCAGTCAAGCAGGCCTGTGCCGCGATCGGACAGGCAAGGCTGATGATGACTTATCAGAAAATTTTTGCAGAGTATAATCAGGTGGCGGCACAGATTCTGATGACGAAGAATACGATCATTGATAACCTGAACCGCTTTAATGCACGCAATACTTTTGCGGAACTGTTTAAGCTGGGCGTTGTTCCTATTGTGAACGAGAATGATACGATTGCCACATATGAGCTTGGTATCGGCGATAATGACACGCTTTCGGCAATCGTAGCATCGCTGATCGACGCAGATATGCTTTTGCTGTTATCGGATATTGACGGGCTTTATACAGATGATCCGCGAAAGAATCCCGATGCAAAATACATTGAAGTAGTGGAATGTTTGACGGAAGAACTGATGAATATGGGAAAAAGCTCTACCGGAAGCAGTGCGGGAACAGGCGGTATGAACACTAAGCTGCAGGCTGCGAAGATCGCCAACAATATGGGCGTGGACATGGTGATCGCCAACAGTGCGGATATCAAGGTAATCCACCGGATCCTTGCAGGACAGAATATCGGTACGCTGTTTCTGGCCCATAAGGAGGAAGGCTTCGATCTGCCGCTGTATGTGCAGCAGATGCATGATTAGGTCATTTTTTTTGTATTGTACTGCCGGAACAAATCGGTTTCAGCATGTTGATAAGTTGAAGTTGTTGATTTATTTGCTAAAGCTTGGAGATTTTTTATGCAAAAGACAGTTGTGCGGAAGTAAGATGACTTGGTACGGGCAGGCATAATTTCTCTTATCAGGGTTCTCAATGCCCTATGGGAAGATATAACAGAGATAAAAAGTATAAACGCGCAATCGAAATTTAAAAAATTTGTTAGTAAGTAATTATGATAAAAAGGAAGAATGATAATATATGTGGAATGCGAAATTATATGATACATTTAGCAAAGAAAGAATACAACCGTCAATTGATTTAGCAAACAGAATAGATCAATTATGTGTGCGAATATTAGATGTAGGCTGTGGATCAGGTATGAGTACTCTGGCTCTTAGAAAAAGGTTTCCGGAGGCAGAGATTGTAGGTGTTGATTTATCTGCTGATATGCTGGAAAATGCGAAGAAACTTTTGCCTGATGTAAAATGGATTCAAAGGGATTGCAGCGAAAGTTTAGTGGATTTGGGGCAATTTGATTTGGTATTTTCAAATGCTTTTTTGCAATGGCTCTCCGATCAGGAAAATTTTATTAAAAATATACGGAAGTGCATAAAAGAAAATGGTATATTGGCTTTGCAGATCCCAAATTTCGAAACTATGCCGATTGCAGGTATTATTAAAGAAGTAGCCAGGGAATTTGATACTAGTGGTGATATTTTTGCCACGCTGCATGACAATTGTTATAATCATTCCCTTATAACCTACTATAATATGATGTCAAGATATTATTCTAATGTTGAAGTGTGGCAGACAAATTATATGCATCAAATGGATAATAGTGATGCGGTGGTTGAATTTGTAAAGAGTACAGCTTTAATTCCGTATTTGGAAAGGCTTTCAGAATTACAAGAAAAAGAATTTCTGGGTCAATTAAAAAAGAGGACGGCTGAATATTATAAGCCGTGTGAAAATGGTAAAGTTCTGTTTCCGTTTGAAAGAATATTCGTACACGGTTTAAATAGCACAAGCGGCGATAGGGATATACATGAAAAAATGGTATAGTGATGATTATGTTTTCCAATTATTGCTATAGAGGATATAAGATTGAAAATTAAAATTTTCAATCGCGAGATTTGTGTCTGCGCGTTTCTTGCCACAAACTCGTTTAATGCGACGTCTCAACATAGTTGAGACAAAAGCAGCGCAGAAATGGAGAAAAATATGAATTATCAAGACATTAATGCCAAATCCATAGATTCATGGTGTAAGAATGGGTGGCAATGGGGAAAGGCAATTTCACATGAAGAGTATCAGAAAGCCTTAAATGGTGAGTGGAATGTACTTCTTACGCCGACAAAGGCTGTCCCTCACGACTGGTTTGGTAATATGAAAGATAAAAAGATTTTAGGACTGGCAAGCGGCGGTGGACAGCAGATTCCGATCTTTACAGCGCTTGGCGCAGAATGTGCCGTGTTGGATTATTCTGGTGAGCAATGCGAACGGGAAAGAGAAATTGCCACGAGAGAGGGGTATGATGTTGAAATCCTCCAATTCGATATGACCAGAAGACTGCCCTTTGATGATGAAACATTTGATCTTATTTTTCATCCTGTGTCAAATTGTTATGTTGAAGAAGTAAAGCCGATATTCAAAGAATGCTTTCGAATATTGAAGAAGGGCGGCATTCTTTTGTGTGGATTAGACAACGGAATCAACTTTATATTTGACGATACAGAGACAGAAATTAAATATAAGCTGCCTTTTAATCCGTTGAAGGATCCGCAGCAGTATGAAGAATCAATCAAAAATGATTGGGGGATACAATTTTCCCATACGCTTGAAGAACAGATCGGAGGACAGTTGGAAGCCGGATTTGTGCTTACCAGTCTATATGAAGATACAAATGGTGAGGGCAAATTGCATGAATACAATATTCCTTCATTCTGGGCTACACGCGCAGTAAAACCATAATCAAGGATTGTAACTAAGATAGAAATGCAGGAGAGAATAGATTGAAAAATCAAAGATTTTTCAACTTTCTATTTAAGCAGTATCGCAAGCAGGCTTGCGATATGCATGGGGATTAGTGTGAAAAATAAGCTTGATAGCTCATTTTTTACACGGTTATTTGTGCCGCAGGCGTCACAAAATAGCTCTTATCGCAGAACCGAATCTGATATTCGGCTCGCGATTCCTCCGACGCTAAAGCGTCTGCGGAATGGAGAATAATATGACCGTAGAACAGATGACAAAGAGAATCAACGAATTATACCATAAATCCCAGGCAGAAGGGCTTACAGACGCAGAGAAAAAAGAGCAGAAGCAGCTCAGGCAGGCATATGTTGCCAATGTGCGGGTGAATCTGCGGGGACAGCTTAATAATATTTCCATTGTGGAAAAGGATGGCTCCGTCACCGATCTGGGGGAAAAATTCGGGAATGAGAAAAAAGAATCGGATTAAAATTGCATGAATTGCAGCAAAACTCATACAAAGGATTAGGGTATCAAAAGGTGCAGTTCACAAAAAGAAAGGGCATATTGCACAAAGTGCTCCCTTGTGTCGGCTTCGACAAATGAATTTTCTAAATATTTCGATAGAGATTAAAATGAAGTGTGCAGAATGGAGAAAATGGTGGAAGAGAGACCGGATATCACGCAGCAGAAGAGAATAATCCGTAAACAGGTGCTGGCAGTGAGGGACAGTATATCCGCTGGGGACAGGAAACAATATAACGCCGTAATCAGAAGACATGTACTGACTCAGTCAGTCTATGGCGAGGCACAGGTTATTCTCGCTTATGTAAGCTACCGGAGTGAAGTCGATACGACTGTATTGATTGAACGGGCGCTGGCGGATGGAAAATATGTATTTGCACCGAAGGTTTCCGGTGATGATATGGAATTCTGGCGGATTACGGCTATGGAAGATCTGAAGGAAGGATACCGGGGGATACCGGAGCCGGCGGAGAGCGTTTCTTTCCCCGCCTGGTTCGCACGGCAATGCATTCCGGAAGCCGTGTGCGGCGATGTACATGAAACGGAAAATAGCGCCGGCAGGAAGTCTGTGTCAGGTTGCGAAAAGGGGATTTGCCGTGTTATGATGTGGATGCCGGGTGCAGTCTTTGATCAGGCAGGACACCGGATCGGCTACGGCGGAGGATACTATGACCGTTACTTACAGCGTCTTGTGTGTATGAGTGAGAAAGACCCTGGAGGCAGTGCGGACACAGGGCGGAAGCAGCCGGTCATGCTCCTGACCACGGCGGCGCTTGCTTACAGCTGCCAGGTGCTTGCGCAGATTCCCTATGAGGCACATGATATAATACCGGATATGCTGATTACAGAAAAAGGAGTATTGCAAGCAGTCAGGTAAAGAAAAAATTTATGTGATAAAGTATTTCGTAAAGTACCTCGTAATTATTTATTTGCTGCAGATGAAAAATATGCTACATAATATAAACAGAATAAACGTGGTTTAACGGATTTGGCGTGTAAACCGGAAAACGGATAGAATGGAGAGGATTCATATGGAATATTTAGAGATTTTAGGACAGAAAGCCGTTGCGGCAAAATATGAGCTGCAGAAATTGGCTAAAGAAGTCAAAAACATGGCGTTGCAGGAAACCGCCGCGGCTTTCATAAAAGAGACAGACCGTATTCTCGCGGCCAATGAGAAGGATTATGAGATCGCAAAACAGGGCGGCATGAACGAAGGTCTGCTGGATCGTCTGAAGCTGACGCCGGAACGGATTGAAGCCATGGCGGAGGGGCTGCGGCAGATTGCGGTGCTGGAAGACCCGGTCGGGGAAATCATGGAGTCTTTCGACAGACCGAACGGACTGCAGATCGACAAAGTCAGAGTGCCCATGGGCGTGATCGGTATTATCTATGAGGCGAGACCCAATGTGACGGCGGATGCTTTCGGGTTGTGCTTTAAGACCGGCAATGCAGTTATCCTGAAAGGCGGCAAAGACGCATTCTATTCCAATGAAGCGATTACGGAAATTATCAGGGAGACGCTGTGTGACATACGGATTCCGGCAGATGCGATACAGTTGATCACTGATAATGACAGGGCGGTGACCACTGCTTTTATGCAGTTGAAGCAGTATGTGGACGTGCTGATTCCGAGGGGCGGCGCGGGGCTGATTCGTGCCGTGGTAGAGAACAGTACCATACCGGTAATCGAGACGGGAACAGGAAACTGTCACATCTATGTGGATGAAGATGCGGATTTAGAGCAGGCGGTTCCCATCATCATCAATGCCAAGACACAGCGCATCGGCGTGTGCAACGCCTGTGAATCCCTGCTGGTACATGAGAAGATTGCGGATCGTTTCCTGCCTGCACTTGGAAAAGCGCTGAAGGAAAAAAGCGTGGAGATACGCGGCGACGAGAGGGTGAGGACGCTGATTCCCGAAGCCTTGGAGGCGACAGAGGAAGACTATGGCACGGAATATTTAGATTATATTATCTCGATGAAAACGGTGGCTTCCGTGGAGGAGGCTGTGGCGCATATTAACCGATACAATACGCGGCATTCCGATGCCATCCTCACGAAGAATGCAGAACATGCGGAAATCTTTTTACAGGGTGTCGATTCAGCCTGCGTGTATGCCAATGCATCAACCCGTTTTACGGACGGGTTTGAATTCGGATTCGGTGCGGAGATCGGGATCAGCACCCAGAAGTTACATGCCAGAGGGCCTATGGGGCTGAAGGAACTGACTACATACAAGTATCTGATACGCGGCAACGGACAGATCCGGTAACGATGTCGATGGTCCGGGCGACCATCTGACATCGGGTGTGAATGGCAGCACCGTAACGCCGCAGCTTGATATGAGATGCTTGAAATAAGATTTAATTTACTGTTGACATATTGGATATATTATATTATTATACATATGAACAAATAATCATATGTATATACGTAATCTGTTTGGAGGAGATGATTTTGACGGAGGAGAACAGAAGTAAGGCGGAGACAGACGTAAGGGATTCACAGCCAACGCGGAAAGATATCATAGACAAAGTACTGGCGCAGCAGCCGGATGATGAGATTTTGTATGATCTGGCGGAACTTTTTAAGGTGTTTGGAGATTCTACGAGAATCAAGATCCTGTATTCCATGTTCGAGCATGAGCTTTGCGTGAATGATATAGCCGGATTGTTGAATTTAAGTCAGTCTTCCGTGAGTCATCAGCTGCGGATCCTTAAAACATCCAAACTGGTGAAGTTCAGACGGGAGGGAAAGTCCATTTTCTATTCACTGGACGATGAACATGTGCGTTCGATTATCAGTATGGGAATGGAGCATGTTGAGGAATAAAACATGAAGTGATACGAAAGCAGCAAAGTACGCTGCTTAAGTATCACTAAGTCATGTTTGGAAGAATGCCGCCTGCGGCGGGCATTCTTCCCTGGGGTGAAATCAGCGTTGTTTCACGTGGTGGGAAGTGCGGAAATGCCAGGATTGGGTGTGGATTGAAGGGTGAAAGATTTGATGGTGTTGTTTCGATCATTATGTACAGAAAAGATATGGAGGAAGAAGGTATGAGTAAAACTTACAAGATTGAAGTTGACTGTGCGAACTGTGCGGAGAAGATGCAGGAAGCGGCCAGGAAGACAGAGGGAGTTGCGGATGCTGTGGTAAGCTTTATGACGCAGAAGATGAAAGTTGACTTCGTTGAGGGAGCCGATGAGAAGGCCGTTATGAAGAAAGTTCTGAAGGCATGCAGGAAAGTGGAACCGGACTGTGAGATTGAAATTTAGTTGGCATGTTTTCAGGAATCATAGGAAAATATACGGATAACAGACCGAAAACAGATTTGTAAAACAGGTGTATAAAGAAAAAACAGAATAAGTGCCATAATGAAGCAGGCGGCTGATCATGAAGGATCAACCGCCTGCTTCATTATAAAACATTATCAGACTGAAAGTGTTCTGCATGAAACGGCAGACTTACTTTTTCTTGGGCTGAGGGTTAAAGCTGACGCCTCTGTTTACATCTCCGCTGGGATTTTCACCGAAGCTGTAGTCATTGCCGGGAAGAACCGCGTTTAAGATAATACCTGCCAGCGCTGCGATGGCCAGAGAGGTCAGGGTAATAGATGTACCTGCCACGGTGAAAGTAAGGCCGCCGGAAAATCCAAGACCGCACACGAGAATAACCGCAGCGATAATCAGATTTCTGGATTTGGTGAAGTCAACCTTGTTTTCAACAACGTTTCTGACGCCGATAGCAGAAATCATACCATACAGGATAAAGCTCACGCCGCCGATGATCGCAGAAGGAAGTGAACCGATGACAGCTGCCATTTTCGGGATGAAGCTGAGTATGATGGCATACAGGGCGGCAAGCCGGATAACCTTGGGATCGAAGACACCGCTTAATTCCAATACGCCTGTGTTTTCTCCGTAGGTAGTATTGGCCGGGCCCCCAAACATTGCCGACAGGGAAGTTGCAAGACCATCACCGACCAGAGTGCGGTGTAGACCGGGATCTTCCAGATAGTTTTCACCTACCGTTGCAGAGATGGCGGAAATGTCACCGATATGTTCCATCATGGTTGCCAGTGCAATGGGCGCCATGACAAGGATCGCCGTGATATCGAATCTGCAGATCTGGAAAGGCGGAAGTCCTAACAGAGATGATTCGGCTACGCTGGTGAAATCCAGAATCGCCGTTCCGTCAGCATTGGTAAAGCCGAGGGCATTCATGATCAGGGCTGCTGCATAGGAAATAACCACGCCCAGCAGAATCGGTATAATCTTCCACATTCCTTTTCCCCAGATATTAAAAATGATGATTACTGCAAGGGCGATCAGTGCGAGAAACCAATTCGTGGATGCGTTGTTTACGGCCGAGGGCGCGAGGCTTAAGCCGATACAGATTATGATGGGGCCGGTGACAACAGGGGGAAGAAACCGCATAACGCGTTTGATACCCACTATTTTGATTACCATTGCAAGAATCAGGTACAAAAGGCCGGCGATCACAATGCCCCCGCAGGCATAAGGCAGTTTTTCGCCGTAGGTCATATCGGCGAAGATGCCTGTATCCAGTTCCGCAACCGTGGCAAAGCCTCCCAGAAAGGCAAAAGAAGAACCAAGGAATGCCGGAACCTTTAATTTAGAACAGACATGGAAAAAGAGGGTACCGATACCGGCGAAGAATAATGTCACCTGAATCGATAAGCCCTCTCCGTTAAAATAGCTGTTGACCAGAATCGGCACCAGAATCGTTGCGCCGAACATTGCGAACATATGCTGCAAACCGAGCAGCAGCATCTTTGGGATACCCAGTGTACGGGCATCACGGATCGCTTCAAAACTTTTACTCATAATAAATCTCCTTCCTCATTTGATGGATAAACCTAAAGAGATTATATAGACTGTGAAGCGCTTTGGCAAGATGATTCATGAAAAGTTGTTGACTAAAAGGATGGAAATCAGTACTATTTATAGATAGGGGTAACCGCTCAGAAGATATTCATGTATGGTTTTTACGTGTGAGTACACAGATTTCGAATTGGAGGACAAATGATGGAAAATGTATTTATTATGGAGCATCCGTTGATTCAGCATAAGATTTCCCAGATCAGGGATATCAATACGGGAACGAATGAGTTCAGGAAATGTATCGAAGAGATCGCTACACTGATGGGATATGAAGCGCTCAGGGATCTGCCCCTGGAAGATGTGGAAGTGGAGACACCTATCGAGAAGTGCATGACACCGAAGATCGCAGGCAAGAAACTTGCGATTGTTCCGATTCTGCGGGCCGGACTTGGGATGGTAAACGGCATTCTTGCCCTTGTTCCCAGTGCCAAAGTCGGACATATCGGGCTTTACAGAGATCCGGAGACTCATGAACCACATGAATATTACTGTAAGCTGCCCGAACCTATCGACCAGAGAACGATCGTCGTGGTGGATCCCATGCTGGCTACCGGCGGATCAGGTTCCGAAGCCGTTGATTTTATCAAACAGCGTGGCGGAAAGAATATCAAATTTATGTGTATTATTGCCGCACCGGAAGGATTGGAGCGTCTGCGCAAGGATCACCCGGATATTCAGATCTATATCGGGCATCTTGACCGCTGTCTGAATGAGAATGCATATATCTGTCCGGGACTGGGAGACGCGGGAGATAGAATATTCGGTACGAAATAGTTTTCAAAGTTTCCGGGATGGTTAATGCCGCACGGAAATAAAGGCCGGATTGTGCCAAAAAGGGTTTTATCGGAGGAAACAGGCTTGAAAAAGATAGAAAAAGTAAATTTGCTTCGCAAATTAACTTTGCGGGATTTGCTTTGCAAACCTGAAATATACCAGGAAATTTCCAATGCCATAAGAAAGACTGTGGCGGTATGCGCAGTCCTGCTGTGCGGAATTCTTCTCACGGCATGTGGCGAGGATGAGTCGTTGACTGCATATCAGGAGGATATGAACACTTTTTTTGAACATATTGCTGCATTTAATGATGACATGAATGCCATTGATGCATCGGCTGAAAACGCCGAGAGCCAGCTGCTTTCTTACCTGGATCAGCTGCAGGAGGAGTTTACCTGGATGGCGGAACTGGAAGTGCCGGAACGCTTTTCCGCGGTGGAAAGCCTTGCGGACGAGGCGGATGAAAATATGCAGCAGGCGGTGTCTTTATATCACCGGGCTTATGAATCGGAGCCCTTTGATGAAGGGGTGGCACAGGCAGCACGGGAATATTATGACAGAGCAAACATCCGCATTCAATATATCGTAATGATCCTGCACGGGGAAATACCGGAGGGTGAGGGTATCACTTATATTGAGGAGAACAGTATTCTTGGCGGCGGCTTTCTGAACAAACAGGACGATGAGGAAGAGCAGGATGCCGGTACAGAGGATACGGAGTCGGAGGATGCTGAAACAGACGGTGACTTTGATACCGACGACACAGTGTTCTACGAAGAACCGGAACAAGACGGCACACAGGAGAGTACGCAACAGGATGAATAAACAGCAATTTCGTGAGATAGTCAGGAACCATCCGGTTTTTCTGGACGGAGCAACCGGATCAAACCTGCAGCGGCAGGGGATGCCCACAGGCGTATGCCCGGAGCAGTGGATTCTGGAAAACAGAGAGATCATGATACAGCTTCAGCGGGCATTTGTGGATGCAGGTTCGAATATCGTTTATGCACCAACTTTTACGGCAAACAGGATTAAACTGAAAGAATACGGTCTGGAAGGCCGGATCCGCCAGATGAATCTGGATCTGGTGGCGCTGTCCAGAGAGGCAGTGGGCGGCCGGGCATACGTGGCGGGAGACCTTACCATGACGGGGGAGCAGCTTTCCCCTATCGGTTCTCTGGATTTTGAAGAACTGATCGATGTATATAAAGAGCAGATCGGTTATCTGACGGAGGCGGGAGTGGATCTTCTCGTGGTGGAGACGATGATGAGTCTTCAGGAGACAAGGGCGGCGCTGATCGCAGCCAAAGAGGTATGCGACCTGCCCGTTATGGCAACGATGACCTTTGAATCGGACGGCAGAACGCTGTACGGAACCGATGCGGTAACTGCGGCCGTGGTACTGGAGAGTCTGGGTGCAGATGCGCTTGGCACAAACTGTTCTACCGGGCCGGACAAGATGGTCGATGTAGTGCGCCGGATGGCATCGGTAACAACAGTTCCGATCATTGCCAAACCCAACGCCGGTCTTCCGTCTCTTGACAGGAACGGAAATACTGTCTATGACATGGGCACAAAAGAATTCGGCAGCTGTATGAAGGCATTGGTGGAAGCCGGTGCCTCTGTGATAGGCGGATGCTGCGGGACTACGCCGGAACATATCAGGGCGGCCTGTGAAGAGACAAAGGATCTGAATCTGCCCCTCAGGAAAAAGCCAGAGCAGCGTTTTCTGACCAGCGAGCGTCAGACGATCGCTTTTGGACTGGACGATAATTTCATTATTGTCGGAGAACGGATCAACCCTACGGGCAAGAAGAAGCTGCAGGAACAGCTTCGGACAGGCTCCATGGATATGGTTGCTGATTTTGCAGAGGAACAGGAAGCCTGCGGTGCAGGTATTCTGGATATAAATATGGGAATGGGCGGTATTGATGAGAAATCCATGATGCTTAAGGCGCTGGACACGGTGGGCAGCGTTACAAGTCTGCCGCTTTCGCTGGATTCCAGCCATGTGGATGTACTTGAAGCGGCTCTCCGGAGATATCCCGGCCGCGCACTGGTCAATTCCGTTTCCTATGAAAAAATAAAATTTGACTCGCTTCTGCCTGTCGTGAAGAAATATGGTGCGATGTTTGTTCTTCTTCCGCTGTCGGATCAAGGACTGCCGGAAAGTCTGGAAGAGAAGATTGATATTATAGAAAAGATAAAAACTCGTGCCTGTGAACTGGGAATGAGTAAGGAAGATATCGTAGTGGACGGTCTGGTGACGACCGTGGGTGCCAATAAGAATGCGGCGCTGGAAACACTTGAGACGATCCGTTACTGCAAAAAGAACGGTCTGGCTACGATTTGTGGATTGTCCAACATTTCCTTCGGCCTGCCGGAACGAAGTTTTGTCAATACCACATTTTTGACGATGGCGATTCAGGCCGGGCTTACGATGGCCATTGCCAATCCCTCACAGGAACTGCTGGTAAGCTGTGCCTTTGCGTCGGATCTGCTCTTGAACAAGGAAGGCGCGGATCTGCGTTATATTCAACTGATGGATGCCGTAAAAGCAAAGCGGGAAGCGTCGGGACAAACACCGGTACAAAGCACAGGGATCCGTTTTAACAGTTCTGTACAGGGCAAGGATGGTTCTGACAATACAGTGACGGGCAGACTGTATGCCGATGTACTCAAGGGGAACGGCAGCGCCATTGTGGAAGATACGCGAAAAGCACTGGATGAGGGACATGTTGCAAAAGAACTGCTGGACGATGTGCTTTTGAAAGCGATCAATGAGGTGGGGGAACTTTTTGACAAAGGAAAATATTTTCTACCCCAGCTGATTGCCAGCGCCGAGGCGATGAAAGCGTCCATAGAGTATCTGGAACCTCTTTTGCTGGATGCCCAGGCCGGGCGGGAGATGCCTGCCGTGGTAATAGCCACAGTGGAAGGGGATATTCATGATATCGGAAAAAACCTTGTGGCGCTGATGTTGAAAAATTACGGATTTAAAGTGATTGATCTGGGTAAGGATGTACCCAAAGAAAAGATAATTGAAGCCGCCAGAGAACATCATGCACAGGTCATTGCACTGTCGGCGCTCATGACCACCACCATGCAGCAGATGAAGCACGTGATCGAGTACGCAAAAGAACAGAATGTGAATGCCAAGATCATTGTGGGCGGTGCGGTTATCACCCAGGAGTATGCGGATGAAATCGGTGCTGACGGGTATTCCAGAGATGCGGCTGAGGCTGTGAAGCTGACAAAACGGATTCTGCAGATTGAGGATACATGATGATTAGGGCTATATATAAGAATTACGAGTATGCGTTATTTTATTCACATGATCATGATGATGAAGTCGTGGATGGATTGTTATAAAAAGTCAGATAGATAAGGGAGAGGAAGTATGTTAGGTGCAGATGCAATGGTAAGATGCCTTGAAGAAGAAGGCGTAAAATATGTGTTCGGTTATCCGGGTGTGGCGATATGCCCTTTTTACAACAGCATATTGGACTCTGAGATCGATACGATCCTGATCCGCACGGAACAGAATGCGGCTCATGCGGCCAGCGGTCTTGCAAGAGTGACAGGGCAGGTGGGCGTCTGTGCCGTGACCTCCGGTCCGGGTGCAACCAATCTGATTACCGGTGTAGCCACGGCTTTTGCGGACAGTATACCGCTTGTGTGCATTACTGGGCAGGTAAACAGTGAACTGCTCGGTTCCGATGTGTTTCAGGAGGCGGACATCACCGGAGCCGTGGAATCTTTTGTAAAATACAGTTATCTGGTACGGAATGCGGAAGACATTCCACAGATTTTCAAAGAAGCTTTTTATATTGCCAATTCCGGCAGAAAAGGGCCTGTGCTGATCGATGTGCCGATTGATGTGCAGAATGCGGCCGTCAGCAAATTTAAATACCCGGAAGAACTGAATATGCGTACTTACAAGCCCACTGTAAAGGGAAATGCGGTACAGATCAGAAAAGTGGTAAAAGAACTGTCAAAAGCAAAGCGGCCGATCATCTGTGCGGGAGGCGGGGTGCTTCTCAGCGATGCGGAGAAAGAACTCAGGAAATTTGCCGAGGACCATCGGGTGCCGGTGGTTTCTACCATGATGGGAATCGGTGTAATGCCCACGAAGCATCCGATGTATTATGGTATGGTGGGAAACAATGGTAATCCCTATGCCAACAGGGCTATGAATGAATCCGACCTGCTGATTATGGTAGGCGCCAGGGTGGCTGACCGTGCCGTGAGCCAGCCGGATCTGATCACGGAAAATAAAGTTCTGGTGCATATCGATGTGGATCCTGCCGAGATCGGCAAGAATGTAGGGCCGACCATTCCGCTTGTAGGAGATGCCAGACATATTATAGCCGATTTTATGGATGAAGAGTTTGACTGTGATTATGAAGAGTGGATTCAGACGTTAAACGGTTACAGGGAGACGATGGGACGTATCAGAAAGCCTGATCCGGCTTATGTGGATCCGGCTGAATTTATCCGTATGCTGTCAGAAGCCATGGAAGACGATGCAGTCTATGTGGCGGATGTGGGGCAGAATCAGATCTGGTCCTGTAATTACCATATTGTCAAGGACGGAAGGTTCCTGACCACCGGCGGTATGGGAACCATGGGATACTCTATTCCGGCGGCTATGGGAGCCAAGCTGGGAGACAGAAACAGGCAGGTAGTTGCCGTATGCGGCGACGGTTCTTTCCAGATGTCCATGATGGAACTTGCGACCATGCGGCAGTTCAACGTACCGGTGAAAATTATTGTGCTTAAGAATAATTATCTGGGCATGGTACGTGAATACCAGCATTATACCTATAAAGATAACTATTCGGTAGTGGATCTGTCCGGAAGCCCGGATCTGGAAAAGCTGGCATCTGCCTATGATATGAGGTTTATGCGTCTTCACACCATGGAGCGGGCGCAGGAAGTGATCAGTGAATTCCTTGCACATGACGAAGCCGTGCTGCTGGAATGTCTCATAGATCCCATGGATCTGGTGAAATAAATGGCATGTACTGGCGGAAGATGGCTGATGCAGACAGTTTGTCTGATAGCAGACATAAATCTCAGATTTGCATCGTTCTGTCACGTAAATCTCTGAAACGGAGACAAATTATGGATCAGAGACGATAAGATGAAAGGATAAGCGGAATGAAGAAGATATATTCGGTTTTAGTAGAAAACAGATCCGGTGTACTGTGTAAGGTTGCGGGACTGTTTTCAAGAAGATGCTTTAATATTGACAGTCTTGCGGTAGGGGAGACGGATGACCCCGCAACTTCCTGCATGACAATTGTCAGCAGCGGAGACCAGCGCACCATTGAGCAGATCGAGAAGCAGCTGAATAAGAAGCTGGATGTCATCAAAGTAAAGACTTTTGACGAGACAGCCAGCGTCAGCAGAGAGCTTATGCTGATGAAAGTCAAATATAACAAAGGCAACCGGCGTGATATCATGGAAACCTGTGAGATCATGAAAGCCGAGATCGTGGATATGTCCAAGAAGACAATGATCATACAAATCTGCGATGTGCCGGAGAAAATCCAGCTTCTGATCAGTATGATGCAGTCTATCAGCATCGTTGAAGTTGCCAGAACGGGAACCCTGGCGCTGCAGAAGTGTATGGAGACGGATGTGTAGGGCGGCAGATTTGGCGATCGTCGAATATTGACTTTTGGCAATTGAATTGATACAATTATTGACAGTGCGTGACAAGAAATGCGCAGTTGCAGAAAGGTTTGTATTATGCAGAAAAAAGTATTGCAGTTATTGGTAGATAATACATCGGGTGTGTTGAGCCGTATAGCAGGTCTTTTTTCCAGACGCGGCTACAATATTGACAGTATCACAGCAGGCGTGACTGCTGATCCCCGGTTTACCCGTATTACGATCGTTACTTCTGGGGACGATGAGATTCTGGATCAGATCGAGAAGCAGGTAGCCAAGCTGATTGATGTCAGAGATCTTAAGGAACTTCGGCCGGAAGAAAGTGTATACCGGGAACTGGCCATGATCAAGGTCAGAGTGTCCATGGCCCAGCGTCAGGATGTCATTGCGGTTGCAAGTCTGTTCCGCGCCAATATTATAGATGTAACGCCGGAGAGTCTGATGATCGAGTTGACCGGTGATCAGGATAAGATAGAGGCGTTTATCAGGATGCTGGACGGCTATGAGATCCTGGAACTCGCGAGGACGGGCATCGCCGGATTGGGCCGGGGTATCGAGAATGTTACTTACCTGGAATAAGGTATGAAGCTGTGCTGAGGCATCAAAGGATGAATCCTGGCGAACTATGTCATACATGGAAATAATATCGGTAATGAATGGGGATTTCCCTTGAAATTATATAGAAATATGTAAGGTTACAGTAATCAATTAACACGCGGGATTTGTGTCTGCGCGCACTTGACACAAACCCGTTATGCGAAAAAAACGTGCGCAGAAAAGAGGATTGAAATGGCAAAGATTTTTTATCAGGAAGATTGTAATTTATCCCTTCTGGATGGTAAGACGATCGCAGTGATCGGCTACGGCAGCCAGGGACATGCTCACGCGCTGAATGCGAAAGAATCGGGCTGTCATGTTATTATCGGTCTGTATGAGGGCTCCAAGTCCTGGGCAAAGGCTGAGGCACAGGGATTTGAAGTTTATACGGCGGCTGAGGCTGCTAAGAAGGCAGACATCATTATGATCCTGATCAATGATGAACTGCAGGCGTCTATGTACAAGAAAGATATCGAGCCGAACCTTGAGGCAGGCAATATGCTGATGTTTGCACACGGTTTCAATATTCACTTTGGTTGTATCGTACCGCCTAAGGATGTGGATGTGACCATGATCGCACCTAAAGGACCGGGCCATACTGTAAGAAGCGAGTATCAGGCGGGTAAAGGCGTTCCTTGTCTTGTGGCTGTTCATCAGGATGCTACAGGCAAAGCACAGGATATGGCTCTGGCTTATGCGCTTGCCATCGGCGGTGCGAGAGCAGGCGTTTTGGAGACTACATTCAGAACAGAGACAGAGACAGATCTTTTCGGTGAGCAGGCAGTTCTCTGCGGTGGTGTGTGTGCACTCATGCAGGCAGGCTTCGAGACACTTGTTGAGGCAGGCTATGACCCCAGAAATGCATATTTCGAGTGTATCCATGAAATGAAGCTGATCGTAGACCTGATTTATCAGTCCGGTTTCGCAGGCATGAGATATTCCATCTCCAATACGGCTGAGTACGGAGATTATATTACAGGACCGAAGATCATCACAGAAGAGACGAAGAAAACGATGAAGAAGATTCTGTCTGATATTCAGGACGGTACTTTTGCAAAAGATTTCCTGCTGGATATGTCTTCTGCAGGCAGCCAGGTACACTTTAAGGCTATGAGAAAACTGGCTTCCGAGCATCCTTCAGAAGTAGTAGGCGAGGAAATCAGAAAACTTTACAGCTGGAATGGCGAGGATAAACTGATCAACAATTAATTCGGAGTCAATCATGCAATCCAAAACCAATATGGATCAGATGCTGGCTGAGAGCTTTAGAAATCTGGCGCTCAAGATGCCTATTGATAAAATTACGATCCGGGAGATCACGGAAGGTGCGGGAGTCATCCGTCCGACTTTTTATAATCATTTCAGTGATAAATATGAATTGTTGGAATGGATGATACGCACAGAGATCCTGGATCCCGTGATTCCGCTCATGCAGACCGGGCGCATCAGGGAGAGTCTTATCCTGATTTTTGAAAATCTACAGAAGGATAAGAAATTCTATAAAAAGGTGTCCCGGCTGGAAGGGCAGGATTCCTGCGAGAATATTGCCAAGAAATTTATAAAGGAGATTCTGCATCCCTTTATCAATAAGCAGGCCGGTGAGAAGAAACTGGCCAGGAGAGGGCTGACAACAGATCTGGTGGCGGAATACTATGCCCGCTCTATGGCATTCGTGGTACTTCAGTGGCTGAAACTGGATATGAGCCTGACGCCGGAGCAGATGGCTGATATTTTTGAGTATATCACGACGCATTCCATGGATGATGTCATTGCAGAGATGAATTAAAAAAATGGAAGCAATGGGGCTCGAACCCATGACCTCTCGCGTGTGAGGCGAACGCTCATCCC
>CAJUJP010000036.1 GCA_910586615.1 uncultured Lachnospiraceae bacterium
TATCAAGGTTTCTATGCTAAAATCGGAATAATCAGAGAATCGGAATAATCAATATAGAAATCCGTTGTTTCTGTACATATTCTCATCTGCCTTCCTACAAACGAAAACCCTTTGCCCATTTCCAACAGGAATTTCTGAAGATTATTTATAATGGTTGTTTCCAAATCGCTTTCTAACTGACTAATATTTGGAGTGGCTCCCATGAATTCTAATACAAATGGATCTTTCACAAATTCCAATGCTTTATTTTCTTTATCAGGTAACTGTGTGGATAACATTCTTTTGTAATATCCACTCTTAATATTACGCTCCAAAACTCTTACAGACCAATTTTCTGTCAAAGCTTCCTTTAAATAAAAGTTTCTTTCCTCTTCATCGGAAATACGCATTATACTTCTTAGATGAGACCACGGAATTTTACCAGCCATTGAAAATCCATATGAATTTTCTGGAAATACCAAATAAAACTGACGACAGTTTCTCAAATTTGCTACAGAAAATCCTGTTCCAAATTCATCTGATAACTGCTCTGATAAATTTTTTATTAAATAAGAACCATATCTTGCTTTCGTCTCACCGTATTGTTCCTGCTCGACAATTCGTCGTCCCACATTCCAATAAGCATATGTCATGATACCATTAACGCTATTATATGCTTCTTCTCTTGCCCGTTGTAATATCAAACGCACATCTTCGTAAAATTGTTGTTCTTTTATTATCAAAATTTCTGAAGGTTCTTGCTTTAATAACTCACTCTTTTTCTTCATCTTGCCCCCGCAGATTCGCTACACGCGTGTAGCGAATTACTCTAAAATTTCATTGCCACACAATTATTTTACTGGACATACTTTTTTCATAAAATCTACAACTATTATAAACTTTCTATCTCGACACCTATTTAAAACAGAATATCCTTTGTCAGTTTTGATAGCGGTCTATTATGCATACATCCAAGTCCCATGATAGATTCAATATGCTCCATTATGTTAATACTTGCTTTATCTCCACTGCCTCTTTTCCTTATTTCTTCTTTACACAAAAAATAGAAACTGTTCACAAGCATATCCAATATGTATCTTGGATATAAATCCAAAATATATTTCTCTCTTTTATTTGTTTCCTCAACCTCTTTTTCTTATTAGAAAATATATTAATCCTTTTCCAAAGCGGCGGCATATTTTCTATCTCATTTACTGTAGCTTTATACTTGTCCTTAAAATCATCATCAGTCCACACCGGATACTCATAGTCTATTTCATCGTATAGTTTCACTTTAACTTTATTCTTTTTCACTGATCCCCTAAGTCTATCATCTCTGTTCATACCTAAAATGTCCAATAAAGTGGTCTTTCACGAACCATTTTTCCCGACAAGAACAGATATATTTTTATACCATCTCCATAAAAATCTTTTAAATTTATGCATAAAAACCACCTCCGATATCGCAAAACAGGTCCTCGACAGATTCTGTTCACAATTTGCCGCTTTTTGCAACTCAGTCATTGCCCTATAGTATACCATAAACATTTTTAAAAGTACAGAAGAAAACAAACATTTGTTCTTTTACTTGTAACAGTTCAGCCTAGCACTATTCCGCGAGTAAAATCGCTCTGTATACGATTTTGCGAGTTATGCAAGCGCCAAAATGCGACTTTGGAGCATTTTGTGTGCATCAGACGTGACAGTGAAGCCGAAGGCTGAACTGTTACTTTTACTTTTATACAGCATACGCTATAATGCCTTTATTATTGCCATAAATATATATCAATATGAGTTCCTCACATGTTCCGTCTGCCGGACTGTTTGAAATCATTTTGACCGTTACTGCATAGCGAAAAGAGACATTCATGATTGTTTTTACCTGCTCTGCTGCCAACTTTGCATCGTCTGCTCCGGTATAAAACAATTTCTGAATGTCTCCACAGATATCATCTGCCATTCTCTGCCTGCCCGCAACGGGAATATTCTTACCTCAAACCCGTTTTGACAGTTTTCTTTCAAAACGGTCTTTGCGCAGGTCTGCCGGAATTTTAGTGGGATATTCCCCCTGAAAGCAGGCTGCACAATAATCCTCACTGTCTATCAGTTTACTCAACTTTTCTATTGGTAAATATCCCAGAGAATCCACTCCAATAATCCGTGCAATCTCATCCATACTATGGTGACATGCGATCAGATTTTCTTCAGAATCTATATCCGTTCCATAATAGCAGGGATATAAAAAGGGAGGTGCAGAAATTCTCATGTGGATCTCTTTCGCTCCGGCATCACGTAAAAGCTTTACGATACGTTTGCTGGTCGTTCCTCTGACGATGGAGTCATCAATCAGTATAACTCTCTTTCCATCTATTACTTTCCTGACAGGACTGAGCTTAATCCTGACCTTATCCAGACGTTCATTTTGTTCTGGCGAAATGAATGTCCTTCCAATATATTTATTTTTTATCAGCCCGGTTCCGTAAGGAATTCCGGATTTTCCCGCGTACCCCAATGCAGCATCCAGTCCGCTGTCGGGAACGCCAATCACAATATCCGCGCATTCAGGATAACACTCTGCCAGTAATTCTCCGGCTCTTATACGGGATTCATGCACGGATATGCCATCTATAACAGAATCCGGTCTTGCAAAATAGATGTATTCAAAAATACAGGTTCTTCGCCTCTGTTTTCCGCAGTGTTCTCTCCTTGATTCCACACCGTTTTCCGTAAACACCAGAATTTCCCCCGGCAGCACATCACGGATAAATTCTGCTCCTACGGCTGACAATGCACAGCTTTCGGATGCAGCCACATATGCCCCGTCCGCCATCTTTCCATAGCAAAGCGGCCGGAACCCATACGGGTCTCTTGCTGCAATCATCTTTGTGGAAGAAATCAACACCAGCGAATAAGCGCCTTCCAGTAAATTCATAGTACTGCTGACCGCTTCCTCAATACTCGATGTCATAAGCCTTTCTCTCGTAATTACATAAGCGATAGTTTCCGTATCACTGGTTGTATGGAAAATTGCTCCTGACAATTCCAGCTTATCGCGAAGTTCCAATGCATTGCTCAAATTTCCATTGTGCGCCAGCGCCATCTTTCCTTTCTGATGATTGACCTCAATAGGCTGACAGTTATTTCTTGTGTTTCCACCGGTTGTTCCATATCTTACATGTCCCACCGCCATATTTCCCATCGGAAAATGAGTTAATATGTCTTTGGAAAACACTTCACTGACAAGCCCCAGATCTTTATAGGAAGAAAATGCGCCGTCATCATTCACAACAATTCCGCAGCTCTCCTGTCCCCTGTGCTGCAAGGCATATAGCGCATAATAAACAATGCCTGCAACATTTTCTTTTTTTGTACCCATCACTCCGAACACACCGCATTCTTCATGAATGGCCATAGCCTTATTCCCTCCTTTAAACAACGGATCCGGCTGATTGGAGCGGCCTTCACTATTCCACATCCTGAAGGGCATCAAATCCTTCTTCTCCGGTTCTTACTTTTACCACATTTTCCACGTCATAAACAAAAATCTTCCCATCTCCAATATGCCCTGTGTAAAGTACCTTCTTCGCTGTTTCAATCACTTTACGTACCGGAACCGCACTGACTACAATATCCACCTGTACTTTCGGAAACAGATTCGCTTCAACCTGTGTGCCTCGATAATATTCCGGTTTACCCTTCTGAATCCCGCATCCAAGAACATGGGATACTGTCATACCAGTAATTCCGAGTTTCATCATGGCATTCTTTAATGCTTCAAATTTTGATTCCTTGCAGACAATCTCAATCTTTGTAAATTTCGGCGTTCCCTCTTCAAATGCAGGAACTTTTTTAACCGGGATCGCTTCCGCAACCGGAGTATCGCCGGATACCGCCACAAAATCATTTCCTTCTTCAATATACTCCGGAAGCATTGCAAATCCTGCATATGCAGAAGGAAGGCCATGTTCTGCCGCATCAAGACCGGCCATTTCTTCTTCTCTGTCTACACGAAGACCTGCAATTGCCCTGATGGCAAGGAATGTAATAGTTATTGTAACTGCCGTCCATGCTGCAACACTGGCAAAGCCGATAAACTGAAGTTTTAACAAGTCAAACCCGCCGCCATAAAACAGACCGGTTAAAGTTTCTCCCGAAGCATTTGCAATACCATAGCCGGGCGCTGTCTCTGTGGCAAATAATCCGACTGCCAGTGTGCCCCAGATCCCATTCATACAATGCACGGCAACTGCTCCGACCGGATCATCAATGTAAAGTACATGGTCAAGAAGCCACACGCCAAACACAACCAAAAGACCGGCAACTGCTCCAATGGCAGCCGCACCGAATGCATCCGTAACATCACAGGGCGCTGTGATTGCCACAAGTCCTGCTAAAGATGCGTTCAGACACATGGAAACATCCGGCTTTCCATATTTGATCCATGTAAAAAGCATACATACAACAGTTGCGACAGCTGGTGCGACAGTAGTTGTCAGGAAAATAGAGCCAAGCTGTGCAATAGAAGTTGCAGCCGCACCATTAAATCCATACCAGCCGAGCCAGAGGATAAATACCCCAAGCGCTCCAAGTGCAATGCTGTGTCCCGGAAATGCATTTACTTTCACGACTTTTCCACTCGTATCTCTGGTAAACTTTCCGATACGGGGACCAAGAATTTTTGCACCAATCAATGCGGAAATGCCACCTACCATATGGATTGCACAAGAACCGGCAAAATCATGGAAGCCAAGCTGCGAAAGCCATCCTCCTCCCCAGATCCAATGTGCCTCGATCGGATAAATCAACGCAGAAATTACGCCGGAATAAATACAATAGGAAAGAAATTTTGTACGTTCTGCCATTGCACCGGAAACGATGGTTGCCGTTGTAGCACAGAATACAAGGTTAAATACAAAACTTGAAAAATCAAACTCTGCATATGCAGTAAACAAGTCAAAACCCGGTCTTCCGATCAATCCAAACAAGTCTTCTCCCATCAGCAAGCCAAAACCAATCAGTATAAATACTACGGTTCCAATACAAAAATCCATCAAGTTCTTCATAATAATATTTCCTGTATTCTTTGCTCTGGTAAAACCTGCCTCTACCATTGCAAAACCTGCCTGCATCCAAAACACCAATGCAGCGCCAATTAAAAACCAGACTCCGAACACTTCGCCGGATACCGCTTCCTGCACAAGTTCTTTCATAACTTCATCCATAACTTCTCCTCCAATCAGGTTAAATTGATCAGCCTATTTTACGCCAAACAGTAAATCGCCATAAGTCGGAAATGGCCAGTATTTCTTTGCCGTCATCGTTTCTGCCTCATCACAGGCAACTCTTAATTCTCCCATTTTTCCCAAAACAGCATCCCGGATCATATAGGACTCTGCTTCAACATCTTCCACATCTTTAAGTTTCATTACTGCTTCTTCCAGTTCATCGGTTTTAACCGCAATCTGTTCTTCCAGTCTTGCAAGTTTTTTTAGAAGTCCAGTCTCATAGCCGCATGTAATAGAACTATCAACCGCCTTTTTTGCTACCGCTGTATTTGCAAGTTCCAGTATATATGCGCTTACTGCCGGGGCAATCTCTGTCTTTGCCATATCAATCATGGTATTTGCCTCAATCAAAACCGTCTTGCAATAGTTTTCCAGCATAATTTCACATCTGGACTTCAACTCCGCTTCTGAAAATACTTTATGAGCCGTCAGCATCCGTACATTCTTTTCATCCAGCAGATGCGGCATACAATCCGGTGTTGTACGATAGTTAAGAAGACCTCTCTTTTCCACAGCTTCCTTAATCCATGTGTCGTCATAACCATTGCCGTTAAAAATAACATGTTTATGATCTTTGATGGTCTTGCGAATCATTTCATGCAGTGCATCTTCAAAGTTCTCCGCTTTTTCCAGCCTGTCTGCATAGATTTTCAGGCTTTCTGCCACCGCGCTGTTCAGCATGATATTTGCACAGGCAATGCTGTTGGAAGAACCGAGCATACGAAATTCAAATTTATTTCCCGTAAATGCAAACGGCGATGTACGGTTGCGGTCTGTGGTATCACGGTTAAACTTTGGAAGTACGTCCACGCCGAGCTTCATCTGTGTTTTTTCAGTCCCCGCATACGGAGTACCGGTCTCAATCGCTTCCAGTACTGCATTCAGTTCTTCTCCAAGGAAGATAGAAATAACTGCCGGAGGCGCTTCGTTTGCCCCAAGTCTATGATCATTTCCTGCCGTCGCGACAGAAAGCCGGAGCAGATCCTGATAATCGTCCACCGCCTTGATAACCGCGCAAAGGAATAATAAAAACTGTGCGTTTTCATATGGTGTTTCGCCCGGTGACAACAGATTCACGCCTCCATCCGCAGTCAGCGACCAGTTGTTATGCTTTCCGCTTCCGTTTACTCCGGCAAACGGTTTTTCATGAAGCAGGCACACAAGCCCATGTTTTACCGCAATCTTCTGCATAATTTCCATTGTCAGCTGGTTATGGTCTGTTGCAATGTTTGTTGTTGTATAGATAGGGGCAAGTTCATGCTGTGCCGGAGCAACTTCATTATGCTCTGTCTTTGCCATAATGCCCAGTTTCCAGA
Organism: uncultured Lachnospiraceae bacterium; assembly: GCA_910586615.1. Classification (GTDB taxonomy): domain Bacteria; phylum Bacillota; class Clostridia; order Lachnospirales; family Lachnospiraceae; genus UBA3282. The sequence continues at coordinate 6,581 of CAJUJP010000036.1, forward strand.
GTTCCTCATTTAATTCTTCCATATAGGCTGCAACCCTGGGCTTGATCACTCCAAAATAATGATCGTCCATTTCCTGTCCCTTTGGCGGCTTTGCACCAAAAAGAGTACGTCCCGTAAATCGAAGGTCTCTCCTTTGCTCATACATTTCTTTTGTAATAAGAAAATATTCCTGTTCCGGCCCTACGGATGTGCGGACACATTTCACATCATCATTTCCAAACAGATGAAGAATGCGAATTGCCTGCTTATTTAACGCTTCCATAGAGCGGAGCAGCGGCGTTTTCTTATCCAGAGCTTCTCCGCCATAAGAGCAGAATGCTGTAGGAACACACAATGTATTGCCCTTAATGAATGCATAAGAAGTAGGATCCCATGCAGTGTATCCCCGCGCTTCAAAAGTAGCTCGAAGCCCGCCGGAAGGAAACGACGAAGCATCCGGTTCTCCCTTAATCAGTTCCTTTCCGGAAAATTCCATAATCACACCGCCATCGGGAGATGGAGAAATAAAACTGTCATGCTTTTCTGCCGTTACGCCGGTAAGCGGCTGGAACCAGTGTGTATAGTGGGTAGCACCATGATCCACCGCCCAGTCTTTCATAGCTGCCGCCACTGCATTTGCTACGCCAATATCAAGCTTCGCACCTTCATCAATCGTCTTTCTCAAAGATTGATAAACCTTTGCCGATAAATTTGCTTTCATCACTCTGTCATCAAATACTTTACTTCCAAAAAAATCTGATACATTTCTCATAATCTCACTCCTTCCAATTTGAAAATGAAAAGGCAAGGATGGCTTTCATGACGCTTTCCTCCGCGCCGTAAAAGACTCCCTTGCCTTTTATGTCAAATTGTATGTATTTTTTTGTAAAGCAAAAGCGTCTCTGAGAACTTTATCTCAAAGACGCCCTTGCCTTTACGTGTTGGATGATACACCCTTTAAAATTATTTGTCAATTCTTTTTTTATTTTTTCTATCGATTTTTTCTATCGTCCTCAAAAAAGATTGACAAAGCACATCATCCGCTGTATAAATATAAGATATGAGCAAAGGCGTTCATTTTTAGAGCAGGAATCACCTGCCCTTAAAACGGATGTCTTTGTTTTTTTTGATTTATTGTGAAAGGAAGGTGCAAGACTTATGAAACTCGAAGGTCAAGTAAAAATCCCCTCCGGATGTGCAATCTCAGCAGCAATTTCCAAAGACGGAAATAAGATGTCCGGTGAGATGATCATAAATTCCATGAAGCCCATGCATGACCGTTCCAACGGACTGGGCGGCGGTTTTGCCGGTTATGGCATTTACCCTGAATATAAAGATTTCTATGCATTACATATGTTTTTTGATTGCCGTGATACGCGTAAAGAATGCGAAGCTTTCCTAAAGGAGCGCTTTGAAATTGTCCATTCAGAAATCATTCCAACCCGAAAAATTCCGGCAATTACAGACGAACCGATCATCTGGAGATATTTTGCTGCACCGTTAAAATCTGTTCTTGTATCTTTACAGTTAGAAGAAAAAGAGTTTGTCGCCAAAACAGTTATGAAGATCAATGCCGAAATGTCCGGCGCTTATGTCTTTTCCAGCGGTAAGAACATGGGCGCGTTCAAGGCGGTAGGGTTTCCGGAAGATGTGGGTGTCTTTTATAAATTAGAAGAATATGAAGGATATTCCTGGACGGCACATGGACGTTATCCGACAAATACTCCCGGCTGGTGGGGCGGCGCGCATCCGTTTACACTGCTTGACTATTCCGTCGTACATAACGGAGAAATTTCTTCCTATGATGCGAACCGCCGGTTTATCGAAATGTTTGGCTATAAATGTACCCTTCAGACCGATACGGAAGTTATTACCTATATTATGGATTATCTGCTCCGCGTACAGGGACTTACGCTCAACGAAGCCGCAAGTGTAATTGCCGCTCCGTTCTGGAGTACCATTGCGGCCAAAACAGATTTCGAAGATCAGAAGAAACATACCTACCTTAGAACTATGTTTCCAAGCCTTCTGATTACCGGCCCCTTCTCCATTGTTTTAGGATTCGAAGGAGGATTAATGGCTCTGAATGACCGTCTGAAACTTCGCTCGATGGTTGTTGGCGAAAAGGATGACACGGTATTCATTGCCAGTGAAGAAGCGGCTATCCGAAGCATGGCGCCAAATGCGGAAAACATATGGTCTCCCTCAGGTGGTGAACCTGTCGTCATTAAGGTAAAGGAAGGTGCGTTTTAATGAGTATAGAATTTATTTATCCGGAATTTGAAGTAATTAGAAATGAAAGCAGATGCATTTCCTGTCGTGTATGCGAACAGCAATGCGCTAATGAAGTCCACAGTTACGATGAAAAACACAAAATTATGAAGTGCGACGAATCAAAATGCGTAAACTGCCAACGCTGTGTTTCCTTCTGTCCTGTAAGAGCCTTAAAAATTGTAAAAAGCGACTGCACCCTGCGTGAAAACGCCAACTGGTCAGCCCAGACAGTGAAAGAAATATACAAACAGGCAAACAGCGGCGGCGTTCTTTTGTCATCCATGGGTAATCCAAACTCTCTCCCCGTTTATTGGGACAAAATCCTGATCAACGCTTCACAGGTAACGAACCCTTCCATTGATCCATTGCGGGAACCGATGGAAACCAGAGTTTATCTCGGAAAGAAACCGTCAAAAGTACACCGCACAAAAGAGGGAACCTTAGACTGTAAACTGCCTCCGCAGCTGGAACTGTCTATGCCGGTTATGTTCTCTGCCATGAGCTACGGCTCTATCAGCTACAATGCCCATAAGTCTCTCGCACTTGCAGCAACAGAACTTGGAATTTTGTATAACACCGGTGAAGGTGGGCTACATGAAGATTTTTACTGCTATGGAGAAAATACCGTCGTACAGGTCGCTTCCGGCCGTTTTGGTGTCCATGCAGATTATCTGAAGGCAGGCGCAGCTATTGAGATCAAAATAGGACAAGGTGCAAAACCAGGGATCGGGGGACATCTTCCCGGTGCAAAAATCGTAGGTGATATATCCCGTACCCGTATGATCCCTGAAGGATCCGATGCCATTTCCCCCGCGCCCCACCATGATATTTATTCCATTGAAGATTTGCGTCAGCTTGTTTTCTCTCTAAAAGAAGCTGCCGAATATAAAAAACCGGTAATCGTAAAAGTCGCTGCCGTACATAACATTGCAGCAATCGCGAGCGGCATTGCCCGAAGCGGAGCTGACATCATCGCCATTGATGGATTTCGCGGCGGTACCGGAGCCGCCCCTACCAGGATCAGAGATCATGTAGGCATTCCCATTGAGCTGGCGCTGGCAGCTGTTGATCAGAGACTTCGGGATGAAGGTATCCGCAACAATGTGTCTCTTATAGTCGGCGGCAGTATAAGAAGTGCGGCAGATGTGGTAAAAGCCATTGCTCTTGGCGCAGATGCCTGCTATGTAGCTACTGTCGCCCTGCTTGCTCTCGGCTGCCATCTGTGCCGTACCTGCCAGAGCGGTAAATGTAACTGGGGAATCGCAACCCAGCAGCCGGAACTTGTGAAAAGACTTGATCCGGCAACGGGCAGCAACCGCCTGATCAATCTGATGACCGCATGGAAACACGAAATAAAAGAATTAATGGGCGGCATGGGAATCAATTCCATCGAGGCTTTGCGTGGAAACCGTCTGATGCTCCGCGGTATCGGCTTAACTGAAAAAGAACTGGAAATACTGGGCATCTCTCACGCCGGAGAATGATAAGAAAACGAACAAAGCTTGTTTTCGGGATTCACTGGTACAAAAACATAAACAAATTCGAGGAGGTATGGTATAATATGCAAACCATTGATGCTGCAAATTTGGATTATAAAGCTGTGAATAAGGCATTGCGTGAAGCAGGAAACGATTGCATCATCGAAGGCTGCTGCGGTCAGAGATTTATTGCTGCCGGCATGTCTGACAAGAACCTTACAATTAACGGCATACCGGGTAATGCACTGGGCGCGTACTTAAACAATGCCAATATTACTGTAAATGCAAATGCACAGGACGCTGTGGGCGATACCATGAATGAAGGAAAGATTCTGATTCATGGCAATATCGGCGACGCTGCCGGTTATGCCATGCGCGGCGGCAAAATCTATGTAAAAGGCAACGCCGGCTACCGCGCCGGAATCCATATGAAGGCTTACAAAGAAAAAATTCCCGTTATGATCATCGGGGGATGTGCCGGAAGTTTCCTTGGAGAATATCAGGCGGGAGGCGTAATCATTGTCCTTGGACTTCATAAAGACAGCAAACACATTGTAGGCAATTTCCCCTGTACCGGAATGCATGGAGGTAAAATGTTCCTGCGCGGCAGCTGTGAAAATATTCATTTTCCCAAACAGGTTACTGCCAGGTGCGCGTCCGCAGAGGAATTAAATGAAATACGGGAGTATCTGTCTGAATACTGCTCAGACTTCGGTTATTCTGAGGACGAACTTTTATCCGGCTCTTTTACGGTCATTACACCAGACAGTAAAAACCCGTACAAACAGATGTATGTAGCAAATTAAAAGAAAGTAGGTAGGCTTATGAAGTATTCAAAAGAAGAGGTCATCCAGTATGTGCGTGAAGAAGATGTAAAATTCATCCGCCTCGCTTTTTGCGATGTATTCGGCAGACAGAAAAACATATCCATTATGCCGCAGGAACTTTCCCGCGCTTTTGAATATGGCATCGCCATTGATGCATCCGCCATCGCCGGTTTTGGCGATGAAAACCATTCTGATCTGTTTCTGCATCCTGAAGCAGACACCCTGGTGCCTCTGCCATGGAGACCGGAGCATGGACGTGTAGTAAGAATGTTCTGCAGCATTACTTATCCAAATGGAAAGATATTTGAATGTGATACGCGTTCTATTTTAAAAAATGCGATTCAAAAAGCGAAAATTGCCGGATATCAGTTTTTCTTTGGCGCAGAGCAGGAGTTTTACCTGTTCAAACTGGATGACAATGGAAATCCGACCAGAGAACCTTATGATAATGCAACTTATATGGACATCGCCCCGGAAGACAAAGGTGAGAATATCCGCCGCGAAGTATGCCTGACTCTGGAACAGATGGGAATACAGCCGGAAAGCTCACATCACGAAGAAGGACCTGGACAAAACGAAATTGATCTTCGCTACTCTGATCCTCTGACCGCCGCAGACAACGCCATGACGTTCCAGACGGTTGTAAAAACAATTGCCCGGCGGAACGGCCTTTGTGCTGATTTCAGCCCGAAACCATTGGAAGACAAACCGGGAAACGGCTTTCATATCAACATATCAGTCAAATCATCTGATGATGCAGACAATATGAAATACCTGATTGCAGGTATTTTGGATAAAATTGCTGATATGACAGTATTTTTAAATTCAACCGAAAGTTCCTATTGTCGTTTTGGCAGCAACAAAGCGCCAAAATATATTTCCTGGTCCAGCGAGAACCGTTCACAGCTTGTAAGAATCCCTGCCGCTGTCGGTGAATACCGTCGTGTTGAACTTCGTTCTCCTGATCCGGCCGCAAATACTTATCTGATATTTGCCCTGATAATTTATGCCATTCTTGACGGGATTGAGAATAAACTAGAGCCGCCGGCCTCAACGGATCTCAATCTGTATAAAGCAGATGCCGATACCCTTGCCAGTTTTGAACAGTTGCCCGGCAATCTTAAATCCGCCTGCGCAGTAGCTGCAAACAGCAGTTTTATCAAAAAAAACATACCAGATGCTATATTAGACATCTATTGTAATAGATAATTTGAGCCAAAGAAAAAGAAGGAGGTGCAAAATGAGTTTAAGAGAACGGGTTTACAGTATACTCTTTGTGTCTGCAACAGATAATTTCACCTCTGCCTTTGCCGACCTGCTCCCCGAAACAAAATATTCCCCGATTCATACTGCTTCCAGTGTCAGCGCCGCCAAACGGATACTCGCCGAAAAAACATTTGATTTTGTCATCATCAATGCACCTTTGCCTGACGATATCGGTACCCGATTTGCAATTGACACCTGTACCAGTAAGCAATCCGTTGTGCTGCTTTTGATAAAAAGCGATATACATGCCGGTATTCACGATAAGGTCGTCGAATACGGTGTATTCACATTGCCAAAACCGACATCAAAGCCAACCATGATACATGCCCTTAGCTGGATGGAAAGCGCCAGAGAGCGGTTGAGACAATTTGAAAAGAAAACTCTGTCTATCAAAGAAAAAATGGCAGAAATCCGTGTTGTCAACAAGGCAAAATGGATTTTAATCAGTGAATTAAAAATGAACGAACCCGATGCTCACCGTTATATTGAAAAACAGGCAATGGATCGCTGCGTTACAAAGCAAACCATTGCCGAAGAAATTATTAAGACTTATATGTAGTCTCGCCCAGCCTTTCATAAGCACCTTGCGACACTCAAACCATTCCGCCGGGCAATTGACAAATCAAAATCCCGGCTGGATCACCGGCTGACGGGCAGTTCTATTTTCACCTTATCATGCACGCTGATCTCTGAGCCGATCTGCACTTCGACCACCTGCAGCTTCGTATCTGCCACAATCGTGTGAGGCACGCCTGCCGGCATTTGAATCACATCTCCCGCGTTCACCTGACGTTCCTCGCCGTCCACAATGGTGCGGCCTTTTCCGTCCACCACGGTCCACACCTCATCCCGCAGCGCATGGCTGTGATAGTTCATGGCATGGCCGGGGTTCAGTGTCACTTTAATGGTCATACTGCCCTCTTCAATGTCGATAACCCGAAAGCTTCCCCATGATTTCTCCGCAAACATGATCTGCTGATCAATCTCGTCCACATAGGGTTTGATATAACTGGACTGCGCTTTATCCGATACAAGAATCCCTTCCGGACTGGCCGCCACCACCATGTCTTTCAGTCCCATGCAGAGTACAGGCACATTCAGTTCATTGACCACATGCACATTCATGCAATGCTCATTCAGAATAGCCTTTCCAATACTGCTGCTCTCCATGGCCTCCGTCAGTGTATTCCATGTCCCCATGTCTTTCCACATGCCGGCAAAGCGCATGACCTCGATCTGCTGTTCATGTTCCACAACCGCATAATCAAAACTGATCTTCTTAAGGGAATCATATCTGTCAAAAAGATCCTGATAATCCGTAAACTCAATCAACTCATGGGCACGCTGCAGTACATAGCCCAGACGGAAAGCGAAAACGCCCCCATTCCAGAGCGCCCCCTGGTCAATATATTCCCTGGCCGTCTCTTCCGCAGGTTTTTCCTTAAACATCGCCACTCTGCTGATCTGGTCTTTGCCCTCCGGAATGATATATCCATATTTGGCGCTGGGATAAGTCGGCTCGATTCCCATCAGCACAAGATGAGCTTCACTTTCCGCAGCACGCCTGCCCAATTCCTGCAGAGCCTGGAAATAATCTTCTTCCACATAAGGATCTACCGGACAGACAACTACAGCCTCATCCTCCGCTACGCCTCGTACATCATGCAGATAAGCCGCCGCCAGTGCGATTGCCGGAAAAGTGTCCCGGCGGCAGGGTTCCACACTGATACCCACGTTTTCCCCAAGCTGGTTGTGTATAGCGGATACCTGGGATTTGGAAGTGGCAATGGTAACCGCCGCATCCGCATCCACCGAGCAAATCTGCCTGTACACCCGCTGAACCATGGATTCATAGCTGCCGTCTTTCGTCTTAAATATTTTAATAAACTGCTTGGACCGCATGTCATTGGAAAGCGGCCACAATCGTTTTCCTGATCCGCCCGATAGTAAAACAATATTCATAATAATCTCCATGCATATTACTTCCTGAAACGTTCCTTTTCCAGGCTACTTGATCATCCTGCTGATCTCCTGCTTCGCACGTTCCAGCTGATTATCCACCTGATCCTCATAAAATGCGTCGCTGTCAAACTCGCATTCAATATCCGGCTCGATGCCGATTCCGTGAATGTTGTTTCCTTTCGGGGTGAAGTAGGAACTGATCGTCAGCTTCAACGCCGTTCCGTCCGTCAGCGGCAGCACGCGCTGTACGATACCTTTTCCGAAAGTTGTGGTGCCGATCAGCGTTCCTTTATCATAGTCTTTAATGGCTCCCGCAAGGATCTCGGAAGCGCTGGCTGAGTTGCCGTTGATCAAAACCACCATGGGAATCTGCAGTTCACGTTTACCGTCACAGGTATATTCGTCCCTTTCTCCGTATTTGTCTTCTGTATATACGATCAGCCCTTTCGGCAAAATCGAACGCGCAATGTCTACCACCACCGGAAGGCTGCCGCCCGGATTGCTGCGCAGATCCAGAATCAGTCCTTTTGCATCAGACCCCTTGATAACTGCCAGCGCTTCCTTAAACTGATCCGTGGTCACCTCGTCAAACTCTGTGATCTGAATATATCCTACCCCGTTATCATACATTTCATAATTGACTGTGGGGGATTCTATTTTTCGTCTCTCCACATCTACCTCAAGGTAATCCGTCTCTCCCTCACGGTAAATGGTCAGATGAACGGTAGTTCCCGCTTCTCCCTTGATTCTGGCAACGATTTCGGACAGATCCAGTCCCTGGATCATCTCTCCGTCCACCAGGTATATAATATCGTTTTCCCGAAGTCCTGCCTCTTCTGCAGGTGTGTTGGCAATGACACCGTTGACTTTTGCCAGCCCGGTAGCAAGATCAAGCTGCAGATATGCCCCGATGCCGTAGTAGATGCCCTCCGTGTCCGACATCAGCTGCTGCCATTCTTCCTCCGTATAATAAACGGAATAGGGATCTCCCAGAGAACTTACCAGCCCGGCATACATACCTTCCGTCATCTGCTCCACATCAATGTCTTCATCTTTATAATAGTATTTGTCGATCACTTCTTCCAGCGCTTCCAGCTTCTCCATAGAGTCATCCGTAAGCACACTGCCCCCGGAAGCGCCATCGGCGTTTGCCGTTTTGGCCGATCCCTTACCCGCAAGATGATATAGTTTCGTACCCACATAAGCGCAGCTTCCCACCAGCGTGGTAATAATCATGCCCACAAGCAGTCCCAGCAGAAATGTCCCGCCGCCTTTGTTCTTCTGTCCGCCTGAAGGTGTACCGGGATACTGCGGCGGTACCGGCGCAGGCTGTTGATAATAAGGATTATTCATCCCCTGATCTGTATTTCCCCGACTGAAATCGTTGTTATAGTAATGATTGTCTCCGCCTTGCCTCAAAATGTCCCACTCCATTCGTTTTACAGCTCAATCCCACTTGTCATATATCTGTATATTGTTTGTAACCACGTTACCAATGATGCACACAAAATGCCTGAATCACATTATGCCGTCTGTATGTCCCGCCAAACCTCGCATAGAAAGATTTATGCCTGCAGAATCACATTCATTCCCGGCTGCTGCAATTATTTCAAATAATTCCACGGACTCACATAGCTTCCGTTCAGGCGCACACTGAAATGAAGATGGTTACCCGTGGACCGCCCCGTGCTGCCCACCGCCGCAATCTTCTGCCCTTTGGTCACCGACTGTCCTTTGGAGACATTCAATGCGGAACAGTGCATATAAATCGTATACAATCCGCTTCCGTGGTCTATCATGACATAATTGCCCATGGATGCATTGTAAGTGGCCGCCACCACATCACCATCGTAAGCCGCCAGTATCGCCGAACCGCCCGGCGCCGCCATATCCAGCCCGTTATGGAACTGCTGTGTTCCCAGAATCGGATGAATCCGGTTGCCGTATTCGTCAGATATCCTTTTGTAACCCGGACAGGGCCAGGCAAACATACCGCCGTTATAGACTCTTGCCTGCGCATTCTCCGCTTCGAGCCTTGCCTTTTCCTCTGCGACCGCTTTCTCTAATGCGGCAATCTCCGCATTCTCCTGGGCGATCATGGCTTCATACTCCCGGATCGCTGCCTCTTTCGCTGAAATGTCATCGGATACTACATCAATCCTGGCCTGTTTCTCATCAATCAAGGCACTGACACTGGCCTCCTCCTCTTCCACGGCAGCCTTCGCCACATCCAGTTTCTCCTTCTCTGCTTCCAGCTGTTCCTTACATAGCTGCACCATCTCCTTGATCTGCACATACTCTTCCAGTTTGTTCTTATCATACCGGGACAGTGCCTCTATGTAATCTGCCTTATTTGCCATATCAGCAAATCCCTCCGAAGAAAAAAGCAGTTCCAGATAAAGGGTGTCGCCTTTCTCATACATAAATCTGATCCGCCTCTTCATTGCCTCATACTGATCTTCCTGCTGCCTGACAGCCTCATTCAGTTCCTCAGTCGTCTCCTGAATCTGCGTTTCCGTTTCTGCAATCATTGTATTATATTGTGCAATCTTATCCTGTATGCCGCTCAGTTCACTGTCAAGCTGTGCCACATAGGCTGCCAGGTCACTCTTGGATTTTTCCAGCTCTTTTTTGACAGCCTCCACATCCGTCAGATCGGATTTTAACCCGGAGACTTCTTTTTTCGCCTTCTCGATCTCTTTCTCCTTCTCACGAATGCTTTCGTTTGTAACAGCATGAGCAGGTTCTGAATGAGTAAACACGATAACGGCAGTGAGCAGCAGACATATTACTTTCTTCCAATGCTTCATATGCGTTCCTTATTATACTCTCAAGTGCTTTCTGACTGTGACGATACTGCCTAAAAATCCGATACCCACGCCAATGCCCAGAGATACCGGCGTCAGCACGTTGAAAATCTCCTTCACCGTCAGGAAACTGAGCAGTGAAGACAGCATCTCAAATCTTGTTGTCATATATTCCATCACGATATTATACATGCCATAAATAATCCCCAGCGGAATCGACGCACCCACCAGTCCGATCATCATACCTTCTATAACAAAGGGCGATCTGACAAAAAAGTCCGTGGCGCCAATATATTTCATGATATTAATCTCTTCTTTGCGGACGGAAATACCGATCATGACCGTATTACTGATCAGGAACACAGATACTGCAAACAGGATCACAATAATACCCACCGATACATACGCGATCAGCGCATTCACTCCGGTCAGCGTCGTCGCCACCAGTTCCGACCGGTTCACCATCCTGACCCCGTCAATGGATTCCAGGTAAGTCACCAGTGCCGACTGCATGGATACATCATTCAGATAAATTTCGTAATTTGCGGAATTAGCCAGCGGATTTTCCGTAAAGCCGTCCGCATAATCTCCCAGATAGTCCTGTTTAAAAGTTTCCCAGGCCTCCTCCGCAGATACAAAATGAACATCGGAAACCTCCGTCCGCTTCAGGATCATATCTCCGATCTCCTGGATCCGCGTATCTTCCAGGCCGTCATCAAAAAAGACATACACCGCCACGCCCTGCTGCGCATTCTTAACAATATGCTGGAAATTCATGACAATGGCATAGAACAGGCCAAACAAAAACAGACAGGCGCTGATCGTGGCAATGGATGCCAGCGTAAACCATTTATTCCTGAAAAGGTTGCGGATACCTTGTCTGAGTGTGTAGAAAAAGCTGTTAATCCTCATCGATATATCCCCCCTTTTCCTCGTCGCTTATGATCACGCCTCTGCGCAGTGTGACAACACGTTTCTGCATTGCATTGACGATCTCTCTGTTGTGCGTGACAACGATAACGGTTGTTCCGTTTTCATGGATCTGCTCCAACAGTTTCATGATCTCCCAGGAATTCTTCGGATCCAGATTTCCTGTAGGCTCATCCGCCAGAAGAACGGTAGGCTTATTGACCAGTGCCCGGGCAAGCGCCACACGCTGCTGCTCCCCGCCGGACAACTGCTTCGGCTTCGCTTTATATTTACCGGCAAGACCTACGATAGCCAGAATACTGGGGACATTCTTCTTAATCTCTTTGTTGGACTTCTGAACGATCCTCTGGGCAAAAGCCACATTTTCGTACACATTTCTGTCTTTTAAAAGCCGGAAATCCTGGAATACGACGCCCAGATTCCTTCTGAATTTCGGTATCTTTCTGTGCTTGATTTTAGACAGATCGTATCCCATCACATTAATGTATCCGCTTGTAATGGTCAACTCCCGGAGCAGCAGCTTGATCAGGGTGGATTTCCCGGAACCGCTGTCTCCTACAATGAAAACAAACTCTCCTCTGTTGATATGCAGGTTCACATCCTTCAGCGCCGGTGCGCCGGTGGAGTACGCTTTACACACGTTCGTAAGTGTGATGATCTCGTTACCTGCAGCCGTGTTTCTCTTCTTTCTTCTTTCCGCCACGTTGTTCACTCCTATGTTTCTCTTTAATACTCAAAATTCTCCATGTATTTCATATATTTTACCACCATCAATGCGATCTTGAAGGTAATCGCATCCTCGAATACCCGCAGGTCAAGTCCTGTGCTCTTCTGCAGCTTATCCAGGCGGTATACCAGTGTATTACGATGGATGAATAACTGTCTGGAAGTCTCCGACACATTCAGGGAATTTTCAAAAAACTTGTTGATCGTCGTGAGCGTCTCCTCGTCAAAATCATCCGGACTCTTGCCATCAAAAATCTCCTTGATGAACATCTTGCAGAGTGGAATCGGCAATTGATAGATCAGACGTCCGATCCCCAGTTCGCTGTAGGCGATCACATCCCTCTCACTAAAGAATATCTTGCCCACATCCAGGGCCATCTTCGCTTCTTTATAAGAGCGGCTCACTTCCTTGATCTCACCTACCGTAGTGCCGTAAGCGATCCTGACATTCCTGTAATTCTCCTTATCCAGAAATGCAACGATGCCGTCCGCCGCCCGGCTGATCTCCTTCACGCTGTCACCTTCGGACAGATCCTTCACCACGATCACGTTGTTCTCATCCACGGCAGTAATGAAATCCTTACTGTTGCTGCCGCAATACGTGCGCATTGTCTCCAGCACATTGCTGTCCTTGGCGTTATCCGTCTCAATGATCAGCGCTACACGCTTCACATCCGTCTGAATATGTAATTTTTTGGCACGGCTGTAGATATCCACCAAAAGCAGATTATCCAAAAGCAGATTCTTAATAAAATTATCCTTATCAAACCGCTCCTTATACGCCACAAGCAGATTCTGGATCTGGAATGCGACCATCTTGCCCACCATGTACACATCCTCGCCGACACCGCCGGCAAGCAGGATATATTCCAGCTGCTGTTCATCAAAAATCTTAAAATACTGATAGCCCTGTATCTCCTGGGAATCCGCCGGCGATTTCGCAAATTCTGCCGCCGGCTTACCGCACTTCTCCATCTCATCCGCCGTCATTGCCACTGCCTTGCCGTCAATGTCCATAACACACAGCTCTACTCTTGCAATTGATTTCAAGCCTTCTATCGTATTCTGTAAAATCTGATTTGAAATCATAACCCCACCCCTTGCTATTCTTTTAGCAAATTACACAATGTATGTAACCGCTAAATTCATCGAATTATAACATCCAGTATTCATTTTAATATATATTTACAAATAAATCTACCTCAATTCGTGTCTTTTTTGTGTATTATTTTGCGTAATCCATGAATTTTACCATTTTCTGTCTTTAGACAATTTATACAAATGCCAAACCACATACCCGCCTGCAGAATTCCCATGTGCCGGATGATGCCGAACCCTTTATATTCCGGCACCCGCCTGTTCTGCCGCTTCTGCCGATTATCGTCAAATGCCTCTCGCCATCCGGGCCACAGTATGCTATAATGCAGATATAATACGGAGTCCTGCCAGACAGGATGTCCGTAAGAGATGAGGTGATCATATGGACATAGCAGCATTATCTATGGCGATGTCAACCATCAACACACAAAGCGCGTACGGTGTAGCCATGTTGAGCAATTCTCTCGACCAGGCCTCCTCCACAGGTGACCAGATCGTGGGCATGATGGATGCCGCGGCCATGGAGTTATCCGTGAACCCGCATATCGGTTCCAACATTGATATCTCCGTCTGATACGCGTCAAAAAAATCCCGATCCCGGAACCACATCTGGAATCTGCCGGTCTTTCGGCTTCTTTCCATCATCTGGAACCGGAATCGAGATTTTTTGTTTTTCCACAGAATTCTTTACCCGCGGGAATCAACTGCCCTGATCGCACGCTCCGTAATCTCTATCTTACCTGTCTTGAGCAGATGCCCTACCGCACGTTTGAATTCATTCTTGCTCATCTGTGTCTCCCGCCTGATCACTTCCGGCGATGCCTTATCCGTAAATGGAAGGGCTCCGTCAAAACTGTCTATGATCTCCAGGATCCGCTCCGCGTCTTTCTCAATCTGCAGATAGGCTTTCTCACGGATGCTCAAATCAAGCTTCCCGTCCTCTTTCACCGCCGTGACCCTGGCCTCTATACGGTCGCCGATGCGAACCGCCCCGTACAGTTCTTTCTTCGGAATAAGCCCTGAGTATTTATCATCCACCGCCACAAACGCTCCGAAATTCTGGCTGATTTCATACACTGTGCCGCTGACTCTGTCATCTTTTCCATAAGAGCTTCCCGTGGACAGATAGGGATAGACATTCATGGTGGCACACAGCCTGTCACTCTTATCAATGTAAAGCGCCGCCAGGCATTCCTCTCCTTCCGATACCTTTCTTGTCTGCTCTTTAAAAGGCAGAAGCAGATCCTTCTCAAGCCCCCATTCGAGGAACGCTCCCACCGAGGTCACCTGGGCCACCCGCAGCCTTGCCACACCATGCAGTGTAAGCTGCGGCATGTTGACCGTGGCAATCAGCCGGTCGTTGGAATCACGATAGACAAAGACTTCTATCTCATCACTGGGTTCCGCGTGCTCCGGCACCTGCTTCTTCGGCAGCAAAACCCTGACTTCCTGATCAGCACCGTCGTACAGGTACACGCCAAACTCCACCTTTTTTAAAATCTGTAATGTCTGGATCTCTCCCAAACGTATCATATGTTATGTCCTCCGTTTCCAAATCACGGTCCGTCACACTTCCGGCACACACTCTTTCACGCCGTTTTTCCGTATATCCGTACTGTTCTTTCACATTTACGCCTTAGCCAGCTCCACAATGCAGTAAGGTCTGCCGTCTTCCCTGTTCAGTGAAACCGTATACAGTGTGCCGGCCTCATTCACTGCCGCCACGGGACTGATCACATCATCCAGCACGGCCTGATTCTTATATTCCACCCGAAGCTGTCTCACTTCAAATCCTTCCGGTACATATTCCATGGCCATGCGCACATACTGGCCGTTGTTCACATGTTTATTGGTATCCAGATGATGGGGACGCACCACAAAGGGCTCCATAGCCTGTCCGTTTCCCGGAACGCTGATCTTACGGGGCGCATATTCCATCGGATATTTATCTGACAGCACATACCCCGCCAGCATCTGCTCATTAGGCCTGGCCGGCATCATCTTCACGGTATCCATCAGACTCCAGATAGAATTGGCGTAAGCCAGAACCTCTCCCTCTTTCGTCCTCATCTCGAAATTACGGCATCCCACAAATCCTTTAAAATCATAGGGTGCCGTACCGATCACGATCCGCTCGCACAGGTGAGGATATCTGTTGACACAAATCTGCCATGCCGACAGCAGCCATACCTGATGCAGTCCGTTAAAATAATCCACGCCCAGCCCGATATCTTCCGAATGAAATGTGGAACAGTCCTGAAAATAATCCAGAAGGGATTCCAGAGTCATATTCCCGTCCACACCTACTTCGCTGTAGCGCACTCTGCTGTCAAATGTATACATTTCCCGCCTTCTTTCCTGTGAAACAAAAATACTCGGCTGATTACTCAGCCGAGCCTGCAAACTGGGCTACAAGGATTCGAACCTTGAAATGACGGAGTCAGAGTCCGTTGCCTTACCGTTTGGCGATAGCCCATCAACAATTAAGGATTATAAATGATATTATTCCATTTGGCAAGAGTTTTTATGAAATTTTTTCAAATTTTTTTACAATTTTTTTGTGTGATTTTTTTACGTCTCTTTCCTCCTTCTAACATGCCTGTTTCCTGCCATTGTTTTTTCTTTTTTCTTTCAATATATTCCTTATGTTCCTTTTTTCTTTTCACCATAAATGAAAAAGACACCCCGATGAACAGGCCTCAAATAATCAGTTTTTCAACCTGACTTTCAAGGCCGTCCATTCCGGTGTCTTTTCCAGATCTTCTTAGTTAACAACGTTAAAAATTTTGTATTGTAATGTGCAGGAGCTTTTTAAATCTCAAACATCAGCTCGCCATATGTAGGAATGGGCCACATCTCTTTGTCGACGATCATTTCCAGCCTGTCCGCCGGTGCGCGAAGTTCATCCATGATCACCCTCACGTTATCTTTATAGAAGAAAGCCTGTTCCTTTGCATCCTCAATGACGGAAGCTTCCTTCTCGGCCTTTTCCAGCTTCACCAGTGCCGTCTGCATTGCTGCCAGATTATCACTCACTTCTTTCAGGATGCCGGTCTGCGTGGAAGCATCCGCGCCCGCCGCTTTCACTGCGTTTACGGTATCTGCAAGCGCTTTGGAATACTTCATCACCGCGGGAATAATCTGTTTGCCGGCCATATCGATCATCGCAAGGGCTTCAATGTTAATGGTCTTCGCATAAGTCTCGTAGATAATCTCCTCTCTCGACTCCAGTTCCACTTTCGTAAAAATACCAAACTTCTCAAATAATCTCACCGCTTTGTCAGTGGTCAGCGTGCAGGCTGCCTCGATCATGGATTTGATGTGGGGCAGTCCTCTTCTTTCCGCTTCCTCCACCCACTCAGGCGCATATCCGTTGCCGTTGAAAATGATCCTCTGGTGTGCTGTCATATATTCTTTGATCAGATCATGGATTGCAAGTTCCAGATTATCTGCTTTTTCCAGTCTGTCCGCAGCTTCGCAGAAGGCCTCCGCCACGATTGCATTCAGTGTCGTGTTCGGGCTGGCAATGGAATCCGCAGAACCAACCATACGAAACTCAAATTTATTGCCCGTAAATGCAAAGGGAGAGGTTCTGTTTCTATCCGTAGCATCTTTCTGAAAATCAGGCAGCGTCTTCACGCCTGTGAGAAGCCTGCCGCCCTCTTTCACCCTGGTGGCTTCACCTGTCTCAATCAACTGATTTACCACATCCTCAAGCTGCTCTCCAAGGAAGACGGAAATGATCGCCGGAGGCGCTTCATTCGCTCCAAGTCTGTGGTCATTGCCCACATCGGATGCTGACTGTCGCAGTAAATCTGCATGTATGTCCACCGCCTTCATGATGCAGGCCAGCACCAGAAGGAACTGTATGTTTTCGTTTGGCGTATCGCCCGGATCCAAAAGATTCACGCCATTGTCCGTAGTGATGGACCAGTTGTCATGTTTTCCGGAACCGTTCACGCCGGCATAGGGTTTCTCATGCAGCAGACATCTCATGCCGTGGCGGATGGCCACTCTTTTCATGGCCTCCATCACCAGCTGGTTGTGATCTACCGCAATATTGGCCGTCTCATAAATAGGCGCCAGTTCATGCTGTGCAGGAGCCACCTCATTATGCTGCGTTTTGGCGGTGACCCCCAGCTTCCACAGTTCCTCGTTTAAGTCTTTCATGTATCCGCCCACGCGCTCTCTGATGACACCGAAATAATGATCTTCCATCTCCTGGCCCTTCGGTGCGGGTGCACCGAACAATGTACGGCCTGCAAACATCAGATCCGTTCTCTTCATATATAAATCTTTATCTACCAGAAAATACTCCTGCTCCGCTCCCACGGATGCGGTCACTTTCGTTGCCTCTGTATTGCCGAACAGACGCACGATACGCAGTGCCTGCTCGCTCAGCGCCTCCATGGAACGCAGAAGCGGCGTTTTCTTATCCAGCGCTTCTCCCGTGTAAGAGCAGAACGCCGTAGGGATACACAGAGTCATGCCGCAGCCGGACTCTTTCAAGAAAGCAGGCGACGTGATATCCCATGCGGTATAGCCTCTGGCCTCAAAAGTCGCCCGCAGGCCGCCTGACGGAAAAGAAGACGCATCCGGCTCGCCCTTGATCAACTCTTTACCGGAAAACTCCGTCAGCATCCTGCCGGTCTCGTCGGGATGGGACACAAAAGCGTCATGTTTCTCCGCCGTAATGCCCGTCAGCGGCTGAAACCAATGTGTAAAATGGGTAGCGCCGTTCTCCACCGCCCAGTCTTTCATTGCCTTCGCAATCACATTAGCAGTATTCATGGACAGCTCACCGCCCTTATTCATGACCTTAAGCACTTCCTTGTAGGCATTTCCTGTAAGGCGCTGCTGCATCTTGTTGAGCGTAAATACATTTTTTGCAAAAATCTCTTCCACGTTAAATACTTCACCCATTTTTTCATCTCCTCCGTTTCACATGCAGGCTTCCGGGCCTGCGGATATGCACAAAAAAATATTGCCTCTCTGTTTACCGGTTCTCCACCCGCAAAATATCATACACATCCGGCACTTCCGACAGACGCACATCTATGACCTGTCTGGAATGCGGGCAGGACTCCACCGGCTGCCCCTGTTCATCATACATGGCCAGCACCTTCACCGGTATATTCCTGCCGTCAGGTTTCATAATCTCGATGGCATCGCCGACACAGAACTTATTGCGCTGTTCAATGCGTGCACACATACATGCACCGCCATCCCCGGCAGTTCCACGGGCAACAGTCTCACAGCAGTCTCTTCCGCAGACACCGTCTGCACCGCCGCAAACCGGCTCCGGCATCAGACTCCCCACAATGCCGAGGTAAATATATTCGTTCACATAGGTATTATTATCATAAATCTGCGTATTTTCATCCGGTTTTCCAAAATAGAACCCCGTGGTAAACTGACGGTACGTGCACTTGGCGATCTCCGACAGATACCAGTCCATATTCGCCTGGTATTTTTCCACAGATTCCAGGCAGTCATCGATGGCCTTGCGGTAGGTGCGTGCCACCGTGGCAACATAAAGCGCGGTCTTCATCCGTCCTTCTATTTTAAAGCTGTCAATTCCCGCCTGGATCATCTCCGGAATATGGCCAATCATGCACAAATCCTTAGAGTTAAAAATATAGGTTCCCCGTTCATTCTCATAAACCGGCAGATATTCTCCCGGCCTTGTCTCTTCCACCACCGCATATTTCCAGCGGCAGGGATGCGTACAGGCCCCATGATTGGCATCTCTTCCCGTGAAGTAGCTGCTCAGCAGACACCGTCCCGAATAAGAAATACACATGGCTCCATGAATAAAACTCTCTATTTCCAGATCATCGGAAATATGTTCCCTGATCTCCCTGATCTCCTGTAAAGACAGTTCCCGCGCAGACACCACCCGTTTCGCACCTTGCTGCTGCCAGAACTGATAAGTCATATAATTGGTGCTATTAGCCTGGGTGGACACATGTATATCAATATCCGGGCAGATCTCTTTCGCCAGCATGAACATCCCCGGATCTGCAATAATCAGTGCATCGGGCTTCAACTCTTTTAACTCATGAAAATATGCTCCTGCGCCTTCCAGATCATAATTGTGTGCCAGAATATTGGCCGTCACATGCACCCGCACGCCGTATTTGTGTGCGAAAGCTATCCCCTCTGCCATTTCTTCCCGTGTAAAATTCTTCGCCTTTGCCCGGAGTCCAAACGCCTCACCACCGATATAAACCGCATCCGCTCCGAATGTCACCGCTGTTCTCAATACTTCCAGACTGCTTGCCGGAATCAGTAATTCAGGTTTTTTCATGTCCGCCTTTCCTTCCATATATATGCCCGGCCTCATCTTTTCGTGCTGATTGTCACGCCGTCTCCCACCGGCAGAATCACCGTCTCCAGTTCCGGGTGATGTTTTAATTCGTACAGATATTCCCGCATCCGGCTGTGTATCGTCCGGTTTCTTCTGGTCACCGCAAACCGCGACTCTATGATATCCCCGTCCTGCAGTACATTGTCCGACAGCAAAATACCGCCTTTCGGCAGGAGTCTCAGAATATCCGGCAGGAAATGAATATACTGTCCCTTCGCCGCATCCATGAAAATCAAGTCATAAACACCGTCCAGTTCCTTTAAAATATCCGCGGCATCCCCTTCCAGCAATGTGATCCTGTCCTCTCTGCCTGCACGCCGGAAATTCTCTCTTGCGACAGGAATCCTCTTTTCATACTTTTCAATCGTCGTGATATGGCAGTTCTCCGGTGCGTATTCGCTCATCAGTAACGCAGAAAAACCAATGGCACAGCCTACTTCCAGAATCGAAGAAGGTTTCTGCATCGCAAGCAGCAGCCGGATCAGGCTCTGCACCTGCCTGCGGATGATGGGCACATTGGTTTTGATTGCTTCACGCTCTATTTCATTGAGGAAAGGAGTATTGCCGGTATCCAGTGAATCAATAAAGGCGTTCATACGCTCGTCTGCCATCATCACAGCACCGTCCTTTCAATCTGACTTCCAAATCCAGAACATTCATCAGTTCTTAAAAAGCGTTCATTTCTGCCCCGTAACTGTTGAATGTTTTATTCCTTACTCTCTTCGCCTTCATCTTCTTCGGGCACTACGGCGATCACCGCAAGCATTTCCTGAGCTGTCATGGAAGTACTCAGATCATACACGCCCGGCTGGATATTGCCTCGTTGTTCGGACAAAAGCTCCTGAATCCGGAAAAGCCTTGCGTCACGGATCAGTCCCTTATCTTCCAGTGTCTTGCCCACATCCATGACAGAATCTTTAGGCTCGATATAAATACTGATCGTCCTGCCTTCGCCCTCGGAGACCGGAGCCTCCGCAAAAACACGATAACCGTATTCGTAAGCGGCACCTGCCGCCCTGATAATATACATGATGATAACCGCAAACACCACCACTTTAATAATAAGCTGCAGCGTCGCTCCCACAAAATATTTTAGATTCATGGAGTTTTCTCCGTTCTGTCTGTTTCCCGGCATGATCTGCGATCCACCGCATCATTTCCGCTCCCTGTCCAAACCGGTTGTCACATTCACAAACCGCCGGTGCAGAAAGCAATCATACCGGTTAAATTACACATGTTATTCGTATTCAAAGTCAATCTCTGCCGTAATCAGGATATTAACCTCCTGCATCATCCTGCAGAAAGCAAGCTCCGCCCGCAGAAAATCCTCTACAAGCGGGTTCTCCCGGAATTTCATATATTCCTGCTCAAACGCCTCCATCCTGTCAAACAGATCCTCACTGTCGGATTCATTCTGCAGATCGAAATTCCTCTGGCGGAATTCATTGACTTTATCATATAATTCCGGCTGTTTCTTGATTTTCTCTCTTTGATCCAGATATTCCCTGTAGGTATCGGATTCCCGGATCACCGCCGCAAACTTTTTGGTCGCCTCCATGATTTCGCTGTCTGACATGTCGCCTTTCCTCCTTAAGTATATGATGTATTCACGGAATCTCCCCTTTATCTTCCTTCACAGCACCACATAACCCGCGCAGATCCGTCCGCGGTTTTCTGGCACCGCCAGCCGTAAAACCACCGGAAATAAATTGTGCCGCATCTACACTTCCATAATGATCGGCAGGATCATAGGACGCCTCTTGGTCTTCTTCCAGACAAATTCCGACAATACATCTTTGATCGTAGACTTCAACTTGCCCCAGTCCGTCTGCCGTTTGTCCAGACACCCCTGAACAGCGTCATTCACCAGAAGTCTTGCCTCATCCAGAAGCTCGTCTGACTCACGCACATAGACAAATCCCCTGGATACGATATCCGGCCCCGATACAAGCTGATCGCTGTAGGAATCCAGCGCCAGTACCACGATCATAATGCCGTCCTCCGCAAGATGCTGTCTGTCCCGCAAAACCACATTTCCCACATCGCCTACGCCCAGTCCGTCCACCAGAATCGCTCCCACCGGAACTTTCCCGGCTACCTCCGCACTCTCCTGGTCCATCTGCAACACGTCGCCCGACTGAACCATAAAAATACGTTCCTTGGGAATACCCAGTTCAGCCGCAATCTTTGCCTGGGCCTTCCTGTGCTTATACTCTCCGTGGATGGGAACCGCATATTTCGGCTTTACCAGACTGTAAATCAGCTTGATCTCCTCCTGGCAGGCATGTCCCGAAACATGCACATCCTGAAAGATCACGTCGGCTCCCTTCATCTGCAATTCATTGATCACGTTGGTAACCGCCTTCTCATTACCAGGAATCGGATGGGATGAAAAAATCACCGTATCACCCGGCAGGATCGATATTTTCTTATGGTTATCGCTGGCCATCCGGCTGAGCGCCGCCATACTCTCTCCCTGACTGCCCGTCGTAATGATAACAGTCTTATCATTAGGATAATTCTTCAACTGTTCTATGTCAATCAATGTATTCTCCGGAATATGCAGGCATTCCAGTTTGGAAGCGGTCTCAATAATGTTGACCATGCTTCTTCCTTCCACCACCACTTTTCTGCCGAATTTATAGGCAGAGTTGATGATCTGCTGCACGCGGTCCACATTCGAGGCAAACGTCGCAATGATAATACGCGTATCCTTATGCTCTGCAAAAAGGCTGTCAAAGGTTCTCCCCACTGTTTTCTCGGAGGGCGTAAACCCAAGCCTCTCCGCATTGGTGGAATCACACATCAGCGCCAGAACGCCCTTCTTGCCGATCTCCGCAAATCGCTGCAGATCAATGGCATCGCCAAATACCGGCGTATAATCTACCTTGAAGTCTCCCGTGTGTATCACAACGCCCGCCGGCGAATAGATCGCCAGAGCCGCCGCATCCACAATACTGTGGTTTGTTTTGATAAATTCGATCCTGAACTGTCCCAGATTAATGGACTGTCCGAATTTCACTACTTTCCGTTTTGTCTTGTTGACCAGATCATGTTCGGTCAGCTTGTTTTCAATAATTCCCATGGTCAGTCTGGTTGCATAGACCGGTACATTAAGTTCTTTCAAAATATAAGGCAGCGCACCGATGTGGTCCTCGTGTCCGTGAGTGATCACGAATCCTTTCACCTTGTCCGCATTATCTTTCAAATAAGTGATATCCGGGATCACCAGATCAATCCCCAGCATTTCATCTTCCGGAAATGACAGCCCGCAGTCCACCACGACAATGCTGTCTTCATACTCAAAGGCAGTAATATTAAGCCCAAT
Organism: uncultured Lachnospiraceae bacterium; assembly: GCA_910586615.1. Taxonomy (GTDB): domain Bacteria; phylum Bacillota; class Clostridia; order Lachnospirales; family Lachnospiraceae; genus UBA3282. The sequence goes on from CAJUJP010000036.1 coordinate 29,626, forward strand.
CTGCTCTAACCCGCCTAATGGGATCACTTTCAGCTTAGACGCTGCTTTTCCCTGTTCAATTTTTTTCAACAAAATTTCCTCCATTCTCCTTCGGCTGCAAAAATATACAGTGTTTCCACTGTCAAATGTCAAACACCCTCTGACTGCACAAAACAGAATCCTGCAAACTCTCATCGCCGCCTGCTGCCGTCCCCCATATCCCGGTTCGCTGACGGTAACCCGTGCCGCGGCGCCTTGTCCACAGTATTCTATATGTATACAGTTTCAATGTCTGATCCGGCACAGAAACTGCCCTGAAATCACGCCTTCTACAACATTTCGTGCCGGCAGATATATTTCCCGCCAATAATTCGCTTTGCTACTCTTATGTCAGTTCAATTTCATCCAACATATTTTCAAACACAGCCGCCACTGCATTTAATTCCTCGTCATCCGATACGATCTCGTATACCGCTTCTTCCTCTTCCATGCCGGAAACATCACGGAGAATCAGTGCCTCCCCGTCTCCTTCCCTGGAATCCGTCACCAGAATGTAATCGATGCCGCCCAGTCTGGTCTGTTCCAGCACATAGAACTCCACAGCTTCCTGCCCCTCCGCTGTAAAAACTATTTTCTCCACTTACTCTTTCTCCTTATTTGCACGGTAATCCAGATATCCCTGTAAAATGAAAACCGCCGCGATCTTATCCACATATTCTTTGCGGTGCTCCCTACGTATGCCCGCTTCCATCATCGCCTTATCCGCCGCCACTGTCGTGAGACGCTCGTCCCACATGACAACGGAAAGACCCGTTCTTCTCTGAAGCTTGTCCTGAAATTCCAGTGACAACTGTGCCCTGTCGCCTATTGTATCGTTCATATTCTTCGGTAGTCCGAGTACGATCTCACCCACCTCATACTCCTGGATCAGCGCCTCTATACGCGCCAGCGTCTGACGCAGTTTATTCTCGTCTTTTCTCCTGATGATCTCAATTCCCTGTGCCGTGATCAGAAGCGGATCGCTGACCGCCACGCCCACTGTTTTAGAACCGAAATCCAATCCCATGATCCTCATACAGTATCTCTCTCCGGTTACTGGCTCTTCAAAGAGTTCTTAATGTACTCCACCAGCATCTCCTCCACAAGTTCATCACGTTCCACTTTCATGATCAGACTGCGTGCACTCTTATGGCTGGTAATATAGGTAGGATCTCCGGACATAATATATCCGACGATCTGATTCACCGGATTATATCCTTTCTCCGTCAGCGCCTCGTAAACTGTAGAAAGTACAAGCTTAACCCCTGTCTCCGGCTCTGTTTCCACTCTGAAAAATTGTGTGTTTTCTAAATCCTGCATTATTTCACGCCCTTATCCATTGTCTATTTTTGATATTTACCCCTATTATTACCATAATACTCTATCGCCACACAAAATTCAATCATTTTAAACTTCTCACCACGACACTCCATTTTCAAAAAGCATGATCTCTTCCTGCAGAAAGCCCGTAACCCTTCCACTCATAATCCGGTTTTCCAGATCTGATGAACCATCCGCCTCTACTGCCGCCTTAATATACTGGGGGGTGTGCCCGACCCAGTATATTTTCCCATCTATCTCCTTTTTTTCCTCAAAAAGCACTTCCACCGCGCTGCCGATGAACCCCGCGCGATAATCATGAGACATCTGTTTCTCAATTTCTGCCAGCGCCGCACTGCGCCTGCCTTTCTCCGCCTCTGTAAGCTGCCCTTCCATCACTGCAGCCGGAGTACCCTTCCGCCTGGAATACTTGAAAATATGCATTTCATAAAATTGTACCTTACGCACAAATTCCAGCGTCTCCTCAAATTCTGCTTCCGTCTCTCCCGGAAAGCCCGCGATAACATCCGTTGTGATGGCCGGATTCTGATAATACTTTCTGAGAATCTCTGTCGTCCGAAAGTATTCCCCGCTGCTGTAGCGTCTATTCATTCTTTTCAGGACCGTATCACAGCCGCTCTGCAAAGACAGGTGGAAATGAGGACAAATCTTCGGCATGGCGCTGATACTGCAGGCAAATTCTTCCGCCACAATACGGGGTTCCAGCGACCCCAGCCGGATCCGGTCAAGTCCATCTATACCATGTAATGCGGTGAGAAGCTTAAGTAACTCCGATCCGCCCCTGTCAACGCCGTAAGAACTGATATGAATGCCGGTGAGCACGATCTCCCGGTATCCTGCCGCCACGATTCCCCGCACTTCACGCAGAATATCTTCCTCCCGCCGGCTTCTGACCCGCCCTCTTGCATAGGGGATAATGCAGTAGGAACAAAACTGGTTACAGCCGTCCTGTATCTTAATACAGGCTCTGGTATGTTCCGCGGTTCTGCCCAGGGTCATTTCCTCGTATTCGTCTGTATGGTTGATGTCGATGATCCGGGTTACAGCAGTGTCTCTGCCTGTCCGCCCGTCCAGATATTCTTCCAGAATCGGCACCAGATCCTTCTTCCGGTTATTGCCTATCGCCAGGTCTATGGCCTCATCCTGTACCACTGTCTCCCCGCCGGTCTGCACATAACAACCCACGGCCACCACCACGGCATCAGGGTTCTGTTTCCTTGCACGGTGCAGCATCTGCCGGCTTTTCCTGTCCGCAATATTTGTCACCGTACACGTATTTATAATGTAGATATCGGCTGCTTCATCAAATGGTACAATTTTGTATCCCTTTTCTTGTAACATTTGTTGCATAACGTCCATTTCATATCCGTTTACTTTGCAGCCCAGATTATGTAATGCTACACTTTTCATAGTAATCCCCGCATTTTTTGTATTGTTTTATCATTGACTTTTGAGCTTCCAACATTTAGTATTATAGCAGAAGGTATGAAAAATCCAAAGGAGGTAGTTCTGAAATGAAAACAGTACAGATTTCTTTAAATTCTATCGATAAGGTTAAATCTTTTGTAAATGATATTACAAAGTTTGATTATGACTTTGATCTTGTATCCGGCAGATACGTTATCGATGCGAAGTCTATCATGGGTATCTTCAGCTTAGATTTATCCAAACCGATCGATTTGAACATCCATGCTGAAGACGGTACTGACGAAGTTCTCGCAGCATTGAAACCGTACATTATGTAACATCTTCATCATGCTTTCCGTTGCAGAATAACGGATACATGATTATCAGGACTGTACAGGAAGTATGTACAGTATTTCAATTTATCAGCATGATGCAGAGCAAGCCTGTCGGCTTGCTCTTTTTTATGACATAGAATTAGGGTGTCAAAGGGTACTCTGTCAACTTTGCATAGGCAGATTGCACAAATATGTTCGTGAAGCTGTC
>CAJUJP010000037.1 GCA_910586615.1 uncultured Lachnospiraceae bacterium
GTGATAAGGAAGTATAGAAACTAACTTATCATCAACGCTGACAAACAGGGTGCAAAGTAATTTATATGGAGAATGTGAGACTTTTGGCATATTCCTTTTAGCATTACTTACATTTGTTTTTACATTTTGTAAGTAATTCTACATAGAAAAACCACCCCAAAACTTTGACCGAGCGAGGGGTGGATTTTTCTACTTTTCCATTTGGTCAACCCACCTTGTGGGCGGTTGTCTTTTTATGTCTTTAATATACCATAAGCAGGCAGAGAGTTCAAGTGAAAAATTACTTGTGAGACGGTGCGAGGCAGTGTGAGACAATACGGGAAAGAAACTCGGTATTGGAAATGATTGCTGTCCAATGTACTTAAAAGGTATGATTATGGAGCAAACATAGCAAGCTGTATCACAAACCTTATAGGCAGTGCAGGATATTTCATTTGATTAAAATCCCCGGCAAAAAATAACTTTTTGTCAGGATAGTAAAATGCAAATGAGCCTGTTGATCCGCTGTGACCTATCAAATCGCCCTGCCCCAAAAAGGAAGTGGAAAATCCGCCCATTTTTATTCTCATATAGCCGTTTCCGTAATAGATAGGGTACATAGATAGCTGTAATTTTCTATATAGATTTGAATGAAGAAATTTTTTGTCAAAAAGCTCTCCATGAAAAAACGCCTGTATAAATATCATTAAATCTCTTGTGGAGGTAATACAACCGCCGCTTGCTTTACTACACATTATGAATTGCGGTCTATATAACTGCTGATCCCCATAGTAAACCATAGGTATATATTCTTTTTCTGAGACAGGCAGATAAGTTTTAGTCATATTTATTTTTGAAAATATGTATTTTTCAAACACCCTTTCTAATGAGCATTTTGTGACTTTTTCAATAATATCGCCCAGTATATTATAGTTAATATCTGCATAATAGGCACTGTTCCTGCAATTGGGCGGGAAATGAGCTTCTGTTTCTTTTGTTATAGCAATATATTCGTCAAAGGATATAAATGTATCTGAAACTATAGCTTGTTTTTTGATGCTGTTTTTGCCCTCTTCATATAGATCTGCCAATCCGCTTGTTTGGCAGAGCAAATCTGATATTTTCAAATCACAAGAATAATCTTTACCTTTATAAAAATGCAAACCATTTAGATAAGCAGGTTCATAAAAATTCAGCAGATTATCATTCAGTGTCATATAGCCTCGTTGAATGAGAATAAAAATACATGCAGCAGTAAACATTTTTGTTATGCTTGCCGCAAGTATTGGACTATCTATATCTTTTCCACCATAAGTTTTCGAGAATATAGTCTCCCCGGTTCCTTTTTCAATAAGGATTACACTTTCATAAATCTTTTTTTCTTGAACGTATTTATCAAATAAATCATCATAACTTTTTGTTTTCATAACATCACCATGTTATCAGCTTTTTGCTTACCTTTCTGTCATATTTTAGGCAGTATCGCAAGCAGACTTGCGATATGCATGGGGATAAATGTGTTGGAGATTCTGACTTTTTCCTGTGCAACTTTTTTCTTTTGTTTCCTTTGTCCATAAATGACCTCTCAAAACTAAGCATATGCTTAATTTTATGTTGTAATCTAAGCATTGTCAAGAATTTTACACAAAATATTACCATATTTTCACTTTTCCAAAAATGATATAGCATCAGTAGGAAGCAAGGGAGATTGACATGTTCCTTGCCGGCATGTGCAATACGGGCATACCGTCAAGAAGCGCAATGGCAAAAGAAATTTTCCCCCAAACGAACTGAAAATACCATTGACAGTAAGAAATGTTATTTGTATAATTAAACCGTGAGTTTAATTATTGCGCATGGGAAGGGGAGGTATACATGGCTCGAAGAAAGAAGGAACCCAGAAGCGTACATCGGGAAAACATTGTATCTGCGGCCTCTGTATTGTTTATGGAAAAAGGAATTGCCGCGACTTCTATGGACGATATAGCGAAAGCCGCCGGATACAGCAAAGCAACATTATATGTGTATTTTGAAAATAAAGAGGAGATTGTCGGCATTTTAGTATTGAACAGCATGAAAAAGCTTTATGACCATATATCCGCTGCACTGGTACAGCAGGAGGCCACAAAGGCAAGATACGACTTGATCTGTCGCGGTCTGGTACAGTATCAGGAAGAATTTCCATTTTATTTCAGAATGGTGCTGGATAAAATCAACATTGACTTTGAGAACAATGATTATCTGCCGGAAGAAAAGGAAACCTATCGAATCGGAGAAGAAATCAATGAAAAGATAAAATACTTTTTACGATCCGGTATGGAAAAAGGAGATTTGCGTGACAATCTGGAGATTATGCCTGCCATATTCAACTTTTGGGGTATGCTTTCCGGAATCATTCAGCTTGCCGCGAACAAAGAAGAATACATTAGAAAGTCAATGGGATTATCGAAAAAACAGTTTTTGGAATATGGATTTTCTCTTGTTTATGCTTCGATTGTGAGGAGAGATGCTTGTGAGGAACAGAAAATAAATGTTGACGCGGTATCGGGTGCCACAAATTCGAGCATTGTCATAAAGAAGGCTGTTGATCATGCTCTTGGCGGAGACTAAGGGACGTGTCTGGAAGCACCGTGATTCAAATTTGAGTTTCCACGAAGCAGAAGGCTGTAAACTGGTATACTTTAAAAATAACGACCCCCGTCACAGGTAACGTAACGGAGGTCGTCATTTTGTATAGAAAATTGCTTGGCTTTCCGGGCTCGCAGAGCGAATCCCGTAAACGAGCATGCTCGTTTTCTCAGATCAGCTTCAAAATTTCTTCGCAGTCTCGATTTCACAAGGCAGAACTGAAATTCTGAAAAACTGTTTTCCGAAGTGAATCGGTATTTCTTTAGTTCCCTTTATATTTCATAAAGCTCTCTAACTGTGCATTTGCGTCATCCAGGACGGTGTTAACACCATTCTGCTCCAGCTTCTCAAGGAATTCAGGCAGCTTCTCCTCAGGATCTACAGCGCCTGTACAAAGAGGAAGCAGGTATTCTTCTACAACGTTTGCAACGGAACCCATTTCAGCTTCTACGCCAGAGCCGTCATATGCAAATCCAAGGATCGGAATTTCTTTTGCGTTTCCATAGTAATCTTTGTAAGTATCCCAGAAGCCAACACCCTGTTCTACAGTAGGAGGCAGGATTGTAACATTACCCACACCATTGGTCCAGGGCTTGAAGTTGTTACGCTCTTCGGTAAATTCTACACAACCGTCATCGGTCAGATTATAGTGAACCCCTTCTACACCGTAGTTCATCAGTGTCATGACCTCAGGATCCGTATTTAACAGATTCAGGAACATCATTGCTCTTTCAGGATTCTTGGAAGCAGTGGAGATTGCCATCATAGCACCCTGAGCAGAGGTGGTATCTACATAAGGTTCGGTACAAGGAATCATGGCAACTTCAAAACCACGTTCCTGGCTTGCCTGAAGTTCATAACCGAGAGCGTATGACTGTGTTCCGATCAGGTAACTGCCGAGATTCTGTGATGCGGTACGCATTTCATTCGCCTGATCCTTGTTACTGCATGCAGGATCGATAAAGCCTTTTAAGTAATATTCTCTTGTCTGTGCTGCAAATTTTGCAAATTCATCTGTAGCATATTTGTTCAGCAGTTTGATACCGTAGGAGGTCTCTTTGGAGACATCGTTGGGATCAAGATAGTAGGACATAAAGTTTCCTGTGCCGCTGTCACCTGTAACAATGATGGAGTTGGTAGCCATACGCTCTAATACAGCGCCCTCTATCAGTAAAGGATAGAAGTCGGCACCTTCGCCGTCTTTTACGGTCTGTAAAATTTCACCAAAGCCGTAGTAGTCGGTATTTCTGATGTCATCCAATGTATAACCGTATTTCTCAAGCAAGGGAACATTGATATCCCAGCAGTTCTGGGTGGCGATATCCTTATAACCGGGCACCGCATATACACCGAATCCGTCTGCACCGTTGATTGCGGCACCGGTCTGGGTAAGAACTTCAGGAAGTGTTTCCCAGAGTTCGGAAGCATATTTCTCAATCAGGTTGTTGTTCGGGTCGTCAAGACGCACATAATAGCCATCACGTGCGAATTTGTTGTACTCATTCTCGGTCCATGAGCAGGTGAAATAGATATCGATAGGCTCACCGCCCTGAAGAGAAAGAACGACTTCCTGGCCATAACCCCAGGTTTCCCAGATGGGTTCCAGTGTCACATTGATTTTTTCTTTCAACAGCTTGTTAAGTTCTTCCATAACCTTGCTGTCATCGGTAACGTCGTTTCCGCAGAGATACATTTTCAGTGTAACAGGTTCCAGATCGGATGCCGATGTAGAAGCCGTATCTGTTCCTGAATCGGATGTCTGGGGTGTTGTGGATGCTGTGCTCTGGGTTTCAGCAGCGTCCCCGCCGCTATTGCCGCAGGCTGTCATGGATAATACCATGGCTGCTGTCAGCAGACTTGCAATTAACTTTTTCTTCATTACTCTTTCCTCCTCTGTATTTGTGTTTACTGTTTTCTATGTAGACGGCACCGAGCCGGTTCTACCTGTGTAAAAGTGTTACTGTTGCTGATCAGCCTTTGACAGAGCCAATGGTAAGACCCGCGATGATGTAGCGCTGGAAGAATGGATATGCGAATGCAATCGGTACTACGATCAGTACTACCAGTGCCATACGCAGAGAGTTCTGAGGCAGCGATTTTGCAATGCTGGATGCCTCCGCGCCGATCAGGGAACTGTTCTTAATCAGGAAATCTACTTTTTCCTGCATTTCCATCAAAAGATACTGCAAGGGCATATGTTTTACATCTCCGCTGACATAGAGCTTGGGAATGAACCATTCGTTCCAGTAAGCCAGTGCTGTCAGAAGTCCGACGGTTGCGATACCCGGTTTTGATACCGGCACGATGATGCGGAACAGGGTACTGTATTCGCCGCTGCCGTCGATCGCCGCCGCATCCACCAGTTCCATAGGTACGGAACTCTGGAAAAAGGTTCTCATGACGATCAGGTTAAAAGGATTTAACAGCATGGGAACGATTACGGCCGCATAACTGTTGCTCAGACCCAGAACCGTCTTGCAGACTACGTAGGTAGGGGCAAGTCCTCCGCCGAAGATCATGGTAAAAAAGCAGAAGAAGGTAAAAAACTTACGGAACTTAAAATCTTTGCGGAACAGTGCGTAGGAGTACATGATCGTTACGATCAGGGTACAGATGGTTCCCACCACGGTGATAAAAAAGCTGTTAAAGTAGGAACGCCATAACAGTTGTCCCATTTTAAAAGCATATTTATAGGCTTCCAGTGACCATTCATTCGGTATGAAGGAATAGCCGATCTCCCGGATACTCTGCTGGGAGGTAAAGGAAATGATGATAACAAAAATAAATGGTACTACGCAGATGAGACAGAAAGCTATCAGGATAATATGGAAAATTAATTCTGTCACTCTGGAAACGGAATTTACAGGTCTTGTTTTTTTCATTTTCTCATACACCTCCTTTTTAGAATAAGCTGCTGTCCGCATCAATTTTTGATACAACCCTGTTAGCAATCATGATACATACGAAGCCGACTAACTGCTGGAACATACCAGCGGCAGTACTCATGCCGATGTTGCTTGTGGCGGTCAGTGTACGGTATACATAGGTATCAATAACCTGTGTAGCCGGGAACAGGGAGCCGGAATTTAACGGCACGCTGTAGAAAAGACCGAAGTCGGCATTGAAAATCTTACCCACATTCATGATAAGCAGGATGCAGATCATGGGACGCAGGTTCGGCAGTGTAATATGTTTGATCTGCTGCCATTTGGTCGCCCCGTCGATGGCCGCCGCCTCGTACTGAGTGGTATCGATACCGGTGATGGCCGCCAGGTAAAGGATACAGGAATAACCGGTATTTTTCCAAATATTACATATGGTCAGAATCACCGGCCAGTATTTTGGTTCGTGATACCAGTTGATGACGTCCATGCCGTTTTTCATCTGCCAGCTTGTGATCAGTCCCCTTGTGGGATCCAGGAATGCCAGCACGAAGTAACTTGCTACAACCCAGCTTAAGAAGTAAGGGAAGAACATCAGGGTCTGATAGACCTTGGCAACCCGCTTTCTTGTGATTTCATTTAAAATGATGGCCATGCCTACGGAAAGAACCAGACCAAGGATGATCCATACTACGTTATACCCTACGGTGTTTCTGATGATCTTGCCGGTATCGGTGGAAGAAAACAGAAACTTAAAGTTTTTGAAGCCTACCCATTTGCTGAAGTGAAGGTTATTCCAGAAGCTGGGATCCTTGATATAAACCTTATAGTCCTTGAACGCCAGGGCCATGCCGACCATGGGAACATAGCGAAGCAGGAAAAACCAGATTGCACCGGGCAGCACCATAGTGGTAAGCAACAGTGTTTTTTTTGTCTTGCCCTTCATAATATCCCCCTCTCATTTGTGTATGCGTATGCAGCAATCCGTGCCGTTCCTGCGAAATCGTGTATACGCATATTTTTTTATGAAGTAATTGATATTTATTTTATAGGTCTGATTGTAAAAAGTCACGGTACGGTCTTGGCCTTTTTGTTCAAAACTTGTCCGATTGCACAAAAAAACAGACCCATCGGGCCTGTTTCTGTATAAAATGCAATATCACATTAGATCCATCCGCCGTCCAGACTGATAATCTGTCCTGTAAGATAGTCCGGTGCATGGAGAAGGGAGAGGACCATCCGGGCCACTTCTTCCGGCCGGCCAATCCTGTCGGCAGGTATTTCATTGCGCAGGGTCTCCAGCTCTTCGGCGGAAAAGCAGCGGTTCATGTCTGTGTCGATGACGCCGCAGGCGATGGCGTTAACCTGAATGCCGCTGGGAGCAAGCTCTTTGGCAAGCGCCCGGGTAAAGCTGTTGACGCCGCCTTTGGAAGCGGAGTAGGCGGCTTCCATGGAAGCGCCGGCATTGCCCCAGACAGAGGATATATTAATGATCCTGCCACGGTGGTTTCGAAGCATGAGTGGAATGGCAAGACGGCTTGCATAAAAAACGGAACTCAGGTTTGTCTGCAGCACTTCCTGCCAGTCCGTAACTGACATTTCGTGAAGCAGGCCGACATAAGAGATACCGGCATTGTTGACTAACAGATCCAGTTCACGGATCTGTGCAAAAAGCAGGGCCACAGCATCAGGGTCGCCCATATCCGTGACGACGGCCGTGCAGGAGACATCATACTGTGCGGTAAGCCTTTCGGCCAGTTCGGACAGACTGTCTGCGGACCGGCGGCAGGTCAGATAGAGCTGGAAGCCTTCCTGGGCCAGCTTTTCCGCAATGGCACGGCCGATTCCGCGTGACGCGCCGGTTACCAGTGCATATTTTAAAGAAGAAGTGTGGGGTTCTTGTAACATAGTGGTATTTTCTCCTCTCGTTGCTGATGTTGTGTGCCAATTGTGCACCTTTTGCTGAAATGTAATATGCTTTTGTAACAGTTCAGCCTAGCACTATTCCGCGAGTAAAATCGCTCTGTATACGATTTTGCGAGTTATGCTTTTTCACATAGGGTTATGCATAATCGGCAGGCATATTGACAGAATGTTATAATGATTTATTATAATAGGAAAGAAAAGAAATTGTAAAGCGGCGGAACAGGATGTGTATGTTTCGTAACATTTCAGTTTTATGGTGCGGCAGTGCGCGGATTTTGCACTGCAGTTGTTTCAGAGAGGAGAAGCATATGTATGATTTGATTATAATCGGTTCCGGTCCGGCGGGATTGTCGGCGGCAGTGTATGGCAGACGGGCCGGTTTAAAACTTCTTATGATAGAAGAAAAGCCTATGAGCGGAGGACAGATTCTGGATACTTATGAGGTGGACAATTATCCGGGACTGCCCGGTATCAACGGTTTTGACCTGGGAATGAAGTTCAGGCAGCACGCGGATGCCATGGGCACAGAATATGTGACGGCTAAGGCTGTGGCTATTCATGACCGTGGTGAAGTGAAAGCGGTGGAGACCGCTGATGGAACAGTTTATGAGGCGCAGGCGCTGATTCTGGCGGCAGGTGCACAACATGCGTCTCTGGGCGCGCCAGGGGAGGCGGAATATAAGGGTAAAGGTGTTTCTTACTGCGCGACCTGTGACGGAGCATTTTTTAAGGGAAGAGACGTGGCAGTAGTGGGCGGCGGTGACGTGGCGGTGGAAGATGCCATTTATCTGTCCCGTATGTGCAGAAAAGTGTATCTGATCCACAGACGCGATCAACTGCGGGCGGCAGGAAGCCTGCAGAAAAAACTGCTGGCCTGTGATAATGTGGAGGTGTTGTGGAACAGGACTGTCTCTTCAATCTTCGGTTCGGATCTGGTGGAGAGCGTGAAGCTGCACCATATGACGGAGAACAGAGAAGAAGACCTGGCGGTGGAAGGAATTTTTATTGCCGTAGGTATGCATCCGAACACAGGAGCCTTTCATGAAAGTGTAGCCTGTGATGACAAGGGGTATGTGATCGCGGGAGAAGATTGTGTTACGAAAACACCGGGCATTTTTGCAGCAGGTGACATCCGTACCAAACAAGTGCGGCAGATCATCACCGCGGCGGCAGACGGAGCCTGTGCAGTCGCCTCCGTGGAAAAATATCTCGTTGAGCGAAGCATGTAAAAAATACCATCCGGTGGTCCGCGTTCGCGAAGCAAGTCTCATAAAAATTGCCGGTAAGAGGGCCGGGGTGGCGAAGCAAGTCTCATAAAAACTACCGGTAAGAGGGCCGGGGTGGCGAAGCAAGTCTCATAAAGCTACCGGTAAGCGGGCCGAGTTCGCGAAGCGAATCTCGCAAAGATAATTTCGCAGAAATTATCTTTTGTTAAAAAGTATGAATTGCTTGTAAAATTGCAAAAAAAGCACAATAAGTTGCGCAAATGCGCGATTTTAGTAGTATATGCTGTGGTTGACAAATGGATGATACAATGCTATATTATATCCAGATGTAACAATTTTGTAACAAATGAGGTAACTTATGAGAAACAAAAATGTAAAAATAGCAGCATGTACAATGGCAGCAGTTCTTTCTTTTTCAGGCATGGGTCTGGATGTAAACGCAACCGGGAATGTAGGGTCTGTTCTGCCGTCGTCTGGCATAGATTTTTCACTGCAGGATGAGGAGAAGTCCACAGCCCTTTCCTCTTTGAAAGAAGAATCCGATAAGGAAGCGGCAAAGAACGAGGAGGCAACCGGAACAAGTATCGGAAGCGTGCAGGTAGGCAGCTTTGCAGATCTGGTAAGCACCGAGGACAAAGTAAGTACTTCTACCAAGAAGATCGAAGACACGGTGGTTGTCAGCAAAGGATATACGGAAGACTTGAAGAAGGCAGCGAACATTGAGTTGTCCGAAGAGGAGGAAAGCTTCAAGAATCTGGTCATCGCACAGGTTAATGACTATGTGAATGTCAGAGATCTTCCCAGTGAGGAAGGTAATATTGTCGGTAAATTATATGATAAATCCGTCGGTAACTATATTGAAGAGCAGGACGGATGGTATAAGATCAGTTCCGGTTCCGTGGAAGGTTATGTAAAAGGCGAATACTGTGTAACAGGAGATGATGCAGTTGATTACGCGAAGGAGGTAGGTATCCGTATTGCTACGGTTACAACCGAGACGCTGTTTGTCCGTGAACAGCCCGGACTGGAAGAAGCTATCCTGGGCATGGTTCCCATTGAGGCTGAACTGATTGTCACGGAAGAGATGGACGGATGGGTGAAGGTTAATATCGAGGAAGGTGACGGCTATGTCTCTACCGATTATGTGATCCTTTCCACCGAGTTTGTCAAAGCTGAATCCATCGAGGAAGAGAATGCAAGACTTGCCAAAGAAGAGGCGGCAAGAAAAGCAGCGAGAGAAGCCGCAAGCAAGAAGGTGGCTGAGAACTCTTCATCCTCTGGAAGCAAGAGCGATGGCGGTAAGACATATGAAAGCCCTACCGGAAGTACGGGGGCTGATGTAGTAAAATTTGCGAGACAGTTTATCGGCAATCCTTATGTATTTGGCGGAACGAGCCTGACAAACGGTGCTGACTGCTCCGGTTTCGTTATGAGTGTATACGCGAACTTCGGTGTGAGCCTGCCGCACTCTTCGGCAGCAGACAGAAATGTCGGTGCAGCCGTAAACGGATTGGAAAATGCACAGCCGGGTGATCTCATCTGCTATTCCGGACATGTGGGAATTTACGCTGGTGACGGACGGATCGTTCATGCATCTACATCAAAGACCGGTATTATTGAGTCCAGTGCAACTTATCGTTCTATCCTTTCGATCCGCAGAATATTCTAACAAAAAGCAGATCTGTCAATAACAGGTGGTACTGAAAGACTTAAAGCAATATGGTATTATGTTTATAACAGATGTAATTGACAAAAAGTACTCAGAATAACAAGCGATATGTGAATAGAGAAGGCATCTGGGAAACCGGATGCCTTTTACTGTGTGCAATTTTAGGCTAATATATTGTTAAAAATGGCGCTTGCATTTATGGTGATTTGTGTATTTTATACAATAAAAGAAAAAATGCATGTTTTATCTGCCTGATAAAAATATGAGTTATCCACAATGAGAAAGTGTCCATTTTAGCGTAAAATGAACTTATACACGGAATTATCCACATTATCCACATGTTTTTCGGAAATGGACAGGCCGGATTTATGGTAACTGAACGAACGAACGTTTTGTGAAGTTGTCATGAAAAAGCAAAAGACGATCAGGAATTTCCGAAATGTACTTGACTTTTAAGATGTCAAAAAAGATGAAACAAGCATTATGAATTGTTGCAAAAAGTAGGACAAATATGCTATAATGACTATACAATAATCCAATGGAAGGGATGAGTGATATGAAATTTATAATTATTGGGAAAAATATTGAAGTAACAGAGGGTTTACGCGCAGCAGTAGAAGACAAGATCGGTAAGCTGGAGAAATATTTTACCGAGGAGACAGAAGTACATGTTACTTTGAGTGTTGAGAAAGACAGACAGAAGATAGAAGTAACGATTCCGATGAAAGGCAATATCATTCGTTCTGAGCAGGTCAGCAGCGATATGTATGTGTCTATCGATCTGGTGGAGGAGATCATTGAACGGCAGCTTAAGAAATACAAGAGGAAGCTGATCGATAAGAAGCAGGCGTCATCTTTCTTCAAACAGGAATTTATAGAGAAGGATTATATGGATGAGGAGGAAGTACAGATCATCCGGACCAAGAAATTTGATATTAAACCCATGTATCCGGAAGATGCCTGCGTACAGATGGAGCTTCTCGGCCACAGCTTTTTCGTATTCTGCAATGCGGAGACGGATCAGGTCAATGTAGTCTATAAGAGAAAGGGGAATACTTACGGTCTGATCGAGCCGGAGGACTAAGGGACCCAAAAATACGGGAAATATTACATCGCCCTGTCAGAAGTGACAGGGTGATGTTGTGTAAGGATGTGTCAAATTTCGTAATCTGATAAAAGATATCTCTGTGTATCTGCCAGAGAGCCTGAGGAGGAGGCTTGCGTAGCGCATTCTCAGAAAACTTAAGATGTGAGGAAATAAAATGTTATGATGGGGTTCACAATGCTTTTGCAGTTTAGCGCTGCATTTATTTGTATTTTGTGTCTTGCCTGGTACTTCCGGGTGGAACTGGTGGAGGCTGTACCGGTGTTTGTCTGCGGTCTGGTGCTGGTGCTTTATGTGCTTGCCATGGTACATCATTTATCCTGGATTGACGGCATAGAGGTGATTTCTGTACTTGCTTTTGCAGTCTGGCTGGCCGGAAGAGGCAGGGAAGAACGTAAGGACTTCGGAAACGTATGTGTGAAAAAAATGATGTGTGCGTCCTTTGTGACGGCGGTTTTGTTACTGATTTTCGTGGCCGTATGCACATCGGGCAAAGTGGTGAGCTGGTGGGATGACATCAACTTCTGGGCGGCAGATGTGAAATCTCTTTATTTTCTGGACGGTTTTGCCGGTAAGTATGGCAATGTGGCGCCGGAATTCGGGGATTATCCGCCGGGAGGGCAGCTTTTTAAATGGTGGTTTCTGCATCTGGATCCGCATGTTTTCCGAGAAGGTCTGGCTTTTGCGGGATATTATGTGATGAACCTGTCGTTCATGCTTCCGCTGCTGAAACGGCTGAAGGGGTGGAACGTGCCTGCCATGGTGATGATGGCGGCGGCTCTGTGGTTTTTGCCCGGTATAGCGGAAGTCTACGGCTACGACGGCTTTTGTGCCGATCTGACCATGGCATGTATTTACGGCGGATTTTTGCTGGCAGTGACTGAGCGGGGCGCAAAAATAGAATCCAGAGAAACAGCGAAATGTTCCGTGGCATCGGGTCAGCAGAGAGCATGTTGTCAGGCGGGATACGAAGGAACGGGTTTCTATTATACAAGGCTTGCGCTTTATCTGGGTGTGCTGGTGCTGGTAAAATCCATAGGTTTTGTATGGGCGCTGTTTGGACTGGTTTTTCTTTTTCTGTATGAGCGTGGAGAACGCCGGACTGTCAAGGCTTTCTGCGGGATTGCGGCAGTACCGGTGCTTACCGGCGGAAGCTGGATGCTGTTTTGCCTGCTGATGCGCCGGGTGACGAAGACCACGGCCACGGCGGTGAAGTATATGACTACAGATGAGTATGGGATCTCCGGCTATACGGGTGAATTTGCAGAGGCATTTCTCAAGGCGTTTGTAAGTTCGCCGCTGCATAAGGAAAAGAGCATCGGGATTGACCTGACACCGTTGGGATTGTATTTGTGCATCTGCATCATCGTGGTACTTTTTTACTGCATCGGAAGTTCGCGGGGCGGATCGCTTATGCCCCGGCGGGAAGGACGTATCATATTATGGTTCAGTGTGGTCAGCGGTGCACTTTTTTACGGTGTAATCTTTCTGGCGCATGTTACGATTTTTGCCACGGAGACACAGTATCTGGAAGCTTCCGGCATGATTTCATCCATTGAGCGGTACGGAGCCCCTTTTACTGTGGGAACGCTGCTGTTTCTGGGCGGGGTCTGGCTGGAACGGGGAGAGATGCTTTTTCACAGGGGAGGCGGAGAAGAAAAACCAGCTTTTTTAAAGAAATACGGGGTCTATCTCTGTTTTATCCTTTTTGTGGCATTGACAGCCGGTTACCGGGTTGGGTATCATGGTCTCATCGGTTACCGGAATACGGTGGAAGAGAAGCTGTCGGAGCGGGCGGACATGATCGGAGAGGATGAAGCGCAGTTTCTGGATGCGGTCCGGGTTCTTGGAAAGGACAACAGCACGCGGGTGTGCTATATCAGAAGAGGTGATGTGCCGCGGTGGGTCAACAACAGCTATACGGCTTATGAGGCGTCGCCAGTGTCGGTGGTGTTTAGAAGTGTGAATCTGGGGGATGCACCGACGGACTGGATGGTGCAGGAGATACGGGCTTCCCATGCCGGGTATCTTTATGTGGAGGAGACGGAGGCAGATGCAGGCGCTGTGTTTGATGAGATCACGGCGGGCGGTGCTTTTCAGTGCGGGGTGCTGTACCACATCCGGGATGATGGTGTTAAAATGGAACTGACGGATGTGTCACAATAGGATGCACAGACTGGAAGAAAAACCAATGATTCGGGTGAGGATGGTTGGTCGGAACAATCATTTTCAGGGGAACAGAAAGGGACATTGCATGTCTTCATATTATGAGATACCGGTTATCATACCAGCTTATGAACCGGATGAAAAATTAATCGCGCTGCTCCATGCACTGCAGGAGACGGGGATCCGTCATGTGGTCGTGGTGGATGACGGCAGCGGGGAGCAGTATGAGCCGCTTTTTGCACAGGCAGAAGAGATGGAGAACTGTGTCGTGCTGCATCATGCCGTGAATCTGGGCAAGGGCAGGGCGCTTAAGACAGCGTTCAATCATTGTCTGAGGATGTACGGTGATGCTGCGGGGTGTGTGACTGCGGATTCTGACGGACAGCACAGGCCCGCGGATATACTGGCCTGTGCCCGCGGACTGTGGGAAAACCCGGAGAAGCTGATTCTGGGATGCCGGGATTTCGATGCACCTTCCGTTCCGGCCAGATCTTCTTTCGGTAACAAATGTACAAGAAAGGTGTTCCGGTATCTTCTGGGACTTGACGTTTCGGATACCCAGACCGGACTGCGCGGGATTCCTTCTTTTTTCATGAAAGAACTGATGCAGGTAAAAGGAGAGCGGTTTGAGTATGAGACGAACATGCTGATTGAGACGAAGAATATGAGCATCCCGGTTATGGAAGTGCCTGTGGAGACCGTCTATATCGAGGAAAACAGGACAAGCCATTTCAATCCGGTGAAAGATTCCGTGCGGATTTATCTGGTGTTTGGAAAGTTTCTTTTTTCCTCACTCTCATCAAGTCTGATGGATCTGCTGCTTTTTCATATATTCTGTATGATGTTTGCACCGATTGAAAACATAGTAGACGGAATCCCGTACATTGTGGCGGCTACTGTGTGTGCGCGGGTGATCTCTGCGGTATACAATTTTCTGCTCAACTACCGGGTGGTGTTTAAGAGCAAGGGGAATCTGGCGGTCACGGCGGGGAAATATTTTCTGCTGGCGGTGTGCCAGATGCTTTGCAGTGCTTTTCTGGTCAACGCCTTGTACGGCGTGACCGGCGGTATGGAAGTGCTTGTCAAGATGCCGGTGGATATGCTGCTGTTTTTCCTGAGCTTTGTGATTCAGAGGGAGTTTGTGTACCAGCGTAAAGGTTGAGGTGCGTGCCGTTTTATGGAAAAAAGAAAATAAGTGTAATGATGCGAAAACCTGCGGGCTGACATAACCCGCAGGCTTTTTTCATATACATAACCATAAATCTGCCCGCAGGATCATGGGGCATGGCGGTCCGGCGGCACGGAGCGTTTCGCAGTATGGGCACGGACGGCAATGGGGTGTATATGAAGATGGGGAAAAGAAGCGATAAGGGAAGGGATAAAAGCGGCGGTGCGCGCAGGAGGCTGTACGGAGCAGGCAGAAACACAGGAAGCAGAATCAGCTATGCCATCAGAGTCGAACTTCTTCTGCTCCTGGCGCTGGGCTGTGTGGCCATTACCAGGGAACTGACCGGCAGGTGGGAAAACCCGGCCCGGACGGGAGAAGAAAGTCTGTGGGTATCGGATAACGGTGAAGCGGTTGAAGTGACGGCAGACGGCAATTTTATCAAGTGGGTGGAGTTTAATGTAACCTGTGAGGCGATGGCCGCAGCCTATGATCTGGATGTGAAATCCTATGAAAAAGATGTGCATCTGAACTGGATCGAGCTTCTTGCCTTTGCAGGTGCAAGAACCGGAGGAAAGTTTGACAAAAACAGTGTGAAAATGATTCAAGAGACAGCCCGGAAGCTGACAGACGGGGAGGCGGATCTGGACGAACTGACTAAGGATATGGAGTATTATGATTACTATCTGGAAGCGTATACCGCTGTGCTGGGCGGAATGGTGGGAGAATTTTCCATAAAGGAAGACGGGACATGGAAAAAGTATTACGGGCTGAAAGCTTTTTCCCCCATTGCGAAAGGGTTTGATTACAGTCATTATGATGATTTCGGGGCTTCGAGGAGCTACGGGTATTCCAGACCCCATCTGGGGCATGACATGATGGGCCAGGTCGGCACGCCGATAATTTGTATAGAGTCCGGCGTCGTGGAGGCGCTCGGCTGGAACCAGTACGGCGGCTGGCGCATCGGCATACGCAGTTTTGACGGCAACAGATATTATTATTACGCGCATTTGCGTCAAAATTATCCGTATGCGGAAGGACTTGAGGAGGGCAGTGTGGTCACAGCCGGAGACGTGATCGGTTACATGGGGCACACCGGTTACAGCGCGAAAGAAAATGTCAATAATATCAAGACGGTACACCTTCACTGGGGGCTTCAGCTTATATTTGACGAGTCCCAGAAGGAGGGGAATAATGAGATCTGGGTAGACTGCTATGAACTGACTAAATTTCTGTACAGAAACCGCAGCGAGGCGGCTAAAATCGAGGACACCAGAGAGTGGAAGCGTACCCGTGAAATGGCAGATCCTGAGGTAGAAAAGCATTGCAAAAAGGACACCTCTATGATACAATAGGAGAAGCGGACAATGATAAAAAAATAACAATCGTTGTCACTCTCGAAATTCAAAGATCTATCTAACAATTATACCACAATGGAGGGAAAAAAGATGGCAAAGAAAGTTGTTTTGGCAGGTGCTTGTCGTACAGCTATCGGTACAATGGGCGGTGGCTTAAGCACGACTCCGGCTGCAGAGCTTGGAGCAATCGTAATCAAAGAGGCGTTGAACAGAGCAGGAGTTGCGCCGGAGAAAGTTGATCAGGTATATATGGGTTGTGTCATCCAGGCAGGACAGGGTCAGAACGTGGCTCGTCAGTCCTCCATTAAAGCAGGGATTCCCAATGAGGTTCCGGCAGTTACCATCAACGTAGTGTGCGGTTCCGGTCTGAATTGTGTCAACATGGCGGCACAGATGATTCAGGCAGGTGATGCAGACATCGTTGTTGCAGGCGGTATGGAGAACATGTCCATGGCTCCTTACGCTATGATGCAGGGACGTTACGGTTACAGAATGAACAACGGTACACTGGTTGATACCATGATCAAGGATGCATTGTGGGATGCTTTCAATGATTATCATATGATCACAACTGCAGACAATATCTGCAGAGAGTGGGGACTTACCCGTGAAGAACTGGACGAGTTTGCACTTAAGAGCCAGTTAAAGGCAGAAGAAGCGCAGAAGAACGGCGCTTTTGATAAAGAGATCGTACCTGTTATGATCAAGAAAAAGAAAGAAATGGTAGAGTTCAAGGTTGATGAGGGACCGAGACCGGGATCCACCATCGAAGGCCTGCAGAAACTGCGTACCATCAATCCTGACGGATTTGTTACGGCAGGTAACGCTTCCGGTATCAACGACGGTGCGGCAGCGGTTGTTGTGATGAGTGAAGAGAAAGCAAAAGAATTAGGCGTTAAGCCTATGGCAACATTCGTGGCAGGCGCACTTGCAGGATGCAGACCTGAAGTTATGGGTATCGGCCCTGTACCGGCTACCAAGAAGGTTATGGATAAGGCAGGCTACAAGATCGAAGACTTTGACATCATCGAGGCAAATGAAGCTTTTGCGGCTCAGTCCGTAGCAGTAGGCAAGGAGCTTGGTATCGATGTAGACAAACAGCTTAATCCTAACGGCGGTGCTATCGCACTGGGTCATCCGGTTGGAGCTTCCGGCTGCCGTATCCTCGTAACACTGCTTCATGAGATGGAAGCAAAGGACGCTAAGAAGGGTCTTGCTACGCTGTGTATCGGCGGCGGCATGGGCTGCGCTACGATCGTCGAGAGAGATTAGTTCAAAAATGAACATGACAGCACACTAGCGTGAGAAGAACTTCCAAAGCCTGCGTCACAGGACGCTTTGTCAGGAAGTTCTGCGAGCGGCATTACAAATTTTTGCGCATAAGAGAATACCTGGAATACGGGTATTCTCAGTATGAAACAGAGTGTCTGGGACACAGGCATTCTCTGGGGCACATAGTTTTGAAATATGTTGAATAAGGAGACATATACCATGGAATTTGTATTATATGAGGTAAAAGGACAGGTCGGCATCATCACCATCAACCGTGAGAAAGCATTGAATGCACTTAATTCCACTGTGCTGGACGAGCTTGACCAGACGTTGGATGCTGTAAATGTGGATGAAGTAAGATGTCTGATCTTAACCGGTGCAGGCCAGAAATCTTTCGTGGCAGGCGCAGACATCGGTGAGATGAGCACACTCACCAAGGCTGAGGGCGAGGCTTTCGGCAAGAAGGGCAATGATGTATTCCGTAAGTTAGAGACATTCCCGCTTCCTGTAATTGCGGCTGTAAACGGCTTCGCATTGGGCGGCGGCTGTGAGATCTCCATGAGCTGTGATATCAGAATCTGTTCTGAAAATGCAGTGTTCGGACAGCCTGAGGTTGGTCTTGGCATTACACCGGGCTTCGGCGGTACACAGAGACTGGCAAGAATCGTTGGACCGGGCATGGCGAAGCAGATGATCTACACGGCAAGAAATATCAAAGCTGACGAGGCACTCAGAATCGGTCTTGTAAATGCTGTATATCCGGCGGAAGAGTTGATGGCAGCAGCAGAGAAGATGGCAGCAGGTATCGCTAAGAATGCACCGATCGCTGTTCGCAACTGCAAGAAGGCAATCAACGACGGCCTGGAGGTTGGCATGGATGAGGCGATCGTGATCGAAGAGAAACTTTTCGGTGACTGCTTCGAGACAGAAGACCAGAAGTACGGCATGGCATTCTTCCTTGACAAGAATAAGGAAAAAGTGAAAGAGCCGTTTAAAAACTGCTAGTGTATAAAATTTATTATTAAAATAAGGAGGACTTACAATGAAAGTAGGTATTATCGGTGCGGGAACAATGGGTTCCGGTATTGCACAGGCATTCGCCATGACAGACGGATATGAAGTTTGTCTTTGCGATATCAAGGAAGAATATGCAGAAGGCGGCAAGGCGAAGATTCAGAAGAACATGAATTTCCTTGTAGGCAAAGAGAAAATCAGCCAGGAGAAGGCTGACGAAATCATGGGCAAGATTACAACCGGTCTGAACGGTATCTGTGCAGACTGTGACCTGATCGTAGAAGTTGCTCTTGAGAAAATGGATATCAAACAGGCAATCTTCAAAGAACTGATGGGCATCGTGAAGAAAGACTGTATGTTTGCTTCCAACACATCCTCTCTTTCCATCACCAAGATCGGAGAAGGCCTGGACAGACCTATGATCGGTATGCACTTCTTCAATCCCGCTGACAGAATGAAGCTGGTAGAGGTGATCAGAGGCGAGAACACTCCTCAGGATATGGTAGATAAGATTACGACTATCGCAACAGAGATCGGCAAGACTCCCGTACAGGTTAAGGAAGCTCCTGGATTCGTAGTAAACAGAATCCTGATTCCGATGGTAAACGAGGCAATCGGTGTTCTTGACGCTGGTACAGCATCCGCTGAAGACATTGATGTAGCTATGCAGCTTGGCGCCTCCCATCCCATGGGACCGCTTCACCTTGGCGATCTGATCGGTCTGGACATCTGTCTGGCGATCATGGAAGTTCTCTACAACGAGACCAAGGACGAGAAATACGCTCCGCAGCCGCTTCTTAAGAAGATGGTGGAAGAGAAGAAACTCGGCAGAAAGACCGGCGTAGGCTTCTTTGATTATTCAAAATAGGCACGATAAGCAGACTAAGAATAACTCGGAGAAAGATTTTGACTGCCAGCAGGCATAAATCTTTTCTTTGAGTTATTTGAAGGTGCAACGTGCACGAAAAATGCGAAGTATTTTGAGGCTGCTTATCGTGAGACGGGCAGATCATAAAATAAAACATGGAGGAATAAAAAATCATGGATTTTACTTTAAGCAAAGAACATGAAATGGCGAGAGCGCTCTTTAAAGAGTTCGCTGAAAAAGAAGTAAAACCTCTCGCTCAGGAGGTAGACGAGACAGAAGCATTCCCGAGAGAGACCGTGGAGAAGATGGCTAAATTAGGTTTCCTGGGAATCCCTGTTCCGAAGGAGTACGGCGGACAGGGCTGTGATCCTCTTACATATGCTATGTGTGTAGAGGAACTCTCCAAAGTTTGCGGAACAACAGGTGTTATTGTATCCGCACATACATCTCTGTGCTGTGATCCGATCATGACCTACGGTACAGAAGAACAGAAACAGAAATATCTGGTTCCCCTTGCAAAAGGTGAGAAGTTAGGCGCATTCGGTCTGACAGAGCCCGGTGCAGGTACAGACGCTCAGGGACAGCAGACCAAGGCGGTTCTTGACGGTGACGAGTGGGTATTGAACGGTTCCAAGTGCTTCATCACAAACGGTAAGGAAGCTGACGTATATGTTATCTTCGCAATTACCGGCACGGTTGAGAAGCGCGGCAGAATGACCAAGGAAATCTCCGCATTTATCGTTGAAAAAGGCACACCCGGCTTTACTTTCGGTACGAAAGAGAAGAAGATGGGTATCCGTGGTTCATCCACATATGAGTTGATCTTTACAGACTGCCGTATCCCGAAGGACAATCTGCTGGGACAGCAGGGTAAAGGTTTCGGTATCGCTATGCACACACTGGACGGCGGCCGTATCGGTATCGCTTCCCAGGCTCTCGGTCTTGCAGAGGGCGCTCTGGAGACAACGATCCAGTATGTAAAAGAAAGAAAACAGTTCGGCAGAACCATCGGCGCGTTCCAGAATACACAGTTCCAGCTGGCTGACATGGCTACCAAGGTGCAGGCTGCACAGCTTCTTGTATACAAGGCTGCTGTAGCGAAGGCAACCCAGAAGGTTTACTCTGTAGAGGCTGCTATGGCGAAGTTATATGCTGCAGAAGTTGCTATGGAAGTGACCACCAAGGCTGTTCAGCTCCACGGCGGTTACGGCTACATCAGAGAGTACGATGTAGAGCGTATGATGCGTGACGCGAAGATCACAGAGATCTACGAAGGCACAAGCGAAGTCCAGAGAATGGTTATCTCTGGTTCATTACTTAAATAAATAAACGAATAAATAATATAAGGAGAGAAAATACAATGAAAATTGTTGTTTGTATTAAACAGGTTCCTGATACAAAGGGCGGCGTTAAGTTTAATCCTGACGGAACACTTGACAGAGGCGCTATGCTCACCATCATGAACCCGGATGATAAAGCAGGTCTGGAAGCAGCCCTCAGATTAAAAGATCAGTATGGCGCGGAAGTAACGGTTGTGACCATGGGTCTGCCCAAGGCAGAGGAAGTTCTGCGTGAGGCAATGGCTATGGGCGCAGACAAAGGCGTACTTGTAACTGACAGAGTGCTGGGCGGCGCAGATACATGGGCAACCTCCACAACTCTGGCAGGCGCTATCAGAAATCTTGAGTATGATCTCATTATCACAGGCCGTCAGGCGATTGATGGTGATACCGCTCAGGTTGGTCCTCAGATTTCCGAGCATTTGGACATCCCTGTGATCTCTTATGCACAGGATATCAAGATCGAAGGTGACAGCGTGATCGTTGAGCGCCAGTATGAAGACAGATATCATGTTGTAAAGGCTAAAATGCCTTGCCTGATCACAGCACTTTCTGAATTAAACGAGCCTCGTTATATGACACCGGGCGGAATCTTTGATGCTTATAAGCAGGAGATCACCGTATGGGGCAGAGCTGATCTGAAAGATGTAGACGATGCAAATCTGGGTCTTAAGGGTTCACCGACCAAGATCGCCAAGGCTTCCGATAAGGTAAGAAAAGGTGCCGGCGAGAAGGTTACGCTTGATCCTGACGAGTCCGTAACATATATTGTTGACAAGTTAAAAGTTAAGCATGTGATTTAACAGTTCAGCCAGACCGGATCTGTCGGACAAAGCGTGCCTGCATCGATCGAGCTTTGCTTGATCACGAGGACGGCTTCGCAGCCTCGACATAAAACGAGAGACAGATGATGGTCTGAGGGAACGCCCGTTTCATAAGCCGATCGAGCAAGTTCGATCACAAGGATTGCTTCGCAGCCTTGATGTGAACGAAAAGGGCCGGTTTTGTATATGGGCGTGCACTGAACGTAATTTGAGAGAATACGCGTAAATCGAGTGCGCAGAAAGAGGTATAAAATGAATTTAGAAGAATACAAGGGAGTATATGTCTTTGCGCAGCAGGTAGACAATGAGATCAGCAGTATTGCATTCGAATTACTTGGCAAAGCAAAAGACCTCGCAAAAGACTTAAGTACAGACGTAACGGCTGTGTTGATTGGCTCCGGTGTCAAAGAGCTTGCAGACCAGCTTGCTGAATACGGCGCAGACAAGGTGATCGTAGTGGATGATCCTGAGTTAAAGGATTACAGGACAGAGCCTTATGCACATGCGCTTTCTTCCGTAATCAATCAGTATAAACCGGAGATCATGCTGGTAGGCGCTACCGCAATCGGTAGAGATTTAGGCCCCAGAGTATCCGCAAGAGTTGCAACAGGTCTGACAGCAGACTGTACCGTACTTGAGATCGGTGATTTCCCGCTGCAGGCAGTTCCGGGTCAGGAGCAGTTACATAACCAGCTCCTCATGACACGTCCGGCATTCGGCGGTAACACCATCGCAACAATTGCATGTCCTTACAACCGTCCGCAGATGGCTACGGTTCGTGCAGGCGTTATGCAGAAGATTGATCCCATTAAGGGAGCAAAGGCTGTTGTAGAAGAGTACAATCCCGGATTTACACCGGATAACAAATATGTAGAGATCCTTGAGGTTGTTAAGGCTGTTACAGAGACAGTTGATATCATGGATGCCAAGATTCTTGTATCCGGCGGACGTGGTGTAGGCAGCCCGGAGAACTTTAAGATTCTGGAAGAGCTTGCAGAAGTTCTTGGCGGTACAGTAAGCTGCTCACGTGCAGTTGTAGATTCCGGCTGGAAGCCGAAGGATCTGCAGGTTGGCCAGACAGGTAAGACTGTTCGTCCTAACGTATATTTTGCAATCGGTATCTCCGGTGCAATTCAGCACGTGGCAGGTATGGAAGAGTCTGACATTATTGTTGCTATCAACAAGGATGCAGATGCACCGATTTTCGATGTAGCTGATTACGGTGTGGTAGGTGATCTGAACAAGATCGTTCCGAAGCTTACTGCAGCGCTTAAAGCTGAGATCGCAGCAGCGAAATAATAAAAAGAGGCTGTCGCATCAACGATTGAAAAATCAATGATGCGGCAGCATTTTTTTTTTTTTTTCTGTCACACAGACAGGGGAAAGTTGTCTAATTAAGTAGAGGAGGTAAAGATTGAAAATGGAAAGTATGGATAAAAAAACGAAGTGTACAGCAGCAAATCAGGAAATGGCGGCTTTGGTGGAGCAGGCTACCGCAGGAGATAAAAAGGCTCTTGAAACACTTGTTGCAGGAGTGCAGGATCTTGTGTTCAATTTCTCTCTGCGGATGCTTGGCACATTTGCGGATGCAGAGGATGCCACACAGGACATTTTGTTGAAAATGATTACGCATCTGTCCTCTTTCAGAGGCGACAGTTCATTTACAACGTGGGTATTCAGCATTGCATCCAATCATCTGAAAAATTATAAAAAGCATATGTTTGCCCATTTTCCGCTAAGTTTTGAGTATTATGGAGACGACATCGAGAACGGGAAAATACAGGATGTGCCGGATTTAACGCAGAATGTAGAAAAGGATATACTGGCGGAGGAATTGAAAATGTCCTGCACCAATGTGATGCTGCAATGCCTTGATGTGGAAAGCAGATGTATTTTTATATTAGGTACGATGTTTAAGATTGACAGCCGGATCGCAGGAGATATTCTGGAAATGTCCCCCGAAGCGTATCGCCAGCGGCTTTCCAGAGTACGCAAAAAAATGGCGGATTTTCTCGGACAATATTGCGGAGAATATGGCAGCGGCAGATGCAAATGCAAAGACAGGGTCAATTATGCAATACAAAGCCACAGGATCAATCCGCAGCAGATGGATTATATGACAGCCACGGAAATTCCTGTTGAGACTATGATGGATGTGAAAAATGTAATGGAAGATATTGATGACTTATCGCAGGATTTTTCGTTCTGTAAGCCTTATCAGTCTCCCGAACACACAAAACATCTGATACAGGAATTTTTGGATTCCACACAGTTTTCCATCATTCGAGAATCGTAAAGGAGAAAGCAGACTATGAATACACAGTTGATCATTGACTATTTATTGGCACTGTCCATGAATAATAACCGCGAATGGTATCATGCAAACAAGGATGATTACAAAAAGGCAAATGCCGAATTTGAAGAATTACTGCAGGCACTGATGCTGGAAATCGGAAAATTTGACAGCAGTATTTTGCACAGTGATCCAAAAGATCTTACGTTTAAGATTGTAAGAGACACCCGGTTCAGTCATGACAAATCACCTTACAATCCTGCGTTCCGGGCGCACATTTCCTCTAAGGGGAAACTGCCCGTTCCTGTCGGATACTATCTTATGATTAAGCCTGGAAATCAGTCTTTTTTAGGAGGAGGCCTGTTTGCGGATATGTTTAAGGATGCAACAGCGATGGTGCGGGATTACATATCACGGAATGGTGATGAATGGGAAAAGATAATACATGAGCCGGAGTTTGAAAAATATTTTACCGTACAGGGAACTGCACTAAAAAATGTTCCGGCAGGATATGAGAAAGAACATCCTCAGGCAGAATATCTGAAATTTAAGAGCTGGTATCTGGAATATCCGTTAAAAGACGAAGAATTGAGTGATGTAGAAATATTTCTTGAAAAAGCAGCGGATATTTTCCGGATCATGAAGCCTTTTAACGACTATCTGAACAAAGCGCTGGCGGAGTTTCAGATGCCCGCAAGATAGGGAAAAAGAATATTTCCAGTAGAATCTGTGGCCAGACAATATCATATATGGAAAGCATATCCATGCCCGGCATTTTTGTCCGGGCGTTTTCTTTTGTTCAATTCTGTGTTACGATAGGAACATGGAGAATATGATTACAGTAACGGATATCACAAGTTCATACGGAAGAAAAAAGATTCTGAACGGGGTATCTTTCGAGGCTTTACGGGGGGACTGCGTCGGGATCGTGGGTGCCAACGGCTGCGGGAAGTCTACATTGTTATCTATTCTGGCCGGGACTTTGAAACCGAAAAGCGGAAGTGTACTTTATTATGACAGGGAGGCATGGAAAGATAACGGTTCAGGCAGAATGAGAGGCAGTCTTGAAGTCATACGAAAGATGACCGGTTATGTTCCGCAGGAGAACCCGCTGATTCCGGAACTGACTGTCTATGATAATCTCAGGCTCTGGTATCCGGATAGAAAGCTGCTGCAACAGGAACTGGAACAAGGTTTCCTGAGTCTTCTTGGTGTAGGTGAATTTTCGGAGAAACAGGTGAGCAGATTGTCGGGTGGAATGAAGAAAAGGGTGAGCATCGGGATCGCGATGGCAGGAATGCCGCCGGTACTGCTGCTGGATGAACCGAGCGCGGCCCTGGATCTGGTCTGCAAAGAAGATATCCGCAAATATCTGCAGGTTTATCTGGAACGAAAGGGAACGGTGGTCATTACGACACATGAGGAAAGTGAACTTGACCTGTGCAGTAAACTGTATGTTATGAAAGACGGCCGGTTAAAAGAGACAGACAGAGAACTGAGGGGCGGGGCGCTGGTGGCAATGTTTTAACGGGCAGATTAAATGTTGGAGTGTGGTTTGGGGAACGGAACGGGCAAGTAGGCATGATTGGGCAGAAGAAGGGATAGTGCTGTGTACATGCAGAAATGAGGACAAAATGGATGGAATG
This sequence comes from uncultured Lachnospiraceae bacterium, assembly GCA_910586615.1. Classification (GTDB taxonomy): domain Bacteria; phylum Bacillota; class Clostridia; order Lachnospirales; family Lachnospiraceae; genus UBA3282. The sequence continues at coordinate 25,362 of CAJUJP010000037.1, forward strand.
AACCGTAACAATATGGGCGATTATATACCACAGGAGATTCCTGTTCCTGAGGTAAGAGAAGACAGAAACCAGAGACAACAGAATCCTTATGGAGGCCGGAAAAAAAGCCCCGCCGCCGGAATCATAATCGGAATAGTCTGTGCATTTGCGACAATCCTTGCAGTGGGCATCGGTGTAATGGCGTATTACAGAAGTATGCCTGCTTACAAGATCAGCAAAGGATTTTATAATCTTGGCAGAGAAATAGAACAGATTCAGAATCCATTACTTGAAAAGCTGGGGCTGGCGGAACTTCTGGTTATGATGCAGGAGGAAGGCAGTCATGTGGAAACGAAGCTGAATTTCAGTGCAGAACTGCCTATGATCGGGAAGACAACGCTGGGTGTAGACACGGACTATAAGAAAGATGTGAAAGCAAAGGAATTGAATGCCAGTACGGTATTCAGTCTGATGAACTATGAATTTGCGCATATGGACATTTATGCCAATCAGGAAGTATTCTGTTTTTCACTTCCTGAATTGTTTCTGGAAGATATTTATGTAGATAATGAAAATGTGGTGAGTCAGTATAACGAGTCTATCTTGGCCGATGTGGCGGGAGAGAGTACTTTGGAGGATTTTTCCATAGAACTTTTTCCGGATCAGAAAGAAAAGATATCTGCCCGTGAATGGCGGAATCTGTCTGCTATGTTAGAGCGGTTTGAGGAAGATCTGGAATCATGCAGAGATGGCATGACGATAGAGAAAGTGGAAAAAGGACTGTATCGTGTGATACTTCCGGGAAAAGAGACGAACCGTCTGGTGAAAAATCTTCTGGACAGCTACGGAACAGTCTATGACGCGGTGGAAGGCGGACAGAACTGGAATGATTATAAGAATCTCCTGGCATCTGATATCAGTATTCTGTTTGAGATCGACAATAAGAACCGGATCGAGAGCATGATTCTGGAAGAGCCGGTGAAAGTCATGGATGGGGAATTTTCTCTGTCAGGGGAAATTTTTTTGCTTGGTGAACAGAGGAGCATTGAAAAGATCCAGGGTAAGCTGATTGTTGAAAATAATGATCTGGAAAGGGCGGAAATAGTCTGCCAGATCGTTCAGACCACCGGGGAAGAGAAATATAGAATGGATCTGGACCTTAAATATACAGAAGGCGACGATCATGGGAAAATGAAATATATGCTGGATTGTGATGCTGCGCAGGATGAGATCGAGATGAGTTTTTCCATGAAGGATAAAAAGGACGATCTGGGAATGAACCTGAAGGGAACTGTGGAGGATTATGAAAAAGGCAGGAGCGTGGAATTTGATCTGGACCGGGTGGAGTTTACCATGGATGGCAGTGAAATATACAGCGTTGCCGGTGAACTTGAGGTGGAACCGCTGCAAGGCAGAATTGAGCCGACCGCAAAAGCAGAGACGGGACTGTTTAAGATGGATATGGGTGACTGGCAGAAGATTATTTTGCAGCTTGATGACGCATACGGGAGAATCCTGGAATATTTGTGGTAGGAGCCTGAGATCACTGTGGGGAAAGCAGTATGTGTGAGAGAAGTGTCTGTGAAGTACTTATGGGAAAAGAAATGCATGTGGAAAAGCGTCTGTGAAGTACTTATGGGAAAAGAAATGCATGTGGAAAAGCGTCTGTGAAGTACTTATGGGAAAAGAAATACATGTGGAAAAGCAGCCATGAAACACTTATGGAAAAGAGAATATACATGAGAAAGGTGAAAGTGTAGCAGCTATGAGGGAAGATGATATGCATCAGGCCATCGGAGCGTCAGGTGAGGATGCGATGATTCAGGAGATTATGAAACATCTGGATACAGAATCCGCACAGGGAGTTTACCGTATGAGCGTTACTTTTGACGAGCAGGAAGAGGAGCGTAAGACCGTTTCACATAAGTGCTGCAATATGTATGGCCGGCCGGCTTCGGAAACAGTGGGCCTGCTGGATATGTACACGGATATGAATGCGGGTGATCCCGACCGGAAAGAATAGCACATGAGACAGAAAATATTGTATCTGTATTTGGAAATCAGAAAAACGCTGGGTATGGTTCCGCGTATGTTTTTACAGGCAATCCTGCTTATGATCCTCATAGGCGCGATTGCTTTTTGTGGTGTAAAAAGCATGGAAAAGAAGCCTCTGGCAGTAAATGTGGATATCGGGATTGTGGTGCAGGAAGAAAATGCCATGACCAAAATGGCACTCGCATATATAGAAAACATGGAGAGCGTGTCGCAGATCTGCAGCTTCAGACAGGTATCCGAAGAGGAAGGAACAGATCTGCTTACGGAAGGAAAACTGGCGGCGCTGATCGTGCTTCCCGGTCAGCTTGTGGAAGGCATCATGAACGGGAATAACCCGGAAGTGAAGATACTTTTTCCTGAAAATGCCAGACTGGAAGCGATGCTCCTGCGGGAACTGACGGAGTCGGGAGCCGGCCTTCTGCGGGTGGCACAGGCGCAGATTTATGGCGTGTATGATACAGCCGTGGAATATGGACTGACAGACCGGCTGTCTCAGATGGAAATGGAGATAGACAGCTATAACCTTGCTTTTGCACTGGACAGGCTGGCTCTTTATGAGACGGAGATGATATCGGCCACAGGGCGTATGAGCGCACTGCAATTGTATATGTCTTCCGGCGTGGTTTTGTTTCTGCTTTTATCGGGAATGGCGGTGTATCCTGTGGTTCAGCAGGAACCGCTGGCATTTCGCCGGCAGTTAAAGAGACAGGGCACAGGAAAATGGTGGCAGTGTTTCTGCCAGTGGATGTGCGGATTTGTCTGTATGGTACTCTGCGTGGTATTGTCCGGCGGCGTGGTGCTGCTTCTTAAGAATGCGGCTGCGACTGTCATAAAAAATGAAAGCGGAGAAAAAGGGCTTTCCACATTCGTTTTGTCTGATGGTAACAGTTTTCTTGTGACAGCGCCGGAGACAGGTCTGGCGGAAAAAATCGGGATAAGTCTGCTGGTTATCGCAACCGCAGCCACATTGATCTATTTTCTGTATAGTATTGCACAAAGCAAAACAGGAGGCATTCTGTTAATTTTTCTTTGTTCGACGGTGGCGGTATATCTGTCCGGCGGCCTGATTCCATCCCCGTTTCTTCCGAAGGCAATGCAGGCGGTGGGAGACAGACTGCCGACAGCCTACATGATGCGCGCAGTAGGCGGATTGCTCGCCGGCTATGAAAAAGGTGCGATGATTCGATGTGTGGCAGGATTATGCGGATATACGGTGCTATCAGCGCTTGGGGCATGTCTGCTCAGGGGAAAGGAATAGGTGCAGTCCGCAGAGGCCGAAACTGTGTGCCTTCTTCGGCGGACAGCTTACAGGTTAAAGCAATTCAGGGGGAAAATAAATGAAGAAGAACAAATCCGGCATGAACGGAACCGGTCAGTCCGTCGAGGCGGTGCAGGACGATTTGCGCAGGCAGCTTGATAAGGCAGATCAGAGCAACAAATTTGGGGACGCTGACGGGGGAATACAAGGCGATACGCACAGGCAGTTGGATGGGACAGATCAGAGCAACAAATTTGAGGACGCTGACGGGACAGTGCAGGACGATTTGCACAGACAATCTGATGGAAATAGATATGGCACAAGGTTCAGGCAGTATGGCGTATGGCTGCAGCTTTTGTTTAAAAGGCTGTGGAGACAGCCGGCATACCTGGCACTGCTGGCGCTTATTCCGGTGCTGGGGGCTGTGATCGGTATGCTGGAACAGAAAGAACCGGGCGGTGTGCAGGTGGCAGTATGTGTGGAAGATGGTACATGGGGCAGACAGATTACAGAAGGATTGAAAGAGCAGGCGGCAGAAAGTATTTTGCAGTTTGTATTTTGTGATTCTGAGGAAACTGTGCGGCGTTCTGTGATGAAAGGAGAGGCAGATTGTGGTTTTGTGCTTCCGGAAGATCTGGCAGAGCGTGTCATGGGCGGTGACTGGGAGGAAACAGTGAGAGCCTATGAGATGCCTGCAAGCAGTATAACCGGTATGGCAAAAGAGCGGATTGCGGGTGTCATTTTCACGCTTTATTCCGAACGATGTTATGAAGAATATATGGAAGAAAATCTGGGAGATATCAACACTGCTTCGTATAAAATGGTAGATTTTGCACGCAAAGCGTATCAAAAACGTTTGACAGACGGCACTACTTTTTCTTTTCGTTATGAAAACGGAGACCAATATAGTCAATACGCATCTGACACCAATGCTATTTCTGACACAGGTGTCTTCCCGCTGAAAGGGGTATTTGGCGTGCTTATTTTTATTTGCGGTATGTGTGGAATGCTGGAATATGACAGAGATCGACAGGAAAAAAGATTTGTGCGGATGGTGCCAAATTGGTTGACTTATATAGTCGATGTATGGATTCCAACCATATTTGCCTCTTTTGCTGTGATTTTCTGTCTGTGGCTGTCAGAGGGACTACGTTATAGAAATATGCTTGATGAAATTGGAGCAGGATGTTCTGCGACAGAGTTCTTGTTTGTGTGGAACGGATCCATGTGGGCAGAACAAATCCTGCATCTTGTAGCTTATCAGTGTGTGATCATAGTATATTGCTGTATTCTTGGAATTATGCTGAGAAGGCGTGAGACGATTGCCGCGGCGATTCCGATTCTGACACTGGGAAGTTTTGTATGTGCGCCTGTGTTTATCAGACTGGCAGCGTATATTCCTGCTTTTGCGGTACTGGAAAAGTTATTTCCGGTGACATATTATCTTATTTAGTGGTTCTATAAAATTGCAATCCAATAAAGGCGGAAAACAGATTAAAGATTATTCCTTGTTCTGAATGTGCCTTAAATGCTTTAGCAACAGATGAATCGCCTGATCTATTCAATCCATCGGATTCCCGATGGATTTGTTTTTTCTTGGGGGAAATGTGTCTAGGGTGTCCGACAGAGAAGAAAAAACCCTCCAAATAATAAAGAGTCATCAAATTCAAAAAAGTAAACACAAAAAATAAAAAAATATAAAAATTTTTCAGCAGCAAAAATAAAGAAATTTGTACAGGAAAAATAAGAAATGGAAGCCCCCGTAATAGTAAATCGCTGCATAAATGCGCCGCCGTTGACAGTCCCGCCCGCCTTTGCTGACAGACAATCAAGGCGGGAAAGCCTCAAAATGGCTTCCCGCCCATTTTAATTTTACAGCGAAAAATCCGGCTGCTTTTTCGTGAGTGTGTCCACAAAGTATTGTATAAACTAACCCCATTGCTATTTAAGATACATTCAAAAGACATGCTTAACGGATCGTATAAGCAGTATGCAAGTAGTGATTATTAACAAGGCTGTCAATATAAGTCCAACATTCAATTTAGTTTTTGACTTTATCTGATTAGTTTCTATTAAATGAGAGTGCCTTAAAGCTGTAATAACAGGTTTGTATAAAATCATGGTCATCGCTGCATTCAAGCCGCCTTTAATCAAGTTAAAAGGAAGAAAAGCCGGAACTAGCAATTTGACAACTGCTTCTCTTGGATAGCCCATATAAATAGGCGTGATTAAATAATTCCAAAGCAGCATTACTAAGACCATACACCCCCACCCACAAAACAGCCCGACAATAGCTCCCGATAGTTTGCGTTTTTTCTTGTAAATAAATGCAGCAGTACACGCAAAGGAACAACTAGAAATAACATTCATCAAGAACCCCAAAATACCATTTTCGCTGATGGTAAACATTTCGACTAGAGAAACAATTAAGGCGACGGAAAATGACGTGAGCGGACCAAAAATCAATCCGCTAATTGCAATGATAATATCCTTTGGGTCGTACTTCAAAAAGAGTACAAGCGGAATACGTCCGATTACGGTAGCCACATAGGCAAAAGCGCAAAGCATACCTACTGTTGTGAGTCTCTTCGTTTTACTGTTCATTGAAAATACCTCCTAAAAAAATTAACACCTAAAAGCAATGGAATGCCTTTAGGTGCTGCAATTTTAAGGTGTATGGAAAATGTCAACAAAGCATTTGACAGATAGACAAAAAAGTGCATATTATCAGAATAATTCTGACATATCCAATACACCTTCTTTAATCCAGACTATACTGTCGGTTTTGGATTTTCACCAAATCAGCATTTACACGCTCGCGGACT
>CAJUJP010000038.1 GCA_910586615.1 uncultured Lachnospiraceae bacterium
AAAAGTTTTTATTTTTGAGATTTCCGTTATTAAAAGTTTTTATTTTTGAGATTTCTGTTATTAAGGTTTCCGTTATTTTTAAGCTTCTATTTTTGGGATTTCCGTTATTCAAAGTTTTTGCTTTAAGGTTTCCATTATTTAAAGTTTCTATTTTTAAGTGTTCTGTTATTTATGAGGCTTCTGCTTTTTCTGGTTTCGGCTGTTATAGTTAGCGACATTAAAAATTTTATTTACCCTAACTCTTCTAAAATTTAAAATAAATAAACTCTGTAGCTACGCCCTTGGGCGCAAACAGTGCGATCACCACCAGAAACAGTACGTACACCGGCCAGCGGACAAAAAACTTCTGCCGGGAGAAATCAGCGATCACATCCCTTTTCAGGGAAGCAAAGTCATATAAGGCCAGCAAAGCCACGGAGAGTGTCATTCCCAGCGCGGCAGCCGGAGAGAGGCCAAGGCATGTGATTCCGGTCTGCAGGTAATTGAGCGGTCTGGAAGCGTCCCAGAAGAGCCTGGAAAAGATCCAGAGTGCATCCTGCATGGTGTTTGCACGGAAAAAGACCCATGTGACGCACAGCAGGATAAAAGTGAGGGGAAGCTGCCACAAGTGCTTGCGGCGTCTGACCTCCACGCCTTTTCTTTTCTTGGGAAAAAGCAGAGTCTCTATGATCTGTAACAGCCCGTGAATACCGCCCCACAGAATGTAAGTCAGACTGCTGCCGTGCCAGAAACCGCTTACCAGGAACGTCAGAAGCAGATTCAGGCAGTGCCGCCATTTGGATACCCGGTTGCCGCCCAGGGGAATGTATACATAGTCCCGAAACCAGGTGGACAGCGAAATATGCCAGCGGCTCCAGAATTCCCGGATGGAAAAGGAAAAATAGGGGCTTTTGAAATTGGTCATCAGCTCGATGCCAAAAAGCTTTGCGCAGCCCACGGCGATATCGGAATAACCCGAAAAGTCGCAGTAGATCTCGATGGCAAACATAACAGTCACAACGATAAAGACCAGTCCCACGTAGGACTGTGCCTGATCATATACTTTGTTTACGACACCGGCAAAGACGTCGGCGATCACCAGTTTTTTAAAATATCCCCAGGCCATCAGTTTTAAACCATAGGTCACGTTTTCATAGACAAAAGGACGCTTTTTCTTATATTGGGGCAGCAGGCTGTCCGCCCGTCCGATGGGGCCGGCAAGAAGCTGGGGGAAGAAAGAGACAAAGAGGGCATAGTATCCAAAATGCCGCTCTGCCCTGATCTTACCGCGGTAGACATCGATCAGGTATCCCATGGACTGGAAAAAGTAGAAAGACACACCAGCGGGAAGCAGAATCTTTACGGTGAAGGGCTGCATGGCAAGCCGGCCTGCGTCGCTCAGCGTGTTTAACCGGTCGATCACAGGTCCCGCCGTCTTATAAAAAAGAAGCAGCAAAACCAGAGGCAGGATGCCGCCAAGCAGGCACAGCCTTTTTGCTCCGGAGCCGGAAGCAGCTTCCAGTCTGAGCGCCAGCAGATAAGTGAGGGCGGTGGCTCCGAACAGCAGAAGCCCGTAGCCGATCTGCAGGTTCATGTAGAAGCCATAGCTTGCGGCCAGCAGGAAAACCCACCGGTACTTATGCGGTACGAGATAATATAAAATAAATGCGGCAACGATAAATACCGCAAAAGAAACAGAATTAAAAAGCATGATGTACTCCATTTTGGCGCTGCTTTCTGTGCATGAACGAGTTTGTGGCAAACAGCGCGAAGACACAAATCCCGCGATTGAAAATTTAAATTTTCAATCTTCACTTCATTGAATTCAGGATGTATGGTTGTCGTGGACATTATACCATATTGAGGAAAAAATACCATATTTTTCTTATTTCTGGTATGAGAGGTAAAAAAGTGTAAAAATGTATTGTAAAAGTGGTCGTAAACGGTAAAATAGAAAAGGAAGGCCGAAGAGCAATGCAACGGATGAAGGCTGCAAAGTACGAATCTGTGTCAGACGGCGGATTCATACGGCACGGCAGTGAAGGAGATTAGAAGGAAAGGCTGTATTTATGGGTATTACATCGTTTAACTTTTTATGTTTTTTTGCGGCAATCTTAATCTTGTACTATGTAATTCCCGGCAGACTGCAGTGGGCACTGCTTCTCGTCTGCAGCGTGGCGTATTATCTGCTGAGCGGCAACGGTATGCTGATTTTCTATCCGCTGGTGTCGGTGACGGCCTGTTATGCAGGAGTTCGTCTGCTTTCCACTGCGCCGCAGCAGGAGATAAAGAGACGAAAGCTGATCCTGCTAATGACTGTACTGGTCAATATTGGTATTCTTGTTGTGCTGAAATATGTGAATTTCGGTATTTATACGATTGATGGTATCGCGAGACTGTTCGGCAGTTCCGAAGAACTGATCAGGAGCGTGGACTTCCTGATTCCGCTTGGGGTGTCTTTCTATACCTTTTCTCTGCTGGGCTATGTGGTGGACGTGTATTACGGCATCGCAAAGCCTCAGAGGAATTACCTGAAGATGATGCTGTACGGGATGTATTTTCCGGTGGTGATCTCCGGGCCGATCCTGCGCTACAGGGAGGACGGGGAACAATTTTTTGAGCCGCATGCTTTTGACTACGGTAAGGTGACAAGGGGCTTACAGCGTATGCTGTGGGGTTTTTTTAAGAAACTGGTGATCGCGGAACGGCTAGGAACGCTGGTGGACACGGTGTACGGCGCATACGGGGAGTATCCGGGGGCATATATCTGGGTGGCCACGGCCTGTTATGCGTTTCAGCTTTACACCGATTTTTCCGGATGTATGGACATCGTGCTGGGAATGTCGGAGAGTCTGGGAATCCTTCTGCCGGAGAACTTCCGGACGCCTTTCTTTTCCGGCAGTATTGCAGAATACTGGCGTAGATGGCATATTACGCTGGGCGTGTGGATGAAGGAGTATGTGTTCTATCCGGTGCTTCGCACTTCTTTCTTTACGAATCTGAACAAATCCTGGCGGGAGAAATTCGGCAAGAAGAAAGGAAAACAGTATGCAACTTTTGCGGCCATGTTTCTTCTGTGGCTGACGGTGGGAATCTGGCACGGCGGCGACTGGAAGTTTGTCATTGGCTCAGGGCTTCTGCACTGGTTTTATATTGTGATGGAGGAACTGCTTGCGCCGCCCTGTGCACATCTGATGGAGAAGTGGAAGATCGATCAGAAGGGCAGGATGATTACAGGAATCCGTATTGTGCGTACTTTTTTCCTTGTCTGCATTGGAGACCTGTTTTTCCGTGCGGCATCCACGGGGGATGCGTTTGCCATGCTGGGCAGGGCGGTATCGGTATGGAATCCTTCTATCCTTTGGAACGGCGGGCTTTTCGGGCTTGGACTGGACTGGATCGAAGCGGGCATAACCCTGGCGGCGCTGTTTCTTTTGCTGGCGGTGTCGAAGCTGCAGCAGAAGGGATCTGTCCGTGACAGGATTGCGAAAGGGCCGCTGCCGGTACGCTGGCTGATCTGGTACGCACTGATCTTTTGCGTGATTCTGCTGGGGTGCTACGGGCCCGGATACAGTGCCGGTGAGTTTATTTATCAGGGATTTTAGCAGTAGGCAAAGGAAGCGGGAGGTAATTCGAAAATCAGATGGCACTCTGGCGGTTTATATGGTAAAATGTTAAAAAAAGCAGCAGTTTGTTATTGATGTTAAGCTCCATTCCGGAGCGTTTATGCGACGGGGCGACGCAAATCTCCAATTTGCGTCTGGCATCAAGGCTGCCTCTGAGAATATCCTGCAGGATTCAGGGCAGCCTTGTTTAACGGAATTTTGTGTGCTGCGGCGATAAAATGTGGAAAGGTGTATTGAATCAATGGATAAAATAGCGGTTTTGATTCCGTGCTATAACGAGGAGAAAACCATAGCCAAGGTGGTGAAGGACGCGAAGAGCGCGCTGCCGGAGGCAGTGGTTTATGTGTATGACAATAATTCCAGTGACAGGACTGTGGAACTTGCAAAAGAGGCGGGAGCCGTGGTCCGGTATGAGCATATGCAGGGGAAAGGAAATGTGATCCGGCGTATGTTCCGGGAAATCGAGGCGGAGTGCTATATCATGGTGGACGGCGATGACACCTACCCTATGGAGTATGCCCGCGAGATGGCGGACAAGGTGCTTGGCCACAATGCGGACATGGTGGTGGGGGACAGGCTTTCTTCCACGTATTTTACAGAGAACAAACGGCCTTTTCATAATTTCGGCAATTCCATCGTGCGCAGCAGCATCAACAGGCTTTTTAACTGTGAGATCAAGGATATCATGACCGGATACCGTGCTTTCAGCTACGGATTCGTGAAGACATTTCCGGTGTTGTCCACCGGGTTTGAGATTGAGACGGAGATGACCATCCATGCGGTCTATAACAATCTGCAGATCGAGAATGTGATCGTGGATTATCGTGACAGACCGGAAGGAAGCGAATCCAAGCTTAATACATTTTCCGACGGCTTCAAGGTGCTGCATACGATCCTGAAGCTTTACCGGGATTATAAACCTTTTGGATTTTTCGGCATCTGTTCGGCGGTTCTTACGGTGATTGCGGTGCTTCTTTTTATTCCGATACTGATCGAATATATTGAGACCGGTCTGGTAATGCGTTTCCCGACGCTGTTTGTCTGCGGATTTATCGGGCTTGCGGCAGTCCAGTCCTTTTTCGCAGGATTGATTCTTTCCAATATGGCGCTTAAGAACCGCAGAGATTTTGAGTACCGGCTGACGCTGGTGACCAGAAGAGTGAATAAAACATGACAGACAGGCGGCTTTTACGATGCTGCCGCACTGCCTGCTCCGGGCGGCTTATATAAGGCAGTTCCGGACTGCACAGAAAGCGTATGAAATCAGGATTGCCTGATTGGAAAACAGTATGTCAGTTCCGGCGCAGCCGGTACACCATGTAAGTGGTGTCACCCGCCTTGAAAGTGTCCACAACCTCGCTGTGCGCATCATAGGTGTGCCGGAAGTACATGATTACAGGGTGCTCATCGTTGTAGGGGGCATCCTGTAAGATAAAGAAGGTGTTTTCGCTGTTGACCACGTCCTGCCCGAACTCTCCGATGCCGTGGGCGGTGAGCTTCGTCCGGCTGTTGGGATTCAGAGAAACACCCCAGTTTGTATAGAAAAAGTTATTGTATGTGTCCAGAGTCATATCAAAAGGCGATTCGCAGTAATTTTCCAATGTTCCTGAATTATAAGTCCATATGTAAAAATGATCCGGGCGGGCATGGCAGTATGCCTTCAGTTCTTCCCAGGTTTCCTGATGGCAGCGGTACTGGCTCTGTACGTTATTGTGTGTCATGACCAGTGAGGCGCCGCTCAGAAGAAAGACCACGGGCAGTATGAATCTGTAGCGTCTGGCATGTTCCAGCCGGAGCAGGTTGAAGCCCAGCAGGATACCGAACAGGATTGCATAGTCCACAGTGATCAGCGGCTGGATGATCCGCTTCGGAAAGCGGCCTTCATACAGAACGTAACCCCAGCTCACCGTCCGGCCGAACAGATAGAACAGATATACAAGCATTGCGCTGCGGTTGCGGTGCACAAGAATCAGCACCGGTGTCACTGCCAGCAGCAGCAGTGCCAGAAAGTTGGCGGGCTGCATACCGTTTTCATAGAGGAAAACGGTGAGTGTGCCGGTGACGATATTTTTCAGCCGGTCCGTAAACCCGGTGCGGTCAAGATAGCATTTTCTGGCAATATCATGCATCTGCTTCCAGTCTTCTACGGACATGCCGTAACCGATATAGGGAGCGCCGTTTCGTCTGTAGGTGTATTCTTCTTCCGTGATGCCCAGCTCTGTGAGGGCATCTGCGCATTCTTCGTATTCCGGCCAGGTGTAGAAGTCGCCTACCCGCTCCCTGTAGTGGTTGATTTTTCGAAAATCAGCCCACTGTTGTTCTGCGTATGCAAGGGCGTTGAGTCCGTATAAAGTTCCCATGCCGGTCAGCAGGATCAGGGCAAATACAAGCATCTTGCAGGAGGTGTGGCTGCTGCCGCTCCGCCAGGAGAGGATCCATTTGGACAGCCAGAGCATACCGGCGGCGGGAAGCATCAGATAGAAGATATTCTGCCTCATGCTGAAAGAGATCCAGGCAAAGATAAAAGCAGGTACATTACTCCACAGAAAAGCGCCTACGGAAGTGCTGCTTTTTGCGGTGCAGAAGCAGAAAAGCGCAGCAGCAGCAGCCACCCCGGCCGTGGTAGTATACTGGGCCTCGGAGAGCACATTCAGATCTACGATGAAAAAAAGGATGCAGAGCAGGGTCAGTGCCGGCTTGACGAAAGTCTCCTCAGGATCATGCCGCCGCCAGATCTGCATACTTCGCTGGTAGATCGCGTACAGACAGGCAATTTGTACACCGTGCTGAAACAGGCCGTACCAGGGAATGAAGCTGCATAGTTCATATAATTTGGACAGAAACCAGGAAAGAGGGTACAGGAAGAAAAGCACATGGGCATCCGGGTAGCCAAGATATGCGCCGGACAGGGTGCTGTACATGCCCCAGTCGTCATTGATTCCGTCCACAGGTTTGATCCACAGCAGTTCCACGCAGTAGAACAAAACAAGGAAGCACAGGAAAAACAGCCGCTGTGCAAGGGGAAAAGATAATGAAAATGTATGTATGCGTTTGCCGTGTTTCGGACCGCCGGGCAGTACAGGCGGCATGCCTGCAGGCTCGGAGCCCGGTGCGATGAGCGACATGGACACTGCTCCTTTCAGTTTGTAAATGAACATGGAAGGGTTAAGATATCATGCATAATGAAAGCTTTTTTATTATATACTATAATTGGGAAGAAATACAGATGAAATATAACGGTATGGCTGAAATTTGCACGATGAATGTAGGCCTGGGGCAGAGATTTTATAATTCTTAAGATTTACGGAAGTTTTTGTTAATAAAAAATGGAAACCTACTCAAGACGTAAAAAAAGTGGTATGGTTGATAAGAAAGATGAAATATGTGAAAAGGGACAGCAGTTCTTCCGGTAAAGCAAGACAGGCCGGATGGACATAAAAAGGTATCTACGTACAGGTACATAATGCCGGTAAACGGTTAAGAAAGGCAGGAGTGAAAAATGGACGGCAGAGAGACGAGAAGAAACAGAAAGAATAACGGGAACGCCATATTACTAACGATTCTGATCGGTTTTTGCGTGCTGGCGATAATAGAGATTTTTTACGGACAGGCGCAGGTCAGGATGCAGAAGGAGAGGCTGGCACTGGAAGAAGAGAACCATCAGACAGTACAGGAATTGAAAGAGGAATGGAATCAGTTAAAAGACGGCCCCAATGTGGGGACGGAATCTGTGGAGGCAGTGGGCGGCGAGCAGAACAGCACGGAGAATAATGAGAAAACGCTGACCAGTACCGATACGGGAAGTGACGACAGTACAGGTCAGAGTGCAGATGCCGGCAGTGAAGCGGCAGGTGACACATCCGTATCCGCTAATTCCGTGGAAGAAGAGAAAAAGTACGATATGCAGATCGTCTTTATGGGAGACAGCATCATAGACAACGACCGTGAAGACGGCGGTGTTGCGTCCCTGATCTCCGATGCATGTAATGCCAAAGTGTATAATATGGCCATGGGCGGTACCACGGCGGCACTTTTGCCCAAGGAACAGTATAATTTTGCCAACTGGGAGTCCAGAGGGCTTCTGGGTGTGGTGAATGCCATCATCGGCAATATCGGTCCGGAGATCTTTGAGGGATACCGGGCGGGAGAGATCCTCAGGGAATGTGATTTCAGCAAGACGGATTATTTCGTGATTGAATACGGGATCAATGATTTCCTCACCGGACAGATTCCCCAGAGCAAATACCTGTCCAACGGCGATACCCTGTCCGTGAGCGATACACATACGTATTCGGGGGCATTGAATACGGCGGTGGTTTTGCTGCGGGAGAGATTTCCGGATGCCAAGATCCTTTTGATCGCACCGCATTTCTGCCAGTTCTATAATGGTGAGACGTTTGTGGGTGATGCATACAGCCAGAATTACGGTTACGGCACGCTTGTGGACTTTTCCAGAGGGGCAGGATATGTTGCGGATCAGCATAAGCAGGATAATGTGATCTTCTATAACGCTATGGAAGAGAGCGGCATTAATACCTATACTGCAGATAAATGCCTGGAAGACGGTATCCATCTGACAGCGGAAGGACGGAAGACTTATGTAGAGTATGCGATCAGGCTGATCATGTCGGATTTTTATCCGGAGGAATAAAGGATTCAAGTAATTTATCATAGTAAGTAAGTGTCCAACGAAAGAGAGGGTGGTACATCGCGTTGATGTGCGCCCTCTCTTTCATGAAATAGGAAATTCCTCCGCTTATCCGAGTCCGCGAAGCAAATTACTTTTTTTATGGTGTCGGTTTATTTCACTTTGACTGTGTATTTTACAGTGGCCGTTTTCTCGTTGTCAGCCTGTCCCTGGAAGGTTACCCTGAACTGCAGGCTGTAGCTTCTGCCTTTTTGTGCATCCCGCGTATTTCTGATGGTAAGCGCTCCTGTGGATGGCTGGTAGCTGCATGTGAAGGCATCCCGGTTGTTCAGCAGTTCCACATTGGTGATGACCGGATCTGCCCCGCCTTTTAAAGTGGCGGAGATATTCCTCGTGATACTGCTTTGTGCACCACTGAAGAAAGTAGTGTTTCCGGGAGACAGCGTTACTTTTGGTTTCCCCTGTTTGAGTCTGAGGGAAATTTCCGGTGTAGTATACAGGAACGTATTGTCGTCTGCGTTTTTCATGGTAAGTTTCAGCTTTACCTTATAATTGTATTTTGTGATCAGCGCCACGTCATCCTTTGCGAAAATAAAAATCCTGCCGTCTATGCACAAAGCGTCAAACAAATGGGCCGCTCTTCCGGAAAGCCGCACATCGGTGATGGTTCCGTTCAGGGATTTGAGTGTGGGCGTTACGGTCACAAAAGTGCCGTAGCGGTTCAGCACGTCTATGGAGCCTTTTGCAGAGACTTTAATTGCTTTTTCCACAGGCACATCCACGATTTTTACCGTCAGCGGTGTGGATACCGTTAATGTATCGGTGGCGCGGACATTTACCCTGAATTTATAGGTGCCTTTGGAAACAGCAGCATTGTTTAAACCTGCGGTCACGTTCTTGCTGTACCGGTTATAGCCGAATACAATTCCCTTGTTGAGCAGTGCCTGTGCCTTTGCATCTGCGGCGCTTACACTGACACCCAGAGGCTCAAACAGCGCGCCGTCCTTCCATGTGATGCCGGTGCAGGCAGTGTCATAGGCCGGCAGTGTGGCATTGGTGTTGAGCTGCAGCGTGTTTTTCTGCAGTCCGGGAGCCGGTTTTCCCATGTTTACCTTGACGGTGAAGGGGATTACAACCGCTTCCGCCCATGGGTCTGCGTTCAGAGTGACCTTTGCTTTCAATGTTATATTTTTCTGGATGCCGCTTGCGCTTACGAGCAGATTTCCGTTTTTGCTGATCAGGGTAAGTCCGGCCTTTGCGGAGGCTTCATCCAGTGAGGCTGTTGTGGCGGCTGTCCGGGTATAGCCCGGCGGAATTACGGCCTGGGGGTTCAGAACTGCGCAGGTAAGCCCGGCCGTCGGATACAGTGTTACGGTTTTGTTTGTTACAAAGCCCCGGGGCGCTTTCTTTTCCACGTTTATGGTACAGGCAGAGGTTACATCCTTATAACCGTCAAAACGGAGTGTGAGAGTGCCTTTTTTATCACAGCCTGTTGTAAGGCCGGGCTTTTTGGCCCTTATCACATATCTGCCGGTGTCTTCTGCTGTCAGGGTAAAATCGCAGTCAGCTAATTCTGCATGAAGTAAACGCTCTCCGGTGACAAATTCTAACGTGCTTTCCCAGTCAGAGTAGAAAAGGTTTACTTTTGTATTCTGCTTTACCTTGTATTTCGGAATCTGGTCGATCACTTTCACGGAAAAACCGACGTTACTGTAGTCATATACTGTGCCGCTGCTTTTCAGGATTGTTTTTCCCTGAAGGGAGAGCCTGTAATTTCCCTTTGGGGTGTTCTCTTTTGCCTTTATGACATATATGTCATGTCCGCTGTCCGATGCTGTCCTTTTTTCCAGGACAAACATGGAAGCATCATTTCCTGCAAGATTTGCGTCTGTCACTTCATATCCTTCGTCTGGATAGAGGAAGAAAGAGGTTCCTGTGGTCTGCTGCAAATTGACCGTGATGGAATCCATGCTTATGTGAGGCTTCACATCGGTGATGCACAGCCAGATGTCTTTTCGGGTTTTGGCCGCGTCATTTGCAGTGAGGGTGATCCTGGCTGTACCTGAGGCTTTTATGGTGACCGGAATGGTATAACTGCCCGGGGCGGTGGGATCGGCGGCCGCCTTACCTGCCGTGATGACCTTGGGGTTGCTGCTCCTTACGGTCAGTTTTGCGGCGTTGGTGACAGAGGCCCGGATCGTGCCGGTTCCTGCTGTCAGGCTGCCGTGGAAGGTTTGCAGCGGGCCGGAAATATCCTTATCAGGATCTGGCGCAAAGTTATCTACGCCGGTTATCTGAATACGGGCAGGAGCTTCTTCTGTTACGGTTATTTTGTACTGTGCCTGAAAGGTTTTGCCGTCTTTAAAAGTAATTTTTGCCCGGACCACTGCTTTGCCTGCACTTTTGGCGTTCAGGACTACAGCAGGCTGTGTGCCGTTATCTGTCCCGGCAGAGACGGTGAGGGAGGCTGTCTCTGGCTGATCGACGCTCCACTGCACCCGCTCCGCATAGGCCGTCATGTCGGGCATCCGGGATGTTCCGTTTACTGGAATGTGACTGGCGGCAAAGCCGGTGTCATTCATGTTCCATAACAGTGTCAGGTCTGTGCTGCCGCCTTTTTGCAGAGAACTGCTTTCTGAGCCGATGGCGATTCCCGTCACTGCGTTAAGGGATAGGGGAATGCTGGTCTTATAGGGCCTGGCCGATGGATTGCCGGGATCGTTATACTGTGCCGCAAAGGATTTTTCCTGCAGGCCGGCAAAGGGTTTTAAGGCTGCATCGGGATAGCGCCATTCCCAGCCGTCGAAGCCTTCCGGAAAAGGAACATCGGCCAGTGTAAGCTGCTCGTTGGTAAGAACCGGTTTTAACTGCTGCTTCAGGGCTGCTTCCTGCTTTTCCGCGGGAATATTGCCGCTTCCGGTTACCTCCTGAACGGTGACCGCGCAGGTGTCTGTCAGAGTCCGGCCGTCTTTCGTGACAACAGAGGCTGTGATTGTGGCTTCTCCGGCTGCGTATGCCGTGATCAGGGCTGTTCTGGCAGATGTGCCGGTGCCTCCTGTCCCTGGTTCGTATGCATCGGTATAGACCGCTGCAACGGCTTTGTTTGAGGATGTCCATGTGACCGTTTTTATGGCGGTGGTATCATCGGGTGTGATATACAGCTTCAGCCTTTTGGAGACGGGTAGATCTGCAACCGGTCTCCCAAGGGCGTCGGTGACCTGCCTGCCTTCGGAATCAACGTATAAGGTGCATGTTTTGTCGCTAAACGCAATGTCGGTCAGTTCATTTCTGCCTACCGTTACGCTGCAGGTCAGTGTGGGGCCGTCCTTGACTGCGGCAAGGATCTTGCAGTTTCCTGCGCCCACGGGGAAAACCACACCGTTAGCGGCTGTGGCAACGCTTTCGTCAGTGCTGCTCCATGTGACGGTGGAACTGATGTCCTTTACGCCGTCGCTGACGGTCAGTGTTTCGGTTTTGCCGGTATCTGCCAGATCGAAACTCAGCGCGGTATGGCTCAGGGAATAGTTCAATACATAAACGGTACAGGAGGCAGTCTTTTGGTTGTGCGTGGCGGCCGTGACAGTGGCAGTGCCTGTGCCGACGGCTGTCACTGTGCCCCGGCCGTCTATTGTGGCGACAGCAGGTGTGTCGCTGGACCAGGTTATATTTTTATCAGTGGTATTGTCGGGTTTGACCACAGCGGTGAGCTGCTCTGTCTGCCCCGGCTGCATGTTTATGCTTGCTTTGTTCAGGGTAATGCCTGCTGCGTTCACCACGGCGCTCTGTCCGCGTACACCTGCATACCCGATTTTCGAGCACATGCTGCCATCTGTGCTTTCTGCGGTGATCCGGTAGATTTCTCCGGGATCGGTGCCTTTCAGTTCTGCAGCCGTAAAATTATGGAAGTCTGTTTTTTTGCTGTCCGGCGCTGTAATTGTAAATGAGCAAATGACATCAGTGTCATATGGCTTTGTAACAGATACGGTGACGGGCCAGGTATAGGATCCGACTCCGTAATATGCGCCGGTCTGCTCATCGTCATGAAACCAGACACTGCCGCTGTCCAGAGAATGCCATTTTCCCAGCGTTTCGCTGGCATCAGCGGTATTTCTGTAGTAAGGGATTCCGGTGAACAGATCGGTGCCGATGATGCCGTTTCTGCTGATTTTCGCATAATAGCCCGGATATTTTTTATTTGTGCACTGCAGATAGAGGGTGAAGAAGCTGCCGGTCCAGGAGGCACTGTCTATCTTCCAGTCTGTATCGGGAACGGGAGTTCCCAGACGGTCAAAAAGTTCCAGTTTAAAATTTTTATTTTTCCAATAGGATAACGCCTCTTCCTTGCTGACGCTGCCATGGTATGTATGGTCATATTCGCCCTTTAACTGTTCGGAACTGAACTGCACGTAACAGTCCCTGGCGCCGCTGCCTGCCCCGGACCATCGGCCCATGGTCTGAGATTCCATGTAGAATTTCTCATTATCATAGACACAGAGTGTGTGCCTGGAAAGGTCGGTGGAGCCCTGTGAGAGCAGAAGCGTGTATACGCCTTCGCCCAGGCCGGTGCTGTCCTGCCAGGTGCCGGTAAAGCGGGTGTATTCTTTTTGCTGATCTGCTTCTGCGGTGAGGACAACCGGATTCCCCGCTGTATCGTTGCTTTTTGTGAAAAGCTGCGCAGTGATCTCAGGAGCATCCGGACCTTCGGCAATTTGTTCCGTGGGGATCAATATGTTTATGTCCAGCTTTTTCAGAGGGGCGGCGTGGTACAGATCCATATCGGAATAAGGGTACAGTGTGGTGCCGGCGGATGGGAAGTAGTTGTACCATTTTACGCTGTAATTTGTATGGTCAAAAGTTATGGCTCTTCCGGTGTCATCTGTATATTTGTATACGAAATAGGCCGCTTCATTTCGGGCCGGAGCGTAACATCCGCCCTGTTCGTTCCGGAAATCCAGCAGTAACAGGGAGTTTTGGAGCTTACACTCCGCAGCGCCGAGCAGAGTTTTATGGCCGGCATCGCTGTAGACCGATACAGATACCGTTATGCCGTCTGCAACGGTAGAGTTGGTCTTAACCTCATACAGACCTTTTTTGTAATTATAATGTTCAAAGTTTACAAAATCGCTGCTTGTATTGTAAGAGAAGCTGATATGTTTATCCCTGATGTTATCGACAAAAGCATATCCGCTTTCCGCTCTCAGATCATAGGTGTATTTCCGGCTGCCGGAGAAGTTCCAGAAAGTCTCTTTTTGGAGTTTTTTCAGTTTATAGGTAACGGTTTTCCGGTGGCGGCCTGTAATGCTGCTGCCGGCGTATTCTGTGACCGCTTCGCCGTTCTCATAGAACACAGGCTGTATTTTTGCAGGATCAATGTTGATGCCCTGAAGCGCAACATACAGATAATCACCGCAATTATCATAATAACTGTCTTCGTAATAATTTTCGCCATAGCGGTCGGCATATACCAGAGCATCTATGACTGCGATATCCTCCACGCATACCGCATCGGCAGCGAAGAACTGTGAGTCATCCGTGTAGTTGACGGTAATGCCGTATTTTCCGGCGGGCAGGTATCGGGCAAAATAAATGCAGGCATGAAGTTCAAGGCTTTTTCCAAAAGAGAAATCAGAAACAGGGAAATCGCCAAAGACATTTTTGTATGGATTATCATCCTGCAGGCAGGTCTCTATGGAAGAAGCGGTTCCGACAGCCGTGCCTTCCGGGTCTGTGAGTACAACGCTCCGGATCTGATCGCTTTCATACGCTGCAGGAAGGTGATCAAGGACAAGCTCTACGGAGGCCGCATCGGGTCTGATATACTTTGCCGCTGAAAGAGGCGCGGCCGCATTGTCACGGAAGGTAACCTGACGGGGCTGCCGGAACCATTCGGTGCCGTAGCTGTCCGTCAGGGTGATAACGGCCGTGCAGGGTGTGTCCGGCGTGACGGTAATACCACTGTTTTGGCCGGAAACAGTCTTGAGAATATCCTTTATATAATAGATGTCATAATAGCTTTGCGGCATTTCCGGGCCGGAAACAGTATGTCCGTCGATGGAGAGAGACAACTTGTAATTTCTGTTATAATCGGATTTCAGTCCGGTGGCTTTGAGGATAAAAGGTATTGTCCCGTCCGCAGTATAATATTCCGGGGCAAGGGTCACTGCCATATCGCCCCGCTGGCTGTTTCTTGTATCCCGGACCCAGTCAGGGTCAAGCCCGGAGAGCATGGCAGGCAGTTTTGCCTCTGTGATGCTCTCTGCGGAAATTGTATTTCCGTCAAAAAGAGCGCTGTTTAGTGATGCCATTCCGGACAGATCCGGAAGGCTGACGAGGTCGTTATGGGACAGACAGATATTTGTCAGTCCGGCCAGACTGCCCAGTTCATCGGCCAAGGTGATGGAGTGCCCCTGTAAATCCAGAGAGCGAAGAGAGTCCATATATTCGATTCCGACTATGGAATGAATGGTGCCGGAGGTCCGGGATCTTGGATAAGAGAGGGAAGTCAGCGCTTCCAGCTTGTCACTGGTGATTTTTTTACTGTTGGTAATACCCAGTTCCTGTTTGATACAGCTGCGGAATACATCATCCGGGAAAGCGCTGTCCTCATAAGTTTTGATTTCCCCGGTAGTAAACTTCAGCGGGTCGTCAACGCTGCCCAGTTCCACAAAAGATCCTGCGGACAGGAGGCTTTCGGGCACAATAAAATATTCATAGTCTGTATTTTCGGTCAGATCGGTAAGGGTGAAGGAAAGCTGTCCGGAATTGCCAATGCCGGGTGTCATATAACCGGTTTGCTCTTTCCAGGCAAGTGTTGTTCCGATTTCAGAACGATAGTACAGAGTGAAGGGGATCGATTCATCCAGCCGGTAAAAAGGAGTCAGTTCCACAAGCGTCTGCAGGCTTGTTGTTCCGGTTTTTTGCGTCAGTTTGACCCGGGCATTTGCAATGTCCTTCAGAACAACCGGAATTTCTTCCGATTCAACCGTAGTTTTTGTGCCGCTGCCTGTCCGTACGGTCAATGCTGCTTTGGCGGCCCGGATATTGATACGGTGGTCATTGATCAGGACATAGTATCTGTCAGGGAGAACGATGCCGTTTTCGTCCGTACATGGAGAGGGGGATATTTCTTTCCAGGACCGGTAAGAATCCGGATTTTCTGTATCCTCCGTATAGAGCAGGCGTATATTCGACAGACTTTCCCCCAAAGGATTGTCAATGGTCCACAGAATCCGGGCAGACTGGTATCCGGTCTCCTCTACTGTAAGACCGCGTATGGAGACTGCGGATTCTGCTACAGCCGGTCCGGTGGTGAACTGTAAGGGTTCTGTCAGGAGTGAATAATAGAAAGTGTGCTCTTTTTCGTCATAGACGCGGTATGCCACGCGGTAATGATAGGTGGTATCCGGTGCAAGCGTCTGGCCTGTCGTAAAGACACCTGACAGACGGTAATAAGAATTATAATTATCATCCAGGCAGGGGGTACAGTTCCAGTCACCCAGAGAAACTGACTTAAACGAAGAGGAGTTGAGCTCTGAAAAAGAGATCCGGGAAGTTTTCCTGAAGAAATCCTCTGCCGTTGCAGCGTTTTGCGTGTAAATGAAATAAAGTGCATTGCTGACATCGGTGGAAGCGTCTGCCGTGAAATCAGCCAGGTAGCTTTTGGGTGTGATTTGAATGTTTCTGAGCTCATAACCCAGCGGGTCTTCGGTGGGATATTCGGTGGAGGCATCTGCGGTGTCCTCTGAGGGATTCTCCGGGCTTTCTTCGGAAAGGATGTCATCTGGTGCTGCCGCAGAATCTTCTGGAAGCATACCGGCATCGGACTCCTGGTCAGCATCGGTGTCAGGGATTGTATCGTCGGGGCTCTCGTCAGCATCGGCATCGCTGCCGGGGACTGTATGGTCGGGGTTCCCGCCGGCATTTCCGCCGGGGATCGTATCGTCGGAGTCCTCGTTAGTGCCGTCGGAAGTATTGCCGGGTGTATTATCGGAATTGTCGCCGGCGTTACCGTTTTCGCCGCCGCTTCCGGGGAGAGAAGCGCCGGAGGTGTCGTCGAAAGTATCACCAGGCATATTATCGGAATTGTCGCCGGCGTTATCGTCTGCGCCGCCGCTTCCGGGGAGAGAACCGTCGGAGGTGTCGTCGAAAGTGTCGCCAGACGTATCAGAGGAATTGCCGCCGGCGTTACGATCTGCGCTGCTGCCGCCGTCGGGAATGGAGCCGGCCTGGGCTTCGGCGGAAAACGGATGGACAGAGTTTTCACCGGCGTGACCGTTGGAATCGTCCGCAGATGACTGTACGGTGGTTACGTCCTGTGTTTTTGCGTAGACCGGCATACCTGCGGGCAGTATGTTTGTGATGGTAAGAATGGTACAAAGTAATATTGTACTCAGCCTGTGTTTTCTTTGTTTCATTTTCCTTCTCCTTCTCCTGTTTTTGTGTGTTATGGGAAATTCAGGTGTTTACTTGAGTTTGCGGAGCATATCCGGTAAACGCGCGCTGCCGCTTCTGTGAATATTAGATAGAAATTTGTTATGGCGTTTACGATAATTTATGTTAGCGTATTATGTGCGTAAGGAGCAAGAAGAGAGGGGAAATTGCGCATGAAAAGGCAGAAAATGACAAGAAAATGACAGGGGAAAAGGAAGAAAACCGATCAGGAAAGAATATAAAATATGTGTTAGTGAAATGGGGCAGAATATGTTAAGATAAATAAGATTCAGAGCATCACGGATAAAGATAACTGAAAGATACGGCCGCGAAAGACAGTGTCGGGGGTTTATTCCCGGCTGCGATCCGGGGTGATACGGTATCTCATGATTTGAAACAATACAGACGGAGGCATCCTATGAAAGAATTAGAATATCCCTTTGACAGTGAATATATCCTGAAGAAGTCCAAAAAACTGAAACGGCAGCTTCTGGAAAACGCGCAGGCCGCCGGGACTCCTCTTTTACAGAAAAGGATTGCGGTACTGGGAGGCAGCACGACCCATGATATCATCCGTGTATTGGAGGTCTTTCTGCTGAACCACGGGATCGAGCCGGTCTTTTACGAGTCGGAGTATGCGCAGTACTGGCAGGATGTGATGTTTGACAATCCGCAGCTTACGGCATTTGCCCCGGATCTGGTCTATATCCATACGTCCAACCGCAATGTCACGGCTTATCCGGCGGCGGGGGACAGCACGGAACGGATCGGGGAGCTTGTGGAGGAGCAGTACGGGCATTTTCAGGTGATGTGGGACAAGATCACGCAGCAGTACCACTGCCCTGTGATCCAGAACAACTTTGAGTACCCTTTTTACAGGATTCTGGGAAACCAGGAGGCGGTATACCGGCAGGGGCGCATCAGTTTCCTGAACAGCCTGAATGAACGGTTTTATCAGTATGCAAGGGAGCATGAGGGATTCTATATCAACGATATCAATTACATGTCGGCGGCCTACGGGCTTGACAGATGGGCGGATCCTTTTTACTGGCATATGTACAAATATGCCATGTGTATGCAGGCGATCCCGGAATTTGCCCACAATCTGGCCAATATTATCAAGGCGGTGTTCGGAAAAAACAAGAAATCTCTTGTGCTGGATCTGGACAATACGCTCTGGGGCGGAATTGTCGGGGATGACGGCGTGGAAAATCTGGAAATCGGGCAGGAGACTTCCATGGGACAGGTGTATTCGGAGTTCCAGTCCTATATCAAAGCACAGAAAGACATCGGCGTGATGCTCAACGTCGCGTCCAAGAATGAGCATGACAATGCCGTTGCCGGGCTGAACCATCCGGACGGTATCCTGCGGCCGGAGGACTTTATCCTGATCAAGGCGAACTGGGAGCCGAAGAGCCGGAATATTGCGGAAATTGCGGAGGAGATGAACATTCTGCCCGACAGCCTTGTATTTGTGGATGACAACCCGGCGGAGAGGGATATCGTGGGCACACATGTGACGGGAGTGTCAGTTCCTGAGATCGGGACGCCGGAGCAGTATATCCGGGTGCTGGACCATGCGGGCTTCTTTGAAGTGACACAACTGTCAGAAGATGACCGGAAGCGGAATGAGATGTATAAGGCGAATATGGAGCGGAAACAGCAGCAGAACAGCTTCGGGGATTACAGGGAGTATCTGCAGTCCCTTGACATGAAGGGGACAATCCGGCCCTTTGAGCCGATTTATATGGCGCGGATCGCCCAGCTTACCAACAAGAGCAACCAGTTTAACCTGACCACCAGGCGGTATACCCAGAGTGACATAGAACAGTTTGCGGCGGACGAAGCCTATATCACCCGGTACGGGAAACTTGAGGACAAATTCGGCGACAACGGTGTGGTCTCCGTGGTGATGGGCAGGAAGGAGCCAGCAGATAAGGTTCTGCATCTGGAACTGTGGCTCATGAGCTGCCGGGTGTTGAAGCGGGATATGGAATTTGCCATGATGGACAGCATCGTGGAGGCCTGCAGAGACTGCGGCATCGGAACTGTCATGGGATATTATTATCCTACAGCTAAAAACGCCATGGTGAAGGATTTCTATGGTACGATAGGATTTACGAAAATCCATGAGGAGTCGGACGGCAGCACCATATGGCGGTTTGACATACCGGAAGAATATGAGAAGAAAAACAGGGTGATCGAAGTGCAGCCCGGCTGAACGGCGCTTTTATTTTAATATAGCAGAAAGAAGCAGCGTAGGGGGCTTTGGGTATATTTCCAAGCCTCTTTTGTTGTGCGGCACATTAATGTGCAAAAAGTATAGCGATTTTAAACACAGGAAGTCTGAACGGAGCCAAATTATCCAGAAAATACCGGATGGTACATTTCTTTTTATTCAAAATGCATAAAAAACCCCCTTTAAGAAAAAAGATTCCCCCCTTATGCGTAAAAATTCTCCTTGGTATACTGTACTAAAGTAAGTTGAACGGTGCAGCATATGCCGGCTCGCATGGGCCGGTAAAGTAACAGACACATGGAAGCAGAGACGTATTTCTAAGGAAGGAAAGCCGGTAATATGGGAATGAATGAGACAATCGTGTCCATGGAAGGCATTTGTAAGAGCTTTCCGGGAGTAAAGGCGCTTGACCATGTCAGATTTGATCTGCGTGCAGGAGAGGTCATGGCGCTTTTGGGAGAAAATGGTGCAGGAAAGAGCACGCTGATGAAGATACTCAGCGGTGTGTACGAGAGAGACAAGGGCAGGATGGAGATTTTCGGAAAAGAATACGGAAATCTTACCCCTAAGCTCGCACAGGAAGTCGGAGTGGCGATTATCCATCAGGAACTGAATATGTGCAAACATCTGTCCGTGGCGGAAAATATGTTTCTCGGCAGAGAACGGAAAAAGGGAGTCATCCTTTCCAACGGCGAGATGGAGGGTGAAGCAAAGAGGATTCTGGATGATTTGAAAATCGACTTGAATCCGAAACAGATTGTGGGAGAGCTTCCGGTATCGAAACAGCAGATGGTTGAAATTGCCAAGGCGCTGTCAACCAATGCAAGAGTCCTGATCATGGATGAACCCACGTCTGCCTTGACGGCACGAGAGATTGAAGATCTGTTCCGTATCATTAAAGAACTGAAGAGCAAGGGCTGTGGTATCGTATACATATCCCACAGGCTGGAAGAATTGCAGCATATTGTGGACCGGGTCACCATCATGCGGGACGGCCAGTATATTACCAGCATGAATTTTAAGGATGCGGCACTGGATGAGATCATCGCCTGCATGGTAGGCAGAGAGATCAAGGAGAAATTTCCACGTGTTTCCTGTAGAAAAGGAAAGAAAGTTTTTGAAGTCAGGAATCTGAACGCCGGGCGGATGGTGAGGGATGTGAACTTTTCCGTGTATGAAGGTGAAATTGTAGGATTTGCAGGACTGATGGGAGCCGGAAGGACAGAGACGACCAGAGCGATCTTCGGAGTAGACCCGAAAGAGAGCGGAGAAATTATTCTGGACGGCAAAACGGTGAACATACGAAAACCCAAAGATGCCATTCAGGCGGGTATCGTCCTTGCACCGGAAGACAGAAAGAAAGATGGATTGTGTACGAAACTGAGTATCAGGCATAATATAGCACTTCCTAATCTGGATCTTCTCTGTAATAAGCTGGGTGTGGTGAACAGCCGGAAAGAAGATGAAATGTGTGACATAACAGTACAGAATCTTCAGATCAAGACACCGGGCGTAGAAATTAATGCCGCCAATCTTTCAGGCGGTAACCAGCAAAAAGTCGTGGTAGGCAAATGGCTGGCAAGAAATTCGAGAGTGGTTATTTTTGATGAACCTACGAGGGGAATCGACGTGGCTGCCAAGGTAGAGATTTATAATCTGATGAATGAGCTGAAACGTCAGGGAATCGCTGTTATGTTTGTATCTTCCGAGATGCCGGAGGTAATGGGTATTGCGGACCGGATCATTGTTATGTGCGACGGGCGTATTACGGGAGAACTGATGGCTGAGGATGCTACCCAGAATGAAATACTCTCTCTGGCAACACGGTTTGAGAAGAAAATTGCTGATGACAGCAGCAAGGAGGACTAGGAAATGAATAAACAAAATCCACTGAAAAGAATTTTGAGTACACGCGGCATGGGCGGTGCGCTGACAGCTTTTGCAGGACTGATCGTAATCTATGTTGCATTCGGCATCATCAATCCTACGGTATTTTCAGGACAAAACATCATGAACCTGCTGCGCTCCATGTCAAAATATCTGCTGATCGGTATCGGACAGAGTTACATCCTGATTACTGGCAACATTGACCTGTCGATCGGTTCTGTGGCGGGTATGAGTGCGATGATCTCCGCTACGCTTATGACTATGGGTGTCCATCCGGTACCTGCGATCCTGATCACATTCCTGTGCTGCATGGTGATTGGTGTGCTGAACGGTATTCTCGTAGGAAAATGGCAGCTTCCGCCTTTCATTGCCACACTGGGCACCATGTTTGTTGCAAGGGGCGTGGCATATATCGTAAACGGAAACAGAAATACGGATGCCATTGCTTCCGGTATCGGTAAAGAAGCGGGTGAAACCTTCCAGAACTTTTTCTACTATGGAAAAACACTGGGCATTTACAATACGTTCTGGATTGCCATTGTCCTGTTTGTGGTATTTTTCTTCCTGCTGTCCAAGACGAGAACAGGGCGGCATATATACGCCATCGGTTCTAACGTGGAGGCGGCAAAGCTTTCAGGTGTCAGCGTACTTGCCACAACGACAAAAGCGTATCTTGTCAGCGCATTCTGTTCTTTCGTAGTCGGACTGATCCTCTGCGGTCAGGCGGGTATGGGTAATATGGAGGCCGGCAATATGTACGAGATGTATGGTGTGGCAGCAGGAGTAATCGGCGGCGTATCCCCGCTGGGCGGTACGGGTATTCTGCTCGGAACGCTGGCAGGTGCGGCAGTATGGCAGACATTGGAGAACGGGCTGAACATGGTGGGCGCACAGGTGGGAATCCAGCGTCTGGTGATCGGTATTATCGTGGCCTTTGCGGTTCTGCTTGACGTGGTAGTCCGCAACGGATCCTTTAAGAAGAAAAAGGCCGATAAGTAACGAAAAACCGGCAGAGGCCGCAAGACAATCAAGCAAACGGTAACAGCAGGCGGCAATATGAGGTTTTGTGGATTTAGTAAGAATTAGACGCCGTAAGGCGCTAAGATAAAATGATGAAGGAGGATTTAGGTATGAGAAAGTTATTTGCAATCATGTGTACATTATGTCTGATGATGGCAATGCTCACCGGCTGCGGCGGTGATTCCACAGTACAGACGAGCAAACCGGATGAGGGAGCGGTAGAGGCGGCGGCCGGCTCTGATACGATGATCGCGTTGATCACGATGGATTCTATTGATCAGCACTGGGTAACCTTGAATGAAGGTGCACAGAAAGCGGCAGGTGAGCTGGGCGTTACGGTTCAGTTTATGGCGCCTAACACGAAAGACGACGCACAGCAGATCGAGTGTGTGAACAATGCGGTCAGCGCCGGCGCAAAAGCAATTATCGTTGCGGCAAACGGCCCGGATGCAATTTCTTCCGCACTGAAAGAGGCGGCAGATAAAGGCGTTAAGATCGTGTATGTTGATTCTCCTGCGAATGTGGAAGCAGAGGCTACTTTTTCTACAGATAACAACGCGGCAGGCAAGACGGCCGGCGAAGAGATGAAAAAGGCTCTGGCGGAGAACAATGTGACAAGCGGCGCGATCGGCATCATCAATGTTAATGCGGCAACCGATTCCTGTGTTATGAGAGAGGAGGGCTTCCGTTCGGCATTTGAAGGAACAGATTTTGAGCTTCTTGAGACACAGTACGGTGAAGGTGATGCGGCGAAATCCCAGAGTATTGCCGAGAATTACATCACACAGGGCGTAGTGGGAATCTTCGGATGTAATGAGGGATCCACCACAGGAGCAGGCAATGCAATCAAAGCATCTGGCGGTGCTTCCGTGATCGGTGTAGGCTTTGACAAGTCCGATGCAATTATGGGGCTGATCGACGGCGGTTTCTTACGCTGTACCATGGCACAGAATCCCGATGTGATGGGTTATGAAGGCGTTCAGGCGGCGGTTAAGGCGATCAATGGTGAAAGCCTTGGCGGAGCAGTGACAGATACAGGCGTTTCCGTGCTTGCAAAAGAGGGCGGCGCAAGTGACAGTGGGGCAGCGGATACACCCGCGGCAGCGGCATCCCAGGAGTGGAAGATCGCATTGATCACCATGGACTCTATCGACCAGCACTGGGTAACCTTAAACGAGGGAGCACAGGCGAAGGCAGAAGAACTTGGTGTTTCCGTGACATTTATGTCCCCCAATACGAAAGACGATGCTCAGCAGATCGAGTGTGTGAACAACGCTGTTGCAGGCGGCTACCATGCAATCATGGTTGCGGCAAACGGTCCGGATGCAATTTCCTCCGCACTGAAAGAGGCGGCAGACAAAGGCGTTAAGATCGTGTATGTTGACTCTCCTGCAAACGTGGAAGCAGAGGCAACTTTCTCCACCGACAACAAGGCAGCAGGCAAGACGGCCGGTGAGGAGATGAAGAAAGCTCTTGAGGCAAAAGGTGTGACAGGCGGTTCCATCGGCATCATCAATGTCAATGCGGCAACTGATTCCTGCGTCATGAGAGAAGAGGGGTTCCGCTCAGCATTTGAGGGAACAGATTTTGAACTTCTTGAGACACAGTACGGTGAGGGTGATGCGGCGAAATCCCAGAGTATCGCAGAGAATTATATCACACAGGGCGTAGTGGGAATCTTCGGATGCAACGAAGGATCCACCACAGGAGCAGGCAATGCGATTAAAGCATCCGGCAATGCTGATATCATCGGTGTGGGATTTGATAAATCCGATGCAATCCAGGGGCTGATCGGAGACGGCCATTTGCTTGCTACGATGGCACAGAATCCTGATAAGATGGGATCCATGGGTGTAGAAGCCTGTGTGAAAGCTCTTGAGGGTGAGAGTCTTGGCGGAGCAGTGACAGATACAGGTGTATCGGTACTGACAAAATAGTCAGGAGATAACTGAAAAACTTTCAAGAAACGGAGATGGGCTTTTGGCCCATCTCTTGTTGAATTACTTATGGGTAGATGCTAAGATGGTTAGTAAATGTTTCCGAGACATAAACGAGAGCATGCAGGCGGATGAAAAAATGATCTGATGAATAGGATCGGAGTGAATCGTGAACAGATAAGGGGTTATTTATGTGGAAAGTAGTCATAGCGGATGATGAAAAGTTAATATGCAGGCTCGTGGAAACGCTGGTGGACTGGAACAGTCTGGACATGGAGATCGCAGGCAGGGCAGAGAACGGACTTGAGGCGCTTGCCCTGATCGAACAGCTTCATCCTAATATCCTGATCACAGACATTCGTATGCCGGGCTGCGACGGACTGGAATTGATCCGGCAGGCCAGAGAGCTTAGTCCTGATCTTGAAATTATTATTATCAGCGGATATGCACATTTTAAATACGCACAAACGGCTATAGCCTATGGGGTAGGCAATTATATTTTGAAACCGATCAACAAAGATGAACTGAACGAGACACTGCAGAAGATTGTCGGGAAGCTTCGCAATAACCGTATGCCCGCTTTTCACGAAGACGTTGTCCATGTTAACAGTCAGAATGACTTAAAGCGGCTGCGGGAGGGATTGATCAAAGATATTTTTGACGGCAGCAGGAGCCTGCGTGCGGAAGATTTAATACAGAACTATCATTTTCATATAGAGAAAGGGGTCTTACAGGCATTTATTTTGAAAATAGATTTTGATTCACGCAAGATAGGAGACCCCGCCTTTTCTATTATCAGGCAGAAAGCGGAGGAGATTTTTCAATCTGTGGTTGCACCGGTCTGCATGGAAAGTCTGCTGGGATTTCAGGAATATGCCGGATGCGGGATTCTCAATTATGCGCCGGAAGAGCGGGATGAGGTACGGCGGCGGTTAAGAGAATTTCTGCAGCAGCTGGAAGCCTGCAAAAATCTTTTCGGGAAGGTAGACTTTTCCCTGGGGCTGGGAAAAAATACAGAACATGCGGAGGGACTTGTGCAGTCGGTAGAGGAGGCCCGCACCGTGGTGGAAGAGCGGCTGATCGAAGGCTGCGGCAGGATGCTGGAACTCATTCCCTCAAGTTCCGGTTTACAGCATCAGGCGCTTCTGGATAAATATGTAAAGACCGTGGAACATGTAATTGAGGTGTTGGATGAAGAGGAGGCCCGCCGGGGAAACGAGGAACTGCGAAATGCTGTGATGGGAGTGCCGCGTGTATGCGGGCGTGAAATTCTGGATATCGTACTCAATGCGGGAAAACTGTTTGCCTTGCGGGCCGGTGGAGAAGACGCTGCAAAGATCCAGCAGGAATTTGAATTCCGGTGCAGGCAGCGCAGCAAAGCGGAGGAGGTATTTTTTGAACTGCAGGAGCTTGAAAACACGCTTATTGCGGAGCTGAAGACTATGCGGGAGAATGAGACCACAAGGCCCATCCGGCAGGCCAAGCAAATGATTATGGAAAATTACGGAAGAAATATTACGCTGGATGAAATCTGCGAAACGGTAGGCTTCAGCGCCGCATATTTCAGTGCCATGTTTAAAAAGGAAACAGGAGAAGGATTTTCCAAATACCTGACACGGGTGCGCATTGACAAGGCAAAGGAACTGCTCCGGGAGACGAATATGCCGGTGGCCGGGGTATGCGAGGCCGTAGGCTACAATGACAGGAAACATTTTACCCAGACTTTTCATAAGATGACGGGCGTAAATCCGGCGGAGTTCAGACGATTGTATGGATGAGCCGCGGGCGGAGAAAGGCGTGATTACGGCGATGAGAGGTGAAAAATACAAATATCTGTCTAACAGACTTTTGATCGTGGGCGCTGCCGGTACGATACTCGGTGCAGGACTTTTGCTTCTGCTGGGCATGGCATCGGTAGCTTTGGACGGTGCGCTTCTGGGATGGGTCATTGCAGGCGGAGGGGTATTCGCGCTGATTTTATGGACGGTGGCCGTATGGATCGCCAGGCCGTATTACCGCATGGAAAAGAGCAGCCGCCTGTTTCTGGAAGGATATATCACCAGCAATCTGTCCGGCGGCGGGGAGACCTATCTGACACCGGCCAGCCGTCTGATGGAGGAACGTTTACAGAGGATGATGGATTCTTCTGAACTGCTCAAGTTAAATAAGAGGCAGGCCCAGTACCTTGCTTTGCAGAATCAGATCAATCCACATTTTCTGTACAATACGCTGGAAAGTATCCGCAGTGAGGCTCTGATTGCCGGACTGACAGAGGTGTCAGATATGACAGAAGCGCTGGCAGGCTTTTTCAGATACACGATCAGCAAAGTTGAGAATCTGGTTTCGGTGGAGGAAGAACTGCAGAACTGCCAGACATATTTTAAGATACAGCAGTACCGGTTTGGGGAGCGAGTGCAGCTAACCATTGAATGCGACAGCGGGGAGCGAGAAGAAATCTATCACTGCAGGCTTCCCAAGCTGACCATGCAGCCCATACTGGAAAACAGTATTATTCACGGAACGGAGTGCAAAGTCGGCGTGGGACATTTGAAGATCCGGCTGGAACGGACGGGTACCCGGCTTCTGATCAGGATCTCTGATGACGGCGTGGGAATGGACGAGAAGACGCTGGCGAATATGAATGAAAGCCTGCAGAAGAGTGCAAGGATCCTGTCCAGTCAGGAATCGGAGACAAAGGGCGGGATTGCGCTGATCAATGTAAATAACCGGATCCATCTTCTGTTCGGCGAAGAGTACGGCCTGCATGTATATTCTATGCCGGGTGTGGGAACAGATGTGGAGATTTCTCTGCCGGTGGTGACCAGCGACAGGGAGATCGCCAATAAGGAGGCTCTTGGCTGACGGAGGAGATATACATGAGAGAAGAAATGCTGCGTATGGAGCGGGTGACATATATTAATCAGGGAATCACCGGGCTGGATAATTTCAGCATGACGATCTGGGCGGGGGAAATTCTGGGTCTGGTGCCGGTGAACAATGCCGGTATGGAAGCTTTGTTTACCTTGCTTAAACAGAATCTGCCGCTGCATTACGGATATATTTATTATCATGAAAAACTGATTAATGAATGGAGCAACCCGAAAGGTGGAACAAACCGCATCAGTATTATCCGGACACAGAGCAGCCTGGCGAAAGATCTGACCGTTGCAGATAATATCTTTGTGCTCCGTGCGGGGTTTCGTAAATGGTTTATGCAGCCGGAGGTTCTCAGGCGTCAGCTGCTTCCTTTCATGGAGGAAATCAAGGTAGACATTCCAGCAGACGCTTATGTGGATGAGTTGTCTGTTTTTGAAAAATTTGTGGTGGAACTTCTGAAAGCCGTTATCGCGGGAAACCGGCTGATTGTGTTGGAGAGTATCAGCACATTCGTCAGTGACAGTGAACTGGTAAAGCTTCATGAGATTCTCAGGTTTTATGCAAAACGGGGGATTTCTTTTCTCTATATCACGGTGCACTTCGAGGAGACAAGGCAGTTCTGTGACAGAACTGCGCTTATGGAAGACGGGCATATCCTGAAATATTTTGACACCGGAGATTCCACGCCGGAAAATATTTTTCTGCCCTGTGTGGAAGACTATGACAGGTGGGTCCGGATGCAGCTTGACGTATCGGAGGAGAGCAAAGGCGAGAAAGCGGCGTTCGAAATAAAGTCCCTGTATCATGGAAACCTGCGTAATCTGAATGTGCGGGTGAACGCAGGAGAGTGCGTGGTGGTACAGGATACGGACAACTGTGCTTTGAGAGATTTTTTGTCGCTGCTCAGGGAAGAAAAACCTCGAAGCGGTCAGATTCTTGTGGGCGGGAGAGCGGTTAAAAATGTGAGAGACAGGAGGATCGCCATCATACAGGAACTGCCGGTAGAAACCATGATTTTTCAAAGCATGAGTTATCTTGATAACCTGTGTTTCAACATGGATCATAGATTTAAGAAAGTATGGTTTTCAAAAGGAATCAGGAAAAGCATCGTCAGTGAGTACGGCGCACTGCTGGGAGAGGATGTTTTTTACAAGCGCATCGGAGATCTTACTACCAGGCAGAAATATGACCTGGTATATACGCGGATTCTGCTGCAGAATCCAGGTGTGGTTTTTTGCGTACAGCCTTTTAAAAAGGCGGATGTGTCGATCAGAAGCCATATATGGGAGCTTTTAGAGCGGTTTTTGAAAAAGGGGATCGCGGTAGTGATTCTGGCAGTCAATCTGGCGGATTCGCTGGCACTTGCTGACAGACTTATTCGGATTCAGGACGGATCCGTGCAGGAAATCTATAATAAGGAAGACTTTGTCAAACTACCCATCAATACGCCGTGGCTGTATCTGTACCGGGAAAAATATGCGAACGGGAAGCGGCAGTAGATTCGGGCTGCTGACCTAAAAATATAAATTAAATTATAAACCATATGCAGCCCACAGTTGCCAAATTTCAGTAAAAACGTTATAGTATTAACTGACATACAGAAAGAGATGCCGGGATATGGGACAGGCATGAAAGGAGTTAAAGGACGAAATGAGCAGAGACGAAGTATTTGTAAAGTTAAATGAGGTATTTCAGGATGTATTCGATGATGAGAGCATTACCGTGACAGAGACTACCACGGCAGACGATATTGAGGAGTGGGATTCCCTTGAGCATATTAACCTTCTGGCAGCAGTGGAGCAGGAGTTTGGCATGAAGTTCAATATGGGACAGGTTGTGTCCATGAAAAATGTGGGTGAGATGGCAGACATCATTCTTTCACAGATCGGATAAAACGGTTATGGCGGATAAACTGATCGACAGAATACACAGATTATATGACAGGCTGGACAGGCTTGGCAGAGGCAGAGAGGCGGTTCTTGTATGGAGCGCCTTTGCCGTGCTGGTCTTCGGCGTGGTCTTTTTGATGGGAACGCTGACTTCAGGGTTTCATCTGGTGGATGACTGGGAGTTTGCCAAGTATGTGGACTGGATGACGCTGGAACACAGAAGCCTGTGGGATTGTCTGAGGGAAGCCGTCGGGTACGATCTTACCATGCGCTTCCGGCCGCTTTATTATATAAACCGTGTCCTTATGGCGTGGATATTTGGCATAAATCTGACAACTATGTCAGTTGTTAAGGCGGCGGAGATTGTTGTGGCACTCGTGTCACTTTATTATTGTGCCAGACATATGAAGTGTAATATGGTATATGCGGCATTGTTTGCCCTGACGGTGATGGTGGGATATCAGTCGGCAGTCTGGTGGAAGCTGGGTCCCCAGGAATCTTACGACATCATGATGTTTGCGATAGGTTTTTATCTGCTGCTCAAGTGGCTTGGGACAAATAAGAAATGGTATGCATTTGCCAGTGTGGGAGCTTTTTTCCTGATGTCTCTTTACAAGGAACCTTTTATTCTGCTGCTGCCCTTTGCAGGACTGTATGTTTTGTATGAGGAAATGGCGGGCAGAAAAGTGACGGTGCGGGAGTTATGGGGAGCGGTCAGGAGAAGACTTCCCTATCTGCTGTCGATCGGCCTGATTTTCGTTGCAGAGATGGTTTTGATTGTATTCGTGATCGGCACAAACAATTACTCTTATGTCGGCCTGGATGAGAGCGTGACCGTGGATCAGTATGTGCAGGCATGGAGTCTGGCAGCCCATACGGATCTGAAATGGTATGTCCGGTTCGGTGTGCTTATGCTGCTGATCCTGCTTACCTATTGGGAACACAGCAAGAAGCTGATCTGGGAAGTTCTTCTGGCGGCGGCGGTGATCCTGCCGCAATGCGTTTCGTACAGCAAGACATCCATGACGGAGCGGTATATTCTGCCTTGTGTGTTGGGATTTGCTTTTTTCTTTGTGATTGTGGGATGTAATTTCCGTCCCCTCAGCGGTAAAAGAAGGATCGCTTATATTCTGTGCCTGTTTTTGATGCTGGCGGCCCACGGAAGAGTGGTGCTGCGGGAAGCGCATTATTTCACCTACCGGGGACAGAGCATTCGGACGATGATGGAGTCTACGCTCGAACTGGTTTCGGGAACAGACAGAAAAGTGCTGTCCTGCTTTGCGCCCAATCTGGAAGGCAACAGGACGATGTATTACTGGTTCCGGCTTCATGGGTATGATGAAGTGTTCTATTGGGAAGAAGATGAAAACAAAATCAACCGCTCCTTCGGTCCAAGAGAGGACGAACAGGCGGCCTTTGATGAAATAGACGTGATCGTAATGTATAATAAAGAGGACCGCCACTGGTGCTATGAACCCAGTCTGGATCTGTCGGATTTCAGGGAGCAGAAGTGCGGTACGATCACGATGTATGTGAGAAATGGAATTCTTTAATCCGGAAGGATCAGTTCGATCATGCCCGTAACGGGGCTTGTCAGGAACACTACCTTCCGGTTTTCCAGCG
Source organism: uncultured Lachnospiraceae bacterium (assembly GCA_910586615.1). Taxonomy (GTDB): domain Bacteria; phylum Bacillota; class Clostridia; order Lachnospirales; family Lachnospiraceae; genus UBA3282. The sequence goes on from CAJUJP010000038.1 coordinate 30,156, forward strand.
CGGGGGCGGGAGTCGGCGTGTCGATAGCGATGAAGCCGCCTGCGGTCAGTTCGCTGTGAGCTGTTTCATAATCTCCGGTTTCATAGCAGATATGGTATGGACAGTTTTTGTATTTTTTGATCAGGCCGGCAACCACGGAATCCTCAGAGACGGGAGAGACCAGTTCTATGCGGTATCCGTCTTTGACAAGGAAGCAGATATTCACCTTGCGGATGTCGTCGTAGACGATGTCCTGCTCAGTTTCGTAACCGAGAGCCTGAAAGGATAACCTGGCTTTCTCAATTTTTTTGACTAAATAACCGATATGGTGTATCTTTAAATTTGACATTTGTGATGCTCCTGTACTCATTTTTATTTGATAGAAAATGCCCCCGCTTCCTCCGTCTATTGGAGGCTGCGAAGGAAATTTCTCCGCTTATCCGAGTCCGCGAAGCGGATCTCGCAAAGTTAATTTGCGAAGGAAATTTCTTCGCTTATCCGAGTTCGCGAAGCGAATCTCGCAAAGTTAATTTGCGAAGGAAATTCCACCGCTTATCCGAGTTCGCGAAGCGAATCTCGCAAAGTTAATTTG
>CAJUJP010000039.1 GCA_910586615.1 uncultured Lachnospiraceae bacterium
GTGCAGAGTCCGGCCAGCACATCGGTATTACGATCAAGAACATGAGCACCAACGAATTGATCGGTAGTGCAGTAAAGAAGGGCACATCTTTTGGTACAGCAAACGTTGAAGCAGAAGGCTCCGATGCTACTATGGGGTATGAAGAGGGTGATACCAATGCTCTGTCAACAGATATGCTTTCGAAGTTCTACACCTATGATACTAGTAAGATTGTTGATACCGATAACAATAAGGCGCCTAATGCAACAAATGATATGGGCCTTGACGCAGCGCCTACAGCAGCAGACTTCGCAGCATTGAATGCATTCGCTAAGAGCGCGATCCAGGATGTATCCAAGCAGAGATCAGACCTTGGTGCGATCCAGAACAGACTTGAGCACACCATCAGCAACCTGGATAACATCGTAGAGAACACCACAGCTGCTGAGGCAGAGATCCGTGATACAGATATCGCTACTGAGATGGTTAGATATGCTAACAACAACATCTTACAGCAGGCAGGTACATCTATGTTATCACAGGCAAATCAGTCCAACCAGCTGGCACTGTCCTTACTTGGCTAATACTGATTGTCGCAAATCATTGCAAAACTACCAGGGGATTGGCATTGTCCAATCCCCTTTTTCATGGTAAAGGAAACTCTTTCGCTTATTCGAGTCCGCGAAGCGGACCTCGCAAAGTTAATTTGCGAAGCAAATTTACTTTTGGTATTAGGAAATTTCTACAAAAGGTATTTTTAAGGCAGCAGAGGGATAGAGAATGGGATGCTCACCCGGCTGGCATTACAGAAAGGAATCGTAATCTTATGGAAGATATGGTAAGCATTGTCGTTCCTACTTATAACAGGAGGAACGTGATAGAGCGGGCTGTTAACAGTATTTTGCGGCAGACATATCCGTTCTTTGAGATCATTATTGTGGATGATGGATCTACAGACGGGACAGCCGATGTTATTGCAGGTATTCAGGATCAGAGGATCAGATATATTCCCTTGCAGGAAAATCAGGGAGTAGCACATGCCAGAAATACAGGGATACAGGAGGCAAAGTATGACTATATTGCATTTCTGGACAGCGATGATGAGTGGATGCCGGAGAAGCTGGAACTGCAGATGAAGAAGATGACAGATCCTTCCAATGAATTCGGACTGGTTTATTGCAGGATGGGCGGATTACATAGAGACGGCAAGCGCAGGTTTGTGTGTCCTCCGGAGGAATGGGTAAAGGAGATTCTGGAAGGAGACCTGTTTTATCCGCTGCTGGGACAGAATGTCATCGGAACGCCGGCAATGCTTGTGCGCCGGGAGTGTCTGGAGCAGACGGGAGGATTCAAGGAAAGCCTTCACTGTCTGGAAGACTGGGAACTGGTTCTGCGGATTGCCCGGAAGTTCAAGATCGGGTTTGTAGATCGGATTTTAGTGGAAGTATATAAATCGGAGGGCAGTGTTTCCTCGAATATACCATGGTATCTTATCACCAGATGTTATATGGTATCGCTTTATCGGGCGGAGTTTACGAAAACAGGCATCCTTGAGAGAACAAAAGAAGAGATCCTGAAGGTTGCCCGGAATAATAATTTATATGAAGAAATTAAAGAACTGCTGACGAGAGACATTGAGTTGTAGTCAAAATGTCTCTCCAATATACGAAAGGACTTACAAAAGTTCACGCAGGCGGTTCAGCCATGTATGCTGTTTCGCCGCTTTTTCATAAGCAGCTTTCCTGATTGATTCAGCAAGGTCCTGATCGGACAGCAGGCTGTGTACGATCTGCGGCAGTTCTTCCAGGTGAGACAGGGAGAAGAATCTGATGTCTGCAGCGTCAGTGAAGTGCTCCCTTAAATATTCACTGTCATCAGTCAGAGACAGTGCACCTTGCAGCATGGCTTCAAAGATTCTTTCGCTTGCACCGTGCTTAAACCAGGCCATATGATTCAGTACGATCTTGCTTTCTTCCATCATGCCGATGCCTTCTTCGGGGGAGATTAATCCCTTGTGGAGAAAATTGGGATGCTGGAACAGACCTGATGTTTCCCAGCCGTTCCCGTATACGGTGACAGAAATTCCGGCATTTACAAGAATCTCCATGATTCTTGCGCGGAATTTTGCGGTGGTGTTGACATCAATAAATCTGTATTTTTGTATCAGCAATTTCAACTCGGCATCTGAAAGAGAACGATCGGATGGCAGTATTCCAGCGACTGCCTGCTCAAATGTCTTGTCAGGGTGGCACAGAAGTTCGCTTTCCAACTGTACGGCGAAAGCATCGTATTCCACATCATCGTGATATTTATAGCTTCCGATGAAAAGAACATCAATTGGCCGTCCGGCAAAGGGTTTTAATGCCTCGTAAGGTTTGAGACGTTCTCCGGCAGTAGGCAGAAACCGGGCCTGGCGGACTTTCGGATAGAAACGTCTGGTGTATTCGGCATGGTACTGATCCGCACAGACAACAATTCCACTGGCGGGTGTGTTGTCCAGCGTATCAAAGTAGTACATGGGATGATCTACCAGAATATTGTAACAGGGAACCTGCCAGAGATCCCACAGACTTTCTCCGGACTGCAGACGCATCTGGAAACAGGCGTTGTTGAAGACAAAGACGCCGTCCAGTCCTTTTTTATGATAGGAAAAAAGGGCATTCATGCTTTCTTCAAAATGGAGCTTGTTGAAAAGCAGAACTTCGTGCCCCAGAGTCTGCAAGGCACGGCAGTACTGCTCCGAAATATAGTCCAGAATAGGAATCTCAGAGCCTGTAAATACGACAAAGCGCCTGGAAACGGTAGAAGATACAGTATTCGAAGCATAAATTTCCTGCAGAAACTGCTCATATTCGACGGCCATTTCATGCTGCCCCATACGGTGCATCGTGTCTGCAATATTTGACAGGGTCGTCGGATCAGTTTCATTCAGTGCCAGAGCCTCTTCTAAAAATGACAAAGATGTCATATAATTGCCGCGGCCGGTATAGATTTCCGCGAGACGGTTCAGCAGGCAGAGCGGGTTGTCTGCAAACTGAGGATAATTTTTCAGCATGTACAGAACCGCCGGGGAGGAGATACGGCAGTCAATGAGATAACTTAATTCCTCTTCTGTGGCAATGCCGTCCCGGATATGTTCCAGGATTGTCAGAAGAAGGCGGAAATGTCTGAGCAGAACAGTAAGATCGCATGAAAATGACAGGAGTGTCGTGGTTTCGGCTTCCTGTTCGATGCGGCAGACATTGATGATATGTTCAATTGTTTTTATATCCTGATGGAAATCGGACATTTCCAGCGCCAGATCCGGTCTGCGGTCGAGAACATCATTCAGGTGTGCACAGGCACCGTCAATGTCTTTGTTTTGTATATAGCTTTCCAGCGACTGCTTCAGCAGGATGGTTTCTGCTTTTTCCTGACTGAGCCCGAAGGGGCACTCATACCAGGAAAGGCTGTTATGTCTGATCCAGACAAACAGAAGCTGTTCGGACAGGAAACCGAAGACGCGTTTGTGGTAGTCGTCGTATCCGCTTGTGTCAATTCTTTGTTCCAATGCGGAAAACAGAGTGAACAGCCAGTCACAGTAGGCACAAAAGAGTGCCCTGGGGGCAACGAAGAGATTGCCCACATAGCAGATGTTGCTGCTGATGACAGCCTGAAAATCTTCATAATATTCCGGGTACAGTTCCTTGATCAAAATGCCGGTCTGTTCCAGGTTTCGGATATCATGGGCGCGTCCGTAGATTGTGCGGTAGTCATACTGCCCGGGCTGAGGTCTGGCAATGATGACATCATACTTTGACAGGATGTTAAGATATTCGGTTTCATTCATAAGGCCGCCGTCATCGTTCAGGAAGAAACGGCGGTAGTGGCATAGGCCCAGGTAATCAGTCCCGCAGTCATTCTTCCAGATCCAGTACAAGCCGGTGAGCTCGCTGTAGAAGGGATTTTTTTCAGAGATGTTGTCACCTGTGTCGTCACCCGTGTAACCATAGTCCGGATGAAAGGCGCGGCCTACCTGCAGCGGAACATAGATGTCATCCTCCGGTGGGGTAAAGGGTACATGAGTGATTGTATAGATACGAATTGACATAGGGTATCCTTTCCGGCCTGTTATAGTTTGCAGCACCTCATTCAGGCATTCGTGGTAATGAGAAATGGTTACTGTTCACACCCGCACCATGCACTTGCTGCATGGTGTCGGAGCCAGCGCCAAAATGCCTGTTTTTTGGCATTTTGTGTGCATCATCGTTGCAATTCACACTGGATAACCGTAAATTAATGCGAAATCTGGCATAGGTGTGAATTGTAACGAGAAATGTATTTTACATTTGTGCATTCTTTATATTATACTGAAATAAGGCTATGGTAAGATAGTATCATAGTTTTACAGCAAATTAAACTTTAAATTGGAGAAGTTATCGATGAAGATTTTATATGTATACGGAATGGCAAAAACGAAGGACATTCCGGTAACGCTGCGGAAAATGGGATATCACGTGGAGGAGTATGCCAGGATACAGGATAACTCGATCCTGAACGATACGGAGGTTGAGGAACTTGTGACGTATTGCAGGCGTCACCGGATTACCCATCTGATGTCCATTCATCTGATCTATAATCTTGCATTGGCGGCGGACCAGGCCGGAATCAAGTATGTTTCGGTCATATGGGATGCGCCTTATGTGAAAATATATTCGCCTTTCGGCAGGATGGAGAGCAGCTGGTTTTCCGTATTCGATAAGCTTGACGAGGAGAGGTTTCGGAAAGCAGGCATTCCCCATACCCTGTATCAGCCGCTGGCGGTTCACAAAACCGATGTGCTGGCATGGAACAGGGAAGCGGCAGTGAAGTTAAAAGGAAAATATATCAACGATATCTGCTTTGTGGGCAGTCTGTACGAGGATAATCTGTTTGACCAGCGTGTGCGGAACATGCCACAGGTCATATTTGATTACTTTAACAGTATTTTTGAGGAAGCGGCTTTTCACTGGGACGGCGTCAACAGAACCTATGGAAAGACAAGCCCGGATATTTTGCGGGTTATGGAAATGACGAGTCCGGATTTTCATGTGGATAACCGGTTTGACATTGATGATGTACAGATATTTGAACGGCTCTATCTGATCCGGAAAATTGCCAATATCGAGAGGATCGGCATACTGAGTACGCTGGCCGAGGAGTATTCTGTGGTACTGCATACCGGCAGCGAGGTGAAGCCGGAACTGTTGGGTAATGTGGAAGTCAGGCTTCCGGTGCGGCCGGGAAAGGACGCAACAGTTGTTTATGCAGGCAGCAAGATCAATTTGAACATTTCCTTGAAAGGTATTGAGGGGGGGACACCTCAGAGAATTATGGATATTATAGGCGCCGGCGGATTCATGTTGAGCAATTACTGCGAGGAGACGGCGGAATTGTTTGAGGAGGGCCGGGAGATCGCCATGTTCCGGACACCGGAGGAATTGTTCGAGAAAGTGGAATATTATCTGACCCATGACGAAGAGCGGCAGCGGATCGCCAGGGCGGGCTGTGATAAGGTGTTGAACTGTTATACTTATGAAAAGAAGCTGAAGAGGCTGTTAGAGTGGGTGGAAGGAGAGTAACCGGAAAAAGTAATTCCGCAGGAGGATGCCAGCTTCGGAGCGGTATCGGAAAACGGACTGAAAAGGTGAAAGTGTATGAAAAAAGTCAGTGTGGTAGTGGCTTGCTATAATGCTTCTTATTATCTGGAAAAGTGTGTTGACCATTTACTGGCCCAGACCATCGGACTGGAAAATATGGAGATCATACTTGTGGATGATGCATCTGTGGACGACGGGGCAACACTTGACATTATTATGAAATATGAACGGGAGTTTCCGGATGTGGTCATGGCCATTCCGCTGGAAGAAAATATGAAACAGGGCGGCGCAAGGAATGTCGGCATTTTTTATGCCGGAGGCGAGTATCTGATGTTCTGCGATGCCGATGACTGGCTGATGCCGGAGGCGCTGGAACATTTGTATGATGCGGCAAAGGAACAGGATGCGGATGTGGTGGAATGCAGAATCATGGACGTGACGGATCACAGGATCGAGATTGACGATATTGAAACCGGACCGGACAGTGTTCTGCTGGAACTGGACACGGAGAAAAAGCGAAAAGAATTTTTGATAAGAATGGATAAAAAATTGTCATTGGGTTCACAGAAAAAGCTGTACCGCCTTTCAATGTTGAAGGATCATGAGATACGGTTTGCCGAGCATCTGATCTTTGAGGAACCGTCCTTTGTTGTCCCGGTGCGGCTGGCGGAAAAGAGACATTATTTTCTGGACGAGGCTTTGTATATTTGTTTTCTTTCACCAGATAGCTCTATGCGCGGAGAATGGGGAACGCATAAATGGGATAACAGGAAAGTATGGATCATTTTGCTGGAGAATCTGAAACAAAATGGTTTGTTTGAAAAGTATTACGCAGAAATAGAGTATTTATACATGATAAGCTGTCTGAAAACAACCTTGCGAACCTGGGGACAGAAGGGGTATACCGTAACGGTACAGGAGATGCAGGAACAGGTGGACACAGTAAAACATTATTTTCCCCATGCATCAGAAAACCAGTATCTTGTGGGGCAGGGGAAATGGGAAGAATTTCTGGCAACGGTGGTTAGAATAGAGATCACGGAAGAAAGTATGGCAGTCGTAAATCAGATGTTGAGGAAATTTGTATGTGTGGAGCAAAAACGGAGAAACAGGTAGGCGGACATGTGCCCTGTGCAGAAGAAGCATGGGAGAGAGAAGGGACATACAGGGAAGCAGCCGGAGGTGGAGAGCAGGCAGAAGATGCAGGAATGGAACAGATAGAAGACGGCAGACAGGAGCGCAGCCGGAAGATTCTGGATTTCAAACAGAAGGTAGACAGGATGCTTGCCGCAAAAGAATACGATAAAATCAAGCCTCTGCTGCTTTCTGATAAGGATGTGACAGAGCATGATAACGATCTGTCCATGGTCTGTTACCTGTGCACCATCTACGAACGGGAACGGGAAGCCGGGGCAGCCACGATCTTTGACAAAGTATCCGGTATGGATTCGCTGCTGGAACGTTATACAGCCCTGAAGTTTTATCTGAGAAGAATTGACTTTGATGTGATGGACGATATGGAAATGTTCTATCAGTTTCTTTCGGTGAATCAGGTTTCTTCCCATGAACTGCTGCGGGTCATGGATTTCAGCGTTGTACATCGGGAAAAGGTTCTGCAGGCCATCGGAGGCGGTGCTGCGCCTGAAGATACTGCAACCGCTGAATCAGCGGCGCATGTTGCAGCGGGGCCTGAACAGACAGGGGAAGCGGACAGGGCAGCAGATACGATAGCAGATACGATAGCAGATACAGAGGATGCCGGCCGGATCTGCTTTATCATCTGTACTAACAATGATCTCTATGCGCAGGAGTGCATTTATTATATTAATCATCTGACGGTGCCTGACGGGATGCAGGTGGAGATTCTGACGGTGGAAGAGGCGAAGTCGCTGACAGCCGCATACAATGAGGCGATGCAGTGTTCTGATGCAAAGTATAAGGTCTATCTTCATCATGACACTTTTATCATCAACCCTGACTTTATCGGAGACTGTCTAGCATTTTTCAGGAAATATCCACAGGCGGGTATGCTGGGTAATGTGGGTGTGGAGAAGATGCCTGCTTCGGGGGTGATGTGGGACGCGGATCGCTACGGTATGCTGTATGAACAGCACATTTATGAGACGGCGCTGCTGGCCAATGCGCTGCCTTCTGATCTGGAATATCTGGGGGCGGAGGCAGTAGACGGATTCCTCATGGTCACTCAGTATGACATTCCCTGGCGGGAGGATCTTTTTACGGGATGGGATTTCTATGACTGCTCCCAGAGCATGGAGTTCATCAGAGCAGGATATCAGGTGGCGGTGCCGCAGATGAAGAAGCCCTGGTGTGTACACGACTGCGGCTTTATCAATCTGACGTGTTACGATGACGAGAAAAAGAAATACATAGAGGAATATTTAAAAGACAGAGTGTAAGGGTGAAGCCGGCAGAGCAAAAACAGGCAGACAGGGCTGGAATGGCAGAAAGGATCAGTTTATACATGGAAAAAAAACCTTTGGTGAGTGTGATCATACCAACATATAATAGAAAGAATACTTTGAAACGGTGTATCGACAGTGTACTGGCGCAGACCTACCGGAATTTTGAAATCATCCTTGTGGATGACTGTTCCACGGACGGCACCATGGAGTTTGTGGAAGCGGAGTACGGGGATGTTTCTGACATCAATATCGTTTATGTCAGAAACGACAGCAATCTGGGGGCGGGAGCGTCAAGAAATGTGGGGGTGTCTTATGCCGCCGGGGAATACCTTGCTTTTCACGACAGTGACGATACCTGGCATCCCGATAAGCTGGAAAAGCAGATGCGGGAATTTGCATTCTGCAATGATAAAGTGGGGGCAGTCTACAGCCTGTTTCTGGCGGACGGCCCAGATGCTTATGTTTATCCGCCGAAGGAGGTGCAACTTCCTTTAAAATCCGGTTATGTATTTTATACACTGCTGCTTAATTCTCTGGTTGGCATGATCACGCTGGTGGTGAAAAAAAATGTGTTTCTGGAAGCAGGCGGTTTTAATGAGCAGTTAAATTCACTGGAAGATTATGAACTGACGCTGAGAATTGCCAGGGATTATGCCATTATTCTGGTGGATGAGGTTCTTGCCACAGCCTATGAATCTCAGGAGAGTGTGGGCAAAAGAAATCAGGATAAGATCATTACCCAGTGCTATATCATGGATCTGTACTGTAAAGATCTGGAACTGGCCGGCCTGAAAAAGAAGAAGTTCGATATGGTGTATCAGGACGCGCGTGCATGGCAGTTTGAGGAGTTTTTCTGCAAATGTATCATGCAGTTGTCCCCGGATCAGGATTATCTGGCCTATGCACAGGAAAAGTGGGAGAAGATGTACCCTTCCAGCCGTCCGGAGAAAATAGAGACGGTTGATATTTCCGGTGTATCGGCCTGCACGGGATGTATGGCATGTTACAATGTGTGTCCGGTTGGCGCAATTTCACAGGGATATGATGATGAGGGCTTCCTGAGTCCTGTCGTAGACAATGAAAAATGTATCCGCTGCGGCCGTTGTGTGGATGCCTGCCCTGTCTGCAATGAGACGCCGGGCATGGCGCTGCCGAATGAGTGCTACGCGGCAGCAGGCAGTGATGAAATACGAACCCGGAGTTCTTCCGGCGGTGTGTTCCGTGTGCTGGCGGATCAGGTTCTGGCGGAAGGAGGGTATGTTGCCGGCGCTGTCTGGGATGAAGAATGGCGGGTGGCCCATATCGTGTCCGATGATCCGGCGGATGTGGACCGGATGATGTCCTCCAAATATGTGCAGAGCAATGCAGGTGATGTCTATGGGCAGATCGGAGCGCTTCTGGAACAGGGGAAAAAGGTTCTTTTTTCGGGATGCGGCTGTCAGACGGCCGGACTTCGGCGCTGTCTGGGAAAAGACTATGATAACCTGATCGTGGTGGATGTGGTATGTCATGGTGTGGCTTCCGGACAGGTATTTGATGCATGTCTGGAGAAAAAGGAGGAGATCGAAGAGATTTCTTTCAGGAAAAAAGAGGTATTCGGCTGGAGTGTTGGTCTGTATGTGCGGTATAAGGACGGGCAGGAATATGTGGGTGACAGGAAAGAACCGTATGTGTTCGGGTTTCTGAATAACTGGATCTTGCGGAAGAGCTGTTATGACTGTAAGTTTAAACATAAGATCTACAGTGATATTACACTGGGTGATTTCTGGGGAATCAACAAACTTTGTGACATTAGGGACAGAAAAGGAACTTCCTATGTGACACTGAACACTGCCAGAGGGGCAAGGTTTTTCAAGAAAGCGCTGCCACAATTTCAGAAGATTGTAAGTCTGCAGCGGGAAGCGGCCGAGAACTTTAATCCCTGTATCAGCCAGTCGGTGGAGGAATCCGGATGCCGGGAGATTTTTTTCCGGGAATGGAAACAGCGGGGGGAAAGGACGCTGTCCGGGGTTATGCGGGACGTGAAGAAGCAGATTCACTTTGATATTGCCATGGTGTGCATGTGGGGTATCAATTATGGCAATGCGTTAACGAATTATGCGCTGCACACTTTTTTACAGAATCAGGGAAAAAAGGTGGTGGTGCTGGATAATTTCTGTACACTGACGCCCATCAATCAGTTCCGCAAATTTGCGCAGGAGCATTATACGCTGAGTTCGAGGTATTTTCCGGTTTATGATTATGCTATGCTGAATGCCTGCTGTGATACGTTTGTGGTGGCTTCTGATCAGAACTGGAATTATGGTTACTCCAGATATTACGGATACGGCAATTATTTTCTGCTGGATTTTGCAGCGGATGATAAGAAAAAGGTATCCTATGCCACATCTTTTGGCACAGCGGCATCAGCGCCGCCCGGTGATGTGGGACTGGGCCTTTATCAGAGGTTTGACGCCATTTCCGTGCGGGAGGAGTTCGGTGTGGAACTGTGCCGTAAAGAATATGATGTTCAGGCTTCCTGGGTGTTGGATCCGGTATTTTTGTTAAAGAAGCAGGACTACGACAGGCTGCTTGCAAAAACGCCTGTTCCTGAGGCTGAACCATATATTGCAGTGTATTTCCTCGATCCTACAGAGGAAAAGCGGCAGTTATGCCTTGAGATTCAAAGAGCAATGGGCGGCATGAAAATCATCAATATGATGGATGCCAATCTGCGGTCTATGGATTATTATATGAGAATCCTGGAATATGATAACATCAGGACCGGACTGGATGTGGAGACGTGGCTGGCTTATATCCGTCATGCAGATTATGTTATTACCGACTCATATCACGGCACCTGCTTCTCGGTTATCTTTGAGAAAAATTTTGTGGCGGCAAAGAATCGGGAATCGGCGAGGTTTGATACATTTAAACGATTTGAAGAAGTCAGCGGACGGATCATCGGGAAGGCGGAATTGTCGGATCAAACATATGAAGCGGAACAATTTGTGCAGCCCATAGACTATGAGAGCGTCAACGCGGAACTGGCCGTAGAGATTGAGAAGTCCATAGGGTTTATTCAGGAAAATATATTGTAACGAAGCAGAGAGCAGACTGGGCAGGAAAGGTAGAGAAGCAGAGCAGAAAGAGACCGGACAGGAAAGGCATAGAAGCAGAGCAGAAAGAGACCGGACAGGAAAGGCATAGAAGCAGAGCAGAAAGCAAACTGGACGGGGCAGGTACAGAAACAGAGCAGAAGTATAGCATGACAGAAAGGATCAGAGGGCTGGATGACGTGAAAATCATATTATATTCATGGGGAGCCAATAATGAGCATGTGCTGGCGGATAATTTGACAAAGCTGGGATTTGAGGTCATATTTTTTCAGAAAGAATGCAGGCACTATACAAGAGACATGGAGCTTGCCATGGAACTGATCCCTTTTATTCACGGGAAACAGGTGGAGGCAGTGGTGTCCTTCAACTATTTTCCGATCCTTTCCATGATTTGCAATACCTGTCAGATTCCTTATTATGCGTGGGTGTACGACTGTCCGCATTTTACGCTGTATGCGAAGCAGATTCAGCTTCCCTGTAATCATATCGGTGTTTTCGACCGGGAGATGGTAAGAAATCTGGAAAACTACGGAGTGGGTACGGCATTTCACGCGCCCCTGGCGGCGGATGCAGCGTATTTCGGGAGAATGATCGGGCAGGCTTCGGAGGCGGAGAAGAAGAGATTTTTGTGTGACGTTTCCTTTGTGGGTTCTTTGTATACGGACGAGCATAATTACTATGACGGGCTGAAAAACGGCGGATCGGATCGCTGTGTGGACATGGATCTTCTGATCAGACAGCAGTGCTTCTGCTACGGGGAAGATTATCTGCGCCGGGCCCTATCGGAGGGGCGGCTGGATCTGGCGATGATCCGGGAAAAGATGGCAGACCAGGGACTGATGCTGGGGGAGGACTATTTCGCCGAAGAGGAAGATATTCTGATGGCAGCGGTGCTGGAAAAGAAGGTAACGGTGGAAGAACGGAGAATGCTTCTGACAAAGCTGGCTCAGGAAGGGAAGGCGTCAGGCACAGCCGGAATGAAAAGCGGCGGTTCACGGTATACTTTCAGGCTCTATACCGGGTCAGATACCGGCGGGATTCCGGCGTTGGAGAACTGCAGCTGCGGCACAGTAGATTATCACACGCAGATGCCCCTTGTCTTTGCGGGCAGCAGGATCAACCTCAACATTTCCCTTCGATCCATCCGTTCAGGCATTCCGCTGAGAGTACTGGATATCATGGCCTGCGGCGGCTTTGTGCTGACAAACCGGCAGCCTGAGATTACGGAATATTTTGCAGAAGGTGTGGAGGTAGTTACTTTTGACAGCCTGGAAGACTGTGTTGAAAAAGTCCGTTATTATCTGGCGCACGAAGAGGAACGCCGCCGGATCGCAGAAGCAGGCCGCAGGAAGGTACAGGAAAAATTTTCCTACGAAGCCGGGCTTGCGAGACTGTTTGATGATATATAGACATTTGCGGCGGTGCGCCTGTGCATAGTAGTGCTCAGGCGTTTTCCAGTGCCCGTACTTTTTCCAATGCCATCGGAAAATCACCGCAGTTGCGGTAGTGTGTCAGTGCGGCGGTGGTGTCGCCCATCATTTCATTGATCAGCCCCACGTTGTAGGTGGGGATGAAAGAATTGGTGCCTGTTTCCCTGGCAACGGGACAGTGAATTGCCTTTATGAATTCCATCATCGCCTTGACATACTGCTCATTGGCGAGATAAATCTGTCCCATGATACAAAAGAAATCTGCGGTCGTCGCAAAGGCATCATAGACGGCTTCCAATTGCAGCGCCTCAGCCTGTCTGCCGGTATGGAGCAGTGCATTGGCATAGGCGATGATCATCATCTGAACCCATTCTTCATCGGGATTCACATCGTATCCCAGCGCCTTCTGATAATAAACATAAGAATTTTCATAGTCATAGATCATATTGTAGGACTGCCCGATCTGGAAGTAGAGATAGGGATTTTCGGGATCCTTTTCAAGCTCTTTAAAAAGAAGGGTATTGTTGCGTTCCACTTTGCTGCGAAGATCCGTCACGCTTCCCAGATAGCCGACGTGATCGACCAGAAGCGGGATATCGTAGCTTTCATAGTGCATACCTTTTGTGTTGTGGGTGATCTGCTCATGGATCGGAGATTCAAAATGGAAAAGTTTACGGTTGAAAAACCTTCCCAGACGGTCCTGATATACCATGTCGGTCTGGTTGGAGATATAGTGGTTGTCAATCGAGAGTCTTCCGACGGATTCAGGATGCTGGCTGATCAGGGAAAACAACAGTTCCGTATCCAGTGAAGCAATCACCTCGTCACAGTCCAGGATCAGGACATAGTCATTGGAGGCATGTGCCAGTGAAAAGTTTCTGGCGGCGCTGAAATCGTCGATCCATGTAAAATCATATATTTTATCGGTGTACCGTGCGGCGATCTCTTTCGTCCTGTCGGTAGAACCGGTGTCTGCTATGATGATCTCGAAGCCGTAAGGCTTGACGGCGGCGAGACATTTTTCAATATTTTTTTCCTCGTTTTTTGCTATCATGCATACTGATACAGGGTACATTTTACGAATCCTCCAGGGCAGTTATCGTAACACAATTTACAGGGTATAACAGGACTTTTGGTTCTGACATATCCGGCTATGCCAGCATCTCCCGGATTCTGTGCCGGAAGGTATGGGCTCCGGCGATCTTGTCATGCCCGTTTTTTGCTACCGCCATGCGCTCTTCCTCGTGATTCAGGTAATAGTCAATTTTGTACAGGAGATCCTCTTTGCTCTCATAATAAGCAAAATCTTCTCCGGGGATGAAATCATCCAGAAAATCTTCCTGAAAGCTGCTCAACAGAAAACCGCCGCTTCCCATGATATCAAAAGCCCGCAGCGGAATGCCGGTTTTTATGCTTCTGAGGGCAATATTCAGATTGATGCGGCTCTGCTTGAAGACAAGAGGCATCTGTTCATAATAATCCACCGTGCCGTGATTGGTCAGATTGGGCATGGTAAAACCTCTGTTGGGTGTAAAAAGGTCAAAGTGGTGTTTCTGAGCGACTGCACCGATCAGATCTGCCCGTTCCAGACCGGTAATCTTACGGTTGATCACATACTGGGCGTAAAGGTACTCCCTGGATTCCACGCCGTCGGGATTTGGATCCATGGGAAGTGCCTGATATAAGTCATCCATAATGGGAGCCAGTGACTCCTGAATGAAGTTATAGCCCTGTACCTTCATCTGGATCGCCATCATCGCATCCAGATATCCCTTTGTATAATCGGACAGTGTGGTCATGCGGTCAAAAAAGTTGTGCTCCTCTGTGTAGAGAGAGCCGATAAAGGAAATGTCATACAAAAAAGGTATCTGTGCGTCTGCAGGAGACGGCTGCTGGGAAGGGGCGTCTGTCTCCTGAGAGACCGGTTCTGAAAATCCGGCCGGCAGAAGGGTGTCCAGACGGGCCGTGTTGGCAGCCATGGGCATATAGTGCACGGTCCGGATGCCTGCGTTGTGAAATTCGGCATAGAGTGCCTTGTCGAACACATAGATTTCATTGCACGGATTGATGGCCGTATAGGAATAGAGCATCACATAGGGACTGTCATAGATCCAGGAAATATAGCGGATATCTTCCCTTTTACAGACATTGGATATCAGGGGAAAATAGTTGAAGGAGAAGACCACATCAGGCGTTTCCCGGCGGAGAGCCGAGGTCAGGCCGCGCTCCACTTCTTCGTCTTTTCTGGAATCTTTATTGGAAAAAGGGAAGCAGACCACTTCGTGGCCTTCTGCGGCAAAGGAATCGATCATGTCTCTGTTTCCAAAACTTTTCCATTCTATAAATAATATTTTCATGTGTGCCCTTCTCATGTTCAAAGTTTACTCGGTTGATTTTGTCGGGATCAGAAACTTCAATACGGCCGGCAGAATTGCATAAGAACCGCCTACTTTACCGTTTTCAATGCATGTTCCCTTATTTTTGCAAAAGTTTCTTCGCTCAGGTCGTGCTCGATCTTGCAGGCGTCTTCTGCGGCAGTCTTTTCATTGACACCCAGAGACACGAAGAAAGCGGTGAGCACTTTGTGACGGTCGTAGATTCCGGAGGCGATCCGGTAGCCGGAATCCGTCAGTGTGATCAGCCCGTCACTGTCCATTTCGATATATCCGTTTTCACGGAGTTTCTTCATAGCGACGCTGATACTTGGTTTTGTATAATGCATTTCCGTGGCAATGTCAATGGAGCGGACCTGACCGGAACGTTCTTTCAGGATCAGTATAGTCTCTAAATAATCTTCAGCAGATTCTTGTATTTTCATCATAATAACCATACCTCTCTCAGCCTGCGGTATTTGCTGCCGCAAGGCACAAATTCGTCTGTGAAAAATTTATTTCTCACAGTTCCCCTGTTAAGACTGCTTCAACACTGTAAGCCGCTGCAATGCCGGCTCATAGCTGCCGCATTTGCGGTAAGCCGACCGGGCTTCCCGGAGATGTCCGGTACATTCATAGATGACGCCGATGTTGTAATGTGCTTTGTAACTGTTCACGCCATCAATGGAAAACTCTTCCATAGTGGAAGCCTTTTGGAACTCTTGAACAGCCTGATCAAACAGTCCGTTATTCATATAGATGAGCCCCATCAGAAAAACAAAGTCGGCACGTCTCGAAAATTCGTCATAGACTCCCAGCAGGTTTAAGGCATCCTGACTGCGTTTCAGATCCAGAAGCGTATAACCGTAAGACTCTACCATGGTCTGGACATAATCGAGTGCCGGGTCCACGTCCATGGCAAGTCCCAGATCAAAATACCGGCAGGCGGATTCGTAGTCGTGAAGCCTGCGGTAACTCTGACCAATTTGAAAATAGAGATAGGGATCCGGGCCCTGCCTGTCCAGTTCTTTTTCCAGAAGAGAGATGTTACGCCGGGATTTTTCATACATGATTTCCTCGGATCCGTCATAGCCTACATGCAGTACAGTGACGGGAGCAGAGTAGACTGATTTCACAGGAGTTTTACAGGGACAGACCGCTGTGTGTGCCTTGTCCTGTTCCGGTGGTTCAGAGAAACCGGATTCTGCACAGGGCAGAGAAGAAGCTGTCAGGCGGTCATGTGCATTTACAGGTACTAACTGCTCATGCACGGCGCCTTCGAAACAGTAATGATACCGGTTTACAAAACGGCTTACCCGCACCTGCTCGTAAGATGTCATTCCGTTCTGTGTGAAACGGTTACGGATGAGAATGCGTCCGGCAGACCGGGGATATTTTTTCATACAATCCTGAAGAGCATCCATATCACAAGACTCGATATATTCGTCACTGTCGATAGATAGTATCCAGTCATGGGAGGCTTTTTGCATCACAAAATTTTTGGCGGCGCTGAAATCATCGCACCAGTCGAAGTGATAGATCCGGTCGGTATACTTTCCGGCCAGCTCCACGGTACGGTCAGTAGAACCGGTGTCCGCGATTACGATCTCAAAGCCGTAAGGAACAAGATGCTTACAGCATTCCTCAATATGTTTTTCTTCATTTCTGGTTATGATACAGACTGATATGGGCTGCAAAGGATACCTCTTTTCCGATTGTGTGGTTTTTGATATTTTTAAATCAGGAGGCGGCCAGTTCTTTCAGTTTTCGTACTGCCGGCTCATAATCGCCACATTTCCTGTAATAAGTCTGCGCTTCTTCCAGATTTCCCATGTTTTCATAAATGGAGGCGATATTGTAGTTGGCGCGGTAGCTGTTGACTCCCTTGCGCGAGTAAGAGGACAGGGTGGTCGCCTTGGAAAATTCCTGGATCGCCTTGTCATATTCGCCTTTTTTCATATAGATCATACCCATCAGGTAGACAAAATCCGCCCGGTGGGAAAATAATTCATATTTATCCCGGAGTGCCATGGCCAGGTCATATTTGGCCAGTTCTATCAGGCAGTAACCGTAAGTTTCCGCCATGCTCTGCACGAATGCGGAGTGAGGATCGGCGTTCAGTTCCAGTCCTTTCCGGTAATAGTGGGATGCCTTTTCCAGATCGTTCAGGGAGATGTAGTTCTGGCCCAGCTGGAAATAGATATACGGGCTGGGACCTTTCAGTTCCAGGTCATGGAGCAGCATTTCCAGATTTCGGGTGGCGCGCATCCGCTTATCCGATTCGGCAACATATCCTTCGTGATAGAAAGTCAGCGGGATCTGGAAGGTATCCGGTTCCCGGCCGTCCAGCGCACACACCTGCTCGTGGATACAGCCCTCATAATGGCAGTACCGGCGGTTGAAAAGCCTGCCGATGCGCTCTGACATGATGGAGCGCACGCCCTGTATGATATAGGGGTTGTTGCGGACGACCATGCCCACGGAACGGCAGTTGCTGTCTAGTGATTCTTCCAGTTCGGCCAGATTGACATTTTCAAGATACTCGTCGCAGTCGATGATCAGCACCCAGTCGTTGGAAGCCTGCTGTATTGAAAAATTCCTTGCCGCGCTGAAATCATCACACCAGGCAAAATGAAACACCTTGTCGGCATACCTGTGTGCGACCTCCACGGTTCTGTCCACGGAGCCGGTATCTACTACGATAACCTCGAACCTGCACGGGCGGAGTCTTTTTAAACATTCTTCTAAATGATTGTCTTCATTTTTTGCAATCATGCATACCGAAACGGGAAGCATATCGTCACCTCTGAATCGTTTTACTCTGTGCCGGCCCGGCCGGTTGCTTTGCAAGGACGCCGTATGCCGTACTCTACCATATATATTAGCATCTTCTGCATGGTACGACAATAAAATTTTTGCGGTACTTAAATTGTACTTAAAAAGAGCTTTTACCTTTATATAAAGGCGAATTTTGTCATATGAAAACTGCCATAAAGTATCGGTCAGCAGTAGATTTTTAGTTGTAATAGGAAAAAAGTACTAGACTATTTGAACAAAAAGAAAGGACGAAAAACTGACAAAATGACGATATTGACGATATACCGTTAAAAGTGCGTTTAAGTAGTTTTTTTTCGTAAAGTTTTGTGTTATACTTCCTAACGAGATAAGTCACATTCACACTTTAGGAGGGCTACTATGACAAAGGCAGAAATTTTAAAGGCAGAAATATTAAAACAGTATAAGAGTGTCAGACAGTTCGCGATTGAGATGGAAATTCCGTACTCTACCCTGGTTACCGCATTGGACCGCGGAATTGAGGGTATGGCATACGGCACCGTGATCAGGATGTGTGATAAGCTGAATCTGAATCCGGTTGATTTTACACCTCTTAATCAGAAGAGCGTGCTTGGCAGCAAGATTATGGAAAACCGCGTGATGCAGTATTATGTGAAACTGAATAAGACCGGGCGCAAGAAAGCGCTGGAACTGATGGAAGATTATGCCCAGTTGGAGAAATATAAGGCGGTTGAGGAAAATTAATGCAATATGATTATCTGATAGTGGGAGCCGGGCTGTATGGTGCAGTTTTTGCTCATGAGATGAGGCGGCAGGGCAGACGTGTGCTGGTGATCGACCGCAGAACGCATATTGCGGGCAATATTTATACGGAGAATGTGGCAGAGATTCAGGTACATAAGTACGGCGCACATATTTTTCATACTTCCGACCGTAAAATCTGGGAGTATGTAAATTGCTTTGCCGAGTTCAACCACTACATAAATTCACCTGTGGCATATTACAAGGGAGAACTGTACAACCTCCCTTTTAATATGAATACATTCAATAAAATGTGGGGCGTGGTGACGCCGGCCCAGGCCAGGGAGAAAATCAGAGAGCAGATCGAAAAGCTCGGCATCGATGAACCCCGGAATCTGGAAGAGCAGGCGCTTTCCCTGGTGGGAACAGACGTCTATGAGAAGCTGGTAAAAGGGTATACCGAGAAACAATGGGGCAGGGACTGTAAAGAACTGCCTGCTTTTATTATCAAGCGTCTCCCCCTTCGCTTTACCTATGACAATAATTATTTTAATGACCGGTATCAAGGCATTCCTGTCGGAGGCTATACTGCCATGGTAGAGAAAATGCTGCAAGGCATTGAGGTGCGGACAGGTATTTCGTACAAAGAATTTGTCCGGGAGCAGCAGACAGAGGAAGGATGGCAGATCACTGACCGGGAGGGGAACAGCTACCGTAAAGTGGTATACACCGGTATGCCGGATGAGTATTTCGGCTATTCTCTCGGACATCTGGAATATCGTTCCCTGCGGTTTGAGACAGAGGAACTGCCGGATTGTGACAATTATCAGGGCAATGCTGTGGTAAATTATACAGAACGGGAAGTTCCCTATACGCGGATAATCGAGCACAAGCATTTTGAGTTCGGAAGCCAGAAAGACACCGTGATTACCAGAGAATATCCTGCAGAGTGGCAGGAAGGCGATGAGCCGTATTATCCGGTGAATAACGAGCGGAATGACAGCTTGTTCCGGGAATATCAGAAACTGGCCCGGGAAAGGTCTCATATGATCTTCGGCGGACGTCTGGGACAGTACAAATATTATGACATGGACAAAGTGATCGCGGCCGCACTGGAAGCGGTGGAGAAAGAATTAAGTATTGTGTGAGGGAAACAGATCATGCAAACGAGCATAGAATGAATTGTGCTTGTTTTGTGTTCGCTTTTTTGAGGCAGAGTATTGACAAGTGTGGATGCTCTGCCTATAATACAAAAAGATAGTTTGAAAGTCAAAGTATTGGAAAGTCAAATAAAGTGAAAGCCTGCGCTGGAAGCTTGTGCAGGTGCGGGTCAGAACAAAAAGTAATGGCAGGAGGAGATCAGGAGAATCATGAACTGGAATGAAGCTGTTAAGGAACTGGACAACAGAAGACAGAAGGCTCTTATGGGCGGCGGACAGAGCAAGATAGACAAACAGCATGCCGGCGGCAAGATGACGGCGCGCGAGCGGATCGAAGTACTGCTGGATCCGGGTACTTTTGTGGAAGTGGACGGATTTCTGGAATCCCGTATTGATGATTTTGATCTGGATAAAAGGAGAGTGCCCGGAGACGGTGTAGTGACCGGATACGGAGAGATTGACGGCCGTCAGGTATTTGTGGCCAGCGAAGATTTTACGGTGATCGGCGGTACACTGGGAGAATATCATTCTTTTAAGATATGCCGCATTCAGGATATGGCCATGGAGATGAAAGCACCCCTGATCTGCATCAATGACAGCGGCGGCGCCCGGATTGAGGAGGGAATCTCTTCCTTAAGCGGTTACAGCGGCATGTTTCTGCGCCATACGAAGGCTTCAGGCGTGATCCCGCAGATTGCGGTGATCCTTGGGCCCTGTTCCGGCGGCGCCTGCTATGCACCGGCTATCTGCGATTTCATTTTTATGGTAAAAGATATATCTAAAATGTTTATTACCGGACCGAATGTGGTAAAGACAGTCATCAATGAGGAAGTGTCTGTGGAGGAACTGGGCGGCGCAGAAGTTCATGCAAAGAAGAGCGGCGTTGCACATTTTACTTATGACAGTGAGAATGAATGCCTTATGGGCGTGCGCAAGCTTTTGTCCTATCTGCCCGGCAACTGGATGGAGAAACCTCCGGTTATCAATACGAAGGAACGGCAGAGCATCCTGCCCAGAGTAGGTAAGGTGTTCGGCAAGGTGGAAAACGGCAAGGTAGCCTCCGCCATGAAAGCAAAAGCAGACAAGATCATGGACATTGTGCCGGACAATTCCCGCCATGCCTATGATGTGAAGGAAGTCATTGACTGCATTGTGGATGAGAGCAGCTTTTTTGAAGTTCAGAAGGATTTTGCCACCAATGCGGTGGTTGGATGGTGCCGGATGGAAGGCAAGGTTGTGGGAATCGTGGCAAATCAGCCCAATTCCATGGGCGGTTCACTGGACTATCATGCTTCCGACAAGATCGCCAGATTTATCCGTTTCTGCGACTGTTTTAATATTCCGCTGATCACTTTGATCGATGTGCCAGCATTTCTGCCCGGCACGGCGCAGGAACACAACGGTATTATCAGACATGGGGCCAAGATCCTGTATGCGTATTCAGAGGCGACGGTTCCGAAGATTTCTCTGATCATGCGTAAAGCTTATGGCGGCGCTTACATCGCCATGAATTCCAAGGAAATGGGAGCGGATATTGTATACGCATGGCCTATTGCGGAGATTGCGGTTATGGGAGCGGACGGTGCGGTCAACATTGCTTTCAAACGTAAGATCAAGACGGCTCCTGATCCGGCAGCCATGCGTGCCCGGTGCAAAGCGGAATATGAAGAGCGTTTTCTGAATCCTTATGTGGCTGCGGCGAGGGGATATGTGAATGAGGTGATCAAACCTGAGGAGACAAGAGAGGCGCTTGTGAAGGCACTGCGCGGTTTGAAGAACAAGCAGGTGGAAGGACCCAGGAAGAAGCACGGAAACATTCCGCTCTAAAGAAAGATATAAAAAACGGAGGCATCCCGAACCGGTTTGTCTCCGTTTGCTTATATGTCCATTTGCTGATGTTAACAGTAGCTGTTAAACATCATGCCGCTGTACGCGCTGGTGATATACGGGCTGGCAAAATTCTTGCCCGGATTCTTATAGGCCACGATGGTGTTGTTGACATAGTTCATCGGGTCAAGAGATACCTGATTTGTTTTGCGCAGCACCGAGTTGGTAAAGCTTTTCATCGGTGAAAAGGCTTCTTTGGCGTTGTCCCCCATAGCGCTCTGACGCAGAGCGTCGTTATCCACTTCCAGGGTGCCGTCCAGATTCAGATTAAGCCCAACAGAAGTAAGATCTCTGGCAAAAACTCTCGCTACACTGCTCATCTCGTTGAAGAGACGGTTGCTCTTAGGCTGATTGTCACTGTATTCAGCCACTGCGGTCAGAAAAGAATTGAATCCATTGACCAGCGTGTTTACGTTCTCTGTCAGGGACTCCACATCTGTCTTAAGTCCGATGGAAGCGGTCTCGCCTTCTTCACTGCTGACGCCTGTCAACTGTATGTCATAAGCATGTGCCAGCGTGAAACGGTTGGATGTGGAAGAGCGTCCTTCACCGTTTATGAGGTAGGAAGCGTTAGCCGGCTGCGTGGATACATGATCCAGACCGAAATATTCTACTGCACCTGCAGTTTTGCTCGTTCTGTGATCGGATATTCTGTAAATCAGCGGTCTGCCGTCTTTTAAACCGGTAGAATTGGATTCCATCCGTAAATAAGCGGTATCATCTTCGCCGGGAATGACATGGGCCGACATGCCGATGTTGGCGTTGGTGATCAGACGGGCCAGACGATCCTGAATATCGCGGTTCGTATCGGTGGGTTTGATGCTGAACTGGAATTCATAATTCAGATCATCGATCCCCACGTCAAAAGAGTAAGTGTCGGGCGGCAGGGACGCAGTCTCATCACAGGGAAGATACTTGCCTGTATTGACCTGGGTACTGGCCAGATTGTTTACCTCGATCTCGTAGGAAGGTACATCATCTCCCATTACGGAAGAACCGACGTAAGTCGCCTTCGCAATATTTTCGTTGCTGGAATAAGCCACCTTCTTATTCAGAAGATCAGCCTCTTCGAGACCGCCGAGGGAGGCAATCGTATTGCGCAGTTCCCGGGCGTTCTCTTTGATACCGATTGCAAACTTCTGGGAAGCCCTGCTGGTGTCCAAGATACACAGAGGGGACTCTTTATTCATCTTTACAATGGAATTATATACGCTGCGCAGCTCACTCTTCTTGTGTGAGTCATAGGGTGTACTGGACTTAGGCGCGTACGTGGTCATATAGAAATTATAGACATTTGTTAAGGTACCGATACTGTTATAAGCCATAGTCCCCCTCCTTTCTTCCATGAAATGTTCTCAGCACAGGTCTGATGCCTGATGTCTCCTTGTGGCTGTCCGTAGCCTGCAAGACATCGTCGCGGGTGTTCCTACTTATTCTTATATGGGTATAGACTTCTCTATTTAGCTACATCGCAAGCAGGCTTACGATCTGCATGGGTATAATATAGTCTCATTCTATCATCGAAAATGTAGAAAAAGCAAGTAAATATTGGATTTATGCGCCATAAGCGTCATAATAAATACGAAATTAAGACGTATGGGCATGAAACCACCCGCTTTGTAATTTATATATCGTACAATATATATAAAAAATGAAGAGCCATAGATAAAGAAAATTCAGATTTGTGGAATCGGAAAAGTGGCAGAAGCAGGTAATTCGATGTTTGCAAATGCCCGTTTTGATGATTTGTGTGAATTGCAGCTTGCTTTGCAACAATTAATGAACATAATGCACGCAAAAAATACGGAAATAATACTGAAATAATCGGAAAACAGGTTGACTTACTGCCGGGCGTATGGTATATTGTTTGAGCAAGATAAGATTTAGGTCTTTTTTTTATGCTCAAAAATAGTGACTTAGATAATTGATGAATACACGTGGAGGTAGCGAGATGCGTACAAGAATCACTTTAGCATGCACAGAGTGCAAACAGCGTAACTACAATACGACCAAAGACAAGAAGACACATCCGGACAGGATGGAGACCAAGAAGTATTGCAGATTCTGCAAGACACATACTATGCATAAGGAAACGAAATAATCGCCTGTTGTTTTGACGAAAGGAGTATAACATGGGAGATTCTGCTAAAGCAGAAGGCACATCCAGGATTACAAAGTTCTGGACCGGTGTGAAAGCTGAATTTAAGAAAATCACTTGGCCTAATAAAGATGCCCTTTTAAAACAATCCGTTGCGGTTGTCATTATTTCTGTTGTGATCGGAGCGATCATCACGATACTGGACTTCGGGTTACAGTACGGCGTGGATTTCCTTACGACGCTTAAGTTCTAGGAAGCTCTGAAAACAGGAACTGAGAAAGGCATGGTATTAATATGGCAGAAGCAAATTGGTATGTTGTGCACACTTATTCCGGTTACGAGAATAAGGTAAAGGCAAACATTGAGAAAACGATCGAGAACAGGCATCTGGAAGAAGAGATCCTGGAAGTCAGAGTACCTATGCAGGATGTCATGGAGATGAAGAACGGTGCCCGCAAGACAGTCCAGAAGAAGATGTTTCCGGGCTATGTTCTGATCAATATGATCATGAATGACGATACCTGGTATGTGGTGAGAAATACCAGAGGCGTTACAGGATTCGTGGGACCGGGAAGCAAGCCGGTGCCGCTGACGGAAGCCGAGATGAAACCGCTTGGCATTAAGATGGAAAATGTGAGCGTAGACTTTGCAGAGGGCGACACCATTGCAGTGGTTGCCGGTGTCTGGAAGGATACGATCGGCGTTGTCCAGAGAATCGATTTCAACAAGCAGGTGGCGACCATCAACGTGGAACTGTTCGGCAGAGAGACGCCTGTAGAGATTGGTTTTGCAGAAGTCAGAAGAATGTAATATTTTTATTGTTTTGGATTTATTCTTTTTACGATAAGAATTTGTCTGCTTACTCGAATTTGCGAAGCAAATCTTATAAAAGTTTTCGCACTTTTTTGACGAGATATTTATTCTTGACATGCATGAAGCCGGATGCTGCACAGATACAGGTTCCGGCCGGCGGCTGTTGAGAGTCAATATATACTGTCCGCGCGGCTTATGCGGCATGGACGGTAGTGTGGGAGCAGAGAATCTTTTTTGCCGGTGGCTGTCTGGATTTAGCCGTGCATCTGATGCATGGATCCGGTTCCGGTATGCCGGGCAGAAGATATATGCTGCGCCCGTACCACATTATATTTAGGAGGTGCCATTATGGCAAAGAAAGTACAAGGATACATTAAGTTACAGATCCCTGCTGGTAAAGCTACACCAGCACCGCCGGTTGGTCCTGCACTCGGACAGCACGGCGTGAACATCGTTGAATTTACAAAACAGTTCAACGCAAGAACAGCCGACAAAGGTGACGTGATCATTCCGGTTGTTATCACTGTTTATGCAGACAGAAGTTTCAGTTTCATTACAAAGACTCCCCCTGCAGCAGTTCTTTTAAAGAAAGCATGTAACATCAAATCCGGCTCCGCAGTCCCGAACAAGACGAAGGTAGCTACGATCTCCAAGGCGAAGCTTCAGGAAATCGCAGAGTTAAAGATGCCTGACCTGAACGCTGCAAGCGTTGAAGCTGCGATGAGCATGATTGCCGGAACTGCAAGAAGTATGGGTATCACAGTAGAAGAGTAATGGAGGATTTGAGATGAAACATGGTAAAAAGTATACAGAGGCGGCTAAACTCGTAGACCGCGCTACAATGTACGATGCAGCTGATGCCATCGCTCTGGTTAAGAAGACGGCAACAGCGAAGTTTGATGAAACCATAGAGGTTCACATCAGAACCGGTTGTGACGGACGTCATGCAGAACAGCAGGTTCGTGGCGCTGTTGTATTACCGAACGGAACAGGTAAGACAGTAAAGGTACTGGTATTTGCGAAGGGTGATAAGATCAATGAGGCCGAGGCGGCAGGAGCCGATCATGTAGGCGGAGAGGAACTGATCCCCAAAATTCAGAATGAAGGCTGGCTGGATTTTGATGTAGTTGTTGCAACACCTGATATGATGGGCGTTGTGGGACGTCTGGGTAAAGTGCTGGGTCCTAAGGGATTGATGCCCAACCCGAAGGCTGGTACGGTAACGATGGATGTTACCAAGGCTGTCAACGATATCAAAGCAGGTAAGATCGAGTATAGACTGGATAAGGCTAATATCATCCATGTTCCGGTAGGCAAGGTTTCCTTTGAGGAAGCTAAGCTGCAGGAGAATTTCGATGCACTGATGGAGGCGGTTGTTAAAGCAAAACCGTCAGCATTGAAGGGACAGTATCTGAGAAGCATTACCCTGGCTACCACAATGGGACCGGGCGTGAAGATCAATACAGCAAAATTTTAATCTGGTTTATGAAGAGAGGCGGGGTGCACAGTGCACTCCGCTTTTTTGGCGATGTATTTTACTGATGGTATGCGATGTGCTCGATTGCACAGAGATTTATTTGTGTTATAATAGCTTTATGGGCAAAAAGAAAAAGAACAGAAATAAGCATAACAGAATAAGCATAGGCCGTAATTTTTTCAGGCCGTTTCTATGGACATTCAGCCTTGTGCTGCTTGCGGGACTTGTGGGGATTGCAGCATATCAGTGGATCATGCAGCCTGCTAAGCCGAAGCAGACCAGTCATTTTCAGGTGACCAGAGAGGAGATTGGCGACAGGGCGGAGGATACCGGCGAAGCAGAGGAGACGGTACAGCAGGAGCAGATCGAGGAGATCATCAGCGTGAACAACAAGTATGAAGAGGTGCTGAATGATCCGGCATATATGGTGGAGAACAATATTTATGCCAAGGACGCTGCAGATCCCGGCCAAGTGACGATCACTTTTGCGGGGGATATTTTGTTTGATGAGAGCTATGCTGTCATGAGCAGAGTCAGGCAGAACGGCGGCGACATAACCACAGGCATTTCTCAGGAACTGATCGATGAGATGAAGAGCGCGGACATCATGATGCTCAATAACGAGTTTCCTTATTCGGACAGAGGGGAGCCGCTGGAAGAAAAGCAGTTTACCTTCCGGGCACGGACTGCCTCCACATCCTATCTGGAAGATCTGGGCGTGGATCTGGTGTCCCTTGCCAATAACCATGCGTATGATTACGGGGAGACGGCTTTTCTGGATACCATGAGTGCATTGGAGGAAGCCGGAATCACTTATGTGGGTGCGGGCCGGAATCTGCAGGAAGCGCGAAGACCGGTCTATTACATTATAAATAATATGAAGATCGCGTTTGTGGCTGCCACACAGATTGAACGGCTGGATCATCCGGATACCAGAGGGGCGACGGAAACCTCGGCAGGAGTGTTCCGGTGCTGGAACGGTGACAATCTGTTGGAGACTGTGCGGGAGGCAAAGGAAAACAGTGATTTTGTGATTGTTTTTCTTCATTGGGGCACGGAGAATGTGACAGAACTGGACTGGGCACAGGAAAAACAGGCGCCCGAAGTTGCGGCGGCAGGCGCGGATCTGATCATTGGTGCACATCCCCACTGTCTGCAGCAGATCGGTGTTGTACAGGGGGTTCCGGTGATGTACAGTCTGGGCAATTTCTGGTTCAACTCTAAAACCGTGGATACAGGCATGGTCAAGGTTGTTTTGGATGAAAACGGCCTGAAAAGCTATCAGTTTCTGCCCTGTCTGCAGAGCGGCTGCAGAACCACGCTCCTTCAGGGGGAGGAGAAAAAGCGGATACTGGATGAAATGAGAAACATGTCTCCGGGTGTGCGCATTGATGACGACGGCTATGTAAGCTGGTAAAAACAGATGTAAAAAGCAGAATAAATTTTGTTAAAAATATGAAACCTTTTGGGAGCATGATTCGTATTTATATTAAACATGGATTTTCCCTCGAAGCGTGGGATTGCAATTCCGGCCACCGGGCGGAAGATCTTAATACGACAGAAAGGAAACAGGGGAATGTATATCAATCAGAACCAATACGGCAGGTCTTATCAGGGCGGACAGAGAGTCGGATTTTCTCAGGGATACAACAATAAAAATGACAATAGTGTCGGTGGCGCTCAGGGACGCGGAGAAAAAAATGATAACAGCGTCAAAGAGGAACAGGAAAACGGGACAAAGGACGAAGAGATAAAATCATACAGGGAACAGATTCTTGAGAAGATGGAGGAGATGGCAAAAAATATTAAACAGGGCACCATCCAGACAAAATTCAAGATCGGAGCCGAGGCTTACACCATCGGAGAGTGGGAGAAACTTTTAGAGAAGTTTGATGCCGCCGAGGATGTGCTGCGGGAAGAAGTGAAGGCACAGATCGAGGAAATCAAGAAGCAGGCGGCGATGGAGGCCATGAACCGGGAGATGGCCGCAGGTATGGCGGCTTCGAGCAGAGTGACAACTGTGTCAGTTTCAGCAGAGACAGATTCAGAGGGAGCGGTTATTGCCCCGGCCACCGTGGAGACGGTCTGGGCGGCTAACGTACCCTCTGCCGGGGAGACGGACGGGAGTACAGAAGCAGGCACTGCGGGAACGGATTCTGTCACAGGCAATGCAGCAGGCGCTGAGGATGTGACGGAGACGATTACGGAGGAGGATCTTTCGCTTCTTACGGAAGAAGTTACCAAGTGCAGTTATCCTTCCGAGGATCCTAAGGAGAAGCACTGGTATGTCACATGTTATACACAGGACGGCATTTCCTGCAAGGAAGGCTATTTTGACGGAACAAAGTGGGTTACTAAGGATCTGTGGAGCTTTTCATATACAGAAAAAGGGCAGTACGAAAAGGTTATGGCTTTTCTGGAACGCTTTGCCCAGGATGCCAATCTGCGGT
Source organism: uncultured Lachnospiraceae bacterium (assembly GCA_910586615.1). Taxonomy (GTDB): domain Bacteria; phylum Bacillota; class Clostridia; order Lachnospirales; family Lachnospiraceae; genus UBA3282. The sequence continues at coordinate 28,343 of CAJUJP010000039.1, forward strand.
TTGCGGCGCATGAGAATTTCTGGAAAGATTTTCTGGCAGGAAAGATAGACGAGGATGATTTCGTGGCATTTTTCGAAACCACGAAAGACGGAGTTCCGGACTATACGTATGAGAAGGACGGTTCTACATACATAGACAGGGAAAAAGTCAAATATGCAAAATATATGAACGATTTCGGTGCGAATTTTTATACCGAAGAGGAAATGATGCTGATTCTGGAAGGCATTCTGCATGAAAACAGTAAAAATCTGAACCGGCTGCCTGATTCTGACGGTGTCATGACGATTCCCGGCAGCGCTTCGGGCGAAACAGAGCAGCCTGAGGATTCGAAGGAGGATGATCTGAAGACGCAGATCGTGACGAAACCAGACGGTTCCACGGTTCTGGAAATTACCACAAGCTACGGGGTGATGGCGGTGGAGATCACCCAGGCACAGAAGTTCGGACTGATGCTGGATGTGGGGCGGAATGCCAAAGAAAGTGCCGGGTATCCTGATGCCGGCAGCAATGCTTTTAACATGCACCATATGAGCAGCAGGCTCTGAAAAGAAACTTGCAGACAGTAAGTTTTGTAAAAGTCTGGGATAATGTTTTGAAAATTAATTTAGACTTGACAGCTATAAGCACCGTGTGCTATAGTTGTCAAGGTTGTTACAACCATGCCGAAGACAGTAGGTGCCGTGATGACGGCGTAAGTATACCGCCTACCGAGGAGAAGAGTTGCTTTGCAGAGTTGATCCTTCCTGTCTTCAGGGAGGATTTTTTTGATAGAGTACTCCTTTCGGCGTCAAATCTATAAGGAGGTAAATGTTATGGCAAAGGTCGAACTGAAAAAACCTATCGTAGAAGAGATCGCTGCTTCCATCAAAGATGCGCAGTCAGTTGTGCTTGTTGATTACCGCGGCCTTACGGTTGAGCAGGATACAGAGCTTCGTAAGCAGCTTCGTGAAGCAGGAATCACCTACAAGGTTTACAAGAACACAATGATGAATTTTGCATTCAAGGGCACGGATTTCGAGTCACTGACTCCCTATCTGGAAGGGCCCAGCGCAGTGGCTATTTCCACAGAGGATGCTACGGCTCCTGCGAGAGTGATCTGCAAATTCGCTAAGACAGCAAATGCCCTTGAGGTTAAGGGCGGCGTTGTGGAAGGCACGGTTTACGATGCCAATGGAATCCAGGAGATCGCCAAGATTCCGTCCAGAGAAGAATTGCTGTCCAGACTGCTTGGCAGTATGCAGTCACCGATCACCAATTTTGCCCGTGTTATGAAGCAGCTGGCTGAAAAAGGCGGCGCATCCGAGTGTGAAGCGGCAGCGCCTGCAGAGGCGGCACCTGCAGAGGCTGAGACAGTGCCTGCAGCTGAAGAAGCTCCTGCAGCAGAATAAGGAAACGGACAGCGGAATGATCCCCTCCGCATTGAAAGCGGCATGATAAGGGATGAACCGCAGACCTGTCAGGGTATTCACAGGAGTCCGGGCAGGATCAGGAAAAGAAAATGTCAGATTTTATCAATCAAACAAAAATAATGGAGGTAAACAATAATGGCAAAATTAACAAGTCAGGAATTGATCGATGCGATCAAAGAGTTAACAGTATTAGAGTTAAATGATTTAGTAAAAGCATGCGAAGAAGAGTTCGGCGTATCCGCAGCAGCAGGCGTAGTTGTTGCAGCAGCAGGCGCTGATGCAGGCGCTGCAGCAGCAGAGGAGAAGACAGAGTTCGACGTTGAGCTGACAGAGGTTGGCCCTAACAAGGTTAAGGTTATCAAAGTTGTTCGTGAAGCAACCGGTCTTGGACTGAAAGAAGCAAAAGACCTTGTTGATTCCGCTCCGAAGGTGCTCAAAGAGGCTGCTTCCAAGGAAGAAGCTGATGACATCAAGGCTAAGCTGGAAGCTGAAGGCGCTAAGGTTACTTTGAAATAATTCCGGAAGGAATGAACTGAGTAAACGAAACCGTCCACAACCGGTATGTGCATGCACATCCGACGTGGACGGTTTTATGGTGCGCCTTGCGGCGCACGTTTCTAACGGGTGCAAGTCCCCAATCCGC
>CAJUJP010000040.1 GCA_910586615.1 uncultured Lachnospiraceae bacterium
CGTAGTGTCGAGGGTTCAAGTCCCCCTCTCGCTATTACCTTTAAGAGTGCGGAAAGCCTTTGATTTTACTGGCTTTCCGCCTTCTTTTTGCCTCTGTATTTTTTGGATACAGTTGGATACAACCCTTTTTTAGGTGGATATCGCGCAGATCGACTCCAATGTACTCTTCTTGATTGTCAGTTCCATAATGTCGTAATTATAGTGAGTCTGGTTCACTTCTTCCGTATGTCCTATGATCAGAGAGAGATAAAAAACAAGCCGCAGAAAGTTTGTGTGCTGTATACATGCAATGTATTGACGCAGCACATTTTGGATAATATGATATTGTAAGGAAGGAGTTGATACTATGGCAACAACTAACATAACAATGAGAATAGATGAGGATTTAAAATCGCAGTTGCAAGAACTTGTTTCTAATCTTGGAATGGATATGACGACTTTTTTTACAATATCGGCGAAACAGGCGGTAAGAGAACAGAGAATACCCTTTGCTATTTCTATGGATGTTCCTAATGCAGATACAATCAGAGCTATTGATGATGTGAGACATGGAAGAAATTATTCAAAAACTGGCAAGACAAGAACAGGAACACACAGCGATTTATTTTGAAATACAAAAATATCGTTTCAGACTGTTTTGGATCATATTGAGAAATTTTAGTTTCAAAACATGTTTTACAACGTCAAAGTGATACAATAATAAGGAAAGAGAGAGGAATTATGAAAAGTAAAGTTTTCTTAGGGGGTATTTTACTTGCTGTTTTTGCATGTGGATGCTCCAATTCGAACGATTCTATGACAGAAATGGATAAAGAATTTAATGAGTATGCTTATGATGCAGCAGAGCAGTTTCTTGAGCAAGAGGCTTATGAAAATATTGAAACAGGAGAATTAGAGTATAGATATACAATATATAATGCGGAATTAGATGTTTATGAAGTCGGATATCTGGCAGAATTTAATGAAAAGGATCATACGGAGAAACAATGGATTGAAATTTTTGTAGAATTAGCAGGAAGCACAAAATCAGTTGAAGATGTCAGCAGTGCTTATTGGGATGAAACCAGCTATGAGATGAATTATGATACGTTTTTTGGCGGCAGACAGGATAAAGACGGGGAGTGGAAAAATATTAACTTAATAGAAAATTGAAGCGCGGAGGCATGAGAGAGTGAAAGGAAAAGCACTATGCCATATTTAACGCAGAGCAATGCGCAGAAGATTGCAGACAGGATCATGGAAATTGTCCCTTATAATATCAACATTATGGATCAGAACGGGGAGATTATTGCCAGCGGGGATAAGAGCAGGATTGGCTCTGTACACAAAGGCGCGGTCAGGGCAATTGAACGGCGTGAGGCTTACAATGTGTATCAGGATACGGAGACGGAGCGCAAGGGTGTGAACCTGCCCATTATTTATAATATGCAGATGCTGGGGGTTATAGGGATCAGCGGCGATGTCGATGAAGTGATGGACATTGGCCGGATTGTTGTCACCACGGCACAGCTTATGGTGGAAAATGAAATTTTTAACGATATTGTGGCAATCAAGGAGACGCGCCTGAATAATTTCCTGTATGAGTGGTCCCAGAGGAAGGCGGAGGATTATGACGAAGCCTTTTTAAGCCAGGCGGAGTACTTTAAGATTGACGTGACGAAAGAAAGGGTGGCGGTTCTGTTCCGTTTAAAGCGGGTAAGGTTTTCTGTTATTGAGAAAATACAGAGGATGCTGCATAAGGGGGACTATGTCATCCGGCAGAGTATGGAAAACATGATTATATTGTTTGAGGCTGTTCCCCAGCTGCAAAGCCGTATCAACGAAATCATGGAGATCAGTACAGACCTGCAAAGATGCTTTGTGGGGGAAAAGAGTAATATTGCCTTAAAATCTGTCCAGAGCATGGAAAAAGTGATGAAGATGGCGGAGGCTGCGCAAAATGACCAGAGGATGATCAGTTATGATGATCTGCGGCTGGAATGTCTGCTGAGTGAGATTACGGAGGATAATGTGATTCGGGATATCATGGAAAAGCTGACGCAGAATGATGCCAACCACACTTTGCAGCATACGATTTTAGTCTATGCAGATACCAATGAGGACCAGAAAAAGACATGCAGTATGTTGTTTATTCATAGAAATACACTAAATTATCGCCTGGATAAGATTGAGGAACTGACAGGTTTAAATCCCAGAAACGGGAAAAATCTGATTCTGCTTTATATTGCGGTCATTCATCTGCGTCTGAAGGTATAATTTTAAAAAAGTATAGCAATATAGAAAATAACGGATAAATACTTCACGTGAATGCTTCGCACGAAATCTTCATGCAAATACTTCACGCGAAATCTTCGCAAGTTATCCTTATGCTAATGAAAAGAGAGGAAAATGGATTCTTCTCTTTTTTTGTTGGCACAATCCGTTGTTACAAGAAGCCGGCTTGCGGAGCGTAATAATGCTTTTTGTGCAATTGCACTAAATTAATGAAAAACTATGTATCTTTTAACATTGATAATAGGGCATAAAGAAGATAAAATGGCTTTCATAACAACAAACCAATGAATTAAAGGAGAGAAAAGTATGAAAAAGAGATTAGCGATTTTACTGACACTGGGTATGGTTGCATCTTCTTTGGCAGGATGCGGAGGCTCTAAGGACAGCACGACTCCCGCACCGCCGGCTGAGGAAAATGTTGAAGAAAATGAAACTGAAAATGCCGGAACTTCTGAAGCTGAGGAAAGCGGTGAAGAAGAGGAAGCGGCAGGAAGTGAGATTGCTTCCACGGAACTGACAATTCTTTACAGCGGAACTCCCGAGGTTCACGAGAAAGAATATTTGATGGATGAGTACTTTGCAGACTTTGAAGAGGAGTACGGCGTTACGGTAAATGTTGACTTTGTTGCACAGGCAGATGCCATTACAAAGATCAAGACAGAGCAGGAATCAGGCAATATTGTATCTGATATTATTTATGCGGACACCGCAAATATGGCGCCTTATGTAAATGGCGGCTGGATGCAGGACATTACGGCGCTTGTTGACGGGACAGGCTCCACTTACACCAGCATGTTTGACGGTACCACCAACAAGGATGGAAAAAGATACTTTGTTCCCAATTCCTTTGACGTATATGTGCTGATTGCCAATGTGAAGGCTCTGGATTACCTTCCTGACGGACTGACCAGAGAAGACGTGGTTTCCGGGATCACATGGGAACAGTACGCTGACTGGGCAGTTGCAATTGCAGAAGGGGAAGGCGCAGGAAAAACAATGATGCCTGCCAACATGACAGGATCCCAGCTGCTCTATCCCATGGGCGGCATGAGCCTTGCTTACGGCGGTTCTTTCCCTGAATTTACCTCTGACGGGTTCAAGAGCGCCATGGAAGTTGTTGCCAGGATTGCGGCAGGAGACGGTTTCTATGCGGAGCAGGATCAGTATACGGCAGTAACCGAGCCTATGAACAGCGGTGATGTATGGCTTGCATTCTCTCATATGGCTCCCGCAGGTACCAGCTACAATGCAGCGCCCAACAACTTTGTCATCGGTGCAGCTCCCAGCGGAAGCACAGGAGTAGGTTCCACATCAGGTGCATGGTGCTACGGCATCCAGAACGGTGCACCTCACGCAGACCTTGCCGAAGCATTTATTGAATATGTCGCAAGACCTGAGGTTAATTACAGCTTCTGCTCTAACTACGGCGGCGCGTTAAGCCCCATTGCAGAGGTAGGCGATATTCTGACAGACGAAGACGTTGTTATGCAGGCCGGTATCAATATTCTTGACACTGCCATTGTAAGCGGCGTTCCTTCCACAGAATACTCTGACTGGAATGCAGTCAAACTGCTTTACGGTGATATCTTCAATGAGATTCTTAACACCAAGGCAGCCCCCAGTGACGATTTCTTAAGCGGAAAACAGGCGGAACTGGAAGCGCTGTATATCACAGAGTAATTGAACTGCCAAATGCCGGGGCGCTGACTGATTCAGCCCCCGGCTTACATAAACAACACCGTTATGGAAAGGAGAAGCTGAAAATGCATAAAAGTTTAAAGGTTCCCAGGAAAGCAACTCCCTATCTGTTATTATTTCCCATATTTGTTTATTATGCAGTATTTTGGCTTGCACCGGTGGTGTCGGGGGTAAGAGAAGTATTTATTGGAATGGATGGGGGATTCACACTTACTGAAAATTTAAAGCTGATGTTCAAGTCGGAACTGTTTTCCGAATCAGTTCTCAACACAGCGGCCTTTGCAGCGATTTCTGTTATTCTGCAGTATTTCATTGCACTGGTTTTAGCCTTATTGTTATCAAAAAAATTTACCGGTTCCAAACTTTTGATGTTTGTCTCTATGATTCCCATGGCAATTACGCCTACGGCTACAGCTATTTTGTGGAAGACAGGACTTGTTAAGGACGGATGGATTAATTCGTTGCTTATGAATTTGCACATAATCGATCAGCCTATCGTGTTCATGAATGCGGAAGGGTTCAATGCCATCTTGCTTCTGATTGCAATTGATACCTGGACAGTGACGCCTTCCGTCATGATCATTCTTGTTGCAGGCTTACAGGGGCTGCAGAAGGAACTGAAGGAAGCTGCCTATACCTTCGGTGCGAACAAATGGCAGATCTTAAAAGATATTACATTACCGATTCTGAAACCCTCCATCACCACTTCCGTTATCATGCGTATGATTGCAGCGGTTCAGGTATGGTCCATAGCAGTTATGGTGCTTGGATACTCGAAAGCGCCATTTCTGGTTGAGCGGATTGCCTTTTACGTGGACGCGATTCCGGGCGTGGATACCAGCACGAAACTGGCCTATACTTACTCTTTCCTGACCACTGTTGTGGTACTTCTGGCAACTGTGGTGTATTTAAGGGTTTCCAACAGAAACAGGATCACAGAGGGAGGTGAGGAAGGATGATGGACCGATTAAGCGCAGTACAAAAATGTGTTTTTGCAATTATACTGGCCGGAATGGTCATGTTAGTTACTATACCGCTGATGTTCTTTCTTACTGTTTCCTTCTCCAATGCGACGGAAATGACCCAGTTTCCCAAGCGGATGTTTCCTTCCGGTGAGGTGACCGTGTATGTGGAGCCGGAAGATGGCGGAAAGTATGAACTGTTTTACGATTATAAGGATGGAAACGGGTATACCTCCATTATCACAACAAGCAGCGCTTCAAAGCTGGAAAAGCATTTTGCAAGGCAGTATGCAGTGACCGTTGACGGGGATGAACTTTTGGAGGAGTTTGCGAAGACCCGCACGGAAGGACCCGGTGAGTTTACCTTTAAGAAGGATATGCTTTACAATTTTAAACAGTTCTTCAAGATTGTGCCCAATGCGGGACCGGCCCTGAAAAACAGTATCATTGTATCTCTGTACACGATTTTGATCTCTCTGTCTCTGGGAAGCCTTGCGGGGTACGCCATTGCAAGATACAAATTTAAGGGAAGGGAGCAGATTAACGTGGGACTCCTGATCGTCAGAATGTTTCCCACGGTGGGTATAAGCATACCAATGGCAGTGATGCTGATTAAGATGGGGCTTTATGACACCATGACAGGTCTTGCGCTCCTGTACTCTATACCTAATATTGCCCTGACCTCCTGGATTACCAGCAGTATTTTTATCGGAATCAACAAGGAACTGGAAGAAGCCTCCTTTGTATTCGGGGCCAACAGTGTGCAGACTTTTATGAAAATCACTCTGCCCATGGCATTTCCTGCAATGGCGGCAAGCTCCATGTACTCATTTTTGACCGCGTGGAACGATACCATTTCGGCGCTGATTCTGACAAACCAGAACCAGACCCTTGCGCTGGTGGTGTATAAGGCGATCGGAACCACTTCCAGCGGCATCCAGTATGCGGCGGCAGGCAGTATCGTGCTGATTGTGCCGGCGCTGGTATTTACCTTTATTATCCGCAAATACATCGGACAGATGTGGGGCGGCGTTGAATTATAACCGTGAAAACCAGTATAATCCGCGTGGATGAATAAGCCTCCGGACAGGGTTATACAGGAGCAGAAATGGAGGAAAGAGCAGACTATGAGTTATTTGGAAATTAAAAACTTACAGAAAAAATATACAGCTAACGGACCGCTGATTGTAAATAACATGAATCTTTCCATAGAAAAGGGAGAATTTATTGTATTCTTAGGGCCTTCCGGGTGTGGAAAGACTACCACCATCCGTATGATATCCGGCCTTGAGGAAATCACCGGAGGGGACATTACCGTTGACGGGGAAAGCATTGTCAACAAGCTTCCCAGGGAGAGAGGCGTTTCCATGATTTTTCAGAGTTATGCGGTGTGGCCTCACATGACAGTTTTTGACAATATTGCATATCCCTTAAAGCTGCAGAAACTGCCCAGGGATGAGATCAGGAAGAGAGTGGAAAAGGCTGCCGAGGCAACAGAAATCCAGGGCCTTTTGAAAAGATATCCGGCTCAGATGTCAGGCGGGCAGAGACAGAGAGTTGCAGTTTCCAGAGCCATTGTAGTGGAACCGAAGCTGTTCCTTATGGATGAGCCTTTATCCAACCTGGATGCCAAGCTGCGTGTCACCATGCGGACAGAGTTGAAGAGAATCCATACCCAACAGGGTTCCACCAGCATTTTTGTAACCCATGACCAGTCGGAGGCTATGAGTATGGCGGACCGGATTGTGGTTATGTACAAGGGAAAGATTGAACAGATCGGAACGCCCATGGAAGTATATCAGGACAGCGCCACCCGCTTTGTGGCGGAATTTATCGGCACGCCGCCTACCAACTTTTTTGACGCTTCAATCGTGAAAGAAGGAACGGAACTCTACGCAAAGGGAGAGGGATTCTGTTATAAAGTGCCGGCATCCCTGTATCAGCCGCTTTCAGACTATGCGGGCAAGGAAGTTGATATGGGAATACGGCCCGAATATATTGATATATCACCCGGGAAGAAGGAAGGGGAAGGATATCTGTGCGACGCAGAGATTGATTTTATTGAGCCTCAGGGATCCCATTCCATTCTGATTACCGGAATTGGAACCAACCGGAACGTGAAGATACACACAGTGGAATATATGAATATGAAGCCGGGGACAAAGGTTTCATGTTATGTAAAAAATGAGATGGTGATGTTTTTTGACAAGGAAACCACGAAAAGAATCAAGTGAGTGTAAGTAAGGAGACAGAAACAATGAAATTTCTTATAACCCCGGATTCATATAAAGGAAGCATGTCTGCACAGAAGGCGGCGGAGGTGATGGAGAGCGCCATCTGCAAAGTGCTGCCGGAAGCCCGGTGCGAGATTCTGCCTATGGCGGACGGAGGAGAAGGAACGGCTGACTGCCTGAGAATGTGCGGAGCCGGAGAAATTGTACAGTGTGTGGTTGAGAATCCTTTAGGGAAAAAAATTGATTCTGAATTCGTATGGTTTCAGGAACAGAAAAAGGCAGTTATTGAAGTGGCGAAAGCCTGCGGCATTATGCTGATTCATCCGGAAGAAAAAAATCCCATGGAAGCCTCATCTTACGGCGTGGGAGAACTGATCAACCATGCCATCAGCATGGGATGCCGCCAGTTGATCCTTACTTTGGGAGGGACAGTTACCAATGACGGGGGCTGCGGGATGCTGTCAGCCCTTGGGGCAGAACTTACAAGCGGCGAGGGAAAGGAAATAGAGCGGGGCGGAAGAGGACTGATGCAGATTAAAAATATGGATTTGTCCGTGCCCAGACAAAAGATGAAGGATATAGAAGTAATTGTCCTTTATGACGTGAAAAGTCCGCTCCTTGGACCGGGAGGAGCCACCCGTGTGTTCGGCCCCCAGAAAGGTGCGACGGAAGAAATGCTGGAGGAACTGGAACGGGGGATGGAAAATTATGCCGCCAGGATGAACGATGCCGCCGGAAGGAAGATATCGGATCTTGCAGGAGCGGGAGCCGCAGGCGGCATAGGATGTGCCCTGTACGGCATCTGCGATGCAAAGTACATCAGTGGTTCCCAATATCTGATAGAGTCCATGAACATAGAAGAAAAAATAAAAGAATGTGATTATGTGCTGACGGGGGAAGGTTCTATGGACGCCCAGAGTTTGGAGGGAAAAGTTCCTGTGGGCATTGCCCGGATTGCCAGGAAATATGGCAAGCCCGTGATTGCCTTTGTGGGAATGTCCAAGGGCGAGAGCAGCCGGCATTATGAGAGCGGCATTACTGCGATTTTCTGCATTCTGCGGAAAAATGATTCCATAGAATCTATTTTAGACAGTGCGGAAAAAAATCTGGAATTTGCAGTTGAAAATTTTGCAAGAGTCATTAAAATGCAGGAAAGGCAGAAAGTTTGAGGTTGGATTGAATATGGAAAGAGATTATACATTTTTGGACAGTGCGCCGAGAGGCATGTTTTTTGACAAAAAGGAGTATGACAACAAGCCCCTTCTGACGTTTGAGGAAGCAAGGAAAAGTCTGCCCGATCCCAGGATTGAGGGAAGGAAAGAGTGGAATGACTGCTACTGGTATACTGTAAAAGTGCTGTTTGGAAATACCCATAAGCCGAAAGAAGGCAGCGGGTACGTGAGCAACTTTGTGGACGCGGCCTTTAACGATGATATTTTTTTGTGGGACACTTGTTTCATGACTCTGTTCTGCAACCTGTTTCATCATTACATTCCGGGTATCTGCTCTCTTGACAATTTTTACTGTAAGCAGTTTGACGACGGGGAAATTCCCAGAGAGATGGTGCGGGATACGGGCAAAGACTTTTTGCTGTGGGTCAATGCCTACGACAAACCCCTGTACTCTTATTTCCATAATCATTACGGATTCCGGGGATTGAAGCAGATGACTGATCTTTCCTATGAGGATATGTATAAGCCGGAGCTGGGCAGGAAAGTTACCCCGAATCCCTATCTTACCCTGGATAATTTAAATCATCCGATTCTGGCTATGGCAGAATGGCAGAGCTTTGTCCATACGGGGGATGTGGAGCGGTTACAACTGGTATGGGAGCCTTTGTTCCAGTATTATAAAGCATTCCGGCATCATGTGCGCCATGCAAACGGCCTGTATGTGACGGACTGGGCAAGCATGGACAACTCGCCCCGCAATAAATATCTGGGATTTGGCGTGGATCCTACCTGTGAGATGGTATTGTTTGCGGGTAACCTTCTTGACATGATGGAGGTATTGAAGGCTCACGGAATGCCTGTGAAGGATGGGGATCAACGGGAGGCATTTCTCAGGAAGGACAAGGAAGAAACCATTGAGGCTGTCCAGAAATATATGTGGAATGAGGAAGACGGTTTCTTCTATGATGTGACCTTTGAGGAAAAACAAAGCGGCATGAAAACCGCGGCGGCATTCTGGGCGCTGATATCCGGCACCGCAGACAAGGAACAGCAGAAGCGGCTGGCGGCATGGCTGGATGATGAAAAGACTTTCAAGCGTCCCCACAGAGTTCCGGTGCTGGCGGCTGACGAGGAGGGATATGATCCTATGGGCGGCTACTGGTCGGGTTCTGTATGGGCGCCCACCAACGCCATGATCGTTCTCGGACTGGAAAAGTGCGGCTTCCGGGATCTGGCAAGGGATATTGCCATGAACCATTTGGAAGTGCTCAATAAGGTGTTCCAGGATACAGGCACCATCTGGGAAAACTATCCGCCGGAATATCTGACCAGCGGGAACTCCGACCACCCGGATATGGTAGGATGGTCAGGACTTGCACCTGTTTTGTACTTTGTGCAGTACGGTGTGGGACTGTGCGTGCCGGAAGGCGCAGACTGCCTGGAATGGACATTGAATGAAGACTATCTGGCAGAGGGAAGCGTGGGGTGCGACCGCTACTGGTTCAGAGGAAAGCAGGCGGACTTGGATGCCCGGATCAGAGACGGAATACTGGTGATTACCGTGAAGACAGAAGACGAGTTCCCGCTGAAAATAAGGTTCAGAGGGAAAGAATATGATTATACCGTGAGCGGAAGAAGTGGACAGCAGTCTGTGATAACATATGAAATTTTTCTGTAGGAAAAAACAGACATTTACAGGATTACAGCAGTGAAATACAGCGCGGAGGACGAGAGATGCAGGATGGCAGATTGGAGCGGGTCTGGATTTACGGGGACAGCTTATCTACAGGAACCCACGGTGAGGGAGCTTATCTGGAAGCATTCAAGAGGGAATTCCATATAAAGGAACTTCACAATTTTGCAGTAGGTTCCAGCGGACTTTCCAGGGTTACGCCGAATGGAATGCTGGCAGTGCTGGACGGGCAGATCAGGGACAGACTGTGGGAAACACTGGAAAAGCCGGATCTTATCTTTATCTGGCATGGCAGTAACGACTGGTACTGGGGAACCCCCATAGGCAGTTTCAGGGATGAGGAGGGGGACAGCTTTTTTGCCTCTGTGAAAACAGCGCTTACCATTCTGCGGTCAAAATTCCCGGACACACCTGTTGTCTGGGCGGCGCCCATCTTCCGACTGGAAATGCCCGACGGAGGAAACCGGAGGCAGGATGCATTCTTTCTGGAAAATAAAGCGGGGCATACCATGTATGACTATGAAAAAGCACTGGAAGAGGCTTCAAGGAGGTATCATTTTCCTCTGATCGATACAGGAAGACTGGTGAATATCCACAGCCGGAATGAAGAGATGTTTCTGGAAGACCATGTACATCCGAACCGGGCCGGGTACGATAAGATTGAGAAGGTATTAATCAAGGGCATAAGAGAGAGTCTTTGCATGTGAGGATGCCGGCGTTTAGGCGGATATGGAGCGGGAAATGAAAATGAGAGTGGAAGCAGACTGGTTTGTGAAGGATAAGACCTCGGCGGCAGAAGGAATACGGAAAGCAATTGCCTGTGCGAAAGAGACTGGAGCCCGGGAGATTCATTTTTCCAGAGGTGAATATTTGCTGACGGATGCAGTGACGATTCAGACAAAATCCATTGCCCACGATGACGGGTGCGGGGATCTTCATGAAAAGGACTGCTATCTGGTTCTGGCGGATGTGCAGAATCTGAAGCTTGTGGGAGAAACGAATGAGGACGGCAGTCCGGCCACCTGTCTTACGGGATGCCATCCTTATCTGATCCAGTCGCTGTACCCTTCTGTTTTGTGGGCCGAGAGAGGCACTGGCATTACCATAGAGAATCTGGCTTTCAGAAGAACACCGGCAACGGTGTGCGGCGGTGTGGTGGAGCAGGTGGAGGAAGACTGTATCTGCGTAAGGCCCTTTCCCGGTCTGGAAACACAAGAGGAGATGGGCGCTTACTGTATGAATCGGTTTGATCTTAAAAGCGGTGCGCTGCTGGGGGAAAGCCTTACCTTTGGATTTGGATTTGATCAAAGATGGAAGCGCAGAAGCGACGGATGCCTTTTGCTCAGGGACGGAGAGCTTGCCCGCAGGGTAAAGGCCGGGGAAGGACTTTCTTTTCATGCGGCCGGCAAAACGGATTTTCTGATTTTCTTTGGTGAGATTTCGAATCTGACCATGATAAATGTGCGAGTATACAACACCAACAGTTTTGCCTTGCTGACGGAGAACTGCTGTCACATCCGGGCGGAAAAACTGTGTATCAGGCCGGAGAAGGGACAGCTTTTCACAGGACCCAGGGACGGATGGAAAGTTTACCGCTGCAGCGGCAAGATTCTGTTAGACCGGTGCCATTTTGAAGGGCTTCGGATGGATGCCCAGAATGTCCACAGCAATTATCTGATTGCGGACAGGACGGCGGATGAAAGAACTCTTCTGTGTACCTGCAAATACGCCCCCATTGCCCTGAAGGCCGGCACAGAAGTCAGAATCCACGGCAGAGACGGGATCCGGCATAACCGGATCAAGGCGTGGAGAGTTGCGGGCGGCCGGATGGAAGAGAGCGTCCAGTCGGAAAATAAGAGCGCAGGACAGGCGGCAGCAGGCACAGAAAATCATATCACCTGTTATCAGATAGAATTCGAGGATGCTTTTGGAGACGGGATTCTTTCGGGTACATTGTTAGAACCCCTCTGCTGGGAGCCGGAGAGTTATACCTGCACCAATTCCGTGTTCCGGAATATTGCGGGGGCCGGAAATCTGATCCGGTGCGGCAATGTACGAATAGAAAACAACTGTTATGAAAATCTGATGAATGCCGGAGTGCTCATAGGAGCGGAGTTTGACACCCACTGCGAAAGCGGCCATGGGCATGATATATTGATAAGAAATAATCATTTTAAAAATATCGGTTTCAAACCCAGATACGGGGAGTACGGCTGCGGATGCATTGCCGTCAAATCACAGGGCTTTGAAGGGCCTTTTAACAGCCAGATTACAATAGAAGGCAACTGTTTTGAAGACAGCGGCCGTGCCATAGAACTGAATGACTGCCGGGAAGTGGAAATAAAGAACAACGTATATACCGGGATTTCCCGCAGATTAACCATAAATGAAAAGACAGTGGATACGGAAAGCATTAGGGCAGATGTTCCCTGGGAAGGAGTAAAAGGTGATACGCAAAGATGAATGGATCAAGAGCCTGACAAAGCTGTACGGCGAACAGGAGGCGGCTTTGACGGCGGATAAAATGGAAGAGCGGTTTTGCAGGTTTGAAGGGATGCAGCCCCGGGGCGGATGGCTGACAGAAAAAGATTCCATCCTGATTACCTACGGTGATACCCTTGTAAAAGAAGGTGAGCCGGGATTTGCGACCCTCCACGGTTTTCTGAAAAAGCATGTGGGTGATGCCATATCCACGGTGCATATTCTGCCCATGTTCCCCTACACATCGGATGACGGATTTTCTGTTGTGGATTATAAGAAAATCAATCCTGATCTGGGAGACTGGGAAGATGTGAAGAAGCTGGCGGCGGACTATCATCTGATGTTTGACGCGGTGATTAACCATATTTCCAAAAGTTCGGACTGGTTCCAGAGATATCTGCGCTGTGAGGAACCCTATAAGGATTACTTTATTACCTGTGATCCCGATGAGGACTACAGCACAGTGACAAGGCCCAGGGCGCTGCCGCTGCTTACAAAATTTGAAACGGCGGAAGGGGAAAAATATGTGTGGACCACCTTCAGCGAAGACCAGATTGACTTAAACTGTAAATGCCCGGAGGTATTGATTGAAATTCTGGACGTGCTTCTGACCTATGCCCGCAGCGGGGCACGGCTGATCCGTCTGGATGCGGTGGGATTTTTGTGGAAAGAACCGGGTACGACCTGTATGCACCTGCCAAACACTCATGAGGTTATTAAGCTTGCCAGAAAGGTTTTGGAGGATTATGCGCCGGGCACATTGCTTATCACGGAAACCAATGTGCCCCATAAGGATAACATCAGTTATTTTGGAAACGGAAAGGATGAGGCCCAGCTTGTATACCAGTTTCCGCTGCCGCCTCTAACCATGTTTTCCCTTCTCACAGGGAATGCAGGCCGTCTCACCGGATGGGCGCAGGCTCTGGACACGCCGGCACCGGGGACTACCTACTTTAATTTCTTAAGCTCTCATGACGGGGTAGGGGTGCGCCCGGTAGAGGGGATTTTAAGTAAAGAAGAACAGCAGTTTCTTGTTGATTCCGCTTTGAGAAACGGCGGAGAGGTTTCCTACAAGGACAACGGTGACGGGACGAAAAGCCCATACGAGCTGAACATCAACTATCAGGATGCCCTGGCTTCGCCGGAGGAGAGCGATGAGATCCGGATCAAAAGATTTTTGGCCGCGGAGACGATCCTTTTATCCATGCAGGGGCTTCCGGGAATTTATATACACAGCCTTCTTGGGTCCAGAAATGACTACTACGGCAAAAGCACTTCCGGTATTCCACGCAGAATCAACCGGGAGAAATTGAAGATAGAAGAACTGGAAAAGGCTCTGGAAGGTGAGGGCAGCCGCAGGATTATATTTGAAGAACTGCTCCGCAGACTGAAAATACGCGCACGCCATCCGGCCTTTGCACCGGACAGTCCCCAGAAAGTCCTTTCTCTGGATCAAAGAGTCTTTGCCCTTGAGCGGGAATCTGTTTCCGGGGAAGAAAAGATAACCGTATATATCAATGTTTCCGGGGAAAGCGTAAAAATAAAGAACTCCTTTGCCGGTGGTCTGGACATCTTAAGCGGTGAAAAGACAGGGGCAGAGACAGAATTAAAACCATATGAATGTAAATGGTTTGTATAAAAATGGAGGATGAACCATGAAAAAATTAGTTGCAGTGAAGCCGCGGGAAGCGGCGCTTAAGGAGTATGAGGATGCGCCCGTAAAGAGCAATGAGGTGCGGGTAAAGGTGGAGTTTGCCTCGCCCAAGCACGGGACGGAGCTGGCGGACTTTCGGGGAACCACACCTTTTATTGACGGAAAATTCGATGATGAATGGAAAATCTTCATGGAGAGGGACAAGGACGAGCCGAGGGGAATTGAGTTTGGTGACCTTCCTCTGGGAAACATGTTTGTGGGAACCGTCATAGAGGCAGGAGCGGACGTGACGGAGTTTGCCGTCGGGGACAGGGTATGCTCCTACGGCCCTGTCAAAGAAACTCAGATTGTGAATGCGGTGGATAACTATAAACTGCGGAAAATGAGTAAAGAGGCATCGGCAAAAAATGCTGTCTGCTATGATCCCGCACAGTTTGCTTTAAGCTCCATAAGGGATGCCAATGTGCGGCCCGGTGACCATGTGGCAGTGATCGGCCTTGGAGCCATCGGACAGATTGCCGCCCAGATTGCGGTAAAAATCGGGGCAAGTACAGTGATTGCCATCGACCCCATTGCCCACAGACGCGAGATTGCAAAGAAGAACGGCGCTCATTATGTGCTGGACAATACAGCCTGCGACGCCGGATATGAGATTAAGAGACTGACAGACAAAGCAGGAGCAGATGTGATCATCGAAACCAGCGGCAACGTACATGCCCTCCAGTCCGCCCTGAAAGGTCTGGCTTACGGCGGAACAATTGCCTATGCCGCCTTTGCGAAACCTTTTCCCGCAGGATTGTGGTTAGGACAGGAGGCCCATTACAATTACGGGAAGATTATCTTCTCAAGAGCCTGCAGCGAGCCAAACCCGGAATATCCAAGATGGAACCGGAAAAGGATAGAGAACGTGGTATGGGAGATGCTGATGAACGGCTATCTGAACTGCGAAGATATTATTTACCCTGTGATACCTTTTGCGGAATCTGCGGAAGGTTTCTGCAAATATGTTGATCAGCATCCTGAGGAGAGCATCAAACTTGGGATAACCTTCGGTGAATAATTGCCGCGGGGGCGCATACCTGACAGCTTTGCAGCGTTATAAGTCTCGTGTCCCGTTGCTTGCAGCGGGAGGATTATGAAAGAGGTGGATTATGATATTAGGAACACAGGACAAGGATTTTTTTCCGTCAGATTTGAGGGAAAAGTTTGCATTTATCAAAGAGATTGGTTTTGACTGTTTTGAGATAGACGGTAAAGTGCTGACAGACCATGTACAGGAGGTAAAAGAGGCTGTCAGGTCTTCCGGGCTTAAGATTTCCTCCGCCTGCGGCGGCTACCGCGGCTGGATTGGAGATTTTATCGAGGAAAGAAGGCTGAACGGAATCGCTGACTTAAAGGAAATTCTGAAATTAATCAGCGAAGTGGGCGGCACAGGCGTGGTGGTGCCTGCGGCATGGGGCATGTTTACCTACAGGCTCCCGCCCATGACTTCTCCCAGAAGCGTAAAAGGAGACCGGGCGGCTATTCTCGATTCCTTATCACAGCTTGACCCTGTTGCAAAGGAGTACGGCGTTTATCTGTATTTAGAACCTTTGAACAGGTACCAGGACCACATGCTGAATACCATTTCAGATGCAGTTTCCATTATTGAGGAAGGCGGGTTTGAGAGGGTAAAAATCACAGGCGACTTTTACCATATGGCAATCGAGGAGGATGATATTTCCGAATCCTTAAGAAAATACGCAGCATACTACGGACATATCCATATCGCCGAAAACCACAGGTACCAGCCGGGTACAGGTTCCATTGATTTTGCCCGCCATATGAAGACTTTAAAGGAAATCGGCTATGAGGGAGCGGTTGTCAACGAAGGCCGCGTGCGGGGAGAAAACCCGCTGGAAGCCTATAAGGCGTCCATCCCTTATATGAGACAGTTTATCTGATCAGAGCGTGTTTGAAAGCTGCGCTCGGATAGGAGTAAAAGTTGAATAAATTCTCTGATGAGCAATTTATTCGACCAGGAATTTGTGCCGAAGCGTCACAAATTCCGTTGATCGCAGAGCAGAATTTGATATTCTGCTCGCGGCCTCAGCACAAAACGCTTCGGAACGGAGTAAAAATGGAAAAATTGAGAGTGGCGCTGATTGGAGCGGGGCAGATTGCCAGAGTATCCCATATACCCAACTATAAGGAGATGGAAGAAGTCACCGTGGCAGGAATCTGTGACACCAGACTGGATTCAGCCAAAGAACTGGCGGAGCAGTTTGGTATTCCTTCCTATTATAATAATCATGAACAGATGCTGAAGGAAGTGAAGCCCCACATTGTGAGTGTGTGTGTTCCCAATAAATTCCACTGTGCCCTGACAGTGGATGCCTTGCGCGCCGGATGCCATGTGCTCTGTGAAAAGCCTCCCGCTTTAAGCGTCGAAGAGGCTGAAACCATGAACCGGACGGCAGAAGAACAGGGAAAACTCCTTTCCTATGGATTTCATTTAAGGCATGGCCGGGGGGTCAGCTATCTGAAAGAAAAAATCGGGAAGGGAGAATTTGGCAGAATCTACAGCGTAAACGCTGCCTGGCTGCGAAGACGGGGAATCCCCGGCTGGGGATGCTTTACCAACAAGGAAATACAGGGAGGCGGCCCCCTGATTGACATAGGAGCCCATGTGCTGGATCTGGCCTTATACCTTCTTGACTATCCTGAGATTGATTACGTCTGCGCCGATATGTTTGACTTCATCGGCAGACAGGGCGGGACAGGTTTTATGGGAAAATGGAATCCTCAGACCTTTTCCGTGGAAGATGCCCTGTTCGGATATGTGAGATTCAAAAACGGTACAGTGCTTAGACTGGACACATCCTTTGCGCTGAACATGGGGGAGAGGGATGTAAGGAAGCTGAGTATTTTCGGGGATAAAAAGGGGGCGGATCTGTTTCCGCTGAATATTTATTCCGGGGAAGACGGAGAAATATGGGATCAGCATTTCCCCTTTGAGGAAAACGAGGATCTTCATAAAAAGGAACTGGTGCAGTTTGTAAATGCGTGTCTGGGTAAGGAAGAACTGCTGGTGACAGGACGGCAGGGTGTATACGTGCAGAATGTGATTGAGAAGCTGTACCGGTCCGCGGAGACGGGGAGACCGGTGATGGCTGAATGCCCTTAACTGTATGGACTGCGAGAATGTTTGTTTCTGGATTGCTGGGGAACAGAATACGGTGATTCTGGAAGTTTTTTTATTTGCGTAAGGCGGAAAGCGGGGAAGTATGGCTGACAAACGGATCGGTGTTGATTTGGGCGGCACTGTAATCAAAATGGGTATCGTGGAAGAAGGCAGAGTGACGGCAGAGGAAGCTTTTGACACGCCTGTGTCGGAAGGATATGAGGCGGTACTCGACAAAATTGCGGAAGGGGCAGGCTCACTGCTTGCCCGATGTCCCGAAGCAGACTGTATCGGCATGGGGGTGCCGGGATTGATCGACAGCAGGAAAGGACTTGTCTGCTGCTCCAATAATTTCGGGTGGCAGAATATGTCCTTTGTGCGGGATATGCAGGAGCGGATCTCTGTGACGGTTAAGATCGCCAATGATGCCCATTGTGCGGCGCTGGGTGAAGCGCTCTACGGGGCCGGCCGGGGATACGGAAGAATGGCGATGTTTACCATCGGAACCGGCGTGGGCGGCGGTTTTGTCTGCGAAGGAAAGCTGGAAACCGGGCGATACGGCTCCATGGCATATATTTTCGGGCACCATACGGTGGAAACAAACGGACGGATCTGCAACTGCGGCAGACAGGGCTGTCTGGAAACCTACGCCTCTGCGCAGGCAGTAAAAAGGCGGAGCGCAGGACTTTATGAGACACCCGGAAGTGCAAAAGAGATATTTGATAAGATGAGAGAAGGCGATCCGGGAGCAGAACACATCGTGGAAGAATTTCTTGCGTATCTTGCCGTCGGGGCAGTTAATATTTCGAATATTCTGCGTCCGGAGGTCATTGTGATCGGCGGCGGTGTGTCGGCATCGGCGGACCTGATCCTGCCGCGGCTGCAGAAAGAACTGGAGAAAGGCGTATACGGCTATGAGTATGCACCGGTGGCTGTGGTTCAGGCGGCGCTGCAGAATCAGGCGGGTATTGTGGGAGCGGCAAATTTGTGAAATAAAATGCAGAAAGGTATACGGAAGCGGAATGAAGATGGAAAGCGGCATAACGGGGAGAAACCGGTATCATAATTTTGATAAATATCCTGAAAAAAAGGTAGAAGGCTATCCGGCGTATGAAGGGTGGAACGCTGTGAGGCGGATCATCATGGAAGAGACGAAGAATCCGGTGGTGGCGGCAGAATTTTATCCTGAAGTCAACAGAGAGGAACTGGTGTGTGAACTTGCCCGCACCGGATACCATATGGTGGATGCGGAGAAGTGCTGTATGAGCGACGAGGCGTATCACAGGCTGATTGAGCCGTTCCTGACGGACGACAGGGTGTTCGGTGTCATGAATACGCTGAAACTCGGCGACATTTATGATGCCCGGAAAACAGAAGAGATGCAGGCATATGTGAAGGGGCTTGTGCAGAACGGCGAGAGAGTCATTGTTTACGGCGTGGGCGCGGCACTTGTGGCGGGAGAGGCCGCTGATGTGGTTTATTTTGATATGCCCCGCTGGGAGATCCAGTGCAGGTTCAAAGAAGGAATGCCGAACTGGAAGACGGACAACGGGGATGAAGACAAACTGAAGAAGTTTAAACAGGGTTTCTTTGTGGAATGGAGAATGGCGGACCGGCACAAGCGGGTGCTGTTGGACAGGATACAATGGGCGGCAGATACTGTGATTGCAGGAAGACCGAAGATTGTATCGGGAGACGGATTCAGACAGGGGTTGAAGCAGCTTTCACGGGAGCCTTTCCGTCTGGTGCCTTACTATGCGCCGGAGGTCTGGGGCGGACAGTGGATGCGGGAAATCTGTGAAATTGACGGTGATGCGGACAATTACGCATGGGCTTTTGACGGAGTGCCGGAGGAAAACAGCATTTTTCTTAAGTTTGGAGATGTGCGGATGGAGTTTCCGGCTATTGATGCGGTATTTTACCGTCCCAAGGAACTTCTGGGCAGCCGTGTACATGCCAGATTCGGGGATGAGTTTCCTATCCGGTTTGATTTTCTGGATACCATGGGCGGACAGAATCTGTCCCTGCAGGTGCATCCTCTCACGGAATATATCCAGAATACCTTCGGGATGCACTACACACAGGATGAGAGCTATTACATTCTGGACTGCGGCGATGACGCGGTGGTCTATCTTGGCCTGCAGGAAGGGATCCACAGGGAAGAAATGCTGCAGAAGCTGGAAGAGGCGCAGGCAGGCGGAAGCCCGTTTGCGGCGGCGGATTATGTGAATATCTGGCCTGCAAAAAAACATGATCATTTTCTGATCCCGGCCGGCACGGTGCACTGTTCGGGAAAGAACTGTATGGTGCTGGAAATCAGTGCCACACCATATATTTTTACATTTAAGCTTTGGGACTGGGGCAGACTGGGGCTGGACGGCAGACCGCGCCCGGTACA
Organism: uncultured Lachnospiraceae bacterium; assembly: GCA_910586615.1. Lineage (GTDB taxonomy): Bacteria > Bacillota > Clostridia > Lachnospirales > Lachnospiraceae > UBA3282. The sequence goes on from CAJUJP010000040.1 coordinate 19,730, forward strand.
TATAGAGCACGGCAGGCACGTGATACAGTGGGACAGAACGACACAGTGGGTGAAGGAGAATCTTCTGAATCATTACGAGACGATCCATGAGGAAGCAGGTTATGAGGAAATCAGGACAGGACTGCATGAGCGGGAATTTATTGAGACAAGACGCTATAAGCTTTCCGTGCCTGTAAGCTGTGACTGCGGCGACAGTGTGAGCATGTGCAATGTGGTGGATGGCGCAGGTGTGCTGGTTTCTTCTCCCGCGGACGCATTTGAGCCCTTCGAGGCACATTATGCGGAGACTTTTATCATCCCCGCAGGCGTGAAGGAATTTACCCTTTCTCCTCTTGCGGGAGAATGTATGGTGGTGCGGGCTTCCATACGGTAAAGATTAGAGTATGAGGCATCGCAGGATCAGGTACTGCGGTATTGAGTGCGGGACATGCGAAGGCCGGCAGATCGCATGTCTTTTGGGCATATAGGAAAATATTTTATATGTAGAAGGTGTGTTTGGTCTTGACATTTTATGATTCCAGAGTAATTATGATGGAGAGAATCCCGCGGAATAAACCGGACGGCATGAAGCGGTGTATGAACCGGATCTCGTAGAACACCGACCGTTTTTAAGAGGGTGAAACCGGGTCGGGTACAGGGAGAGGAGCATTAATTATGTACAGGTTTATCATTTGCTTTATAGCGGGTATCGGGGCCGGCCTCGGCACCGGATTCGCGGGAATGAGTGCGGCGGCGGTGATCAGCCCCATGCTCATAACATTTCTGGGCCTTCCGGCTTACGAGGCGGTGGGGATCGCCCTGGCCAGCGATGTGCTGGCAAGCGCAGTCAGCGCCTATACTTATGGTAAAAATAAGAATCTGGATATCCGTAACGGCCTTGTGATGATGGTGACGGTACTCTTGTGTACACTGTTTGGAAGCTGGGCGGCAAGCAAAGTGCCCAATACCACAATGGGAAGTTTTTCTACGTTTATGACATTGTTTCTGGGTATTAAATTTATTGTGAAGCCGGTTATGACGACAAAGGAAACCATGAATCAGGTAAGCGGAAGAAAGCGGGTCATCCAGTCAGTCATCTGCGGGATCATGGTGGGATTCATCTGCGGCTTTATCGGTGCCGGCGGCGGCATGATGATGCTTCTGATCCTGACAAGTGTGTTAGGATATGAACTGAAGACGGCTGTGGGCACAAGTGTGTTTATCATGACCTTTACGGCCTTTACCGGGGCAGCCAGCCACTTTGCCATCGGCGGGCAGCCGGATCTCTGGTGTCTTGTGTTCTGCGTGGCATCTACGCTGCTCTGGGCACGGATCGCGGCGAAGTTTGCCAACAAGGCGGCGCCGGCCACATTGAACCGGGCTACAGGCGCAGTGCTTGCGGTGCTGGGGGCGGCGATTCTCGTGGTGAATTATGTGAAACAGGTATGATACCGGGCGTGAAGGTGTCTTCTGGATTACAGGAAAAGGTACTATAATCATAAAAGGGTGTGAAGTCTTAATCGGTTAAGAGACTTCACACCCTGATTTATTAAATATGTGGTATTTGTTAATCTTCAAGAGTCTGCTGCAAATTGTCTGCCACTTTTTGCAGCTTTTCTTTTTCTTTGCCATCTGGCATTGTTTCAAGTACTTCTTTGATGTCGTCTAAAACAAATCTGACAAAGCCTTTGAACTGGCTATCTGTCATACCCATACAACCACCTGCTTTCTTTCTTGTAGTTTGTACTGTTACACTATAAGTATATCACAGTTTAGGGGTGAAGTCTATTCAATTATCGCTGCAATCCATACGGAAGCAGTTGACTTTTTACGGAATATTTCATACAATTTTAAGAGTGCGTTATCTTTAGAGTTACCGTCAACACCGGAAGGAGTAAGAAAATGTCAGACAAAACCATACCATATAAGATTTATCTGGAAGAAAGCGAGATGCCGAAGCAGTGGTACAATGTGCGTGCCGATATGAAGAACAAGCCGGCGCCGCTTTTGAATCCGGAGACTTTGAAGCCAATGACTTTTGAGGAACTGAGAGGGGTATTCTGTGACGAACTGGTGAAACAGGAGTTGAATGATACAGATGCCTATATCGACATTCCCCAGGAGATTCAGGATTTTTACAGGATGTATCGTCCGGCGCCTCTGGTACGGGCATATTGTCTGGAAAAGAAGCTGGATACGCCGGCGAAGATTTATTATAAATTTGAGGGAAATAATACCAGCGGAAGCCATAAATTAAATTCTGCCATCGCTCAGGCCTATTATGCGAAACAGCAGGGACTTAAGGGCGTTACAACGGAGACCGGGGCAGGACAGTGGGGAACGGCGCTTTCCATGGCATGTTCTTATTTTGATCTGGACTGTCATGTATATATGGTAAAGGTTTCCTATGAACAGAAGCCTTTCCGCCGGGAAGTGATGCGTACCTACGGAGCACAGGTGACGCCTTCGCCTTCCGATACCACGAAAGTGGGACGCAGGATTCTGGAAGAGTTTCCCGGCACTACGGGCAGTCTGGGATGTGCTATTTCCGAGGCGGTAGAGGCAGCCACCGGCAAAGAAGGCTATCGTTATGTATTAGGCAGCGTGTTGTCCCAGGTACTGCTTCATCAGTCCATCATCGGTGAGGAGACCAAGGCGGCGCTTAAGAAATATGATATTAAGCCGGATATGATTATCGGCTGTGCGGGCGGCGGTTCCAATCTGGGCGGCCTGATCTCTCCTTTTGTGGGTGAAAAACTGCGGGGCGAGGCGGACTACCGGGTTATTGCAGTAGAGCCGGCATCCTGTCCCAGCCTTACAAGAGGAAAATTTGTATACGATTTCTGCGATACCGGCAAGGTATGTCCGCTGTCCAAGATGTATACCCTGGGAAGCGGCTTTATGCCGGCACCCAACCATGCAGGCGGACTGCGGTATCACGGCATGAGTTCTGTTGTATCACAGATGTATCATGACGGACTGATCGAGGCTGTCAGCGTGAAGCAGACCGAGGTGTTTGAAGCGGCGGAGCAGTTTGCAAGAGTGGAAGGTATCCTTCCGGCGCCGGAAAGTGCACATGCCATCAGGGTGGCCATTGACGAGGCGATGAAGTGTAAGGAAACCGGAGAGGAGAAGACGATCGTATTCGGTCTCACCGGCACAGGATACTTCGATATGGTAGCCTACGGCAAATTCCATGACGGACAGATGTCAGATTATATTCCGACAGATGAGGAACTGGCAAAAGGGCTTGCGGGGATTCCGTCTTTCCCTGGAAATGAATATTAATTGTAAATATTATTTATAAAAAGCAACTTGAAAGAGTTGGCTGTGCGGCAGAAATGAGTGCAGTCAATTCTTTTTTGCAACAGGGATTTGCGGTGTACCGGCTGAGAAAGGCATGATTTTAAAATGACAAAAGACGATGCAGTGGTCAAAATACAGGTTCCCAATCTGTCCATACAGCAGATCAGTGAATCCGGGCAGTGCTTCCGCATGAACCGTCTGGATGAGAAGAGGTACTGTCTGACAGCCTTCGGAAACTATCTGGAAATGGAACAGACGGAGGAGGAACTGACTCTGTTTTGCGGCCGGGAAGAGTATGACTCCATCTGGCGGCAGTATTTTGATATAGACAGAGATTACGGCAGTTGTATTGCTGCGGTGTGCGGAGAAGATACATATCTTGCCCGGGCGGCGGATTTTGGCAGCGGAATCAGGATTCTGCGGCAGGATGTGTGGGAGATGGTGATTTCTTTTATCATTTCTCAACAGAATAATATCAGGCGGATCAGGAAGTGCATTGAGACTCTTTGCGCGGGTTATGGTGAAAAGAGGTATCGGGAAATGCCGCATGGTATCAGGAGTTATGATACGTTTCCCGGTGCAGAAGCTCTTGCACGGGCAACGGAGGAGGAACTGCGGGGGTGTAATCTGGGCTACCGCAGCCGTTATATTGTGAATACATCGCGCAGCATCGTGAACGGAGAAGTGGATCTTGAAGCGCTCAGGAGTATGGAGTACGGACAGGCCAGGGAGGAACTGCTTAAATTAAGCGGTGTAGGCGGGAAAGTTGCCGACTGTATCTGCCTGTTCGGGCTGCATCATCTGGATGCTTTTCCGGTGGATACCCATATCCGGCAGGTTCTGGATGCTCAATATCCGGCAGGATTTCCCTTCGAAAAGTATGCAGGATATGCGGGGATCATGCAGCAATATATCTTTTATTATGATTTGATGTGGGAGAAGGCATGATTCGCAGGAGTCCGGGTGAAATGCAGTCAGAAAACGGGGCGGACAGGAAACATTGCCCGAAAATAAACGAAAATGCAACGGTGTTCAATCCGGCAGAAGACATTTGGAAGGAATTGTGATAAAATATTTTCCAGTGTAGCAGTTTGCGGCAGGCGGGCTTTGCTGTACCGGTATGGCCGGAAGAGACAGGTACGTCTGTATGCGGCGGGAGGATGCCCTATGAGCAGTGTGAAAGAGAAGACATTCAGGAAATTAAAGAGAAAGAGGATCTGGCCTTCTATTGTAGTGTTTGTAGTATTTGTGGTGAGTTGTATCCTGGCCGTCACGGTCTTTTTACAGTTTATCGCTCTGTACATCATGGGAACGAAAGTGGTGCATCATTATGAGGAGACGCAGCGCGTCAGTGACGCACTGGATCAGCTTATGGCGGGCGGAAGAACCTTTTCCGAAGCCGTGAATGAGATGCAGCAGTACATAGCGGATGGCAGAGATTTGTATGTTTTGGATCAGAATCAGAATATGGTATTCAGAACCGGCGATTCGGAACCGGATTTTGAGATGATGCTGGAATTTCAGGTTGGACGGGAATTTGTTGCAGTAGCGGACAACAAGAGTAGTTTTACACGGGAGCAGGGACTTGGTACGGTTTTAAACGTGCCGGTGGAGGATGTGTTCGGCAGGGTATTTGAGTCGGGTGAGGACGGGGAGACGCTTGCCCAGTGGCTGGATGAGACGATTATCTGTCAGGCATACTGGCTGCAGGCGTCTTTGAAGGATGAAGCCTATGATTTGTATGTGAAATGTGACATACAGTTTAAGCGTCAGGACATTGTGTATGTGTGCTTCTTCGGAGTGATCGCCCTTGTATTCCTGCTGATACCGGTGATTCTGTTGTTTATCAATACCATTCGCTCTATTGTGACCCAGCAGAAGATGACCCAGCTGTTTTATCTGGACGCGGTTACCGGCGGCAGGAACTGGCTTTACTTTCATACCGGTGCGGAGCGTGTGCTGACAAGGCTGTACAGTAAGAAGAAAGCCTATGCAGTGGTCAATCTGCATCTGGAACGTTACCAGAATTATTGTGCCTGTTATGGCGTCAAGGCAGGAGAGGAACTGCTGGAAGCCATGGACGGATTTTTGCGGGTGCGTGTGGTGAAAGACGAACTTTATGCCAGGCATGAAGGCGCGGATTTCGGTATGCTTCTCAGATGTGAGGGAGAGAACGAGGAGGAACGCCAGGAGAACTGCCGGAAGCGTATGCGTTCTCTTCTGGCGGAACTGACCGGACTGAAACCGGAGAAGAAGATCCATTTTCATGCGGGGATCACTATGATTCCTCCTTATGTGGCGGAAGACGATAAGTGGTATCGCGCCAGAAAGAATGTGGATATCAATCAGCTTTATACTTATGCAAATGCAGCCAGAATAGCCACCGGATACGGGGAAGAGCAGAGAGTGACCTTTTTTGACCATGAAATGCTGGGCAGACAGCTGTGGGAGCGCTGGGTGGAGGATACGATGGAGGCCGCCCTTCGCAACGAAGAGTTTCAGGTATATCTGCAGCCCAAGTATAGTCCGGTAAATGCGAAGATGGTAGGAGCCGAGGCGCTGGTGCGGTGGGTCAGCCCGAAGGAGGGACTGATAGCGCCGTGCAGGTTTATTCCGATTTTTGAAGAAACAGGTTTTATTACAAGGCTGGATGATTATATGATCTCCCATGTGGCCAAGCTGCAGGCAGAATGGACGATTCAGGGCAAAAAGATGGTGCCCGTGTCCATCAATGTTTCGAGGGCGCATTTTGCGCAGGAAGGTCTGGCGGAGCATATCTGCCAGCTTGTGGATGCCTACGGACCGAAACATGAACTGATTGAGCTGGAAGTGACGGAGAGTGCTTTCTTTGACGACAAGGATATTCTGGTGGAGACGGTCAGGCAGCTGCGGGCATACGGGTTTCATGTTTCCATGGACGATTTCGGCGCAGGTTATTCTTCGTTGAATTCGCTGAAAGATATTCCCATTGACGTATTGAAGCTGGACGGAGAATTTTTCCGTGGCGACGATGATGACGGCCGGGGACAGATCGTGGTAAAAGAGGCCATTCAGCTGGCAAGGAATCTGAACATGCGTGTTGTGGCAGAGGGGATCGAGAAGAAAGAACAGGTCGATTTTCTGGCAGGACAGGGATGCGACATGATTCAGGGATTTTATTTTGCGAAGCCCATGCCGGTAGCGGAATTTGAAGAAAAAGTGGAGAAGGACGCATAATGTATACTTTATTTATTGTGATACAGTTTGTAGGAATTGCCATATTGTTTGCGGAGGCGGTTTACTTCATCAACCAGAGGCCTTCCCGGCAGCAGATCAGGCTGCTTCTTCTGATGGCGGCACTGTTAGTCAACTTTGTGGGCTATCTGTTTGAAATGCAGGCGGATACACCGCAGGAGGCGATGATGGCGGTAAAGTTTTCCTATCTGGGAAAGCCCTTTATCGTTCTGACGATGTTCCTTTTTGCGATGGAATGTTGTAAAGTCAGACTGCCCAAATGGCTGCCGGGTATTTTAAGATGGTTTCATATTGCCGTAACCTTCCTGGTCATTACAAGTGACAGTCACAGGTTATATTATAGCAGCATCGAGTATACCCGGGAAGGATTTTTCCCCCATCTCGTGTTAGGACATGGCCCTGTGTATCTGGTATATCACGGCCTGCTGACGCTCTATGCAGTTACTATGGCGGGGGTCTGTGCCTACCGGTATTTCCATGTGGGAAGTGACCGGGAGCGGCGCAGGATGGTGGCCTTTTTTATGATTATTACGGTGGTGCTGGTGGGCTGGATCGGCTATCTGAGAAATTGGATGGGCGGCTATGACTGCACGTTGTTAAGCTATCTGATCTCCATTCTTATCCTGTCCGTATATCTGCACAGGGATAAGATCCTGGAGACGCTGACGATGGCTACAGATCAGGCCATGGATGAACTTTCAGCCGGATTGATCGTGCTGGATCAGGACAACCGGCTTGTATATTATAATAAAAGGGCAGGAGAGCTGTATTCACTGGAAAATGAAAACAGGCTGACTGAGATCATTGAGGAACTGGATGACTGTATCGTAGAGAAGCGGAATGTGGAACGGAATAACCGGGTGTACGATGTGGGCAGCCGTCTGCTGACCAAACACAATCTGTATTTCGGTAAAATGTATGTGTTCAATGATATTACAGACAGCTTCCACTACGCCAGAAATGCAAAAGAGCAGGCGGAGATCATGAAAGGACTCAAAGAACGTGCGGAGGCGGCCAATCAGGCCAAGTCAACTTTTGTCTCCAACATTACCCATGAGATCAGAACGCCCATGAATGCCATAGTGGGTATGACAGAGATCCTGCTTCGCGAGAAGCATTCTGACCAGGATATGGGCTATCTGATTAATATTAAGAACTCCGGCAATGCCCTTCTTAATATTGTCAATGATATCCTGGATTTTTCCAAGATGGAATCGGGCAAGATGGAACTGGTGGAAGAAGAGTACGAACCTCTGTCCATGTTCAGTGATCTGAGTATGATATTCCTGACGAGAGTCGGGGATAAGGACGTGGAGATCCTTTTTGATATTGATGAGAAACTTCCGCGGAAGCTGTACGGTGACGGGCTGCGCATCAGACAGATCATTATCAACATTGTCAACAATGCCATTAAATTTACTGAACAGGGATATGTCAGGCTTCAGATCCGGGTGGGCAGCGCCAGCGGCGGTAATGTAGAACTGCTTGTGTCGGTGCAGGATACCGGACAGGGGATCAGGGAAGAAGACATGGATAAACTGTTTGGCTCTTTCCAGCAGGTTGACAGCAAGCGCAACCGTGGAAAAGAAGGCACGGGTCTTGGCCTGTCGATCTCCAAACAGCTTGTGGAGATGATGGGCGGCAGTATCGGTGTACGCAGTACATACGGAGAAGGAAGCGAATTTTACTTTAATGTCATACAGAAATCATGCGGTGATCAGCCTGCGGCAATCATTCGTGATGAAGAAGCGAAAAAAAAGCTGCGGGTGAGCGGATACTTCAGCAAGACGTGCCTGTGGGAAGCGTTGCGTGATCTGACTGATAAATTTGCAGTGAACTGTATGCCCTATGAGGAATGGGAAAAGACAAAAGAGCAGCTTGACTTTTTCTTTACGGATATGGCAGGCTACCGGTCACTGACAGAAAAAATAAAGCAATATGGCGCACAGATGGGGGAGGTATGTGTGATGCGCAATCCGTTGTTGGAAGAATGTAATGAGGCAGGAGTCACCGCGGTGGATAAACCGCTGTACAGTCAGAATTTCTGCCAGACTGTCAATCATGAGACTTTGTATGTGGGTCCTGTGACAGAAGAGTATATGAATTTTACCGCACCGGAGGCACTGGTTCTGGTGGTGGATGACAATGAGATCAATCTGGAAGTGGCCGCCGGACTGCTGGAGCCCCTTCATATGCAGATTGATACGGTGGAGAGCGGCAAGCGGGCGCTGCAGATGGCGCAGGAAAAGAAGTATCATATTATCTTTATGGATCATATGATGCCTGTTATGGACGGAATCGAGACGACCCAGCGGCTTCGTCAGATGGAAGACGAATATTATCATACCGTGCCCATTGTGGCGCTGACGGCAAACGCGCTGCTGGATGCCCGTGAGAAATTCGCAGAGGCAGGCATGAATGATTTCGTGGCTAAGCCTATCGAGATGAAAGAGATCTGCAAGTGTATCAGGAAATGGCTGCCGGAGGAACTGATCGTTCCGGGCGGGGCGGATACGCAGGGAGACGGAACCGATGCATCAGCCGGTGAGGCGGCGGGCGGAAAGGGCTCATCAGACAGCCAGGCGGCAGGCCCGGCGCAAGGCGCAGCGCTTCCGGAACTTCCGGGTATCAATGCGGCGGACGGCGTCAAGTATTCCGGCAGCGAGAAGCTGTGGTATAAACTGCTGGGTGATTTTTACAAGCTGATTGATGCCAAGGCCAACAAGATAGAGAAGTGCCTTGCGGACGGCCTGATCAGAGATTATACCATAGAAGTCCATGCCCTGAAGAATACGGCGCGTATGGTAGGCGCGGCACATCTGTCCGAGTGGTTCCACCGGATGGAGAACTGTGGCAATGCAGGCGATGTGGATACCATTATGGCCGAGACACCGGGATTGTTAGAGGAACTGAAAAGCTATAAAGAAGTGCTGCGTCCTTACGGGGAAGCCGGCAACCAGAATAAGAAGGAAGTGCCGGCACAGGAACTTGCAGAGATCCTGATGAACATGCGCAACTGCATGGATGAGTTTGACCTGGACGGCGTGGATGCGGCCATGCAGGAACTTGAGAAGTGCCGCATACCGGATAACTGCAGTGCGTTGATGGAGACGCTGCGGGTGGCCGTGGTGGATGTTATGATGGAAGAAGTCATGAATGTGGCGGAGGAGATGATCAAGACGCTGCAGGAGGCGTAAGGTATATAGGAAAAGAGAAAGAGTCCGCCGGACGGTGCATTGAGTACTGTCCGGCGGACTCTTTTATGGTATAAGAAATTCCTCTGCTTATTCGAGTTCGCGAAGCGAATCTCGCAATCGAACTTGTTCGATTTGTTATTTTGCGAAGCAAATTACTTTTGCCATTTCTTTTGCCTTTATGGTATTCCACAGATTGTCATATACGATCAATATTGCGCCTTTTTCTACTTGCATAATAACCACTATCGGTATATATTTATAGCGACCGATATCGGTCTATGTATACTCGGAAGAGGTCATGGAGGCCGTAAGTTAAGAGAAGCGTGAAAAAGCCATTTGCAGGATAGAAATGCTATGATTTCAGAGTATACAGCGGGGCGGTAATTGGAAATGCGTGGTGAGGATGGAGGTTAAGATGAGTCGAAAAGTATTGTGTATGTTACTGGCGTTTGCGATGTTATTATCAAGTGTAAACGTTAATGTTATGGCGGCGGAGAGCCGGGGCAGGAGTCTGCTGACGAATGGGGCAGAGAAAAATGCGCCCGGAGAGGGAGCAGAAGGCTCCGGCACAGAGGAAAATGCGCCCGGAGAGGGAGCAGAAGGTTCTGGTACAGAGGAAAATGTGCCCGGGGAGGGAACGGAAGATCCCGGTACAGAGGAAAATGTGCCAGGGGATGGAACGGAAGGTTCCGGTACAGAAGAGGATGTGCCCGGAGAGGGAACGGAAGGTTCCGGTACAGAGGAAGATGTGCCAGGGGATGGAACGGAAGGTTCCGGTACAGAGGAAAACGTGCCCGGGGATGGAACGGAAGGTCCCGGTACAGAGGA
>CAJUJP010000041.1:0-22321 GCA_910586615.1 uncultured Lachnospiraceae bacterium
AATGTGTCAGTTAATTAATATTCGTTGTACTAGTCTTCATCAAACAGCAGATCCACGCTTCTGCCGTCTTTCGCAGCCACCGCATTGGGAAAAATATTCCGCACGTCGCGCATATATTCTTCCGGCCGGACCAGCGACGGGCTGTAATGTGTCAGCCACAGTTCCCGCACCTTTGCTTTTCTGGCAAGCTCAGCCGCCTCATAGAAGGTCATATGCTTATACTCTTTTGCCTTCTGCAGCTTTTCCGGCTCCCCGTACATGCCTTCGCAGATAAAAAGGTCGGCCCCGGCGGCGTTCTTCACAATGCTCTCCGTAGGTCTGGTATCCGTACAGTAAGTCACTTTAAGTCCTTTACGCGGTTTTCCCAGGACCATGTCCGGCGTAAAAGTACCGTTTTCTGTCTCTATTATCTCACCTTTTTGTAAACGATTCCAGTAATTTCTGGGAATATTATATTTTTCCGCCCGTTCCACATCAAATTTGCCGCCCCGTTCCACGACGATGCTGTAACCGTAGCAGAGCACATTATGGTTCACCCGATATGCTTTCAGATGAAACCCGTCAAACGGCACAGTCTGCTCCACCCCCGACAACTCCATATACCGGATCTCAAAAGGAAGCTCCGGCGCGATCACCCGCAAGGATTCAACTATTTTCGTAAGTCCTTTCGGCCCGATCAGCAACAGCGGCTCCGTCCGTTCTGCATTCCCCATAGTGAGAAGCATTCCGGGCAGTCCGCTGATATGATCGGCATGAAAATGGGTAAAGCATATGATATCGATGGGATTCGGACTCCATCCCTTTTCCTTCAGGGCAATCTGTGTTCCCTCTCCGCAGTCAATCAGTATGCTCGTCCCATTGTACCTTGCCATCAGCGATGTAAGCCATCTGTGTGGCAGCGGCATCATGCCTCCTGTACCTAATAAACAAATATCTAACATGTGTGCTCCTGTTCTGTTACAGTCAGTGACCTGCTGCAGCAGTCCGGGCAGCCGCATCCGTCAGAGCAGCTCATTCCGCTCCCACTCTTCTGCCGAAATGGAAAATCCTTCCACAATCTTCCGGTAACATTCCTCGCAGAGATCAAATTTCTGACTCATGCCGTCCTTTGTTCCGAAAAATCCGAAATCATGTTCAATATGAACACATTCTTCAATCAGAGATCCATTTTCTACCAATAATTTTTTTCCGCAGCAGTTGCAGACTACCTGAACCAATTCCGTTTCTTTCTGTTCCGAATATACACGCATGACAATCCTCCCCAAGTGTTACTGATTCTGTTACGCTTCATTTTATCAGATAAAATGTGTAACAACAGTGGTAATTGTTCCATGCACTGCCTATCTCTTCCATAAAATCAAGGCATCTTCTGCCGGCTTTTCATAGAATCCCGGCCGGATTCCCGCGGACACAAATCCAAGCTTTTCATACACATGGATCGCCGCTTCATTGCTCACCCTGACTTCCAGTGTATATGCCGTAAGCCCTTCCTTGTCACCCTCCTGCATCAAATGCTGCAGCATGGCCGTTCCGATTCCCCGGTTCCTTGCCTCTTTCGCGATCACCACATTTGTGATATTACCTTCTCCCGCGATCAGCAGGACGCCGCATCCTCCCAGCAGCCGTCCGTCCTCCTCCGCCACGTAATATCTGGCGTCTTCTTTATTGATCATTTCCAGAAAAGAATCCGCCGACCATGGCATGGAAAAGGTCTCCTCCTCCAGCCGGCTGATAAAAGGCACGTCCCCGGAGGTCATTCTTCTATATCTAACCATATTGTTATTCATCCTGCCTTTCCGGCACACTCTGCGCCCGCTCCCGCTCCGCCTGGGAAAGTCTCAGATATTCGGGCACATGTTCCGCGCCGCTTACGGCCCTGCCCTGTCCATAGTATACGCTTCCCAGTACCGCAATACAAGCCGCTGACTGGCGGCAGCGATGAGCCGGTGCAAGGGTATAAGGCACCTTCAGCACTTCACGCATCCTCTCCGCAAACACCGGAATCCCGTCTCCCACGAATACCACCGGTCTGCCAAGGTGATTCAGCGTTTCCGCAATTTCATCGAAAGAAACGGCGCACTGTTCTTTAATGACACGCATTTCATATTTATACTCATCCGCCGTGCTTTGCGCTGCACTGTCCTGTGCGCGTTCCTTCTCTCTATCCCCCGGAACAAACTCATAGATTCCGGTGTACACCTGACTTCTTCTGGCATCCATGATGGGACATACCAGATCCTTTGTTCCGTACATCTGATAGGCAAGCCCATCCAGCGTAGGCACCGGAATGACCGGTTTCTCCATGGCAAAAGCAAGCCCTTTCGCCGTAGCCGATCCAATCCGCAGTCCGGTAAAAGAACCGGGTCCCGCCGCCACCGCGACAGCATCCACCGTGGCAAGGTCAAGTTCCACCATTTTCCTGACTTCTTCCAGCATGGGAAGCAGTGTCTGTGAATGGGTCTTTTTATATTGTATGGTGTATTCCGCGATTAAATTATCATCTTCTGCCAGTGCCACGGATGCCACCAGCCCGGAACTGTCCAGCGCCAGTATCTTCATCTGTTCTATCCCGCCTTATGCTCTGTTCTGTGATTCTGTGTTCTGTGATTTGTCCTGTCCCTCTCTGCCCAAACCGCATATCCTCATACTGCCCGCGTATTTTATGTTCTTATATAGTATATCGGCCTGTATCCCTGTTTTCTGATTGTTCACACCGGATTGGCATCGGCACCCTATACCCTGACATGGACGATTAACATGTTTCTATCGTGATCCTGCGGTAATCAAACCCCTTCTCCAGATCCTTCTCTATCGTAATCCGCCTATATGTCTCCGGCAGTATCTCTTCAATCAGATTGGCCCACTCGATCAGGCAGAGACCATCGCCGTAGAAATAATCCTCATAGCCGATCTCATCCATCTCCTCCACATCACCGATGCGGTACACATCAAAATGGTAAAAGGGCAGTCTGCCCTCTTCATAAACCTGGACAATGGTAAAAGTAGGGCTGCAGACCGGTTCATCAATGCCGAGTCCTGCCGCAACTCCCTGAGTCAGTACTGTCTTGCCCACCCCCAGATCGCCGGTCAGTGTATAAACCTCACCGGCCGCTGCCTGCTGTCCGATCTGTCTGCCAAGCTCAAAAGTCTCCCCGGCGCTGTGTGTCTCAATTATTTTCATTGCCTTGCATCTGCCTCCATGCATCCCTGTCCCCGCCGGCTCCTTCCGCCTCATCCGCGAATCTTCACCTTCTTCGGGGGCATATGGGTGGAAATAATTTCGATTACTTTATATTTGCTGTCCCCCAGATCTTTCTTCGGAAAAATGCAGGCGCTGGTGCGTGTGGTATATACCACAACGCTGTTCATGGTAGAAACTGCCCTGACCATGCCATCCCACCCCATCTGTTCCACGGTATCATCCTGGGAAACTTCAATGCCCTCTTCCGACAGCCGGTAATGCAGCGGCTTCTTAAATGCTGCTGTATTCAACGCCTGCTGCCTCGATTTGATAAAAAGAGTCCAGGGCAGGTACAACAGTATGACCACCCCGATGATCAGACATACAGGCTGTCTGCCCGTTGCAAAAAGCACCAGCATCAGAGCACCCACAAGAGATCCCATGATCCCCGGCAGACTGCTGTAGGTGTGGTGCAGCATATAATCATATAAAATGTTCGGGGTGATTTTCACGTCAAATTCAATTTCCATAAATACCTCTGTACACTGCACGTTTTTCTGCAATGCTGCTTTCTTTTTATATATTTTCGCTCTGCGTCTTCAAAGCAAGCCACAAACTACGCTTCTATCCTGCCGCAGTATCATCTCCCACGAAAAAGCACCTACAGTGTAGGCGCTTTCATCACTTACCTTTTATTATACAAAAAAAAACAGGAAGTGCAAGCCTTATTCCAACAGGAAGGCCGCCGGCAGAAAGCAGAACACCAGAGCAGAAAACAGCCTGCAAAACTCATTTACTTAAAATATATATTTTCATAAAAACAGGGGCTTGTAAATTTGAGCCAAACAGGTATATTAAGGTTAAGCAGCCGGAGCAAGATATTTAAGCTGATTTTAAATAAGGAGAAGCATTTATGAGTGTCATTAAAATTGAAAATCTCGTCCGTGATTACGGAGGAGGAAAAGGTGTCTTTGATATATCCTTTCATGTGAATCAGGGAGAAGCCTTTGGATTCCTGGGTCCCAACGGAGCCGGAAAAACAACAACAATACGTCATTTAATGGGATTTCTGAAGCCCAGATCAGGGAAATGTACCATTGACGGTCTGGATTGCTGGGACAAAAGAGATCAGGTACAGGCAAGGCTGGGGTATATTCCCGGTGAGATCAGCTTTTTTGAAGATCTTTCAGGCACGGAATTTCTGAAATTCATTACAGAATACCGCAGACTTGGCACCCGGAGCCGCAAGGAAGAACTGCTGGAACGTTTTGAATTAGATCCCAAAGGAAAAATCAAAAAAATGAGCAAGGGCATGAAGCAAAAGCTGGGAATCGTTGCCGCTTTTATGCATGATCCGGACATTCTTATTCTTGATGAACCAACCAGCGGACTTGACCCGTTGATGCAAAACCGGTTCGTTGATTTAGTCGCAGAAGAAAAAAAGCATGGCAAGACAATCCTGATGTCAAGCCATATGTTCGAGGAAGTTGAAAGAACCTGCGACCGCATCGGGATCATACGAAACGGCCGGATGGTGGCTGTTGACGATGCCGCAGCACTGCGCGAACGGCATACACGCAAATACACCGTAACCCTTGAAAGCGAATCTGCCGCCGAGGCATTTGCCGGGGATTTTAACGGTATACGCAACGGATCGCAGGTTACCGTCACGACGAAGCAAAGTCTGGAAGAAATCTTTATGAATTATTACGGAGGTAAGAAACATGATGAACATGGCTCTATATAAACGCGAAATGAAAGGGAGCATAAAACTGCTGGTCATTTTCGGCGCTGTCATTACCCTGTATGTTTCCATTATTATCAGTATGTATGATCCTGAGATGATGAAAACACTGGACAGCTTTGTGGAAGTCATGCCGGAACTGATGGCCGCTGTCGGCATGAAGGAAAATGCTGCGTCCCTTCTCGGATTTATGGTATCTTACCTTTACGGCTTCATACTGCTGATTTTTCCAATGGTGTTCTGCATCCTGCGCGGAAATGCCCTGATCGCAAAATATGTGGACCGGGGCTCCATGGCTCTGCTTGCCGCCGCACCGGTCAAACGACACACCATTGCATTTACGCAGGTGAGCGTGCTCATAAGCGGAATCCTGACGCTTACACTTTACAGCTCGGTTCTGGAATTGATCTGCGCCCAAAGCGGTTTCCCCGGAGAGTTAGACGCGGCCTCTCTTTTTCTGTTGAACGGCGGACTGCTGTGCCTGCATTTGTTTATCGGCGGCATATGTTTTCTTGCTTCCTGCGTATTTTCCGATACAAAGTACAGCATTGCACTAGGCGCCGGAATCCCGGCATTTATGTATGTTTTACAGATGCTGGCAAATGTCGGTGGAAATGCAGAAAAAGCAAAGTATTTCACATTTTTCACCTTGTTTGATCCGGACGGCATCATTGCCGGTGAAAGCAGTGCGGCAGCCGGAGCGCCTACCCTTCTGGCCGGCGCCATAGTGTTATATGCACTTGGAATTGTGATATTTGAAAAAAAAGACCTGCATCTCTAAACAAATGACATGCAGATCTATTCTCTCTATCGAAGCATAAGTCTACCATTATGTCACTGTTTTTATCGTACATACAGTGGCATAACCGGTAGCAAAGCAGTAACTTTTCTTTCGCTTCCCCCGGCCAGATATATTTTCATAATGCCGTGTCATCTGTCCCTCTGCTCTGCTATCCACCCTGTCAGATCACAGATCAACTGCCTCGTGCGCAGGTCGGCCTTCATGGTTCCTCAGGTATGATCTCAACACTTCCTACATGCTCTCCGGCATAAAACAGCAGATTATACCGGCCCTTTTTATCAAGATCAACTGTATATTCCCCGTCGGGATTTCTTTCATCAAAATAAACCGTTTCTCCCACTTCCCCCAATATACTATGTCTGACAATCTTCAGCCTGAGTTTTCCGCTTCTCGTTGCACACGAAACTGACAGCGTCACTGGCCCGTCTATTTCAAATCCGGTGCTCATCGGATTCGCTGAACAGCCATTGCTATGGTAACGGATGCTTTCGGGCCAGTTATTTTCTATCTCATCCACTCCAATATCCTCTATGTCTGCCAGTGTGTCCTCAACTCCCATCTCCGCAGAATCCAAGTCCTCTATGCACTCCTGACTTTCCGGATCTTCTTCCATTCCGGCTGCCTCCGGTTCCATAATGCCCGTAAACCTCACACTGGCATCTGCTTTCATCTTAATCCTGAAATCACATATGGCAGATTCCCCATTGCCTGCAAAATGAATACTTCCTTCACCTTCCGTTACATCCACCTGCATATCAATTTTCTTGTCTGTGTCTTCCGCAATCAAAGTTTCTGTCCCGTCCGGTGCCGTATAAACCAATTGGAGATTTCCCCGCCTGCACTCTATAAAACCTGTAACGCTTACACCGCCTCCGCCCTCCTCCGCTGTCAGATAAGTAATCACGCTGTTGTAATCATCTGCCGCCTGACGCAGTGTTCCTTTCACCTCACAGACGTCTTCATCCTGATCTATGCTGTAACGCTCATAATAGCTTGTGTGAACGTCAAAGATCCCTGCTGCTGATTCCATATCTGCATCTTCACCAGACATCGATATTCCAAATCCGCAGCCGGAAAGAAACATACAGGTAATCAACGGCAAAACTATTATTTTCTTCATTTCTTCCTCCATTCCGTACCTTCGCATATTCCTGGCTAACTTTGCGAGATCCGCTTCGCGGACTCGGATAAGCGGTGGAATTTCCTACACCACAAAAAAGCCTTATGCAAGGTCAACTCGTATACACAATCACAGCAGGAAATGCAGTCTCAACTGTAAACTGCTCTTTCGCAGCTTTATTAATATAACGAGCCGGAACAGGAAATATCTTCAAACAAATGATTCAGATCACAGATCAACTGCCTCTGCCGCGCCTGCTTCATTCCGCTCCCGCATTCCACACATGTACATCCAGAATCCACACTTCCCTGTTGACCGCCTCCGGCATTTCCGTCTGTGTCCCGTCCTCCGGACTGTCCTGCGCTGTGCTGCTCGTCCGGCCGTCGAAGTTGGCGTCGATCATCGGGATCACCTCTCTGCTGCCGTCCGCGAAAGTATACTCCACAAGCGCTGTACCGTTATCGAAGATCGACGCCTCAGCCGTGCCGCCGCTCAGATTCATAATGTACGGTGCCGCCGTCTCCGGACTTCTGTATACGGCATTGCGGTCGTTCCCGCCGTTTTCCGCGTCGTACTCTGTCTGGTAGTTGATCGCATCCACAAATCCCCGCTCCACATAATCAACAAAATGGTGTGCTCCCTCACCCCAGTATGCGTCCCTGTACTCCGCTTCCGAGGCAATGCTGTCCAGATAAGTCAGTCTGCTGTCCGTCACCCGGTATCCGGAATGATCCTGCTCACTGTCATTTCCGCTCTTTATTTTCTGAAAAGTGATCTCCTCTTTCCAGACAGTCACATGGGGATCGGATGTCCATGCATAATAGCGGATTTCCGCCGTTCCCTCGTCTTTACCCTCTCCCGTCGGCACCGTCCGCCAGAACTCGTCGGGCCATGGGCTTGACATACCGAAAGTATACTCCCCTCCTGCTTTCTCCAGCATAGGCAGCTTCTCAAAAGCTGTTTCCTCGTCAATATACATTCCAACGATCGCCTCTCCGTCCCGGCTGCACCATGCATTCGCATAATCCATGACAAACCGGTCCTTCTCTCCCAGTCGGAGCTGCTCCTCCGCCTCATCATTGCCGGCAGGATTGATGGAAAGTCCTACAGCCACGACAAGCAGCACAGCTGCCAATACAGCAACCGTCATAAACGCTCTCTTCCGATACGCCAGAATATTGCGGACACGGTCTTTGATCCTGCCTTCTCCGAATGCCGGCGGGCAGCTCCCGGTCTGCGGCGTATCGCAGGATAAGGCCACCAGCGCGCGGGAGTAGTCCTGCCGCACGTCCGTGCCGAGTCTGCGCACGACAGCCTCATCGCAGGACATTTCCATATCATGCTCCAGCAGTGCAAAAGCGAGCCATGCCAGCGGATTAAACCAGTGAATGCACCTTGCCAGCCATGCCAGAAGTTTCACCAGATAATCCTTTCTGGCAGCGTGTACGCGCTCATGTGCCAGCACAAACTCACGTTCCGCCGCCGGCAGACCAGCCGGCAGATAGATACGCGGGCAAAACACACCGAACACAAACGACGAGGAGAGCCCGTCCACCTCATAGATCTCTTCCTCCACACAGACTGCTCTTTGCAGGAAACGGCGCAGCCGGTATGCCGACCGGATTCCGTAAGCGATCAGAAAAACCATGCCCGCAAGCCAGATCCATGCACCCGCCGCCAGCAAAGTCTGCGTGCGGGTGCGCACGCCCGGCTGCACCTGTGCCCCGGCCGGCAGAATACCGGTTTCCTCACCCTGGTTTCCTATGCCCTGTGTCAATGCGTCCGCTCCTTCCTGCCATACCGCCCCGTCCGATGACCGCAAACCCGCAAGGTTCTCCTGTGAGATCACATTCGTATCCATCCGCAGCAGGCTGAAACTGCTGGAAAACGTAACAGGACACAACAGCCGGAACAGCACCACGCTCCACAGCAGATAGGACAGGATTTTCGGCTGCTTTTTCAGGAAAAACCGAAGCAGAATCACCGCCGCAATGCAGTAGCCCGCCGTGAGGCTCATATTCAGGATCGTTATAAAAATTGTCGTAATATTCATTTCGTTCGTCACACCCTTCATTATTTATTTCGCTGCTTGCCCTGTTGTTCGAACAATGCCTTCGATTGACAAAAGCACCTTTATGTCGGGAAACGTCCGCTCTCCGTTTTGTATCCCCTTCATCTTGCAGTGTACTCGTCGATCAGTTGTTTGATCTCAGCCGCCTGCTCTTCGGTCAGCTTCTTGCCGCCCATAAAAGCCGTCAGAAACCGCGGTATGGAACCGCCGAAGGAATCCTCCACAAATTTCCTGCTCTTGAAACCGTAAAACTCCTCTTTGGATATAAGCGACGTCACTTCCGCCTTTTCATTTTGAAAAATCCCTCTGTCACACAGCTTCTTCAAAACCGTATAGGTAGTGGATTTCTTCCAGTTAAATTCCTTCTCACATAATCTGACAAGCTCCGGCGAGGTTATCGGTTCCCGCTGCCAGATCAGTTCCGCAAACCGCGCTTCCGTCTCCGCGAGCCTGTATTCCTGTTTATTTTGTTTCATACATAAGTTGCTCCTTTTTTGCTTTTTGGTCTACTTTTTATAGACTGTAAGTTTAGTCTACTATCAATAGACTGGTTTGTCAACAGCTTTCGGGTTGTTTCAAAAAAGCTCGTTTCAAAAAAGCTGCAAAATAATTGTAAAGCTTTTTTATGAGTACGATTATATGAGCACAATGCAAATCATTGCAAAACAAATTCATCTATTTTATTGACATTGTTTGCATTTATTGCATATAATAATTATAAAGGAACTCCGGTCTTAGTATCACCATGCACACCGGCATTCCTCTCAACTTCACCTAATAAGGTTGATCTGTTACCCTAATACTGAAAGGAGCACTCTTTTATATGGCAACTACAAATATTAATGTTCGCGTTGATTCTACTTTAAAACAGGAAGCAGAGGCACTTTTTATGGATTTAGGTTTAAATATGTCCTCTGCAATTAATATGTTTCTGCGCTCCGCAATTAACCATAATGGTATTCCGTTCGAAGTAAAGCGGCCAGCACCTAATGCAGAAACAAAGGCCGCACTGAATGAATATGAAGAAATGCAAAAAAATCCCGACAAGTACAAGCGTTATGGATCATTTGACGAAATGATAGACGAGGTACTTGCAGATGCTTGAAATCGTTCCCTCCAATCAGTTTAAAAAAGATTTGAAACTTGCAAAAAAGCGCGGCTGTAATATGGAACATCTAAGAGATGTTGTAAATACGTTAGCTCAAGAACAACAACTGGGGCGAAAATACCGCGATCATGGATTAACGGGCAATTATGACGGATTTCGGGAATGTCACGTGGAACCGGATTGGCTTCTCATTTACCGGATCAATCATAAATCACTTGAATTATTTCTGTTTCGCACCGGCACACATTCCGACCTGTTTTAAAATACTTTGCATAGAAAAAAATGTTCACTTACAGAAGCGTACTAATGCCAAGGCTGTAAAAATGCCCCAGATAATTCCCGAATGGTTAAGTGAAGCGGCTATTACTCTTGATCTTAGCTTTTCTTTTTACAGGTGCTTCATGCAGCTTTCATGCAGAAAGCAGGAGCAAATTTTCAAGATTATCTGTGATCCCCAACAAAGAAAAACAGAAATCAGGTGCTAAAAAGAGCCTGCACGATCTGCATGGTCATTTTTAACACCTGATCTTAAATACTTCAACCAATATTTTCATTCAATGAAATCATATAAGACTGCACAATAACAACATTTCTAATATTCCTTCTTATCCAGCCCCATTCGCTCGATGATCTCCTGGATCTTCCGGTATACCAGCTGCTCGTCGATCGTGAGGAGCTTCCTGTTCTCCATGGTGATCTGTCCGTTAATGATAACCGTATCCACCTCGGAGCCGTTCGCGGAATAGGACAGGCCCGCGATCAGATTATTTCTGGGCGTCAGGGACGGCGTATTCAAGTCGAGAATCGCCAGATCAGCCTTCTTGCCCACTTCAATACTTCCGATTTCTTTTTCCATGCCAAGCGCCTTCGCCCCATTGATCGTCGCAATGCGGAAGCCTTCTTTGGCGCTCACACACTGGGGTGTTCTGCCGGTTCCTTTATGGATCAGTGTAAGCAGGCTCAGTTCATGGAACATATTCAGGCAGTTGTTGCTGGCCGCGCCGTCCGTGCCGAGGCATACGTTGATACCCTTCTCCAGCATACCGGCCACCGGCGCAAAACCGTTACCGAGCTTCATATTGCTGGCCGGATTGGTTACCACACTGACATGCTTCGCTTTCAGAATGTCCATATCCGCCTCGTCAATCTGTACACAGTGTGCCGCAATGGCAGGCACATCAAACAGCCCGCATCTGTCCGCCAGCGCAATGGGACTGCAGCCGTATTTCTCCTTGATCTGTCCGATCTCGCTCTCGCTCTCCGACAGATGGATATGGATACCCATGCCGTTCTTCTTCGCTTCTCCGGCAACGATCTTCATAAACGCTTCATCGCAGGTAAAAGGTGCATGAGGCCCAAGCACAAAAGATAATCTGTCACAATCCTTTGCCGCATCCCGCTCTTCATATGCCTGACGCAGCCGCATCTGTCCTGCTTCATCATTACCGCTTCCCACCAGGCCGCGGCTGATCACCGCGCGCATACCGGATTCTTTGACAGCGCGGGTCGTCTGATGAATGTTCATCTGCATATCATTAAAGCAGGTGGTGCCGCTCTTCATCATCTCGATGATCGCCAGATTCGCGCCCCAGTATGTATCCTCGTCTGTC
Organism: uncultured Lachnospiraceae bacterium; assembly: GCA_910586615.1. GTDB lineage: Bacteria > Bacillota > Clostridia > Lachnospirales > Lachnospiraceae > UBA3282. Next base: position 11,637 of record CAJUJP010000041.1, read on the forward strand.
ATCTGCTGCTCGATGGGATCGATGGTTCCGAACAGCCAGTCCATAAAGGACAGATCATCCGCCACATTCCGCATAAAGGACATGTAGGAATGGGTGTGGCAGTTCACCAGCCCCGGAATCACCAGCTTGTCCCTGCCGTCAATTACCTTGTCCTGGGTGAATCCTTCCGGTGCCTGCCCGATTCCCGTAATCCTGTCCTGTTCAATATAAATACTTGTCTCCCGCACTGCATCTTCTGCTCCCTGAGGCAGAACCGCCAGCGCATTCTTAATTACAATGCCCATGTTTCCTCCATTCCGAAGCGTTTTACGCTGAGAAGGCGAGCAAAATGTCAGATTTTGCTCTGCCATCATAGAATTTGTGACGCTTCAGCACAAATTCTTGATTGAATAAATTGCTATCAGGCAATTTATTCAATCTTTACTCCGTTTCCGAGATGTATTCATCATACCATATTCTTTGTTTTTTTCCTATAAGGATAAGATGTCAAAAGGTGCATTTCACAATTTTACAATGGTGTATCTGACCCCATTCCCGTCGTAACAGTCTGTATTCCAGCCGCGTTTTCATTCTGCCGTCATGCCATTCCCAGTCCACATGTTCCGCCTCTTTGATGAGCCCGCACTTTTGCATGACTCTCTCAGAACCCGCATTCTCCGCAAGGCATCCCGTGGTCACCCGATATACATTGTCTTCCAGAAACGCAAATTCCAGTACCTTACGGAAAGCCTCCGTCACATAACCGTTGTTCCAGAACTTCGGGTAGGTGAAGTATCCTGCATGGACAATCTTGCCGGCCGGCGTCCGCGGTATCTTCCGCGACTGACTTCCGTACAGGAAGTTCCGGTGTTTTACCTTGATTCACACCTTATATTGTAAGAGTTAATTTCTTTGTTATTAAAAATGTTAAATTAACCCTTGACAATATATCAAAAAAGGAATATTTTATAAGAAAGGATACATAATGTTTGAAATTATTTTTTACAGACTCCCCGACGGCAAGGCACCTGTAGAAGAATTCATGGATTCATTAAATATCAAAATGCGTAATAAAGCATTGGACAGTTTACTGATCCTCGAAGAATTCGGTAACACCCTGCGGGAACCATATTCAAAACAAATAGGAGACGGACTATTTGAACTAAGAATAAAATTTGCCAGTGATGTTTCACGAATTTTCTATTTTTTCTATGCAGACAATAAGATCATCGTCACAAACGGTTTTATCAAAAAAACACAGAAAATACCGCGTACTCCGTTAAAATTAGCCAGAAAATACAAGGCAGATTATGAAGCACACAAACAGCGCAAAATGTCATGATGTGAAAAATACACTTACAGGCAGTTTTTCACACCAGGCAGAAATGGAGCAAATATGAACGATCTTCACAAATACTTAGACAAACAAATGAATAACCCGGCGTTTCGTGCCGAGCATGAAGCTACCAGAGCAGAATTCGAAGTTGCAAGGGCACTCATCGAAGCCAGAACATCCATGAATATGACCCAGAAAGAACTCGCCGAACGCTCCGGCATCCGCCAGTCCAATATCAGCCGCATCGAGAACTGCACCTGCAGTCCTACTATTTCCACACTGCAGATGCTTGCAAAAGGACTCGGAAAAGAACTGTCGGTCAGTTTCCGGTAACTCTGCAGAACTTCTTTTCCCTCTGCGGGACAGCCTCACAGCTCCCCGCAGAGATAATCATAAGCGTTCAGGATCGTATTCTGACGCTTCCCTGTTATGAAATAGAAATCTATCTGTTCCTCATTCCCGGCATGCAGATAGGAACCGTACACCGGAATGTCACAGCACATAACCGGGCTGTCCGCCGCCACCACGATCCCGTAGCCCTGATCTGACAGAATAAACGGCAGTTCCCCGCTGTCTGTTCCACATGTACCGGCATGAGAAATATATCTGGCGCTTCCCCGCAAATGCAGTCCTGCCGTTTCTCCCGCACCCATGCCGTACAGATTTTCCTTCTTCTGCCAGTCTAAATAGAGCCATGTTCTGACGCCTCCGCCTGTTCCGTTTTCTATCTGACGGCATTCCCGGCTTCGTTCCGCCAGGAGAAGTTTCTTATCCCGCGTCATATAGCGGATCGCACCTGTTCCCTTATCCACCTGCACGAACAGTTCGTCCGTCATAAGGTCAACCGTACTGCCGGACTCTTTATACATCCATCTTTTATCTACGGCATGTACCGCTATTTTATCATTGATATGGTCAGCGATCTGTCCGCCTTTTGCAAAAGTGACCCTTACGATCGCACTTCCGACCGGACTTAAACGCAGCACACCGTACCGGCTGTGCAGATAGAGGCCGTCCTGCTGTTTCGTAACCCATTTCACCGCCAGATCGATCCTGCCGTGTCCCGGCGGACGCAACGTTTCGGTGGATGGCATATCGCCGAAAGCATATCCCTTTTGCACGGTCTGCATTTGGGGTTTTAAAACTGTGTCCGCTTTCAGAGACGTATATGGCTTTGATACTTTACCTGATTCCGCTGCCATATTTGATTTCGGTGCAGATTTTCCCGATTGAACACCGCTTTTCTCCGGAAGCTGATTGCGCACGATTGATATTGCTTTTTTCTTTCGTCTGTCCGATTTTATGCCCGCTTCAGGTGTCAGTACTTTACTCTGTTTTTCACCATGATTTTCTGACATTCCTGTCACATCTGCAGGCTTCACTATATGCTCTTTGCCGTTACTGTGACCCGACATTACAATGTCATCTCTGCCACCGATACTTTCAGGCCCCCTAATACCAGAACCGTCTTCACTGTGCTCCCACGTTATAATACTGTCTTTATCTCTGCCGCGACCCGGCGTCGTTATGCCGTCCTTATCTCTGCCGCGTTTCAGTGTCGTTATGCCGCCTTTATCCCCGCCGCGCTCCGGCATCGTTATGCCGTCCTTATCCCCACCGCGTTTCAGTGTCGTTATGCCGCCTTTATCCCCACCGCGGCCCGGCATCGTTATGCCGTCCTTATCCCCGCCGCGCTCCGGCATCGTCATGCTGCCTTTATCCCCGCTGCGCTCCGGCACCGGGTCTGCGATCAGCCCTGTCAGGTTTCCGGTGTGGAGCACACACAATTCATGGAGCGCACGGGTTGCCGCCACATAGAGAAGCTTCGCGTGTCCGTCGTCTGCCGGATACTTTTCTCTGGAAGGATCAAAAACCAGAACCGCGTCAAATTCCAGTCCTTTGGTGTACTCCACGGGCAGCACCATAATGCCGCTGCCAAACTCCGTCTTCTCCGGATCGCTTTCCACCACGTCTATATATTGTGAAAGTTCCAGCGCCACCGCAGAAGCTTCCTTCTGGTCTCTGCAGACAATGGCGATTGTATCCAGCTTACTGCTTCCGGTCTGCCATCTCCTGCAGACTTCGGCTGCCTCGCGGATCATGGACTGACTGTCTGCAAGCTGCCGCACCTGCACGGGATTACCGTGCCGGATGATCGGTTCCACCGGATACATAAAGAACTGTCCATGGTGCAGAATGTTCGTGGCAAAATCCGAGATTTCCACCGTATTACGGTAACTTTTCTTAAGAATCCCGAAGCTGTCCATGGAATCTGCCAGGAGAAGCCCTTTCAGTTCTTCCCAGTCATTTAAGCCGTAACCAAAGTGAATGTTTTGGGAGACATCCCCCATAACGGTATAAGTGCACCGATAGATACAAAAATGCAGTACCAGGTAAGCCATCATCCCGAAATCCTGCGCCTCATCGATCACGATATGATGCGCCTCGCTGATCACTTCCGTCTCTTTTACCCTCTTATAAAGATACGCCAGCGCGGCCAGATCATAGACATCAAACGCCTCGTCCGATATGCCAACGTCATAACCCTTTCCCCTCTGACTGTGCAGGAAATCTTCGTACAACTCAAAAATCGATCGTTTCCAGGTTCTGCCGCCATAATATCCGCGATATGCTTTCAGAATCGCTTTGCGCTCGGCTTCCGTATACTTAATACCTTTTCCCAGGAACTCTTCTTTGATTTTCCCCCGCAGCCGGGTGTTTAACATATTGATCTTGCTCTGCACGGACACGGCGGGATTCTGCAGCACATACCGTTCCACTGCATCGCCCTCGATCAGACAGACCAGATCTTTTATATCGGACGGCCGGTCTCCGCTCTCATCAAACACACCAATCTTACCATCCCGAATCCCTTCCACGAACTGTTTCGGATTCAGGTAAACGGATTTGCAGGATATGGTTTCCTGTTCCAGCCGCCTGCAGTACGCTTCCAGATCCCGGAACCACGCAGAACTCCCTTTTATGCTGTCACCGGCTCTTCCTGTCACGGCGGCCTTTTCCCCGCCATTCCTTCCATTCGCATCTGTACCTGGATTGCTTGCGCTTTTTCCACCCATGTCCGTACTTGTATTACCTGCACTTTTTCCACCCGCATCCGTACTTTTGATTCGATACTTCTTATCGTCCCAGTCCTCATACAGCAATCTGACAAAAAGCTGCTCCATCGTCATCTGTCGTATGCCGTACACGTCCAGATCCGGCAGTACGCCCGTGATATAGTTGAGGAGAATACGGTTGCTTCCCACGATATAGAAATCATCCGGTTTAAAGCGCTCTTCATAATTGTACAGAATATAGGAAATCCGGTGCATCGCCACAGTCGTCTTACCGGAACCTGCCACCCCCTGTACGATCATGTTGTGATAAGGAGATTTCCGGATGATCTCGTTCTGCTCCTTCTGGATTGTCGCAACAATCTCGCTTAGAACAGCCTGTTTATTTTTCGCAAGGTATTTCGTCAGCAGATCGTCATTTGCGATCACTTCGCTGTCAAAATAATCCAGCAGTCTCCCCTCTTCTATCTCATAAGTACGCTTCACCTGCAGATCAATCTCTATCTGCTGCCCGCCCGGCGCCTCATAACTGCACCTGCCCAGACCGTTCTCGTAATACGCATTTGCCACCGGCGCACGCCAGTCCGTTACCATCCAGTGAGTCGTGTCCTTCGAGATCCCGCCTCTGCCGATATAGATGGACTCTTCCTTGTCAAGCGCCTCGTCATGGAAAATGATCGTGCATAGTCACGGTATTATTCAGGATCGTAAGCACTTCCGTATCATTATCATGGTAGTGCGCCAGCATCTCATCGATATCCTCCTGCATACGCGACACTTCATGCCCGTAATTCTTAAGATTATCTTTCACGACGTCCAGTGTCTGCTGCAGATAATCTTCCTCCGCCTGCCGTGATAAGTCCCTCTTTTTCTGTTTGCGCTGCGTACTCATATGCGACCTCCCTCTGTAGTATTGTGTACTCCCGAAAGTTCTTTTACTCCCGCCTGCAGACAGCCACCTGACTTGTTACCCGCAGGAATAAAGCCGTCAGGCTTCAGCTGTAATTATATTGTAAAGGGAAATCAAAAATTTACTAGACTTTTATTTTGTGATGTGGTAGACTATATATTACAGTAGTGCTTAAAAATGGTGTGCTTCATAGAAAACACATTTAAATGTTTTTTCGTTCTTAATATGCGTGATATGAAAAGAACAGGCTCTTGAACCTGTTCTATTTTATATAAATCTATATACCCGCAATTCCGCAGCCTATTTTGGGTTTACAGGAAGCCTTGCTCTATCTGTCAATTGTGGTCGCTTTCGTTCCCTTGCGGCTCTCCAACACGCGCTCCGTAAAAACTGGTGGTCTTTCGTAAAGCCCTATTACAAACTAATGACATTTTTAACTATTTACATTCAAATACAACACAGTTCTACATCTATTTCAGCTATACTGTTAATATAATTTAAACACAGAATTGAGCAAATCTCCGAATATATATTATATAAATCGGGAAGAAATGTCTCAGTTTATATATTGCGTATATCAATAAGGCAATTGATTTTACGATTCATTATGCAGTTTCTTTTACGTGAAACAGATGAATTTTTATAAGCTCATTTCATATTCAATGAAAAATATCAGAGCATATGTCCAATTATTGGGACACATTATGTATTGTCCGTCAATAATACCATACTTTCAACTTGCATTTTAATATACTTTTCAATCTCTTTTTTATCATGACCTGGTAAAGCACCATTTTTATAAATATACTGTATAAATTTATCGATTCCTCTGATTGTAAGTTCATTAACATAATCGCTCTCTTTTCCAAAAGCAATAATCAATTGTTTTTTAAGTTCAAAATATCCCTGTAATTTCAAATATTGTTTCTCCACATCTTCCATCGAAATTAAATATAAGCTTTTTAATTTTCCTACAATCTCCTTTGTTCTTTCCTCTATACTTTCTTCATCAAAATTTTCATACTTCTCAGCAAACACAGTCAAATAAGGAATCCCGCTTGCAAGCAGATACTCGCGTTTTTCAGTATACGGCTTATTTTTCATTGCATCATTTATTTGATTTGGACATAGCAATAAATTTCCCAAACAATACCGGTTATCCCCCTTTGCATCATCATTCAATATATGCTCAATATTAAAATCGGCAAAATTATATTTGGAAAATTTGTTTTTCTCCTCTTCTAAAAACAACGGTTTAAGTAAATATACCAATAATTTTGATGAGGCGTTTTTTCTGGCCGACTTATTAGAGTAGATAATATTTTTGAATCCATTGTCTAAAACATTGTCTTTTGTAAAATATGTAGAATACTTTTTCAAAAATTTGTATATTTCATATTGAATTTTATGCTCATCACCTGCTCTATATATTTCATTTGACATTATATACACGTCGTTATCTATATTATTACTTGTCCCATGATCTAAATTAAAGATTACATAAAAATTCCGAATCAATATCAATAGCTTCTCATATAATGTATCTGTAAGAATCCTTTGTACATTTTTTATCTTTAATGCCAAAAATACTGATCTTACCTGAATGTTACCCTTAAGTTTAAAATATTCATACACTTCTACTTCTGTTAAATTTCCTTTTGCATCAAATATATCACGATAATATTGTCCACAATCAATAAAGAAGTCAAAAAAAGATCGTAAACTGATAGCATTTTCTTTTCGAAGCTGCTCTTTTGTAACCTCAAACAAACGCTCCTTTTTAATCTTGTATTCATAATACCAACAACGGAAAAAATGCAAATAATATACGTCTAAATCTATTCCTTCCAATAATTGTTCTAAATCCGCCCATTTATTTTTATATGTATCTAATTGTGATTTGGGTTGCAAATATTTAAACAAATAGTTTTTTAACAATTCAATCTGCTTTAATTTAATGCCACGTGCATTTAAAATCTCAAATATATTATACACTTCCTCTTCCTGCATAGAAGAGATTGTTACCACACGTGTTTTTAAAAATTGGTTTGTCAGTAATAACAATCCTTCAAAATCCAATACAGCAAAATCCCTGGTAAAAAATTTGAAAGCCTCCAAAATAATACTTTTATCTTTCTTATTCTGTTCTATTAAATTATCATATTTTTGCAATTCCTCTTCATTTAATTCCATAAAACATTGATTAAGCTCAGTATATTCTTGATAACCATTTTCTACCTTTATCGATTCCGATTTTCCTAATGTTCTATTCACGATGAAATCCTGTAAATAAGCAATATTTAAATCACATTTTCTAACAATATCCAAATCAGACGTTTTCTTTTTGATACCTCTATAGCAATATATCATGGCAAAAATCACTATTTGAAGAGTTATAATTCTTTGCTGCCCGTCAATAATATCCACTATACCGCCATTCTTTTGTTTTCTTTCAAAAACCATACTGCCAATAAAATGGCTCCAATCTGGAGTAACCTCTGCACAATATCTTATATCTTTCATTAACTGAGACCAGTTTAGTTCTTTCCAAACATAATTCCTCTGGTATCTTGGAATAGAAAAAGTATCATCATTTTTAAATAATTCTGAAATATTTCGATCAAGCACATCAAACGCCATTCTTTTGTCCCCCATATTTTTCTATTGCATATCGCAAAATAGTTCTGACTAAATCTATCATAACCAAATTAAGTCTTATTGTCGATACTCCAATTCAATTTTAAATAACCAGAGAACATAGATATAGCCGGCAATGTACAAGATTACCAGCTATATCTTACACCTTCAAAATGAATTTCTTCCAAACATGCCTACTCCTCCGACAGCCTGATCACCTCTCCGTTCTTCAACTCTCTGGTGGAAGAAGCAATAATGACACTGTCCTGATCCAGCGCACCTTCTACCGCAACCCAGCTTTCATTTTTATCGAGTATTCTCACATTAACCTGCTCGGCGTAATACTCCTGTCCGAGAATACCGTCCCGCTCCCTGACCACATAGACGTAACTCTTCGCACCTTCCTCGTACACAGCCGCCGGTGTAACACAGCAGGAATGTTTCTCCCCCGACTCCGCGTGGCTCATCATGCCTGACATGCCGGGCACCCCGGTTCCCTCCGGAAGATCAATATAAACTTCATAACTTCCGGGCATAGCGCTGCTCTCGGACAGATAGTCCACCGTCACTTCTTTCTCTCTGCTGCTTCCGTCCAGTTTGAGGGACACCGTGTCATTCAGCCCCACATACTTTTTCTGCTCCTGTGTGAGTACAGTTTTAAACTGACAGGGCACGGAATCATCAGAAAGCAGCATGACAGCCGAATCGGAAGTTCTGCCGCCGACGCTGATATAGATATCTGTCACCAGACCGCCGTGCTCTGCCCTGATCTGGCCTTCCGCATCCTTTACTGCCTGAAAAAGCGCCAAATCATCCTGCAGGTCCGCAAGTTCCAGACGGTTTACCGCCAGCGTAGAATCGGCACTTTCCGGTGCTGTGATATCCTCCACCTTTCTGGTTGCCTCTTTCATGTTTGTCTCTCTCTGCCATCTGGCATCTGCTTCCGCATAGGCGGCTGCCTGCAGTGCGTCTTTCAGCGCTTCCTCATCACCGGCATGGTTCTCTATATCCTTCTCCGCCTGATTGATTTCCTCCGCACCTCTGCCCACCAGCGTGTCTTCCCGTCTCGCCAGCGCATCGTAATCTTCTCTGGCGCGTTTCTCGTCCAGTTCTCTCTTCTGTCTCGCCAGTTCCTCATTTTCCACCATGGTATTGATCTGGGTCTGCAGTTTGGAAACCGCCGTCTGTTTCTCATCTATGATAGCCGTCAGGTCTTCCATGTCTATCGTAAAAAGCACATCACCCTCTTCCACCTGGTCGCCCACCTGCACCGCAAGCTTATCGACCCGCAGACCGCCAAGCGCCGTCACAGGATTCTTATCTCCCGCCACGACAATGCCGTCCACATTTACGATGTGTTCCACATACTTCTTTTCAACCGATTCCGTAGACACGATCGGAAGCTGCGAGGCATATATGCTCTTGGATATGACCGTGCACAACCACATAAATACCATAAACACACAAAAACCTGTCACAATTTTCTTTTTCCTGTTACCTTCCAACGTACTCTCCTCCGTTCCTATTATACTGATCCCACTTCGCGTAACCACCAGATTTCAGGGAAGAATGCTTCCTGCAGCAAATGCGCTCTGCAGACAGTTCTTCCGCGTGAATGTTTTTTTCACGCTGTGAATGATTTTTCAACCTATTCTTTTAACCCCGAAAAAATAATTCCCTGCTCCAGATAATCCTGTCCCCACACAAAGACAAACACCGCAGGAATCAAAGTAATGATCGAAGTCGTAAACGCGTATCCCGCCTGCGCCCATGTGATCTCCGGCAGATACAGCGACAGCGGCCACAGCGCCTTATCTTCCAGAAACGCCATCGGCTGTTCCATCATATTCCAGTACTCTAAAAACCCTAACACCATGGCAGACAATAACCCGCTCTTTCCGAGTGGAAGCCCTATTTTACAAAAGATACGCACTTCCCCCGCTCCATCAATCCGCGCCGCCTCCAAAAGCTGCAAGGGAATGCAGCGGAAACCACCATAGGTAAGAAACACCGGAAACGTGGAAAAGACCGCAGGCAGAATCACCGCCGGCTGCGTGTTAAGCATTCCCAGTTTATTCAGCACCAGATAACTGGAAAGCATCGTCACCTGAAACGGCAGAAGCATAAGCACTACATAAAGTGCAAAAAGCGCCCGGCTTCCCTTCACCTGATAAACCGCAAAAGCCCACGCCGCCGGAACCCCGATCAAAAGCTGTCCTAACAGGATACACCCTACCATCTTGATAGAGTTCCAGAACAAAACAAAGAATTGCGGCGTCATAAAAAGCAATTTCCCGTAATTTTCAAACGTAGGATAATCCGGCACGATCTTCCAGCTGATATATTCCATAGCATCCGAAAAAACCGGCGACAAATGCTGCCGCAGTTCCCCATTGCTCATCACCGATCCCGTCACCAGCAGGATAATCGGCAGACACACCAGCAGCGTCGGAATCATGATCAGCAGAACCGTAATGCCTCTTTTGATGTCCTTCCCGCTTATTTTTAAGTTATGTAAACCCATATAACAGAACCTCTTTTCCGTATTCATTTCTTTTTCTACAGAGAATGCATGTTCTTCGCATTCTCTTAGAGATGATTTAGTTATTCTTAGGCTGTGTTCTTTACAGCCTTAGCATAACTTCATCTCTTCTTCACGTCTTCTTCTCAGCCCTCGGAGAATGCACGCTCTTTGCATTCTCTTAGAGATGATTTAGTTATTCTTAGGCTGTGTTCTTTACAGCCTTAG
>CAJUJP010000041.1:22421-30259 GCA_910586615.1 uncultured Lachnospiraceae bacterium
CATAACTTCATCTCTTCTTCACGTCTTATTGTCCCACATCCGCTGCAACAGCATAATCACCACAAACAGGAATCCGCCCACGCACACTGCCGCGGCCGCCATCTTATCAAAATCCAGATTGACGAACCAGTTATTAAACAAATGCTGCAGCAGATACATATCCTGCTGCGGATACGCACCCGCCACCAGATATGCCTCCCTGTAGATCTTAAACGAATTCAGGAAGGATAGAATCACGATCGTATACAGGCTTCCCTTCAGATTCGGCAGAATGATCCTGAAAAAACACTGCCGCTCCGTGGCGCCGTCCACCCGTGCCGCTTCCAGAAGCTCATTGGGAATCCCCAGGATTCCGGCCAGCCAGAGCACAATCGTGTATCCCGCATTTTTCCAGATGTAACTGAACACCAGAACCCAGAATGCCGCCTCCGTTCCCAGATAATCCGTATGAATCTCTCCCCACAGTCCGGTCAGTTCACCCAGCCGGGTCAACGCAAGATTCAGAAAACCCTGTTTATAGAAAGCCATCTTCCATACAATGACGATTGTTGCTGTGGGCATAGCCATCGGAAACAAATAGAGCGACTTAATCGTTCCCGCACTCTTCAGTTTGCTCACCGGCAGTGCAATCATCAGACCGATCACCACCAGCAGAGGAATACAGACAAGTGTAAACCGCACCGTATTTCTGACCGCCAGCCGGAATGCCTGATTTGCAAAGATCGTTGCGTAATTCTGGAATCCCACAAACTTACTCGTCACTACCGTCCGAAAAGACCGCCCGAACACATCCAGAAACGGCAGCAGCACAAACACCAGCACTCCCAGCAGACTGGGCGCGATAAACAGGAAAAAAGCTCTCGTGTCCTTGCGCTTTTTCACTGATGAGCGCTGATTCTTCGCTGGTACACGCTTTTTTGCCAGCATATTTTTCAACAATTTACCCGGTCCCGGCACTCTGTCCCCGTCATCATCCTCTACCGCAAGCCCTTCCCCAAATCCAAGCTCGTCTTCCAAACGCAAACCCTTCTTCAAATCAATCAATTTCCTCACTCCTTCAGATCCTGTTTCATGTCTAGCCCCAAAGATGATCTAGTTGTTCTTAGACTGCGTATTTTGCTGTCTTAGAACATCCCCATCCTTTTTTCTCAGCCCCGAACATGACTTAGTTATACTTGGGCACCGTACTTTGGTGTTCTGGCTTAACTTCATCTCTAATACTCAACTTGCGGAGAATGCATGCTTTTCCGCATTCTCCAAGAGATGATTTAGTTATACTTAGACTGCGTATTCTGCTGTCTAAGTATATCTTCATCTCTTATCCTCAACCTGCAGAGAATGCGTGCTTTTCGCATTCTCTCAAAGATGACTTAGATGTTCTTAGGCTGCGTATTTTGCAGTCTTAGAACTTCTTCATCTTTTGTTATTCGGCCAGATAAATCGCCAGCTTCTTCTCAATCCCGTCCACAGCGCTTTCCAGACTCTTCTCCTCGTTTATATAAGCAACGCCCTCCTCATACACGGCTTCCTCAAATGCCGCGTCCTCTATATACACAGTATCCGCCGATTCGATCCAGTTGACCAGGAATTCTACCTCATCGTCCTCTGGGAAGCGTATCGTCAGGCTCACACAAGTTCCCTCCGCGTTGCTGGCGGCAACAGAACCAAAGATACCGCTCTGGCTGCGGCTCTTACTCCCTTCCAGATCTGCCAGAAGCCCTTCCCTCGTGACAGGCATACCGCCCGGCAGACCCATCTGGTTCTCCTTATCGAGTGCCGTCCGCAGGAAATCCTCTGCCATGCCGGCATTTTCAGAAACCGCGTTGATTCCCAGCATGGTTCTGGCCCAGAACACATTCTCACACTGCCCGTTCATGGGAATGATCTCACAGTCTTCAAAACCGTCTGTCGTCCAGGCTGAAATAGCTCTGGAGTATCCGTACCAACTCGACAGAGAACCCATTGCACACTTCCGCACATCCCCCATAAACTGCAGTTCTCCTGCGTATGTACGGATATACACCGTATCTTCAATGGGCTTACCGAAATCCTCTACATAATAATCGCTTAACTCCTGCCAGTCCTCTATCGCCCTTTCCGGAAGGCCGTCCATCTGCGCGTCATAGATCCGCTTTGTCTGGATCAGGAAATCAGAGATCGCCTCCGAATCGATCTCACCGCTCTCCGTCCTCCACGCCGGCGCTGATATCAAGGAAAACATTCTCATAATTCCCTTGGCAGAAGCAATTTCCAGCAAATTTTTACCTGGGTTGCTTCTCCGCATGTTTTCCACTGTATCGGCAATTCCCTCTAAGTCTTTCATCTGCGCTGTATCCTTGCCCCTGCCCAGAATAAAAGGTAACTGCAGTTCACAAGGAACAGTATAAATATGTCCGTCCGTCATAAATGCGTTTTTTACATTTTCAAAAATCCCGTTTTCACCGCTCATTTCATTTAACAGCGGACTTAAGTCCGCCAACAGACCTTTTTCAATATAAGAATCAATGGGCATATTATCCAGAATCAGGACATCCGGTCCTTCTCCTGCCAGAATCTGCGTATTTAATCTTTTCAGCGCATCCTCTCTGGTAACAGAATTGCGCTCTCCCATACCCACCTCATATTCCACGTAAACCGCCGGATGAGCCATCTGGTACAGATTGATGATCTGTCTCGCAGTCGGCCTTTCTTCCAGACTGTATACTCTAAGCTGACCGACCGGCACTGTGGGTATATCCGGATCATACACATAGCGCACCAGTTTTCCATTCGTAAAAACAGCCAGGAACTCATTATCTTCCAGCACTGCCATATCCGCAATATCAGCGGCCGGGTTGGAAAAACTGCTCAGGCTGCCGTCTATGACCTGTTCCACCGCACCGCCGCCCAGCACGTGGCGGTACAGTCCTTTGTCGCCTGCAATATACAGGATATCGTCGCCGCCGGAAAAAAGGAACATATCGTAAAATCCCTCACTGGAACTGTCACTGTAATTCTCCTCCACAAAGTCCTCCAACACCGGATCTTCCAGATACTCGCCGGCCTCCATATCGTAGATCAACGGTGTCTTATACCCCCAGCCGTCCATGAACATCAGATTCTGATGAAACCGGATCAGTTCCGGACGTCCTTCCGCCACCGCCAGATACTTTTTAAGGCTGTAATCCTCCGTCACTTCATACAGATTAGAACCAAGCGTGCCTACGATAATTTTACCGGTTTCCGATATATATACGCTATTGATCCAACGGTCATCTTCCTCCACGGCTGCTTCAACCGCAATCTCCGTACCGTCCGGCTTTACGACCAGCAGCTTCGTGTCCAGGGTTGCGGGTGCTGTTCCCGCACCGACAGTTTTGTCTTCGCTGCTGTCTTTATCCCCGTTTATCTCCTCTGACTCACCGCTGTCTCTGCCTCCTGCTTCCTTCGGTTCACTGCTATCGCCAGTTTCCGTCTCCTCCAGTTCGCTGTCATCTCCCGCTTCCCCTTTTCCTGACTCGCCGTCCTCTCCGCCTTCTGCTGCCTCTGATTCGCTGCCGTCTTCGCCTCCCGTTCCATCAACTTCTCCGTCACGGTCATTTTTGCCGCTGTCAGCCGCCTCATCCTGTACATCATCCTCCAGCAGTTCTGTCCAGACCACCGCCACCGTATTGTCGGAACCGATGGCCGTACTCATAATATATTTTCCCTCTTCTTTTAACCGGGTACGCCAGGATCTCTTATCTTCTTTCCAGTTCTTGCCGTTATCCTTAGAGACCAGCATGAAGCCGTCCCCCTCCGTAATGATCAGACTGCCGTCCTCCAGCTTGTGAATCCTGTCATACACACCGGACACTACAAACCCGTCAGGCAGATTTCGGGGTTTCTTCCACATAACGTCCCAAAGGCGTATCCGCCGGCCACGACTGCCCGGCTTTCTCTCCGGTCTGACCGCTTTGATTCAGCGCGCCGTCACCGGAATCACCCGGCATTCCATCTGCTGTCGTGCCGCAGCCACTGACCGTACTTGCCAGCATAACCGCAGAAAACAGCGCCGCCAGCATTCGCTTTCCCGACTTCACCAGACCGTATTTTGCTCCCGAAACCTTCTCGCCCACCATACCACAATCCCTCGCTCCTGTTTACATCTGCCCTTCTGTTTTCCACATACAATTCAAATCTTCATCTCTTTTTCTCAACCCCGGAAGAATGCGTGCTTTTCCACATTCTCCGAGAGATGATTTAGTTATACTTAGACTGCGTATTCTGCAGGCTTAGTATATCTTCATCTCTTATTCTCTCAAAGATGATTTAGTTGTTCTTAGACTGCATATTTTACAGGCTTAGAATAGCCCCATCCTTTTTCCTCAACCCCGGAAGAATGCACGCCTTTTGCATTCTTCCAGACATGGCTTAGTTATACTTAGGCACCGTCCTCTGGTGTCCTGGCTTAACTTCTTCTCTTATCCTCAACTTGCGGAGAATGCGTGCTTTTCCGCATTCTCCGAGAGATAATTTAGTTATACTTAGACTGCGTATTTTGCAGGCTTAGAATAGCCCCATCCTTTTTCCTCAACCCCGGAAGAATGCTCTCCTTTTTCATTCTTCCAGACATGACTTAGTTATACTTAGGCACCGTCCTCTGGTGTCCTGGCCTAATCCTCAGCCCACAGAGAATGCATGCTCTTTGCATTCTCTCAGACATGACTTAGTTATACTTAGGCACCGTCTTTTGGTGCCTTAGTATAACTTCATGTCTTGTTATTCGGCCATATAAATCGCCATGCTCTTCTCCACTTCTGCCACCGCTTCCTCGAGACTGATCTGTCCTTCAAAATAATCCGCCCCCGCAGCGTAAACAGCTTCCTCTAACAGATCATTTCCGATATAGGGTGTATTGACTGTCCCCATCCAGTCTCGAAGCTGATCCGCAAGCTTCTTGCCAAACCAGTAAACATCAAATCCAAAAAACCGTCCATCTTCATAACCATACCCGATTCCTGAATAGACAGTGAACTCTGACACAAAATCATTCGGGTACAGAGATTTTTCAAATGCCTCCCTGTTCAAAGGAAATCCGTTTCCTGATACTTTATCTACACCGATCAGCGTCTTAAACAGACCTTCCGCATATGCCATATTCTGCGACGCGGCATTGATGCCCGCCAGCGTATCCGCATAAAATACATTGCTGCTCTGTCCGTCAAAAGGTTTCCATACACGATCGCCGAACCCTTCCGCCTTCGGCACAGAGGTCAGTTCTGCATATGCATACGGATACCCCACACTTCCCAGCATCAGCTGCTTATACCCGACCATGTATTCCAACTCATCGACACCGTAAACATAATAATCGTAATCCTCCTGCCCGACACCATAATAAGTCATCCAATACTGCTGATCCTCCTCATGCATGCTAAGCACTTCTTCCGGCAGCCCATCCATCTGTGCATCATAAATCCGCTTCGTATGGGTCAGGAATTCCGAAACC
Organism: uncultured Lachnospiraceae bacterium; assembly: GCA_910586615.1. GTDB lineage: Bacteria > Bacillota > Clostridia > Lachnospirales > Lachnospiraceae > UBA3282. Next base: position 27,892 of record CAJUJP010000041.1, read on the forward strand.
GCTTCCCTGTCCACCGCGCCGTCCGCCGTGGTCCATGCAGGTGCACAGACAGGCGTAAACCGTTTCATGATTCCTTTCGGGGAAGAGGAACGGAAAATATCCTTTCCGGGCTGCTCCTGCCTGATCTTTTCCACGCAGTCCGCAATTTCTTCCAGATTTTCCGTATCCGCAATATCCTGCTCTCTACCCAGCAATACGGGCAAATTGATATCACAGGGAACCATATACACCTTATCCTCTTTTCTAAAGGAATCCACGATATTATCAAAAAGCGCTTCCTCACCGGTAAGACTGCCCATAAGCGGACTCAAATCCTGCAACAGTCCTTTTTCTATATAAGACTCCATCGGCAGATCATCCAGAATCAGCAGATCCGGCCCGTTGCCTGCCATAATCTCTGTGTTCAGTTTCTTGATGGCATCTTCCTTCGTAACAGCATTATTTTCACCCATGCCGATCACATATTCCACATAAACATCAGGATTTGCCGTCTGATAAAGACTAATGGCCTGCCGTAATGCGTTGTTTTCTTTTAAGCTGTATGCTTTGATCCTTTCTGAAGGCACAGTGGGCACATCAGGATCATAAACAAACCGTACAAACCTCCCATCCGTAAATATCGCTATAAAATCATTGTCTTTTGACTGTGTCATACTGATCAAATTATAGGCCGGATTACCAAATGTGGTAAGATTACCGTCAATCACCCGTTCAATGGCACCGCCGCCCAATACATGCCGGTACAGCCCGTTCTCCGCCGCCAGATACAATACCCCTTCCTCTCCGGGAAAAAAGAACAAATCATAAAAACTGCCGCCGTTAAAGCTCCTGTCACTGTAATTCTCGTGAAAAAAGTCTGTCAGTGCATCGTCTTCCATATAAGATTTTTCATCCATATCATAAATGAGAAGTTCCTCAAAGTTATATCCGTCAATAACCATGCGGTTTTCCACGAATTTTATAATCTGCGGACTGTCATCCAGACTCAGATACAGTTCACAGGTGCCATCCTCAGCCACTTCATACAGATCAACTCCATCCGTGCCCAGAAAAATTCTGCCATCATCCTTGATCCAGATATGGGAAGGAAAAACATCCTGCTCCGGCATTGTGACATCAATCCGGGTGCCGTCCGGCCGCACTACCAACGCTGCAGACTGCACCTCCGTCCAAATGTCTGCGCCCTCGTCACCGTCTTCAGCCTGGTCTGTCGTCCCGTTATTTTCTCCTGCTTCATCCGGGGCTTCTTCACCCGCTGTACTGCCAGTTTCTTCGATTTGATCCTGTCCGCTGCCTTCTTCACTGTCATTTTCGCTGTCACCGTCGCCGTTTCGTCCGTCTCCTGCCGCCTTACCACCGCCAGCGGGCTGCTTCATATAAACGACTCCCACACTGCCTTCCGTTCCCACATCATATTCGGAAACAAATCCCGCATCCCGTAAAATCACAGCCAGCCAGTCCTGCCTGTTCTGCTCCCAGGAGATCCCGTCATCCTTAGATACCAGCATATGTTTCTCCGGATCAGTAATTACAAGCCCGCCGTCAGAAAGCCTGTATATTCCATTCCGGTAGCCGGACAAGCTTTCCGACATATCTGTCACTTCTTCCATATATCTTCCCGTCGGTATTCCGTCTGTCTGATCCGGTGTCTGTTCGTTCCCGGAACCGTTCCCATTATCTTCTATCCGGCCGTCCGGTATATTGCCGTCCGGTGTTTCACTATTTCCGCAGCCTCCCAGAAGCGCAGCTGCCATCATAAAGGCCAATACACCGGCTAAAAATCTTTTGCCTTTTCTTTTTCTACATATATCATGTCTGCTCCTGTTCATTTTCCGTCCATCCTTAACTTATATATTCTTGCTTTATTCCCGGGAAGTGATTTACCTCTAAAACCGATTCAGCAACTGCACTGACGACGGTTACTCTGAGATAACTCTGCTTTTTCGGCGCCTTTCAAAGCTTCATCCCCTTTTACAATTCTCATCATAACAACCTTTCCTCTAAATAATCTCTAAAAACAGAGAAACTTTTTTAGAGATAAAAACCCTGTTTTCTCCGGCCGGTGTGTACAAATTAGAAATGTGCAAAAATAAAACACACTTTTTAGAGGATAAATAAAGATTGCTGTGCTATGATAAAAGTAAATTTGCTTCGCAAACTCGGATAAGCGTAGAAACTTCCTATACCATCGCAAATAACTTTACGAGATCCGCTTCGCGGACTCGGATAAGCGGGGGGGATTTCCTATACAAAAGTAAATTTGCTTCGCAAATTAACTTTGCGAGTTTGCTTCGCAAACTCGGATAAGCGTAGGAATTTCCTATACCGATTAGGGTGTCAAAAGGTACTCTGTCAACTTTGCATAGGC
>CAJUJP010000042.1 GCA_910586615.1 uncultured Lachnospiraceae bacterium
CCGCAAGTAAAATCGCTCTGTATGCGATTTTGCGAGTTATGCAAGCGCCAAAATGTGACTTTGGAGCATTTTGTGTGCATCAGACGTGACAGTGAAGCCGAAGGCTGAACTGTTACAATTTCCTCTATCCGGAACAAGTATATATGAAATGAAAAACAGAACAGGATGCCGACGCCGTACCGCATCTGCACCCTGTATTGTAAACTGGTCTTCTACAGAAACTGATAAACCGTCACGGAATCGTAATCCCGTCCGGGGCCGAATACGGCCTGCTGGAAATCCGGATGGTGAATGTTATCCGGAAAATACTGTGTTTCCAGGCAAAAACCGCTGCGCGGTCCGTAAACCGCACCGTCTTTGCCTTTTTCCTGTCCGATACAGTTGCCTGCATAGAACTGTACCCCCGGCAGGTTAGTGAACACTTTCATTTTTCTTCCGCTTGCGGGGTCTTCCGCTTCCGCAATTTCCCGGAGCGTTCCATCTGCTCCATCAATCACAAAGTTATGATCATATCCCAATCCCAGCTTTAACTGCTCAAAATCAGCATTAATGTCTTTTCCAATGGGCTTCATCTGCGTGAAATCCATCGGTGTGCCTTCCACCGGAAGGATCTCTCCTGTAGGAATGGAACCGGGAATCACAGGCGTAAAACAAGATGCATTGATTTTAAGAAGATGATTCTCAATCTTTCCCGCCTTGTGCCCTGAAAAATTAAAATAAGTATGATTTGTCAGATTGATAAGGGTATCCGCATCAGAAACCGCATGATAGCTTAATTTCAAGGCATTGTCCTCAGACAGACTATAAGTCATGGATATTTTCTTATTGCCCGGAAATCCCATTTCCCCATCCCGGCCTTCCACAGTCAAAGTGATGCTGTCCGTTCCCTCAGCCACATCCCAAAGACGCTTATGATATCCTTCCTCCATATGGCTGTGGAGGTTATTTGCCCCGTCATTGGCATCCATATGATATGTTGTGCCGTTGATCTCAAAGCACGCACCGGCGGTTCTATTCGCATTCGGACCGATAGTCGCCCCGAAAAAATTGCTGTTGCCATAATAGCTTTCCAGATTATCATACCCCAGTACAATGTCTTCCAGACTGCCTTTTCCGTCAGGCACAAGAAGGCTCACCAGATTTGCCCCGAAGCTGATAACCTTCGCCTGCATTCCGTTCTTATTGGACAGGGTATACGCATAAACATCCCTGCCGTCTCTTGTGGTTCCGAACTTTTCTTTCACTACCCCCATATCTGCCTCCATTCATCCATATACCATTTTCCGTTTATCGTTAACGACATTCAAAATTTCGCTTTTCGTTCTTAAGTAAAAGCTTGTCCGGGAGAATGCCCGGCAATCTGATTCAAAGTTCCACTCTGCCCTCCAGCGCACGCAGGAGCGTAACTTCATCAATATATTCCAGATCACCGCCCACCGGTACTCCACTGGCAATTCTCGTCACCCTGATCCCTGTAGGTTTGATCAGTTTGCTGATATACATTGCCGTCGTCTCGCCCTCTAAGCTGGAATTTGTGGCAATGATCACTTCCTTCACATCCCCCTCAAGGCGCTGCATCAGTTCCTTGAGCTTAATATCATTAGGGCCGATGCCGAGCATGGGAGAAATCGCTCCGTGAAGCACATGATAAACGCCCTCATACTTCCCGGTTTTTTCATATGCAGCCAGGTCTCTGGCATTTTCAACCACCATGATAGTACTGTGATCTCTTTTGCCGTTGGCACAGACAGGACACTGATCCCGGTCTGTCAGTGTATAACATTCCTGACAATACCGCACATTTTCCTTTGCATCCACAATGGCATGGGCAAGACGCTCCACCCGTGCCCTGGGCATATTAATCAAATGAAAAGCGAGCCTCTGGGCAGACTTGGAGCCGATACCCGGCAGACCCGCCAGTTCTTCTATTAACTTATTGATATGGCCGCTGTACAGTTCCATCAGAACGGAAATCCTCCGCCAAGGCCGCCTGTCATCTTATTCATGATCTCGGCATTTGCATCCTCCGCCATGCGCAGTGCCTCATTGGCCGCTGCCATTACCAGATCCTCCAGCATCTCGATATCATCGGGATCCACTACCTCTTCCGACAGTTTCACTTTGGTAATCTCTTTTTTTCCTGTAACGGTCACTTCTACCGCACCGCCTCCGGCCTTCGCCACAAATTCTTTAGACTCTAATTCCTTCTGGCTCTCCTCCATCTGCCGCTGCATCCGCTGTGCCTGTTTCATCAGATTACTCATGTTGCCCGGCATACCGCCGCCCGGGAATCCTCCACGCTTTGCCATAATATTTTCCTGCTCCTTTTTTCTATTCTGTCAATGTTCTGCTGTGTACTGTCTTAGTGCCAGGCTGAACTGTTACTTCACAGCTTCCATTCACTCCGTCATACCTGCAATTATTCCTCGTCTTCCACCTCGATATCCATGTGGATCATCTGGCTCAGATCTACATAATTCTGTGCAAAAACATTCCGGTCGGGCACACTCTGTATGGTCACGTCAATTTCTTTTCCCACAGCCTCAGACAACATCTGCACAAGCTGCTCTTTATGCCCTTCCTGTTTTAAAAAATAGTCTGATGCAAGACCGTCTTCCACCACGATCATCAGCTTATTGTCTCCGCCAAGGCTGAGTCCGGCACCTCTCAGATACTGCTTCATAGGCATGGAAGTCTGCCCCACGATAGCGGTCCACCGATCCACTACCGCCTGTACGTCTTCCGGTATCGCCTTGGGAAGCTGCGGACGCTCTTTCGGCACAGCAGCAGCCGGCCGCCCGTTCTCCGAATATGCCTCCGAACCCCCGGCCGGCATCACTGCGATTCCGTTTTCAAGCTTTTCCTCCACTGCCCGGACACGCTCCACTACCGAGTCAAAATCTTTTTCCATATCCGGACGGCAAAGCTTGATCAACGCAATTTCAATCAGAATGCGCTTCTGTGCCGCATATTTTACCTGTCCCGACAGTTCAGAAAAAATGCGGATATAACGCATAATGGCATCCGTCTGTGTCATGCCGGCTTCCTCTTTCAAACGCACAAGATTATCCGACGACACGTCAATCACATCTTCTATATCATCAGAAGATTTTACCAGCAGAAGATTTCGTAAATACCAGGTAAAATCTGCAACGAACTGTGTCAGTTCACGTCCTTGCATCACAATTTCTTCCAAAAGACCGATGCACCCGGCCACATCCCGGTTCAGTACATGACGCAGCAGTCTGCCGAAAACCTCCGTATCCACTGCCCCCAGCACATCGAGCACCTTGTCATAAGTCAGTTCCTGCCCGAAATGAAACGCAATGCACTGATCCAGCAGACTAAGGGCATCTCTCATAGACCCGTCCGCTGCTTTTGCCACATAGCGGAGCGCCTTTTCCTCAACCTGAATCTGTTCCGCCTCCATCAGTTCCTGAAGTCTTGCCGTAATGGTATCAATGGTGATCCGCCTGAAATCATAACGCTGGCACCGGGACAAAATTGTGATTGGAATCTTGTGTACTTCCGTTGTCGCCAGGATAAAAATCACATAGGACGGCGGTTCTTCCAGCGTCTTTAAAAGTGCATTGAAGGCCCCTATGGAAAGCATATGAACCTCATCAATAATATAAACCTTGTATTTGCCTTCTGCCGGAGAATAAGATACCTCATCCACAATCTCACGGATATTATCCACACCATTGTTGGATGCAGCATCGATCTCGATCACGTTCATGCTCGCTCCCGCAGAAATAGCTCTGCAGGTATCACATTCCCCGCAGGGGCTTCCCCCCGCGGGATGTTCACAATTCACTGCCTTCGCAAAAATTTTGGCGATGGTCGTCTTACCCGTTCCACGGGTTCCGCAAAAAAGATATGCGTGGCCGATCCGGTTCGCCTTTATTTGATTCTGTAATGTCGTGACAATATGCTCCTGTCCCTTTACATCTTCAAAACAATCCGGACGGAACTTACGATAAAGCGCTGTATAGGACATTACTGTTCCTTGCCTTTCCTGTGATCATTTTACCGTACAGCTTTCCGGCACTGTTCAAAATACATGCGCCTGCCGCCTGAACGGTCTGAATGCTAATCGCCGAAGCTGATGCCGACCATTTTGGCTTCTCTGACAATCGTCGCATCCGGAGAAACCATCTTCAGCTTGCCTGCCACTTCCTCAAGGGGCACTCTGACGATCTCTCTGTTCTTATATCCTACCATAAATCCGTATTCACCCTGGAGAATCAGCTTGCCCGCTTCTGCACCCAGCCTTGTGGCAAATACACGGTCATAAGGACAGGGACTGCCGCCGCGCTGGGTATGACCCGGAACGGTAACACGCACTTCCTTGCCGCTCTTCTTCTGAATCTTATCTGCAATCTCATAAGAAACAGAAGGATAAGGATAATTTTTCATTTTCTCTTTATATTCTTTCTTGGAAAGCTTTGCATCCTCCTTGGAGATCGCACCTTCCGCCACCGCCATTATAGTAAATCTGGAGCCTCTTGCCTCACGCTCATTAATGGCCTTGAGTACTTTATCAATATCATAAGGAATCTCAGGGATCAGAATGATGTCTGCGCCGCCGGCCATTCCGGCATTCAGCGTAAGCCATCCAACTTTGTGTCCCATAACCTCCACGATGAAGATACGGCCGTGGGAAGAAGCCGTGGTATGGATGCAGTCAATACAATCCGTTGCAATATTCACTGCACTCTGGAAGCCGAAAGTCATATCAGTACCCCAGAGATCATTGTCAATCGTCTTCGGAAGAGTAATTACGTTAATCCCTTCTTCACGAAGCAGGTTCGCCGTCTTATGCGTGCCGTTGCCGCCCAGGATCACCATGCAGTCTAATTTCAGCTTATAATAATTCTGTTTCATCGCTTCCACTTTATCGAGACCGTTCTCATCCGGCTCACGCATCAGCTTAAAAGGTGTTCTGGAACTGCCGAGGATCGTACCGCCCTTCGTCAGAATTCCTGCAAAATCATGCCCTGTCAGCATACGGAAGTCTCCATAGATCAATCCCTTGTAGCCGTCCAGAAAACCGTAGATCTCTACGTCTTCCCCGCTGCAGGATAAACATTTCACTACGCCGCGCATTGCTGCGTTCAGCGCCTGGCAGTCTCCGCCGCTGGTCAATAAACCTATTCTCTTCATCGCTTTTCCTCCTTGAAATGTTATATGGGTTTACTGCTCATTGCTGTCGTGAACATTATACCCCATTTGACGGTGATTCACAATATTTTCTTCTTTTAAGAACGCGGCTGCGGCTGCGGGATCGTGGTCTGCCTGCTGTAATCTGCGCAGCTCTTTTTCCTGCCGGTTGCGTATACGTAATTCTTTAAAAAAATCGGTCAGCATCTGGGTGCATTCTTCGGCAAGAATGCCTCTGCGGACTTGTACCTGATGGTTAAATTCAGGCATTTCCAGAATGTTCAGAATGGACCCGCCGCAGCCTGCCTTGGGGTTCATGCTCCCCATGACTACTTCCGTGATGCGGGCCTGAACGATAGCGCCGGCACACATCTGGCATGGTTCCAGAGTCACGTACAACGTGCAGTCTTCCAGACGCCAGTCCCCCATTTTCCTGCTTGCCTTGTTGATCGCCGTAATTTCAGCATGTGCCAGCGTGTTTTTATCCGTATTGCGCCGGTTGTAGCCTCTGCCGATGATCCGCTCCTGATAGACAATCACGCATCCGATCGGCACTTCTCCCAGTGCATATGCTTTTCGGGCCTGCCTGATGGCTTCCTTCATATATTTTTCATCCTGCGTCATAACTCATACTCTCCATGGGTTCTGAAAACGGCAGAACCTGCGCCTTGTGTCATACTACGTAAAAAGCCAAAGCAAACGCTCTGGCTTAAAAGCGGAGTTGGAGGGATTCGAACCCTCGTGCCCCGGAGGGCTAACGCATTTCGAGTGCGCCCCGTTATGACCACTTCGATACAACTCCGTACTTATATGATTATAAGTGGAATCCGGAAGATTGTCTATAGTTTTTTAATGTGTTTCTTGCAATCTGGTTTCTTGCAATTCCATGCGGACTATAATTTTATTAACTTGCCATTATCAAAATAATAGATATCTTCTCTCTTATATCCATATTTGGAATCAGTAATACTGATATGAGGTTCAAAGGTAAACATTTCAACATCTGATAATCTTTTGTTGTTTCCCCTTTCGATATATATTCTGTCATTTTTATGTTTCACAATGGAATGTCCAAGGTTTCCAAGAAAATCCAGGTTAAGAAATCCTTTTTTCGCAATCAAATCATTCATGTAATAATATAATTCCTCAAATGTCATATCCGGCACTGCTACATCAATTAGAGTTTTATGCAGATATTCTTCCATCTGCAAACCTCTCCGCCACTCGTCATTTTTTACTCTGTCAATTCCATCACATAAAACGCCATTTTCAACTACAAGTGTTCTTGCATAATCTCCCCAAATGTTATTCTTTTGAGGACTTAAATCAATCGTGATAATATCATTTTCCTGCACGGTTCTATCCGCTGCCATGTAATCCTTGCCCGATATGGATATCGCAGTTTCATCTCCGGCAAAAATGAAAGCGCCAACATCCCAATACCAAAATGAATCCGCGCCATTTTTCAGCAGATAATCTTCACACAACGCTTTGATATCCCGCAGGTTCATCCCGGCTTTCACTGTACAGGCAATATGCTTTATGGCTGCTCTGTTTAAATTCTGCATTGCGGAATACAAACAATGCGTTTCCTTTGCCGGACTGTATCTATTGGATAAATGCTGTTTTGTCTTCACTGTCATACCCTGCCTTTCTGTAAAAGCCTAATGTACGTTCTTTCTAAGAGCATGTAAGCAGCATCAAATATCCTCCAAAACTTATTTCATCATATCCATAAGCCAGTCTGCCTTTGGCAGCGGTGTGTTGGGGATTCTGACTTTTTCCTGTGCAATTCCCTGTATGGCACCAAAAACAGCGACGCATAATGAATGTGGATTTCCCTCACGAAACTCACCGCGTCGTTGCCCCTCTAAAATAATAGGAATCCATTGTTTACAAATATCTGTTGATTCCAAAAGCAGCGTGATCTCCTTTTCATTAACTGCTGTATGCTGCACATGATCCATAAACACAAACATTTTCCCGAAAGAGGGATTGTCTTCCAGCTGTTCAAACGTATTCTTTATAGTCTGAAAAAGGTATTCACAAGGTGCGTTCATTGCCTTTTCTGTATCAATTTTCATTTCTTCGGCACCAATCTTTACCAGTGCAAGATAAATACTATCTTTATTGCTGAAATAGTGAAACAATAAACCGGAACTGACACCAGCCCGTCTTGCAATTTCACGGGTGCTTGTACCGTAGTAGCCTTTTTCTATAAATACATCCAGTGCAACCCGTAAGAGTTGTTTCTTTCTTTCATCGCCTTTATCCATAAATTCCCTCTCGCAAAATTAATCACATGCTTCATATTATATTATCATCGTGAATACAGTCAAGAATTCAGATAAACTTTCATCCGTTTTTTACCTTTCTGAAAACGGTATTTACATAAAATTCGAATATATTTCACCCTTCGGCACAAACTACCATCAGAAATAACAACAATAGTGATAAAAATTTTAACAAAAAATTATTTGACTGCAGGAGGATTAACTTATGAAAGATATAGATAAAGACACGCTTGGAGAAGCTCTCGCAAGAAATACACTGGACGATATTCCAACCCCGAAAAGTGACGCAAAGGAAATCGTCGGTCTGGTAAAAAACAGCGGACGTATTACCGGTTATCAGTTGTCCGACGGTTCCACCATTTCTAAGCAGGAAGGGGTTGCCCTCGCGAAAGAAGGTGAAATAAGAGGTGTCGGTATCGCCCACAGAAAAGATCAGGAATATTTAAAATCTCTGCCTGATGATTCTGAAAACAACAACCTGGGGAATCTTCCATCTGTTTCGGGTTGATTTTATAAAGCAGAGCTTATACCGCACGATGGCAAATGAACAGGCCAGCGTGTTTTCGCTCCCGTTAAGAATCTGCTAAATTGGTGTTAACAAATTGTTTCCTTTTCGTTTAACTTACGTTAAGAAAAGCCGTTCCCTATTTTCCGGCCCGGTATCATTCCTTATAATAGCGAAGGACAGTGATATTAATACCAGAAAGAGAGGGAACGATTTCATGAATATTGGAATGATGATTGTATGTGTAATCGGCGGTCTGGCTGGTGTGCTCAGCACAGCGTATCTGATGATCAGCCTGCCTGTTGTAATCATATGGAAGTTCTACCGCCGGGTAAGATTCGGATATAATATGTACCAGTAACAAAACGAGCAAAGCTCGTTTACGAGATTTGCTTCGCAAACTCGGATGCTGGCGCTATGTAATACCATTCCGAGCAAAGCTCGTTTACGAGATTTGCTTCGCAAACTCGGATACTGGCGCTATGTAATACCTTTCCGAGCGGAGCTCGTTTACGAGATTTGCTTCGCAAACTCGGATACTGGCGTTATGTAGCATCAATCCAATCGGAGCCCGTTTTCGTGATTTGCTTCGCATACTCGGATGCTGGCCGACTTCTCCTAAATAATCCATAAAACAAGTCGTGTAAGTTTTTTCAAACCTGCACGACTTGTTTTTATTTTATATTCCCTTTTAACCCTGTGTAATTGTCTGCTTTCATTTATGAGGCGACACGTAGACATTGTTGTGCGCACAACCTGTTCGTTCCGTGCGAACCGGTTTGTGTATCGAGCGCTTTTAACCGTCAGGCTTATCTATTGCCAATCACAGAATACACCAGGCATCCGCCCAGCGCCACAAATACCAGCCCAAGGACCATATACTCCACAATACCCATCTCTCATCCTCCATTTCCGGATATTCCCGTCCTATTTATGCTCATACCAGATTCCACCAAAAAAACCAACCACAACAACCACAATTGAAAAAACAGACCACGCGTCCATTTGCATCCCGACTTCCTCCTCACCGTAGACTTCTCAAGAAAATACTAGCATACACACATCTACTTTCACAGGGGATCATCGGTTTTTTAGCATATCTTTAGCGTTTTCTTGATACAATCTTATCCTCATCTTAACGTCTTCTTAGCGCACATTCTGTTTTCCTTTTATAAGAAAAAGGATATAATGAACGCAGGCACATTAAGACTTGTATTACTGTTTGTTCCGCCGGTTTACGGGCGGCAGAATGGAGATTTTTATGCAAAACAACTCACGAACACACCGCTTTTTTCAAATACAATCGCTGCAGATCCATTCCCTGTTCCGAAACTGCATTGTCATATTGGCCGGGCTGACCATTGCCACCATATTTGCATTCTTGCTGCCGGAAAACACCGTTCCGCAAAATGCGGCCAATATCGCACTCATATATATTCTTGCGCTGATTATCATTGCACGCTATACGGACGGTTATCTTCCGGGACTTATTTCCTCCGTGATTGCCGTCGTCTGCTTTAATTTCCTGTTTACTTATCCATATTTCGAACTTAATTTTACGCTTTCAGGATATCCAGTCACCTTTCTGGAAATGCTCGGCGTAACGCTGCTCACGAGCACCATGACCACAGGCATGAAACAGCAGGCGCGTATGATTGCCGAAAAGGACAAGCTTTTATCCGAAACGGAAAAGGAAAAGATGCGGGCTAATCTGCTTCGGGCAATATCCCATGATTTGCGGACGCCTTTGACAGGCATCATCGGCGCAAGTTCTTCCTATCTGGACAACAGTAATGTTCTCTCAGAGGAGGAAAAAGGCGCCATCGTGACTCACATTCACGAGGACGCCAACTGGCTTTTAAATATGGTAGAAAATCTGCTTTCCGTCACACGCATCCACAATCAGTCCTCTACCGTCAAAAAGACTGACGAATCGGTTGAAGAAATTGTCTCCGCCGCAATGATGCGCCTGAAAAAAAGGCTTCCCGAGGCATCCGTCAGCGTCTCTGTTCCGGAAGAGCCTCTGATTCTGCCGATGGATGCCATTTTAATTGAACAGGTATTGATCAATCTTCTGGAAAATGCCATCGTCCACTCTCAGAGCAGCCGACCCATCCTTTGTTACGTGGATGACGATGCCGCCTGTGTGACTTTTCATGTAAAAGACAACGGGATCGGTATTGATCCGGAACGGTTAAAAAATATATTTGACGGCAATTCTTATATCGGAAACAGCGACTCGGACTCCAACAAGGGCATGGGCATCGGTTTGTCCATCTGCAAGACAATCATCACTGCCCATAACGGAACTATTAACGCCAGGAATCACGAACAGGGTGCCGAATTTTACTTTTCATTGCCAAAAGAAGAATAGTCCTGACGTAACATTTCAGCCGGCCGCTCCACTGTCAGGCGGGTTTTTATATGGCTGAATTGCTGCCGCCTGGCTGTTTCAGAGAAAACGGAGGGTTCAACAAATGAATCTAAAACATGAAATACTGCTGATCGAAGATGAAAAAAATATCTGTAATTTTATTGCCACCACACTGCGGACTCAGGACTACAAAGTCAGCTTTGCAGGAAATGCCGCAGGCGGTCTGTCCCTGGCTGCTTCCGCCTGTCCCGATTTGGTTCTTCTGGATCTCGGACTTCCTGATATGGACGGTATCGACGTGATCCGGAACATCAGAACATGGAGCAACATTCCCATTATTGTTATTTCCGCAAGGACACAAGAAAAAGAAAAGGTGGAGGCATTAGACGCGGGGGCTGATGACTATATCACGAAGCCTTTTGGCACATCCGAATTAATGGCCAGAATACGTACCGCTCTCCGCCGCGCCACACTGTCCGGCAATGCATCCGCACCGGCCGAAAACCGATATGCCGCCAGGGATCTTGTGATCGACTATGAAAAACATATTGTCACCGTAAACGGCAGCATCATTCATTTTACCCAGATTGAATACAAGATTCTGACCTTTCTTGCCCGCAATGCCGGAAAAGTCATTACCTATGATACGCTGATCACTCATGTATGGGGGCCTTATGCAGACAGCAACAATCGTATCCTGCGTGTCAACATGGCGAATATCCGCAGAAAGCTGGAACAAAATCCCGCCGATCCTCAATATATTTTTACAGAAATCGGCATTGGCTACCGGATGATCGACAACGAAAATCTGTAAGACACACCGGTGTAATGCAAATCCGCACCGCCGCCATTGACAAATGTGAGAAAACACAGTATACTAATAAAACCGTGCAGCCGGGGCGTTAGCGGTGCCCTGTACCCACAATCCGCTCTAGTGGGGGTGATGCTTTATCGAGGGTGTACGCTTGTGTAGCTGCCCTTTATAAGTGGCGTTGAAGTTTGGGTCTTACGCAATGGGAATCCGTGAACCGTGTCAGGGTGGGAACACAGCAGCACTAAGCAGAATCTCTCATGTGCCGTGAGGGTGCCTGGCGGAGTTAACTGTAAAGGTAACGTACATGGGTTAAATTCGACATAAAGCGCACGGTTTTTCGTGCGCTTTTTTAGATACAATATATGATACATCATATCCTGACGGTAAATGTAAAACCATTACCGTCCAGACTTATGTCATTCCACGCGAAAAACCGTTTTCTATGCGGCTTTTTGCATGATATCAACATCAGAATATCTCCGGAAATTTTCTACAATTCCACTTTTCTGAGATAATAACCAAATTCTCCGGCACGCACTGTACCGCCCGGACATTCAAAGGCCTCAAATCCGAACATCAGAGCCACCATCTTTTCCCTCTCATAAAACACACCCGGCACACCCAGATAGTAATCTTCTTCTTTTCCCAAAATGACATACCGGTAATTATAAAACCCGTGCAGCAGAAAACTGTTGTTGACAAGGTGCTGGTACTTTGACTGCAGAATTACAAAATCCTTCGGTTCCAGCTTGACATACACTCTTTCATCCCCGTAAGGATGTATATTTTCATATGTATCCAGAATCTGCTCCCACTTGTCCTCTTTCACGCTGTATTCCTGTGTATTGTATGTCACCGCGGCAGCATCCGCCTGAGTCTGTCGGGGCAGTTCTTCTGTAATGATAATCGTCTGTGGTTGTCTGTTTGTCTGCTCTGATCTGTCTGTATTGTGATTCTGCGTTCTCCATGAATTACCGATATTCCACGATTTTATTTCTTTTCTTGTTTCATACGTATTCATTTCACTTTCTCTGTTGTGTAATTCGTCAGTGTCTTTTTGTGTACGATCTGTTTGTATTTTTTCCCCGGAATGATTGATTCTTTCCATCCTGCTTGTGTCCCATGATACATGACTGTTTTCCTCATCCGCTTCGCCGCTCTTTTCTCTGGATCCTATACCTATACTCTGAAATGTGTCAATTTTTTGCATGTTTTCTGACAAATCTGATTTCTCTAAATTCTCCGAGCCGGGCATATTTTGTGTCCTGTAATTATTTCCTGAATCTTCCATATTTTCCGCTTTACCGGCGTTTCCCCAGGCCGTTATACTGCCCGTTTCAATTATCCTTCCCATATCTGCGCTGATCGGATCTGGCAAATCTCTCGATCCGTCTATATTGTCCGGATCCGGCAGGTTTCCTGTTTTGTCTGCATTTCCCGGATTCCACAGGTTTCCTGTTCTGTCTGTATATCCCGGATTCGACAGATTTCCTGTTCTGCCTGCATTACTTGGATTCGACATTTGCCTTGCTCTATCCGCAGTTCCTGTTCCTGGCATATCTCCTGATTTCTCCACATTTACCTGGGATCCTGCATTTCCTGATTCATCCGTATTTTCTAGGTATCCTGCATTTCCTAATCTATCCACATTTTCCTGGGATCCTGCATTTCCTGGTTCATCCGCATTTTCTAGGTATTCTACATTTCTTGATCCATCCACATTTTCCTGGTATTCTGCATTTCCTGATCTATCCATATTTACCTGATGTCCTACATTTCCTAGTTCATCCGTATTTTCCTGGTATTCTACATTTCCTGATCCGCCGGTATTCCCGTAAGCTTCAAAGCTATTTGATGTATTGACATTTTCTATCTCTTTTTTATTCTGCGCTTCTCCGCCTTTTTCTTGTCCTGCAAAATTTTGCGGTTCATAAGTGATTTTTCGTACAGGCATATCTAATGCGGATTTACTCTTTCCTTCCAGCACATAACCGCCTGACAGCATTACCTGAATCATGGCCCTGTCAATGTTTTCCAGAAGAATGTCCTCCCAGTTTCCGCCGCCGTCCTGAATCGCAATACCGTTTATCTCTTTCCATCCTGTTCCACTATAAACGCGAATCGGAAATCTTCCGCTTATGCTCAGGGGAAGATTCTGAACCTTCAGATAGCACCTGCTTTCCCGGTTCCGGTTTTCCACCTTTAAAAATCCGGCGCTCCCCATCCTGCTTCCATCTTTGTACAATCCTAAATATATGATTTCTTTCTGGTACATGCCTTTCCCTCTCTCTCATGTTATGCTTCATTACAGTCAAGCCATCTCCCGCCGCCGGGCCATGCATTCATTTTAGCTGCATGTGATACCGCACAATACAGATATCCGGTCACCACTCGTACCATGCACCTGTGAATTACTGTACTGTATGACCGGCAGCGTCTTTGCTGCAAATTGCAAAAATCAGTACAATCGTAACACTGTATGCCGCACGGGCTTTCCTGTAAATATATATGCATCCGAAAAGAAAAAAATGCCGGATCAACATCTCTGGGATGTCATCCGGCATAAAAAGCAAAATTATATCATATACGCAACAGCTATTCCAAAATTCATAAAATCCATATTCGCTAAAGCATTCCAGCGTTTCTACAGATCCATTTTCATAAAACTTCTAATACTCTAACGAATCAAGGTATTTCATGTAGTTTACAACCATCAACGCGATCTTAAAGGTCAGGGCATCCTCAAAGGTCCGAATATCCAGACCTGTGCTCATTTCCAGCTTCTCAATCCGATACACAAGCGTATTGCGGTGCACAAACAGCTGTCGTGATGTCTCGGAAACATTAAGATTGTTTTCGAAAAACTTATTGATTGTCGTCAGTGTCTCTTCATCCAGTTCACCCGGAATATTTGACCCGAATATCTCATTGATAAAAATACGGCACAGGTTAATCGGAAGCTGATAGATCAGGCGTCCGATTCCCAGCGTATTGTAAGCCGATACTTTTTTCTCCGCATAGAAGATCTTTCCTACATCCAGAGCCATCTTAGCCTCTTTGTAGGATTTGGATACCTCTTTCAGTTCCCCAACAATTGTGCCGTAAGCTACACGCACATTCAGCATCGCTTCCATGTTCATCATATCCACGATTGTATTAGCGATCTGATCCAGCCTCTCATATTCCTCCTCCGGCACCAGCTCTTTGATCAGGATCACACTGCTCTCATCTACAGCCGTAATATAGTCCCCGACCTGAGAGGAAAACATGCCATTCAGAAATTCCGCAGCAGCAGAATCTTTTTCCTTATCTGTCTCAATCAGAAATACTGCCCTGCGCGCACTTACTTCGATATGCAGTTTTTTGGCTCTATTATAAATATCCACCAAAAGCATATTGTCCAAAAGCAGATTCTGGAAAAAATTATTGCGGTCATATCTCTCTTTATAAGCAACAATCAAATGTTGAAGCTGGCTGACTGCAATGCGTCCCAGCATATAAGTTTCCTCACTGCTCCCTTTCGCATCCAGAACGAAAAGCACATCTTCTTCGTCCAGCACTTTCATCAGATGGTGTTCCCCGATCACCTGACTGTCCGCAGGTGAATTGACAAATCCGGCAATAAGTCCGGAGGTGATGTCAGCATCCTCAAAAGTAGCCGCCACCACTTTTCCTTCTAAATCCCAAACACTCAAATTTACTTTGGAAATGGCTTTTAATTCCTCAATACTGCTTCTGATCACTTGGCTTGATATCATATAATAACCTCGCTTTTCGACAAATAAGGGGGATGCTTAAGCATCCCCCTCTGAATCATTCTAATTAGTTAGTGATAGTCTGCTCTGTCTCTTTGTCGAATACATGAATCTTCTCAACATCGAATGCGAACTTAACTGTATCACCAGGTCTTGCCGTTGTACGGGAATCTACTCTGGCTGTAATCGGGAACTCAGCAAGATCAAAGTATAAGTAAACTTCTGCACCAAGCAACTCGTAAACCTTGATGGTAGACTCAAATACGCACTTAGCAGTCTCGATGAACATCTCGGAATCATATACATCCTCAGGACGGATACCGAATGTTACGGTCTTGCCTGCATAGCCGCCATCGATCAGCTTTTTGGACTTAGCGGGCGGTAACGGAATTGTCTGGCCGGCTACTTTAAGGTTTGCAACATCTCCCTTAACTTCCACAACAGCATCCAGGAAGTTCATCTGCGGAGATCCCATGAATCCTGCTACAAACAGGTTCTGAGGTTTCTGATACAGGTTCTGAGGTGTATCTACCTGCTGAACAACGCCGTCTTTCATAACAACGATTCTTGTACCAAGGGTCATAGCCTCTGTCTGGTCATGTGTTACGTAGATGATAGTTGTGCCCAGTCTCTGATGAAGTTTGGAGATCTCAACACGCATCTGCACACGAAGTTTTGCATCCAGGTTGGAAAGCGGCTCATCCATAAGGAATACCTTAGGATTACGAACGATAGCACGACCCATGGCAACACGCTGTCTCTGACCACCGGATAAAGCCTTCGGTTTACGATCAAGCAGAGCTGTCAGATCAAGGATCTTAGCTGCTTCTTTAACCATCTTGTCGATTTCGTCCTTCGGAACTTTTCTTAACTTAAGGCCGAAAGCCATATTGTCATATACAGACATATGAGGATACAGAGCGTAGTTCTGGAATACCATCGCGATATCTCTGTCTTTAGGCTCAACATCATTCACAACTCTGTCGCCGATCTTCAACTCACCGGAAGAAATATCTTCCAGACCTGCGATCATACGAAGTGTTGTAGACTTACCACAACCTGAAGGACCTACGAAAATGATAAATTCCTGATCTGCGATTTCAAGATTGAAATCTTTTACTGCCTCAAAGCCATTGGGATATACTTTGCAGACATTTTTTAAAGATAAACTTGCCATGATTGCCTCCTGATTTTTAAATATTTTTTGTCGCTGTAATTATCAGTCTTAATGATTAAGCGATAACTGACTCTGGATTAAGTATAACGGACTTTTTAAGCCTTTGCTATGCCATTATTTCACAAAGATTTCCCGTTACATTGTAGAAATTGCTTACTTTATACTCCAATTTTCACCTCCATAGACAAGTTGACCAAGAATTTAAAATTTTACTATGCACATTTAACAAAAAATATTGTGACCATTTTACGGTATCTCCCCGGCAGGTCTTGCTGTTCACACGGCGTTCATTTCACCAGAATGCACCTCTCTGCGCCATCAGCCCTGTATAAGCTGCGAACTGCTCTACTCCGTCTTGCATGACAGAACTTTATAACCGCTCTCCGTCACTGCCGTAATCAGTTTTTCGTCAGCCACATCCGCGCCCATAGTCACCACAGCATTATTTTGTTCCAGACTGACTTCCACGCCGGTTACTCCTTCTACACCTTCCAGTGCCTTCTGTACATGAGCCTGGCAGTGTGCACACATCATCCCTTCGATCTCCAATGTTTTGGTCATTTTCTTTTCCTCCTTGTTTTTGCTATATTTCTTTTTCTGATTCTGGATCTTTTCATTTAGCCGGCTGTCTTCTGCATTCAGTCCTTCCCGATCCGTAAAAACAGGGATAAACTCCGGCACAGCCTTCTCTGCTTTGGCCTTGTCTCTTCGATTCGATCCCGGTGCAAAGAGATTCAGCCGCAGTGCATTAGTTACCACACAGAAGCTGGACAGGCTCATTGCCGCCGCCGCAAACATCGGATTCAGACTAAGACCGAACACTGGCACAAGGATTCCTGCCGCCAGCGGAATACCGATACAGTTATAAAAAAAGGCCCAGAACAGATTTTCATGAATATTCTTAAGCACCTGCCGGGAAAGCCGGATCGCTGCCGTCACATCCGTGATCCTGGATTTCATCAGCACGATATCTGCCGCATCCAAAGCCACATCCGCTCCTGCGCCTATTGCAATCCCTACATCCGCCCGTGTCAGTGCAGGTGCATCGTTAATGCCGTCCCCCACCATAACTGTACGTCCCCGTTCAGAAAGTTTCCTGACCACTTCTTCCTTATCTCCGGGAAGTACGTCGGACACAATCGCCGTTATCCCCACCCGTCTGCCAATGGCCTGTGCTGTACGCCTGTTATCTCCCGTAAGCATAACGACCTGTATTCCCATGCCGCGCAATTCACTGACTGCCTGCTGGCTGTCCGGTTTTACCACATCTGCCACCGCAATCATTCCCAATAGCCTGTCGCCTGCCGCAAAATAAAGAGGCGTTTTTCCTTCCAGCGCCATTAGTTCGCCTTTTTTCTGCATCGGATCTGTCAAAAGATTACGTTCTCTCAAAAGGGCAGCTTTTCCGCCGACGGCAAGTATCCCGTTCAGCAGTCCTTCCACCCCCCATCCCGGCAGTGCGCGGAAACGATCCACGCCCTGTATCGTGATTTGCTGCTCTTGGGCCTTTTCGCGGATTGCCGCTGCCAGCGGGTGCTCACTTTTCCCCTCCAGAGCCGCAGCAGTCTGCAGCAGTTCCTGTTCTGACACGCCCTCTGCCGGATACAGATCCGTAACTCTGGGCTGTCCTTCGGTGACAGTTCCTGTCTTATCCAATACGACAAAGTCCGTTCTTCCGGCATGTTCCAACGCCGTTGCATTTTTAAACAAAATGCCTCTTTTCGCTCCCATGCCGTTGCCCACCATGATAGCCACCGGTGTCGCCAGTCCAAGAGAGCACGGGCAGCTGATCACCAGCACACTGATGGCATAAGACAACGCTTTTCCTGCCGGAGCGCCGGCTGCCAGCCAGATAATCCCCGTTATAACTGCAAGCGCAATCACTACCGGAACAAAAATACCTGATACCCTGTCGGCAATCTGAGCGATAGGTGCCTTTGTGGCCACTGCATTCTCCACCATATCAATGATCTGCTGCAGTGTCGTGTCTTTTCCCACCCGCATGGCTTTACAGGTCAGCGCGCCGTTACGGTTCAGTGTGGCCGCGCTGACCCGGTCTCCTGCATGTTTATCCACCGGAAGGCTCTCGCCGGTAAGTGCCGATTCATCCACTGCACTCTCACCGTCCATCACTTCACCATCCACAGGAATGCTTTCTCCGGGTCTGACAATAAAAGTATCCCCTTCAACCACTTCTTCTGCCGGAATGGTCATTTCCACACCACTCCGCACCACATGAGCTGTCTTCGGTGCCAGATCCATAAGACTTTTGATCGCATTGGTGGTCTTGCCCTTGCTGTGTGATTCCAGCATTTTTCCCACTGTAATCAAGGTCAGAATCATTGCCGCAGATTCAAAATACATATCATGCAGACAATGTACCGCCATCTCTATCTGATCTGCTCCTGCATAAGCCCCCATACGGAACATGACCGCCGTACTGTACACAAACGCCGCACCGCTTCCCAGCGCCACAAGCGTATCCATATTCGGCGCTTTATGCAGCAGGCTCTGAAACCCGCTGATAAAAAATTTCTGGTTCACCACCATGACCAGTCCTGTCAGCAGCAGCTGGTAAAGCGCAATCGCCCATGGATCAGCCGCAAAGCCTTCCGGTACATACCAGCCCCACATAAGATGTCCCATGGATACATACATCAAAGGGATCAAAAGACAGAGCGATACGATCAGCCTGCGCCGGATCTCTGGCGTTTCCCTGTCCTCAAAAGCTTCTTTCTTATCACCCGTTCCGTCCCTCTTCTCTGTTCCTGCCGGTGAAGCACCGTATCCCGCCGCCTCCACTGCCGCGCAGATGGATTGCCTTGATGCCGCTTCCCCATATTCCACTACCATGCTGTTCATCAGCAGGTTTACATTGACCTGATGGACCCCTGTTACTCCCGCTACCGCCTTCTCCACATGAGCGCTGCAGGCCGCACAAGTCATACCAGTCACTTGAAATTTTTCACTTTTCATATAGAATATCCTGCCTTCCCATTACCTGTAACAAAACAACAATACTGTCACTTCAACCGTTTGATCAGTTCCAGCACCTCTTCCATGATCTCTTCATTGCCGTTTCTGACTTCTTGCACAACACATGTCTGCATATGATCCTGCAAAATAATATATCCGAGACTCTGCAGTGCACTTTCCACTGCCCCGATCTGAATCAGAATATCACCGCAATATCGGTTATCATCAATCATGTTTTTAATTCCGTTAAGCTGCCCGATGATCCGGTTGATCCGGTTCTGCATCTGCTTCTGCTCTTTTGCATCTCTTGGGGTATTCTTATGCCGGCTGCAGGCACAAATATTCTGCTCCTGTTCTGTGGTATACCCTTCCGCCACATTTGTGTCCCGTAATTCCTCCGAATTTCTCATCTTATCTACATGATCCATTGCTTTTGTATCCTCCCTGCTCTATTGCATCCCATCTCTGCCTCTGATGTCTGTACGCCAGTTTCAATCCTTTATGTGCATTCCACAGTATCTATATTCTGGCCATATCTTTCAGTTCTTATCATAGCAGACTGCTTCTCTCTATGCCGCACTTCTTATTTTTTTTATTTTTCTTCCCATATTGTGCTTTGTATTATATACCCCACCAGGGTATATGTCAAGTGTGATTGGCGTATGCAATTTTATTTTAAATTCTTAATTTCTATTTGCCTTTTGCGCATTGCTCCTGATTTCCTAATACCAAAAAAGAGACAGCCAAATTTCCGCTGTCTCTCTGAACATGAACAAATTCACAATATGACTCTTTATCTTACTCACTCTTAGGCTCTGCCCATTCATCCCGGTAAAATGCCAACTGATTCTTACCGCGTTTTTTGGCTTTATACACTCCCTGATCCGCCGCCTTATACAATGTCTCAAAATCAGCGCCCTCGTGGGGGAATACCGCCACACCGATACTGGCCGTAGCCGCATATTTCACATACTCGCCCGCCTGGAAATTATTGAAGAAATGTTCCACCTTCTTTGCTTCCTTGCGAACGGACTCCGGCTCATTCACCCCTTTCAGGAATATCATAAACTCATCGCCGCCGACACGTCCGATGATATCTGTGGCCCGGAAAAGCGCCCCGATCTGCTGTCCCAGCGAGCGCAGCACTTCATCACCAAAAGCATGCCCCATAGTGTCATTGATCTTCTTAAAGTTATCAATATCCACCATAAACATCATTGACTGGGAATTTGGATTCTGTGCCATAAATTCCTTGATCTTACGCTCGGTGGCAAGCTTGTTTGTCAACCCGGTCAGCAGATCCGTATCCGCCTTGTTTTCCAGCTCTTTCTTCTTGTTGTTCGTTCTGATCTTACTGATAATATTTATGATCATGACCATACAGATGAAGATAAAGATCGCCAGAATCAAGTAAGTCAGCATACTCTTGGTATTCTGCCACTGAAGTCCGACCTGTTTATCCACATAATCCTGTCTTACGCCCAGAATCATCTCCCACTGGTTTACGCCAAGCGGAACATATACAAGCATACGGCTCTCATCGCCGACCGTAACAGAAGATGTCCCTCTGGAACCGTTGCTCAGACGGTTTCTGATCGTGCGCACCGCTTCCATATTCTCACTCTCAATGGCATTCAGCAGATTTCCATCCTTCAGCATCTTGCTGTTATCAGTGCCCGACAGGCCCAGAATCTCACCTTCTGAATTTACAACCACCAAAAATGTATTGGAATCAAAATCAGATTTGGACATCAGCTGAGAAAATTTCTCCATAGGATAAAACAGCAGCAGATAGCCGCTCTCCCTTGTACCGTTTACCCGCTCGATCACTATGATCCTGCCGTCGGAATACACATAGGGTACACTGTCAGATTCCTGAATGCTCTTAAAATATGCTTCTTCTGCCACGGAAACTTCTTCCCGCAGATGGCTGATCCCCCGGCCGGTACTGTCGCAGAACACGACCTGGTCTGCATCGGTACATGCTGCCAGTATCTCTGTCATATTTGTTATATATTCCTGATCCCATGTATCTTCTTTCTCAAGCAGGACACGGACAGGACTGGCTACTTTATTAAGCATGTCCAGTTCATGAAGGAAATCTTCTCCATACCCCTGGGTTGATTTAATCAGGTTTCTCGACACTGACTCTGACGCATCTGCGCTGCTCTTGGTCGAAAAATTAAACAGCATTATCACTACCACGATCATCAGAATCATCGAAGGGATAATCCATGAAACTACTACCGACTTATTTTGACTCTCCATCTGCTTCCTCTTTTCCCCACTCTACATTCAATGAAAAATCCAAATCTGAGGTTTCCTCCCGCTCAGGTTCAAATTTCTTGAAAATACCACTGTAAACCCACGCTGCCGCGTATGCCGGCACGGAAATGCCAAACATGAAAATAAATATGTAAGAATATGTCGAAAAATACCCGATCGCAACGGGAAGCGCATAAATTACTGCCATCAGCAGTGTCTTCGGCAAATTAGCAATGGCAAAGAGCGCTGCATTCTTAACCGTGTTCTTGATCGTATTATCAAATCTGGCCAATAACGGAAAAACATATATCGCCACCAAAAGCAAAACAACCCCTACCGCTACCACGACAATCACTAACGGCTTCGGAAACGAAATTCCCGAATATCGAAAGATCAGGGCATCTCCGGCATAAACTGCCGCCACCACAAGCATCAGCAGCCACAGCAGTGTTGCCTGTCTGAAGTTGCGGACAAAAGACTTAAAAAAACCCTTGACCAGATACCCTTCCTCACCGCGTATCATCTTCAAAACCACATAATGAAGCGCCGTAAAAGAGGCCCCAACAGTAATGATCGGTATACAGCAGACGATCATGAGCAGATTCAAAATCAATAAATCTGCCACCCGGTTCAGAAATCGCATGAAGGGGCTGTCCATATCGAATATTTTTCCCATAACAGCTTCACTCCTACATATATGTTCTATTATATTACAAAAGTACACAAAAAAGCTATAAAAATTTGAAATTTTATTTGCAAAATTTGTCTAAAACCAATAACTTTATATTTTATACTTCTTACTGATTACCTCATACTGTTTATTCAGCGTCTCGTACATTTTCAAAATTTCAGCCGATTCCTGTCTGGCACGCCTCATAATCCGGTCATAGGATTTCACAAAAGTGACTACTACCTGTCTCTTCAGGCGGCCTTTAGATGCCTCATCATTTAAAATATCTACCACCTTCTCCTTCGGCAGTATCTCCCGGTATTTCCGCTCATTTACGAGCGCTGTAACTGTATCCGCAACCTGCAGGATCCGCTGAGGCACGTTCATCTGTATGTCTTTGAGCCTGAGCGGGTATCCGCTGCCATCCCCTCTTTCATGATGGGCCAGCGCCACATCCATGACTTCTTTCTTCATCCGGTTGCTCAGGATTTTTCTCGCAGTATCCACATGTGTCCTGACCAGTCTGATTTCCTCTTTTTCCAGTTTGCGCGGTGCATCGGTAATCTCCCGCGGAATCGAAAGCATTCCCACGTCGTGGATCAGCGCCCCGTAATAAAGAATCTCCCTTTCTGACGGCGGCAGCATCATGTCTCTGGCAATATCTTCACAGATACAGACCGTGGTGAGCGTATCCACCACTTTGCTCTTACTCACAAATCCCATGCAGTACATCAGCATCTCAAGGAATTTCTTCTTATCCTCATTGGAAAAGATCATATATTCCACAATGCGGTCCAGTTCTTCCTTATATTCCCCGCTGCGCAGTTTCTCAAACATGCCGTATTTTTCTTCACAGTTGTAAAACAGAAACAGACCCTCTGAGGAAAATTTCGTTCCCGCCTGTTTCTGAAACATGTGCATATCAAACTGGCTGACCAGTGCATTGGAATAAATATCCATCCTGTCAGCTATGCTTATGTACGCGGCAATCTGCTTGTATGCATAATCCACTTTCTGAAGCTGTTCATATTCCATATGATGATACATGATCACCTTGGCCAGATCCGGTAGAGGAGAAAGATATTTAAAAAACAGATGTCCGTAAATACAATGAGCCATGGACTCCTTCGTCTCATAACGCAGCATATCATTGATTCTGCCGGCCTCCGTCTTATATGCACCGATATCGTGCATAGTCGCCGTCATGACAATATCCGCCAGTTCAAATTCCTCGTATTTTCCCTCTTCCCGCAGCATCATATAAACCATATATGCCACTCTGGACCCGTGTTCCATGAGCCTGGGATGGATCAGCTTTAAAATGTCTCTCATCAACAGAAAAATGTCTTTGCTCTTAATATACTCCATATGCAACCTCACATCCTATAAAATAAATTCCATCGGTGTATAAATAATGCCGTCCCTTTTTTCCTCCGGACGGACATCCTTAAATCCCAGCTTATGATAAAATTCCACGCCATAAGGTGAGGAGTTGACCGTCACATGCGAAACACCCACCTCCGACAGCAGATATTCGGTCAGATATTTCATCAGGGCACGGCCGATCCCGCGTCTGTGATAGGCCTCATCCACAAAAAGCAGAGAGATATGAGTCGAATTGCGGAGGGTGATCATCCCCACGATCTTATTCCGGTCCAGTGCAACAAACATCTGATAAGCTCCCATGACAAACATGCGGTACAGAGTAGAATCTGTAATAAAATTCTGGAAGTTCCGCACCCCTTCCGGGGAATAGATATCTGCCTCAAACCGCAGGAAGGTTTTCCATGCCAGTGCCATGGCATCCTGCCACTCATCACGATATGCACTTCTGATCTGAAATGAATCTTCCACCCCCGCCTGCGGCTCCTTTATCCTGTTATTCTATATTCTAACGTATATCAGGTAAACATACAACCTTTACAGACTGATTTTCACGTACCGGCCGATTTTACCTGCCAAATGTTACAGAGCCAGACTGTAACTTGCTATTTGACTGCCTCCGCACCCACTTTATTGACAAGCGGAAGGCCGTTTTCCAGTGCATAGGCATTTTCCAGTGTTACCTCCGCGATGGCCTGCATGGCCTCCTTTGTAAAAAATCCCATATGAGATGTAATCAGCACATTAGGGAACGTCATCAACCTTGCCAGGTTCTCATCCCTCATGATCTCTCCGGACTTATCCTCATAGAAAATGCCCTCTTCCTCTTCATATACGTCCAGTCCTACGCCGCCGAATCTGCCTGCCACCAGTCCGTCAATCAGCGCATCCGTATCGATCAGCGCACCCCTCGACGTATTTACAAGATATACCCCCTGCTTCATCCGCCCGATGGTCTCCCTGTTGACCAGATGTTTTGTCTCCGATGTCAACGGACAATGCAGTGAAATCAAATCCGACTCCGCTATCAGTTCTTCCAGGGATACATATTCCACATCCAGCTTCGGATTGGGATAAAGATCATACGCCAGCACGTGCATCCCAAAACCGTTACAGATCCGTATCATCGCCTGCCCGATTTTTCCCGTGCCTACGATACCTGCCGTTTTCTGATACAGATCCACTCCCATCAGTCCGTTCAGGCTCATATTAAAGTCCCTTGTTCTATTATATGCTTTATGCGTATAACGATTTACAGTAAGGATCATACCCATCGCAAATTCTGCCACTGCTTCCGGCGAATAGCTGGGTACGCGCAGGATCAGAATCTTATCCTCCGCCGCCTTCACATCCACATGGTTAAAGCCTGCGCTGCGAAGTAAAATAGCCTTTACTTTCATATCATAAAGCTGTTGTATCATCTCCGCATTTACATAATCATTTACAAAAATGCACACCGCATCAAATCCCCGCGCAAGTGTGATCGTCTCCTCCTGCATGGGCACTTCATAAAAACGGATGTCAAACCCGTATTCTTTTCCCATAGGCTCAAACCAGATCCTGTCATAAGGCTTGGTACTGAAAAATGCTATTTTCATATTTAAAAAATGCCTCCTCTTTCCATATTGCTAATAGTATGGTCTGAGAAGGCAAAATCATTCCTGTGGATTTCATGACGGCAATAAATTTTTAAAAAAATCTGCAACTCCCTGTCTGATATTATAAAAAAAACTTTTGAGTGTGCTTTCCACTGCCCCTTCCACCGCTTCATTAATAGCCGTGTTCGCCTCTTCCACCAGCTTCACACTGTATTTCTGATACATCTGTTTCGCCTGCTCCATAAAGTCCGCGGCTCCCACTTCAATGGAATCCAGTGTCTGCATAAACCCTACGATTTTTTCCTTATTTTCTTCCGTCAGGGAAATATCAAATTCTTTCTCACCCTCAGCGATGGCTTGTCTGATGCTGTTCTCATCCGACAGCACCACATCCCCGGTTGTCACTTTGTCGATCATCCAGCTCACGATGGTCTCCTCACCATCACTTCCGTTCCGTACCGCACTGCCGTTTTCAGATCCCAGCACTGTCAGAACTGTCATGCCAAGCAGGACAAGCAAAACAAGCACGCCAAACCGTCTTCTCCACCTATGTCTTCTCATTCATACACTCCGTTCAATATATCCCGATATTACTGCCCTTGTCCGTTTTACGATCTTCTCCGGATGACAGTCCTGTCGTCAGATCCTCTGAAGAATCCAGCGGTAAACATCTCCGTAGACTTCCGCTCTGTCCACTTCGTTCAGAAGTTCATGCCGATCCCCGGGATAAAGTTTCATCTGCACGTTTTTCATGCCGATCTCCCGAAAAGACTGATAAACTTTTTCTACACTCTTTCCGTAATCCCCCACGGGATCTTCTGCACCTGACAGGAAGAAAACCGGCAGATCCACCGGCATTTTGCGCAGTTTCTCTGTATCGTGCAAATTATAGATCAGCCGGAACAATGTCTGAAAGCCATTGACCGTAAAGATAAATCCGCACAGCGGGTCCTCCACATACTTTCGGACATTTTCCTCATTTCTGGACAGCCAGTCAAAGGAAGTCTTCGGATCACTGATTCTCTTATTATAAACACCAAACGCCGCTTTATCCACCAGACCGCTCACATGTTTTTCGCCGTACAGCAGTTTCTGAACCGCCGCCAGCACACGGGCGCATAAAAGCACCGGTCTGGACTGCATACCCGTTCCAACAATTACCGCCCCCTCAATACCACTGCCGTAACGCAGCAGATAATTCCGCGTGATAAAAGATCCCATGCTGTGCCCTAATAAAATATAAGGTACACCGGGGTATTGTTCCTGTGTTATCTTCTTCAGCCTGTGTTCATCCCTTACAAGCACCGTAGGCGCATCATCCTTGCAAAAATATCCGTAAGGTTCTCCGGGCTTCACACTTTTTCCATGCCCAAGATGATCATCTCCCACCACAAGTACCCCTTTATCCGCCAGATACCGGGCAAATTCATCATATCTGTCCACATATTCCGACATGCCGTGGATGATCTGAATAATACACACCGGCTTCTCCCCGTCCGGAATCCACCTGATTCCGTGAATCTTATGCTCACCGTCTCTTGAATCAAAAAAGAATTCTTCCTTCCGCATTACCCAGTCATCCTTTCCTGCCGGATCGCAGCCTGCCGCCGGCATATGCTCATAGCATTGTATCCTTTCAATCAGGCATTTAACAAATCTCCGCACCCGCCGGCATAGCTCTTTCCGGCGTCATCAACGCCAGCCGCCCTTCTGCGTCTTCCGCACACAAAAGCATTCCTTCAGACATCATTCCGGCAATCTCCCTGGGCTGCAGATTAACCAGCACCATCACTTTCTTTCCTACCATCTCATCCGCACTGTAATGCTGTTTGATGCCGGACAGGATCTGTCTCACCTGGGATCCCACACGCACCTTGGAGCATAACAGCTTCTTGGATTTCGGCACTTCCTTGCATTCAATGATTTCTCCCACCTGGAACTGGCACTTGTCAAACAAGTCATAGGTAATGATCTCCTTTGCCTCTATATCGATCACTTCACCTGTACCGTCTTTGGCTCCTGCTTCATCCGCTGTGCCCTGGTTTACTCCTGCTGCCGCAGATGCGCCTGTATCCGTCGCTTTTCCGTTTTCACCGGATGCGCCCTCTTCTCCGTTCTCGCCGGCCGCCGCCCGGCGTTTTGCAAACATCGCCTCCACTTTTTCCGTAATCTCCTTCAAATCCTGACGGACAAAAAGGATTTCCGGTGTTTCTGTAACCTTATTTCCTGTGGGATACAATGCGGATGCTCTGGCAAAATCCTTCTTCTGCGCACATTCCTCAAGCACATCGAAGCCGATCAGATCCGCTTTGATCTGAGCAGCGACCCGCACTGCCGTCTCTGGCATATACGGCTCAAGAAGCGAAACTCCCACAAGAATCCCGTTCAACAGGTTATATAATACAGTGGCAAGCCGGTCCTGTTTCGTCTCATCCTTAGCCAGGGCCCAGGGCATTGTCTCGTCAATATATTTATTACAGCGTTTGAAAAGAGCGAATATCTCCGTCATGGCATCTGCCACGCGAAGTTCCTCCATCTTCTGCACCACTGTGTCATAAGTTTCTGTCACCACACGGAACAGATCCGCATCCACGTCCTCTGCTCCGGCATCCACACCTGCTTTTTTATTCTCCACCACACCGCCAAAATACTTATTGCTCATAGAAATCGTTCTATTTACCAGATTCCCCAATGTGTTGGCCAGATCAGAATTCAAACGTTCTACCATCAGATCCCATGTGATCACGCCGTCATTTTCAAAAGGCATCTCATGGAGCACAAAATAGCGCACCGCATCCACGCCGAAAAAGTCAATCAGGTCATCGGCATAGATCACGTTTCCTTTGGACTTGCTCATCTTGCCGTCACCCTGTAAAAGCCAGGGATGTCCGAACACCTGCTTCGGCAGCGGCTCACCCAGAGCCATCAGGAAAATAGGCCAGTAAATCGTGTGAAACCGAATGATGTCCTTGCCGATCAAATGCAGATCCGCGGGCCAGAGTTTCTTATATTGATCACTGCTCTCTCCATCCGCTTCATATCCGATGCCTGTGATATAGTTTGAAAGCGCATCCATCCATACGTAAACAACATGCTTCTCATCAAAATCCACCGGAATGCCCCATTTATATGAAGTCCTGGACACACACAGATCCTGCAGACCCGGCAGGAGAAAATTGTTCATCATCTCATTCTTGCGGGACACCGGCTGAATGAACTCAGGATGTGTATTGATATGCTCGATCAGCTTATCCGCATATTTGCTCATTTTGAAGAAATATGCCTCTTCTCTGGCCGGTTTTACTTCCCGCCCGCAGTCAGGACATTTGCCGTCCACAAGCTGGGATTCCGTCCAGAATGACTCACAGGGCGTACAGTACATGCCTTCATAATATCCCTTATAAATATCCCCCTGATCATACAGCTTCTTAAAAATCTTCTGTACCTGCTTCTCATGATAATCATCCGTAGTACGGATAAACTTGTCATAGGAAGTGTTCAGGGCATCACAAATCCGGCGTATCTCACCTGCAACCTGATCTACAAACTGCTTCGGAGTGATACCTCCTTCCTGTGCTTTAAGTTCGATCTTCTGTCCATGCTCATCCGTGCCTGTCTGAAAAAAAACATCATAGCCGTCTTTCCTCTTAAACCGGGCAATACTGTCTGCCAGCACGATCTCATAGCTGTTCCCGATGTGCGGCGTACCTGATGTGTATGCAATCGCCGTTGTGATATAATATTTTCCTTTACTCATGTCAAGCTCCTTTCTTATGAAGTAAAATAGGCGTTTGCGAAACGCCAGAACCCGCATGAATACGGGATTCTTTTTGTCAC
>CAJUJP010000043.1 GCA_910586615.1 uncultured Lachnospiraceae bacterium
GTTAATATCAAGGTTTCTATGCTAAAATCGGAATAATCAGAGAATCGGAATAATCGATAAAGTAATCAACAATAATATTATTTCCGCAAGGGACGGTATGGGTGTTGAGCTGATTGCCATGGGAAAAGGCATCGGTTTTGAGAAGAAGCCGGGAAGCGAGATCGATGATGCAGCAGTTGAGAAAATTTTCAGACTGGAGAACATGGACAACAAGGAACATTTCAAAGAACTGCTGGGATCACTTCCGTTAGAGCATATCAGGCTTTCGACAGATATCATTTCCTATGCGAGAGACAGTCTCGGGCTGACGCTCAGCCAGAATGTATACCTGACATTGACGGATCACATCAGCTTTGCGCTGAACCGGCATCGGGAAGGAATGGATTTCAATATTGTGTTATATGATGAGATAAAGTTGTTTTATCCGTTGGAGTATTCTGTTGGAAGATATGCACTGGAACTCATTGAGGAGAGGCTGGGATGCCGGCTGGACGAGGATGAGGCAGCCAGCATAGCGCTCCACATCATTAACGCAGAATTGAATACGGCCATGGGAACTACTTTCGTTATGGTACAGATGATGCGTGAGATGATGGAGATTATTGAGAACCAGATCACCATCCCTGAGGGTGCGGCCTATCCGAGAGAACGTTTGATCTCTGATCTGAAACAGCTTGTGAACCGGCTCGTCTCGGAGGAACCGATCAGCGGACGGGAGGACGAAGAACTGTATCGGTTTGTGAAGGAAAAATATCAGGAAGAGTACAGGATTCTTGACCGGGTCTGCGAACATATAGAACGGCAGTATCAATGTACCATGACACCGGAAGAGAAAGTTTATCTGGTACTCAGTATCAAGCGTATGAAAGATTTGTATACATGCTGACGGATGTTTGTGAAATACTAAAATATATGCTAACGACGAGAGGAGGCAGTTTATGAAGCTATTTCAGAATCTATTTGCAAAAGACGGCATGAAGATCGGTGCTCCGGTGGCGGGAAAGCTGGTCAGCATCAAGGAGGTGAATGATCCTACGTTTGCTGATGAGATACTTGGCAAAGGTGTGGCGGTCATTCCCACGGACAATCGGATCTGTGCACCGGCGGACGGTGTTGTTTCAACGGTTTTTCCCACCGGCCATGCGGCGGCAGTCACAACAGGCGACGGAGCGGAGATTTTGATTCATGTAGGGCTTGACACTGTGAAGCTGAACGGAAAGCATTACACCATTCATGCTGCAGAAGGTCAGGAAGTTAAGAAGGGAGATCTGCTTCTTGAGGCGGATATAGAGCAGATTAAAGCAGAGGGATATGATGTGATCACGCCTATGGTTATATGTAATTCGGATGATTTTGCCGAGATCAAGATGGAAGATCCCCGCGATGTGGCACAGGGCGATGATGTTCTGACACTGCGCAAATAGAAAGGGGTTTTGGAATGGAGAAATATATCGGTAAAAGTGTTCTTAAAGGGATAGCCGTCGGCAGAATCTACTGGTATCAGAAGCAGGATTACAGGATTGTCAAAACTCCGGTTTCCGATACGGATGCCGAGCTGGGCCGGTTTAAGCAGGCTGTGGAGACGGCACAGGTACAGTTGTCAAATCTTTATGACGAGGCCGTTGTCAATGTGGGCGAGGATCACGCGATGATCTTTGATATCCACAGGATGATGCTGGAAGACGATGATTATCTGGAAGCGATAAATTCGGAGATCAAGGACGGAACCAATGCAGAGTATGCAGTAGAGATGGCGCAGAACCAGTTCGCAGAACTGTTTGCTTCTATGGATGACGAATATATGAAGGCCAGAGCGGCAGACATCAAGGATATTTCGCAGAGGGTGATACGGATTCTGATGGGGGTTGCCGAGGATGGTATCCCGACGGACGAACCGGTCATACTGGTGGCCGATGATCTGACGCCCAGCGAGACGATCAAGATGGATAAGAACAAGATTCTTGCCTTTGTGACGTTGCGTGGCTCATCCAATTCTCACACGGCGATTCTTGCCAGAAGCATGAATCTTCCGGCGCTGGTGAATACCGGAATGAAGCCGGTGGAAGAGTGGAACGGCAAGGTGGGCGTAGTGGACGGCTTTAACGGAGAGTTTCTCGTTGATCCCGGAGAGGAACTTCTGGATGAGATGATACAGCGTAAGAATCAATGGGTTGCCGATCTGGAAGCTCTGGAACAGCTGAGAGGGAAGGAAAATGTTACCGGTGACGGAAGACGGGTGGAAATCTACGCTAATATCGGTAATGTAAGTGATGCTGAGGCGGCTTTACAGGCGGATGCCGGCGGGATCGGATTATTCCGGAGTGAGTTTCTGTATCTGGGAAGGGACAGTTTCCCCACAGAGGAAGAACAGTACGCCAGCTATAAGGCCGTGCTTGAGAAGATGGAAGGCAGGAAGGTGATCATTCGAACGCTGGACATCGGGGCGGATAAGAAAGTAGACTATTTCAATCTGGATGAGGAAGAGAATCCGGCGCTGGGATATCGGGCGATCCGCATCTGTCTGGAACGGCCGGAAATATTTATTACGCAGCTTCGGGCGATCTACCGGGCTTCCGCTTACGGAAAGGCGGCGATCATGTTCCCGATGATCGTATCGGTTGCCGAGGTGAGGCGGATCAAGGAGATTGTCGAGCAGGTTAAAACGGATCTGCAGACGATGGGCTATTCACTGGGAGAGGTAGAGCTGGGAATTATGGTGGAGACGCCGGCAGCAGCGCTGATCTCGGAGGAACTGGCGAAAGAAGTTGATTTCTTCAGTATCGGAACCAATGATCTGACACAGTATACGCTGGCGGTCGACAGGCAGAACCAGAAACTTGAGAGCACCTGTGACACCCATCATCCGGCGGTGCTGAAGCTGATAGAAATGACAGTAAACAATGCGCATAAGGCAGGAATCTGGGCAGGAATCTGCGGCGAACTGGCAGCGGATACCGATCTGACAGAGACTTTCCTTGATATGGGGGTAGATGAACTCAGTGTATCTGCTTCCGCAATCTTAAAAGTGCGCAAGGCAGTACGCGATATTGCATCAAATTAACAGGAGGTAGTAAAGTGAAAGAATTTCAATACGTTATTCAGGATCCAATCGGATTACACGCAAGACCGGCAGGTCTTTTGGTAAAACAGGCCGGCGCTTTTCAGAGCAAGGTCACAGTGAGCAGCGGCGGCAAGAGCGCTGATGCCAGAAAACTGATCATGCTCATGAGCCTGGGAATCAAACAGGGGATGGAAGTTTCCTGCCAGATCGAAGGCGAAGATGAAGAAGCAGCGGCAGAAGCTTTGGAGAAATTCTTCCGGGAGAATCTCTAGCAGGCTACAACGGATATAGAGAGAACAGAGGCATTACGGGCCCGGCCCGGATGTGTTCTAAAGAGACAGTAACGGTATTCAGGGGCATAAGCCCATAGAATATAAATCATGAAAGAGTGGTTCCGAGGCTGGGGCGGAACCAGAAAAAGAGAAGGGGGTAATGTGTATGAAGTTTTTACAAAAATTAGGTAAGTCTTTGATGCTTCCCGTAGCGTGTCTGCCTATATGCGGTATTTTGATGGGTATCGGATATGCGTTTTGTCCGGAGACCATGCAGGGTGGTGAAGTTTCAGGTTTCCTGGGAATGCTGGGATTCTTCCTGGTAAAAGCAGGCGGCGCTTTGATCGACAACATGGCGATCCTGTTTGTAATCGGTGTAGGTGTTGGTATGGCGGATGACCATGACGGTACGGCAGGTCTGGCTGCACTGGCATCATGGCTGATGATCACGAATCTGCTTTCCACAGGTACAGTGACAACATTAATGCCGTCTATCGCAGACAATGTTAATAAGACATTGGCATTTGACAAGATTGCGAACCCGTTTATCGGTATTCTCGCAGGTGTGATCGGTGCAATGTGCTACAATAAATTCAAAGCAACTCAATTACCGAACTGGCTGTCATTCTTCAGCGGTAAACGTTGTGTAGCAATTATTTCGGGTGTGGTATCTATTGTCACGTCAGCAGTTCTGTTGTTTGTATGGCCGGTTGTATTCGGAGTACTGATCACAATCGGACAGGGAATCGTAGGACTTGGCCCGGTAGGTGCAGGTATTTATGCATTTTTGAACAGACTGTTGATCCCGACAGGTTTACATCATGCTTTGAATAACGTATTCTGGTTTGACACGATCGGTCTTGGTGACCTGACGAATTTCTGGGCAGGCAAGACAAGTGCAGACGTTACATGGAGCCTTGGTATGTATATGTCCGGTTTCTTCCCTTGTATGATGTTCGGTATCCCCGGCGCGGCATTGGCTATGATTCATACAGCGAAGGACGGCAAGAAGAAAGTTGCAATCGGTCTGGTAGCTTCCGCAGCAGTATGTGCATTTGTCTGCGGTGTTACAGAGCCTTTTGAGTTTGCTTTCATGTTCCTTGCACCGGTTCTTTACGTAATTTACGCATTGTTATATGGTGTCTTTACTGTTGTCGTTGCGTTAATAGGATTCAGAGCAGGTTTCAGTTTCTCAGCAGGAGCTACAGACCTTGTATTCTCGGCATCACTGCCTGCAGCGGCAAATACATGGATGATTCTTCCTCTTGGCGCGGCAGCATTTGTTATCTTCTATCTGGTATTCCGTTTTGCGATCGTGAAATTTGATCTGAAGACACCTGGTAGAGAAGATGATGATGTAGAAGCAGAGAAGAAAGCAGTTCTTTCCAACAGTGATTATACAGAAGTAGCGGCAATCATTCTGGAAGGTCTGGGCGGCAAAGCCAATGTAACATCTCTTGATAACTGTATTACAAGACTGCGTATGGAAATCAAGGATTATACACTGGTGGATGAGAAGAAGATCAAGTCGGCAGGCATTGCCGGCGTTATGAGACCTGGTAAGACATCTGTTCAGGTCATCGTAGGCACGAAAGTACAGTTCGTTGCTGACGAAATGAAGAAAATGTTATAAAGTATGACGGTATCTTTTACATAGTGGATATCATAGAGGCGAAAGCCGTTGTGGATTTTCCGGCTATGATAGATATCGATTGATACTAAAAACCCCTGGCAGCAGCGGAGACTTATGAGTCTTCGCTGCTTTTTTAGGTATAGGAAATTCCTCCGCTTATCCGAGGCTGCGAAGCAGATCTCGAAAAGTTATTTGCGAAGCAAATTACTTTAGGTATAGGAAATCCATCCGCTTATTCGAGTCCACGAAGCGGATCTCGCAATCGAACTTGTTCGATTTGTTATTTTGCGAAGCAGATCTCGTAAACGAGCTTTGCTTGTTTTTTTTGCTTATTGCCAGGCTGTGTAAATTTTGATGTTGACAAATTGCATATACTGTATATAATGATATATAAACAGTATATACTTTAAAACCGCAGATACTGTGACGACAGTATGCTGCGAGGAGGTTAACCAATGAGAATCATCATATCTAATCAGTCCGAACTGCCGATCTATGCGCAGATCAAAGAGCAGTTGAAGGAACAGATTTTAAACGGACAGATTCCGGAGGGAAGTACACTGCCGTCCATCAGGCAACTTGCCAAGGAAATAGGAGTCAGCGTGATCACTACCACCCGGGCTTACAGCGATTTGGAGGCGGAGGGATTCATTGCCACTATGCAGGGAAAAGGAAGCGTAGTGTTGTCAAAGGATAACAGCATGTTACAGGAACAGTATCTGCTGCGGATCGAGGAAGGGCTGACTACTGCTATTGAGACGGCACGCGTGATGGGGCTGCCGGAAGAGGAATTGAACAGAATTTTTCAGAATCTGCTTCATGGGTAGTGCTGGAAAGGATTATGCTCCGGCAGCATGATGGAGATGAACAGAAAGGAATGAGCGGGAATATGGAACTGTTAGAGGTACGTAATGTTTCAAAGCATTATAAAAATTTCAGTTTGGAAAATATTGATTTTGTACTGCCGAAGGGCTACATCATGGGATATGTGGGGCAGAACGGCGCGGGCAAAAGCACTACACTTAATATTATCACGAATATATGCAAATGTGTGGAGGGTGAGGTCTATGTAAACGGGATTACCTGTGCGGAAGATGCAGTCCGGTATAAAGAATATATCGGGTATATCGGAGACGAGTTTTATTACCCGGATAATTTTACCGTGAAAAATATACGCGGTATCCTGAAAAATTTCTATACAACATTTTCGCCGGAGAAATTTGATGAATTAGTGAAGAAGTGGAAGCTGTCGGATAAGATGAAGGTGAAGGACTTCTCAAGGGGCATGAAGGTGAAGCTGATGTTTGCATCGGTGCTGTCCAGAGATACGAAGCTTTTGGTGCTGGATGAGGCAACCAACGGACTGGATCCGGTCATGCGCGTGGAGGTTTTGAGGCTGATGCAGGAGTATATTGCGGACGGTGAACGCAGTGTTATCTTTTCCACACATATTTTAAGTGATCTGGAGCAGATTGCAGATTATATCTTTTTTATCCACGACGGTAAGAAGGTGCTCTATGATGCAAAGGACGAACTTTTGGAAAGCTATCTGCTTGTTAAAGGAGAGCGGAAGGCAGTAACAGCAGAACTGCGGCGTCAATTGATCGGGATGGTGGATAACGCTTATGGTTTTGAAGCGATTCTGCCCAGCGACAAGGCAGATCTGCTGACCAGTGAACTTTATTTTGAGAAGCCGTCGATCGACCAGATTGTAGTGCATTATATTAAAGACAAAAAGTAGGAGATCGATCTGGTTAATTAGGCAGGTATGCAATATGCAGGGGGATTAGTATAAACAGAAAAGTTTTAAGATTAAGAAGGGAGTCCGAATAAATGAGAGCATGGGAATTTGCAAAAATAGATTATATTAAGACGAAACAGCAGATGGTAATGCTGCCGGTGCTGCTTCTGGTGATAGTGACCATAATGGAAATATCGAAAGAAGGGAACGTGAATGGTGTGACGCTTTTTTGCTACATGATATTTATGATGACGATATTTTCCACACAGGCTTTCGGCGCATGCAGGCAGCAGGAGTCGGGATTTCTCCGGCTTCTTCCGGCTGATACGCGGGACAGAGTGGCAGGAAGGTTTCTCTATGGCTTTACGATGATGGGCATTGCGGCCGGGATGGGGATCGGTACGCAGATCATATACCGGGCACGGGGATATGCGGCCACAAGCCTGGATTTTCCGTTGTGTCTGATTGGATTTGCGCTGGGTATGCTGATCATGACGGCAGAATTTGTCTTTTTCTATCTGTTCGGGGAAAACCAGGGACAGCAGCTGCTTGGCATTGTCAGGACGCTTCCAGGAATGTGCTTCTTTTTTGCCACCGCGAATTTATCTTCGGCAATCATGGAAGAACCGGAGAAAATAGCCTACATTATGCAGAACATCGGCAGCTGGTTGCGGGTGCTTGCATGGGGAAGCGCAGCATTGTCGATGGTGGTATTTCTTGCGGCGATAGAGTTGTGTGTCAAGGTGACTGAGAAGAGAGATTACTAATTGCGCCGGCACTTGAAGGATTTTGAAGGAAAATCCGAAAATCTTTCCGGGAGTGAAACTTTTCCGGAGGTTCATTCGTATTCATTATGGAGGCACGGAAATAAAACAAGGGATTATGAGGGGATGGAGCATACATTTGAGAAGGAGCAACGATGGAACTATCTGGTAGATGAGTATCAGACGATGCTGTACAGGATCGCTTTTTCTAATATGAAAAACCGGGCAGATGCCGAGGATGCTGTGCAGGAAGCATTTTTGCGCTATATGAAGGATGAAAAGCCGATTTTGAGCAGGGAGCATGAGAAAGCGTGGCTGATCAGGACTACCATTCATATATGTCTGGACATTTTAAAAAGCAGCTGGCACCGGAAAACAGTGGCGCTTGATGAATCTTTGGCGGCAGAGACAAGGAACGTTTATCTGCCTTATCAGGTAAAAGATGACAGGACGCTGGAAGCGGTGCTGGCGCTGCCGACGCATTACCGCAATCCGATATATCTTTTTTATTATGAAGACTATTCCATACAAGAGATTGCGGGGGTTTTGAACGAGAAGGAAGGAACCATCAAGACAAGACTCAGGCGCGGCAGAGAAGAAGTGAAGAAAATTCTTACGGAAAGGAGGCCGGGGAGTGAATGAGCATACGGGAAATCATCGGAAAAGGGAAAGAAAATATACAGGAAAAAGAGTATCGGAGTAAAAGAC
Source organism: uncultured Lachnospiraceae bacterium (assembly GCA_910586615.1). Classification (GTDB taxonomy): domain Bacteria; phylum Bacillota; class Clostridia; order Lachnospirales; family Lachnospiraceae; genus UBA3282. The sequence goes on from CAJUJP010000043.1 coordinate 8,180, forward strand.
AGCCGGAGCGCGGAGATATGTTTCAGCAGAGCCTGATCCAGAATCTTAAGTGCCGGGATCAGGAAAACGATGATGATACGGCGGACAAAATACGAAGCAGTGAGCGGCCTGAGCATGAAGAGAGGGCAAACCGGAAGGATGATCGGGCCGGTGTCGGTGTTGCCGGAAAAGTATCCCGTATCCGGGTCAGTGAGGCGGTCATCCGGGAAGCCGTACAGCCTGCGGAGGTAAGGCATATGAGCTATGAAGAGAGTGATAACATTGAAATCGCCGTGACGGAAGGATATACGCTGAAAGGAAAGGCGGAAGGCCGGCAGGTGTACGTGGAAGCCAAATATGAAGATGGCAGATTCGAAGCCTATAACGTAGATATGGCTAAGGTCCAGGAACAGACACAGCACAGAATCGAGCGTTTTGCGTTGGAGACAGCAGGAGCAGAAAAGCAGTAACCGGAGATATGACATGCAAAGAGGGGAGGACGGGATATGATAGGCAGTAATCCATTTCATTCATTTTATCCTGCAAGAGTGGCAGACAACAGTAATACTGCGCAGCAGCTTAGAAAGTACAGCGAAAAGGTGAAGCTGCGCGAACAGATGGGATTGGAAGGAGACGGCGAGGCTGGTATCTCCTTTGCGGCACAGCTGAAGCGGGCAGATGAATTCCGGAAGTCCGGGGAGTCTTGCGGGGCAACGGATTCTATTGGAATTATCCTGCGGCAGATGGAAGAGCCGAAGGCTGGTGAATCGGTCACCAAAGAAGTGTATCACAATGGAGCCAGGGTACAGGTTACAAAAGATCCTGTGCATGGTAACCGCATTATCATTGGCGGCAGTGCAAATCCCGATTGGATCACTGTCAGCACCTCTGTGGGAACTGTCTATATAGACATGAATGATACGGGGAGCCTGATGAATTGTCTGGATATGTTTTCGCCAGAGGATCTTAATGCCATCATACGTAAGATCACGGAAGTGAAGCAGGCACGGGACGCACTTCGGGAGATTGATCATACGAAGAATACTCCGGTGGAGCGGGCGGAAGGCGCCGAAAAGAAGGAAAATGAAAATTTGAAATCTGAAGTTGAAAGGTACAATGGAGATGATTGTTTTTCATTGGGATTTGTGCTAGAATAACTTCGGTTTGATTGTAAAAAGAGCATTACTGTTCAGAAGAAAAGCAGTCTGACTACGGAAGGATCCGTATGGCGGGCTGCTTTAAACGTGTTTGTCAGGTTTTGCAGTGTAGTTTGTCGTGCAAAACGGCGGATACGCGCCGAAAACAGACAAATTGTACAGGAAAAGGATAGAGTATGCAGAAAAAAATAGCGGTCATCAATGATATATCCGGTTTCGGAAGGTGTTCTGTCACAGTGTCACTCCCGATCATTTCATATATGGGAGTACAGTGCTGTCCCGTGCCTACGGCTGTCCTGTCCAACCATATGGGATATCCGAATTATTTTATGGACAATTATACTGACCGGATGGACATTTATATTGCCAACTGGCAGAAGCTGGGACTTAAGTTTGATGGAATTGCCACCGGATTTCTGGGATCGGCAGAACAGATCGGAATCGTGAAACATTTTATCCGTACTTTTTCAAAAGAAGATACGCTTGTGATCGTGGATCCGGTCATGGGCGATCACGGCAGATTATACGCTACTTACACGGAAGAGTTGTGTGCGCAGATGAAGGAGTTGATCGGGCAGGCTGATATTGCCACGCCTAATCTGACAGAGGCCTGCCGGCTGGCGGATCTTCCTTACCGGGAAGGGAGATGGCGGCAGAAGGAATTGTATGAGATGGCGGAAAAGATCGGTGCGCTGGGACCGTCGAGAGTCGTCATTACCGGGATTCCCCAGGGGGGATTTATCGCCAACTATGTCTATGAACGGGGAGAAGAGCCGCAGGTGATCCGCACCCACAGAGTGGGGGCGGAGCGATCCGGCACAGGAGACGTGTTTTCCTCGATTATCGCGGCTGACGGAGTGAACGGGATCCCTTTTCACAAGTCAGTCCGTAAGGCGTCCGGTTTTGTGAAAAAATGCATCCTGCGTTCGGACGAACTTGAGATTCCGAGGACGGACGGGGTATGCTTTGAGGATGTGCTGTATCAGTTGAAGCGGGATTAGCGTGCCCGGATCGTTTTCGTAATATGGCTGCGTTACTTTGCCTTTTGCTGCGGCCTGTGTCTGCGTAAGTCCATTTTCCTCGCGGGCATTTTTAATTTTATCTCCGATATTCATGATTAAGTCCATTCCTTTCGTTCAGGCACAAGGTAAGTACAGATGCCTGATATTTTCGATTGTGTCCTCCTTCGATTTTGAGTTTAACAAATTCCGGAATGTTTTTCTATCAAAAGGCTTTTACAAAAAGAAAAACAGGCGTCAAAATGTTTTTACATTTTTTGAGTATAGGGGATTTCGGGGGAATTTTGAGAGAAACTATAAAGATAATTGACAAGTCAATGTAAATGGTAGTATACTATTTGATATACAGACTACGGAAATTAGTCTACAATGAAAGGAGGCGAGTCAAACGTGAAAAGTATGTTCAATCTCCCGGATGCCGAGCGGGAAGTGATGGAGAAGCTGTGGGATCAGACGGAACCGATCAAGCAGTCCGCGCTGCTGGCTATTTTCGAGGCGGAGGAAAGAGGCTGGAAGAGACAGACATTGAATACTTTTTTAGCCCGGCTGGAAGAAAAGGGGCTGGTGGTGAGAGAGAAGAGAATGGTTCATGCTGTGTACAGCCGGGACAAGTACAACTGTATGCAGATGAAGAAAGCAATCGACCATATGTACGGCGGAAAGTTGTGCAATTTCGTGGCGTCTCTTGCCAGAGAGAGCGGCGTTGACGAAGCGGGCGTGGAGGTGCTGGAAAAGATTCTTGAGAACTATTAGGAACAAATTTGATACACAGTTACGGATATTGCAGAGACAGTCGGCGGTGTCCATGTAGAGGTTAAAATGGAATATCTGTTAGTAATGTCTTTGTCGGGGAGTGCGATGATGCTTCTGTATCTGATCTGCAGACGTCTGATGTGGAACAGGTTTCCGGCACGGCTGCAGTATTTGCTGGCAAAGGCGGCTGTTCTGTATTACCTGATTCCACTTCCCTTTTTAAAGCGCTGGTATGACAGAATGGCTTTACAAATGAAACCCCGGCAGCAGAATAAGGCGGTGGGAATATCGCCCGAATGGTCTAACTATGCCGTTTATGCGAACGGAAACGTACATATCAATGTTTATATGAAGACCCAGATCATTGTGCTGGCAGTGTGGCTTCTGGTAGCCCTGGTGCTGTTAAGCTGCGGGCTGGTGGATTATGTGAAGACGAGAAAAAGAATATTGCTCTGTATGCACAGAGGAATGGATAAAACGAGAGATCAGTCTGTCGAAAGACTCAGGCAGATGTATGGCCTGAAATCGAAAATAATAGTATGCCAGGTAGGAGCGGAGGAAAAGACGATGTCCTTTGGATTTTTCAGTCCCGTGATCCTGTGCAGTCAGAAGATCAGCAGCCGGGAAGCGGAATTTGCCCTACAGCATGAAATGATCCATATCAAGCGGGGCGATATCTTCTGGCAGTTCTTGAAGAGAATGATGATTCTGCTGCATTGGTGGAATCCTGTTGCATGGCTGTTGTATTTTCATTTCGAGAAAGTCTGTGAATGGTCAAACGATGAACTTTTGGTACAGGGAAGGCCGAAAGAAGAGATTAAATTGTACCTGCGTATGCTGATCGCCGAATCAAAGAAAGAACAGGGAAAAGCGGTAAACGCTGCCGGATGGAGCGTGGAGTTGAGCAGTGTGACAAAAAGAGTACAGGAAAGGATGGAAAATATTATGAAATTAAAGAAGTGGAGCAGGATCACGGCGGGGATTGTGACGACTGTGCTGGTGTGTGCTAATTCGCTGACAGTGCTGGCTTATAAGGATGTGACGTATGATGTCAAAGAAGAAGTGGTGTCACCAGAGGAAATGGATGAGGTGATGGAAGCAGATCTGAGAATGTTTATCCCGGATGAATTGAGCGATGAGCAGTTTGAAGATGTTGCAGAATATACGGAAGATGATATTGATGTATGTTTTGCTAAACAGTTTGTAGATGTGAATGGAAATATTTATCCGGTGAAGGATGAAGAGTGCATTGAGTATGAATTGGGGGCAGAGGATGCCGGTCTTGCCAGAAGCTGTAGCCATGAATTGGTGGAAGGCACGTTGAATCAGCATAACAAGAATAGCAGTGGGGGATGTACGATTAAGATTTTTTCGGCAAGAAGGTGCTATAAGTGTGGCGTAACATTTGTCGGGAGCAAGATAAATGAAATTACTTATGAGGTTTGTACTCATTAATGGCCATTTTTCCATAATACTCTAGGAAAAAACAAAATAATTTCAAATTGACAAAAAATCCTTTAACCATACAAGCTATGGTTTTGCTCCATAGAAGTTTCAAACTCCGGGTTTTCCGAGGGATTCATTTAAATGTATGCACAGGAATGTTGAAGGCGGCTTTGATTCAGTCACTGGATTTTCCAATGTTTTGACGACAGAAATATTTTGTGCGGATTTAAATGATCTTTGGGATAAAACCGGAGTTTGCTTTTTGGTTTCCCGATATGATATATTGTTTTTAGAGAGAAGGTCACAGACGCGCTTGCACAGGTGTGCCGCATGTTACACTGTACAGGGGGAAAACGACATGGTTATCAACGGAAATTATATTTTTTTAGGAGCAAATATTGAGAGAAACCAGCAGCATTTCGTGCATAGCGGTGACGGACGCGGAATGGACGACGGTACAAAGACCGTTGTGAAACAGAATGCGGATGCGGCGATGGCGAATGCGGGCTACACTGTTGTGGATGCAGGTAATGCGAAGCTTTCCATTTCACCGGAGAGCTATGATTGTTTTTTTCGGAAGAGGGACAGGAAAAGATCCGGCGCAGTGGTGACGACTTATGGACCATGCATTTGGAGCAGCAGAAAAAAATTGCCGAAGGAAGAGACCGGGATGATGTTTTCTGGACAGATACAGGCAATCAGTGGAAGATTTTCAGCCAGTATCTGTATGAAAACGGCATGTATGACGGCATGACAGATGAAGAAGTCGATGGGATGGAGGAGACACTTGCACGGATCACTGCAGGCATGGATGCTGTGAGCAGATGGCAGTATGATACAGGAATGTGTTTCAGCAACTACACCAGTGGCGACAGAGTCATGCGAAACGAAGAGGCTCTGATGGAACTGGAATCATCGACAGAGGCGTTGAGATATTTTGCGGAAAAATATGTTTCCTCCGATAAGCAGGAGGCGTTCGGAAAGCTGATTGACCTTTATCATACCCATAATGAGGAGATCCTCCGGGATTATGAGCACCCGTTTGAAGGGGTGGAAAGGGGAATCCGCGATGTGCAATCCGGGATGTATGGGGATTCGGCTCTTTATACGGAAAAGATAGGGCGCAAGGTTTCGGATGATCACAAGTTTGTGGTCATGCGGGCCAGGATTTTGAAAACACAGGAGCAGAAAGACCGGTTCCGGGCTGATGTTGCTCAGATGTTTCAGAACTATGTGAAAAATACCGCAGGCGGAAACAGTTTCTGGGAACAGTTGAAAGAAATGTACGCCGGATATGCCACAGACGGCAGTCAGGATGAGGATTTCAGAGATTATACATTAAACGAGGCGGCAGATACATTTGACCGGATGCAGAAATATTGGAACCGGCTTTTGGGCTGAGCTTTTCTTTCAGGGCGCGATATGATATGCTTTTCATAGATGTAAAACGGCTGTATGGAGGCGTGACATAATGGCAAGAACCGTGGGAATAGGGATTCAGAGCTTTGAAAAAATAATAGCAAACAAGTATCTGTATATTGATAAAACAGACTTTATACGGGAATGGTGGGAAAGCGGAGATGATGTGACTTTGATCACCCGTCCGAGAAGGTTCGGAAAGACACTGAACATGGACATGATGGAACGGTTTCTTTCGATAGAATATGCAGGACGGGGAGAAGTCTTCGAGGGCTTGTCCATATGGAAAGACAAGAAATACCGCGCTCTGCAAGGGACATTTCCGGTTATCTTTTTGAGCTTTGCCGATGTGAAAGCGGGTACGTTTGCCCTGGCGAAAGAAAAGATTTGTATGCTCATAAAGAATTTGTACAGCAGACATGATTATATACTGACCGGCGGGACGCTGAAAGAAGGAGAACCGGAACTTTTCCGTGCAGCCTTTTCGACAATGCCAGATTCTGTTATTTCATATTCTTTAAAGAATCTGTCAGGATTTCTCTCGCGATATTATAATCAAAAAGTCATTATTCTGCTGGATGAATATGATACTCCGCTGCAGGAAGCATGGGTAAACGGATATTGGCAGGAAATGGTGGAATTTATAAGAGGATTGTTCAATTCTGCTTTTAAGACAAATCCGTATTTGGAACGGGCGGTTATGACCGGTATTACGAGAGTGAGCAAAGAATCGGTTTTTTCAGACCTGAATAATCCGGAAGTGGTGACTACTACTTCAGAAAAATACGAAGATTGTTTCGGCTTTACGGAAGAAGAGGTGTGGGAGGCTTTACAGGAATGTGGACTATACGAGAACCGCGCAGAGGTAAGGGACTGGTATGACGGATTCTGTTTCGGAAAAAGACGGGATATTTATAATCCATGGTCTATTATAAACTATCTGGATAAAAAGCGTCTCGCCGCATATTGGGCGAATACCAGCAGTAACAATCTGGTAGATAAGCTGATTCGTGAGGGAAGTCCGGAAATAAAGATATCCATGGAAAAACTTTTACAGGGAGAGCATTTATGTAAGGAAATAGATGAGCAGATTATATTTGACCAGCTGGGCGGGGACGAAAATGCAATATGGAGTCTGCTTCTGGCAGGCGGTTATCTGAAAGTGGAAAATCTCACATTTAATCAGGATACGGGGGAAGAGTTGTATGAATTATCTTTGACGAACAAGGAAGTACAGCTTATGTTCCGCAAGATGATTAAAAAATGGTTTGCCGGTTCGGGAACGGTTTACAATGGTTTTATCAAAGCGTTATTACAAGGTGATGTTAAGGCTATGAATGCCTATATGAATAAGGTCGCATTGGAAACGTTCAGTTATTTTGACAGTGGTAAGAAACCTTCTGCGGAAGCGGAACCGGAGCGCTTTTACCATGGTTTTGTACTTGGGCTTTCTATGGAACTGGCAGATCGATATCTGATTATTTCGAATCGGGAGAGTGGATTTGGCAGATATGATGTAGTGATAGAAGCCAGAGCGGGTTCGGTAAGCGGCCTGGCGGGGCAGGAAAAGGATGTTGTGTTGAATTGTAACGCATGGTGGGATGCTATTATTATGGAATTTAAGGTCAGAGATCCGGGAGAAGAGGCATCACTGGAAGAAACGGCTCAAGCGGCGCTTCAGCAAATAGAAAAGATGCAGTATGCAGCATCTTTGGAAGCACGCGGAATCGCAGGAGAAAGAATCCGCAAATATGGATTTGCCTTTGAAGGGAAAAGAGTTTATATCGCGGAAGGGACCGGCGGGTATTAGGCTCTGATAAAATATTCCAGCTCAAAAGGATACCCGTCCTTCTTATTCTGCTCTGAGAGGGTATCTGTTTCGATGATACAGAAATTTTCATCCCGCAATACTTCTTTCATCTCATCTTTCAGCGATGAAAAGTCTGACATATGGGTAGAGATTTTACGGCAGGCGTAGCTGCCTTTTTCCAGAATGATAAATGGTTCCGGGTGGTCGGAGGACGATTGCCCGGAATTATTTTGTATCCTTGAGAACGCATGATTTTCCGTATGTTTTTTCGGGCTGTCAGCAGCATCAGAAGCAGACCGCGGCTGGGATGTCCCGGTTTGTGCAGGCTGGCTTGCAACAGCCTCAGTAATGGTCAGGAACATATAACGGTGATATGCGCCATCTTTATAATCATGCAGGATCCCGGAGGGATAGGATGCCGTGATGCCCTGCTGCTGTGCAGTGACAAACAGCTTCAGGATATGCTGGCCGTAATATTTGGGCGTATCCATCTCGTCCAGGGGCACGGTGAGCAGACAACGCTCTTCTATGACGCTGTGGTAGAAGCCGTCGGGCAGCAGGATACCGCTTTTGCTTTCCGGAATTTTGGCCATGCCGGTGACGGAACTGCCTATTTTCTGCAAAGTCTCCTGCAATGCGGCAAGACAGTTATGTATATCCAGAATCTTCTGCTCGGCCAGAATCTTGCCGTCATAGAGAAGCTTCTGCAGATTGATGGAATTGTTGTCCACGTAATTGTTCAGGTCCTTTAAAGGAATGCCGAGTCGGATACAGAGGGTGATTGCGTCCAGCAGATAAAGCTGCTCTTCCGTATAATATCTATAGTTCGTCTCTGTGTTGACAAAGGCCGGTTTTAAGATGCCGATCTGGTCATAGTAGCGCAGTGACTTGATGCTCACATTTTTCAGTTTCGATATCTTTCCGATGGACATATATTGACTCATTCCGGTAAATACTCCCTTGCAGATCTAAAAATATATTCATAAAACTATAACCCGATGTCAGAGTTATACCAAGTCATATTTTGTCACAACTCACCAACAAAAACAACCCCTTTCACAAAACTAGTGTCCATAAAAAATCCGCATACATTATATTGTATGCGGATTCTCAAGTTGATAGTCTTTACTTAAAAATATAGGTAAGAATCAAAACAAAACCAGCTTCTATCCAATACCGTAGTGGTAATCAACAAAAATCAAAGCAAAGCAAGCTCCTATCCAATACCGTAGCGATAATCAGCAAGAATCAAAGCAAAACGAGCTTCTATATCAATACCGTAGCGATAATCAACAAGAATCAAAGCAAAGTAAACTCCTATCCAATACCGTAGCGATAATCAGCAAGAATCAAAGCGAAAGCGAGATTCTTGCCAACCTAGTCCGAAGGACTAGGTTGTCCCCATGGTTACTACAACGTCATACGCCGCTTTTCCTTTTTCGTAAGGAACAATGCAGCCATCCAGAACTTTTCCGTCCACGGTGACAGACTTTACGCCTTTTTCCACGTTGTCGGGATTTACGACTTTGATGTTGTAAGTGCCCTCACGGAATTTACGGGTCAGTTCAAAGTCACCGAATCCCTTCGGTACACAGGGATCGATGCTCAGTCCCTTATGTGTGGGATATACGCCCAGAATATGCTGGGATACGTTGACGAAGGTCCATGCCGCCGTACCGGTCAGCCAGCTGTTCTTTGCTTCGCCGTGGAATTTGGCATCTGCGCCGGCAACCATCTGGGAATACACGTAAGGTTCTGTCCTGTGGATTTCGCTGAATTCTTCCACGTAGGCGGGACAGGTTTTCTGATAGATCTCAAAGGCCCTGTCGCCCCGGCCGATGACAGTCTCGGCGATGGAAACCCAGGGATTATTGTGACAGAAGATACCGGCATTCTCCTTGTATCCCGGAGGATAGGAGGAAATTTCGCCCAGCTCAAGATGATATTTTGTGTAAGCGGGCTGTAAAATCATAACGCCGTATTTGGTGTCCAGTTTTTCTTTAACAGAATCAAGAGCCTTCTCGGCAAGACCTTCTTTTACGCCGATGCCGGCAAGCGGGCAGAAGCCGTTGGACTCGATATAGATCTGGCCCTCCTCACATTCTTTGGAACCGATTTTTTTGCCGTATGCATCGTAGGCACGGACAAACCAATCGCCGTCCCAGCCGTCCTTTAATACCGCGTCGTACATTTTCTGTACTTCCCCGCGGGCGCGGTCCGCTTCGGCCTGATCACCTGTCAACTCACATAATTGAGCATATTCTTCGCCGTATTTCACAAACATGCCGGCAATAAACACGGACTCCGCAACGGGTCCCTCGGAAGGGCCGAAAGTCTGGAAGGATTCACCAGGCTGTTTGGAGAAGCAGTTCAGATTCAGGCAGTCATTCCAGTCTGCACGCCCGATCAGCGGCAGGTTATGGGGGCCTTTATGGTTTACGATGTAATCAAAGGACCGTTTCAGATGGTTCATCAAAGGTTTTGCCACGCTCATGTCGTTGTCAAAGGGCACCTGTTCCGTCAGGATGGATGTGTCGCCGGTTTCGCGTACATATGCGGAAGTGCCGGCAATGAGCCACAGCGGATCGTCGTTGAAGCCGCTGCCGATATCGGAGTTGCCTTTTTTGGTCAAAGGCTGGTACTGATGGTATGCGCTGCCGTCCTCAAACTGTGTGGAGGCGATATCAATGATCCGCTGTCTTGCACGGTCGGGGATCAAGTGCACGAAACCAAGAAGATCCTGGCAGGAATCCCGGAATCCCATGCCGCGGCCGATGCCGGATTCATAATAGGAAGCGGAACGGGACATGTTGAAGGTCACCATACACTGATACTGATTCCAGATGTTTACCATGCGGTCAACTTTATCGTTGGAAGATTTTACGGTATATCTGGACAGCAGATCGTTCCAATATGCATTCAGTGCCGCAAAAGCACGGTCTACGTCAGCATCGGTCTGGTATTTTGCCAGCATTGCCTCCGCCGGCTTCTTGTTGATGATACCGGGAGCCTCCCATTTTTCCTCTTCGGGATTTTCGATGTAGCCCAGCACGAAGACAAAGGTTCTGGCTTCACCGGGATTTAAGGTTACGTTGATCTGGTGGGAAGCGATGGGAGACCAGCCGCTTGCCATGGAGTTTGCGGCCTGTCCGTTTGCTACCACTTCAGGATCATTCGCACCCCGGTATGCCCCCAGAAAAGCGTCCCGGCTTGTGTCAAATCCGTCCACCGGCGTATTTACGGAGTAGACTGCATAGTGATTTCTGCGCTCCCTGTACTCTGTTTTATGGTAGATGGTGGAACCGATTACTTCAACCTCACCAGTGCTTAAGTTACGCTGGAAATTTCTGGAATCATCGTCGGCATTCCAGAGACACCATTCTACATAGGAAAAAAGGGATACGGTCTTAGGTGAGCCGCTTAAGTTGGTCAGTTTCACCTGACTGATCTCGCAATTGTCGTCCATGGGGACAAAAGTGAGAACAGATGCTTCCAGGTCATTCTTTTTGCCTGTAAAACGGCTGTAGCCGATGCCGTGGCGGCATTCGTAGCTGTCAAGCTCTGTCTGCGTGGGTTTCCAGCCCGGATTCCAGACGGTGCCGCCTTCTTTAATATAGAAATATTTGCCGTTGATATCGGCAGGAATGTCGTTATAGCGGTAGCGGGTCATGCGTAGCAGCTTTGCATCCTTATAAAAAGTGTAACCGCCGCAGGTGTTGGAGATCAACGTAAAGAATTCGTTGCACCCTAAGTAGTTGATCCACGGTAAAGGGGTTTTGGGGGTGGTGATGACGTACTCGCGGTTTGTGTCGTCGAAATAACCAAATTTCATAGTACATTCTCCTTCTTCTCATAATAAAAAATAAACAAGTGGTGTTTGTGGAAAGCTGTTGCATAGATGACAGGCTCATACATATAAAAAGTTGTTACATTATGGAAGCTGCTGTATACGAAAACTATTACATGCACGAAGGTTCTTACAATAACGAAAACGAAACGAAACATAGAAAACGATTAAGAAAAAGTGTGAGACTGCATATTGTGCACGTGCCCGCAGGTGAAAACAGGCTTTTTACCCGTAAATCCATCAGCAGATATCTGTAAAATATCTATGGAAAATATGGCAAAACAGCGCAGAATATGAAGTTAAAGCAATTATACAGAATAAAACATGTAATTGCAATCATAATTGCTGCAAAAAAGTTAAGAAAAAGAAAAGGTTGGATTTTACAGATTACAGAGAAAGTGAAAAGAAGCTTAATAGCGAAAACGTTTACTTGAGCTTAAGTAAGATTATGAACAAAGTGTGAATTAAATTGTAATAAATGGTTAAAAACAGCATAAGAAATATGTATAAAATATACAAAAATATATATTATGCCCAAAAAAAACAAATTTTCCCTTGCAAAACTATCAAAAGTGATATAGACTGTAAATACGAAAACGATTAAGAAACAAAAAGGCTTGTTGAACGGGATGATCAGAACCGGGATCAGCGCAGGCAGTCAAAGCGGGCAGAAGATCAAGGGCAGACACAATATTCAAACATAAAAGACAGGCTTCAAAAGAAAGAACCGTGAAACAGCCGTGAATGTAAGAAGAGACAGGAGCTTACAGTTTATGGTATCAATGAAAGATATTTCGGTGGCGTGCGGCGTTTCCGTTGCAACTGTAAGCAAAGCGTTAAACGACCATGGCGACATCGGAGCAGAGACAAAGAAACGAGTCAGACAGGCAGCGAAAGAGATGGGATATTTCCCCAATTCTGCAGCGAAAGCATTGAAGACAAACCGTACCCATAATCTGGGAGTGCTTTTTGAGGAAGAAGACCACAGCGGTCTGACACATGACTATTTTGCATATGTACTGGACAGTCTGAAGAACGCGGCCGAGGAGAAAGGATATGACATTACTTTTATTAACGGGTGCAGAACGAGACCGAACAGGATGTCTTATCTGGAACATTGCCGGTACAGAGGATTTGACGGGGTAATCATCGTATGTGTCAATTTCTACGATCCGGAAGTGATGGAGCTTGCCAGAAGCGATATACCGATGGTGACCATTGATCATCTGTTTAACAATGTATGCGCGGTCATGTCGGATAATGTGAAAGGAATGCATGAGCTTCTGAGGTTTATATACGACAAGGGACATCGCAAGATCGCATACATACATGGTACGAATTCTTATGAAACCGTTTCGTCGGTTACACAAAGCAGGTTGTCTTCTTTTTATAAGACAGCGACAGAACTGGGGCTGGACATTCCGGACGAATACATAAGGCAGGCGGCTTACCGTGACAGTAAGGGCGCATATGCCGAGACAGAAAAACTGCTGGATTTGAAGAACCGTCCCACCTGTATTCTGTATCCTGATGATTTTGCCTGTTACGGCGGGATCAATGCGATCCGTGAAAGAGGGCTGAGCGTTCCGGAGGATATTTCGGTGGCCGGGTTTGACGGAATCAGAATTGCAAGACACATAGAACCGAAGCTTACAACTTTGAAACAGGATACGGCACGGCTTGGCAGACAGGCGGCCGAGAAGGTGATCAGCCTGATCGAACATCCAAAGACAACCCTGATCGAGCAGATCGTTGTGGAAGGTGAAGTGTATGTGGGCGGTTCGGTGGCCGAATTGCAGTAAGGCATTTATATCAGTCACACTGGTATTTCAATAAATGCAAAGTTAAAGTAACTGATAGTAATATCAAAAAATCTCAAAGGGAGGAAAATTATCTATGAAGAAAAAGTTACTTAGCGTAGTTCTTTCAACAGCTATGCTTGCAAGCGTACTTGCAGGTTGTGGCGGCAACGATGGGGGGGGCAGCTCCGTCAACAGATGCTCCTGCAGCAGACGCAGCTCCGGCTGAGGATGCAGCACCTGCAGAAGATGCGGCTCCGGCTGATGATGCAGCGGCAGCAGACAGTGCAGCTTCAGGCGACAAGTTCTACATCTACTCCTGGAACACAGAGGTACAGGAAAGACTGGCATATGTATTTGAAGCTAACCCTGGCATGGAAGAGAGAATCGAGTATGTAAACATCGGTGACTCCGCTATTTACCAGGAGAGAATCGACCAGTTGTTACAGGCTCCTGATGCAGCAGACTATCCTGATATGATCGCTTTCGAGGCAGCGTATATCATGAAGTATACGAACTCTGACCAGACACTGGCAGTTACAGATCTTGGTATCACAGATGCAGATCTTGCCGAGATGTATCCTTACACCATCGACGTTGCAACCGACAAGAGAAACGGCACTTTGAAGGGTCTTTCCTGGCAGGCATGTCCCGGTGCATTTATGTACAGAACAGACCTTGCTGAGAGCTTACTGGGTGTAAAGACTCCTGAAGAAATGCAGGCAAAGATCAGCACATGGGATGATTTCGTAGCTACAGCACATGAGATCAAAGATAAATCCGGCGATGCAACAAGAATTCTTTCTTCCAATGGTGATATCGCGGAAGTATTCCGTTCCAACATGGAGAATCCTTGGGTAGATGCTAACGGCGTATTCCGTATGGATCCGATCATGGAGCAGTATATGGAACTTTGCAAGACATTTGAGCAGGAAGACCTGACACAGAAGACAACCACATGGTCTGATGAATGGAACGCTGGTCCTTCCACAGACGCTGTATTCGGTTACTTCGGATGTACATGGTTCCTTCACTGGACAATCAAAGCTAACTGCGGCGGCTCTGCAGTAGGCGAAGGTACATATGGTCTTTGGAACATGTGCCAGGGCCCGATGCCTTACTACTGGGGTGGTACATGGTTAGGTGCAACAGCAGGATGTTCTGATACAGCACTTGCAGGACAGATCATGAAGAGCCTGTGCTGCGATACAGAGATCATGACAAAGATGTCTTCCGAGACTCTGGACTATGTAAACAACAAGACCGCTATGCAGACACTTTCTGACGAAGGAAAGGGCGCATATGACTTCCTGGGCGGACAGGACTTTATCGCAGTATTCTCTCCTCTGGCAGATAACGTAGACGTATCTTTCATGAGTGCATATGATAAGACAATCGGTGACCTTCTTGGAACACAGAATACAGAGTACTCTCTTGGCAACAAGGATAAAGAGACAGCTATTGCAGACTTCAAGGCAGCAGTTGCAGAAGCATATCCTTCCTTGACAATCGAGTAAGCAATCATAATGAAACAATAGAAATAATTATTCTGTACCGGCTTACGGGCCGGTACAGATATTGTTAAAAACATTTGAAGCAAAAGGGCCGCGACACGGATATTTGAGAGCGTTCCTGTAAAAAGAGAGTTGTCAAATGCCTGTGGCGCGGCCAAGGGCAATGGACTGCCGGCCATTCCGGCAGAAAATAAAGAAGAAGGATGTGGTGAGATGGCAAAGAGTAACAGTAAAAAGCATAAGACAGTGGAATACGGCCGTTATGGATATTACTTCATTGCTCCTTTCTTTATTGTATTCGCAATCTTCCAGTTGTGGCCTCTGATTTATACGCTGGGTCTGGCGTTCTGTGAGAATTATACGGATACAATGTGGAACGTGGAGGTTGGTCCTACTTTTAACGGTCTTGAAAACTTTACTACGATTTTTGTGGGCAGTGACGGCTCACTGTTTGATACTTATACATTCCGTGCGTTGGGAAATACGCTGATCATGTGGCTGATGAACTTCCTGCCGCAGATCTTGCTGGCACTGCTTCTGGCAGTGTGGTTTACGGATACCAGGGTTAAGATCAAAGCGCAGGGTGCATACAAGATTCTTGTGTTTATGCCTAATATTATTACTGCAGCTACGATTTCCGTATTGTTTTATAAGCTGTTTGACTATCCGAACGGCCCGATCAATCAGTTTCTGGTGAATGCAGGAATCTGGGATAAACCATATCAGTTCCTGAATACAAAGTGGGCGACGAGGAGCATTATCTCCTTTATCAACTTCTGGATGTGGTATGGTAATACGATGATTGTTTTAACGGCAGGTGTGCTGGGTATCAGTCCCTCCCTGTTTGAGGCGGCCAGAGTGGACGGCGCTACGAGTTGGCAGATTTTTAAGAGTGTGACGTTACCGCTGCTTCGTCCGATTCTTCTTTTCTCGTTAGTAAACTCTGCGATCGGTGGTCTGCAGATGTTCGATATTCCGAAGCTGTTGACGACCAGCGGATACGGAGATCCGGATTATACGACAAGAACGATGACGATGTACATACGAGAACTGGCCTTCAGTGGTGCAAGACAGATGGGTAAGGCATCAGCCGTTTCCCTTGTATTGTTTGTAGTAACATTATTTTTCTCACTTGTCCTGTTCTATATCATGAGGGATAAGGATGCGATCAGAGAGAAGAAAGCCATCAAGGCGGCAGAGAAAGCAAGAAAGGGGGCTAACTGATTATGAATAAAGAGAAAGACGGCGGATTACATGCGCGAATTATGGTATCGCAGATTATACGTAATGCGATCTGTATTTTCCTTTGTATATTAAGTTTGATCCCGTTCTGGATCATGATCGTGAATGCCACCAGAACAAGTGTGGATATCCAGTCCAGCTTTTCACTGATTCCGTCCCATTATCTGATGGAGAACTGGGAGAAGCTGCTCTACCAGGCGAGCCAGAATGTGCCTTTATGGAAGTATATGACCAACAGCCTTATCATTGCGGCGGGCTCTACGATCCTGGCAGTATATTTTTCCACGATGACGGCTTACGGCGTTACTGCATATAAGTTTAAGGGAGCAAATTTTGCATGGGCGTTTATCATGGCGATCATGATGATTCCGGTACAGGTTTCTTCCATCGGTTTCTTCCGTTTTATGTATCAGATCGGATGGGGCAACAATTACCTTCCGCTGATTATTCCCGCCATTGCGGCACCTGCGACAGTGTTCTTTATGCGGCAGTATATGATCAGTGCACTGCCACTTGAGATTTTGGACTCTGCAAGAATTGATGGTTCAGGGGAGTTCAGAACCTTTAATACAATCGCTATGCCTTTGATGAAACCGGCAGTAGCGACACAGTGTATCTTCGCGTTCATCGGTTCATGGAATAACTTCTATACGCCTTCCATGCTGCTTACGAGCCAGGCGAAGTTCACACTGCCGATGTTTGTACAGCAGATGAGAGGTGAACGTTTCCGTTCTGACCACGGCATTATTTACGTAGGTCTGGTGGTGACAATCATGCCGATCTTCGTTGTGTACTTCCTTCTTTCCAAGTACATCATTGCCGGTGTTGCGCTGGGTGGTGTGAAGGAGTAATGAGGTTGTTATGCGCCCGGGTATTGCGAAATCTGACGATAAGGCTGTCTTATACGGGATTTGGCAGACCGTGCGGAGCACATAAGATAAATGTTTAGGAAGGTTTTTTTAACAGGGGAGATAACGATAAAAGAGAGCGTGCCGGTGAGGCACGCTTTCTTTGCACTGGTGCAACTATGTGAAGCGAGCTCTTAAAAGTTTGTCAAGCCGCAATAGAACATCCTCGGGCAATCCAAAAACATTGAAAATGGAGTGGCCATTGAATTTTATATTGTTATTGCTATATGGTGTAAATAGTGCACAAATATCAGTATAAAAGTTTGCAAGTAGATAAGGGTCATTAAGTAAAATCAGGATTATGATAAATATTGCAAATATATCATTTTGTCCATATCGGGCATTATATTCTTTTTCTGATAAATTTCCAAAAGAAAGCAGAAGGGTTGCCTTCTTTGGGAGTATAGGAAGCTGCATAATACTGAAAGTTCTGTTCCCGTGCGCAATCTTATTTCGATATTCCTTTGCCAGGTTTAATGCTTTGATGAAAAATTCTTTTTTTTCATCTAGCGTCAGAGCTGGCGTTGTAATAAATTGTGTGCATATATTGGTTTTATCATTCCCCTTGAGAATATTATACCATTCAATGGTTAGTCCAAACGGAATATTTCCAGTAAGTATCCATGCAGGAATGTGATTTTTGGTATTGATATAGTGCAATAAACTGGAATTATTCCTGGGATTTATTGCACAATCTTTTATCTTACGGAGAATAGGATCGCGCTTGCCACTTGAATTACTGTAGTGGCGATTATACAAGTAGTCATCAGGGTTGTTATTGACTGGATCAGAACGGTCTGTATAAACCCCGTAATTTTCGGATATTAGGTAAGAAATTTTTGCTTTAAGAGCCTTTTCTATGTAGATAATATATTTAAAGAGTATATTATTTAAGCTGACATCAAGAAGGTGAAGGGTATGCAATTCTTCAATGCGAGTACCATTGATAAACTTGTCGGAATTGGCGACCTGCAAGAAGGTATTTTTATAACCGTTGATGATGGAGTAATAAGAATAGTTCTCAAGAAGCATTTTGGCATAGCTGTCATCAGAGATCATAATATTACGGCTTTTCATCAGTTCAATCATTTGTACATATGTTTTGAATGGTTTGTCATAAGTTATAGCAGACATATAAAAGAAAAAACCCCCTTATCAACATGATAAGAGGATTTTCGCTAGTCATCTTTACCCGACGACCATCTCTGTTCGATAAAATTATCTTATCATGTATATATATAGTTGTCAAATACGTTTTATTGGATCGCCTATATGGATCAGCAGGTCAGTTGCTTTTAAAGATTGAATTTCTTCCTTATTGACGCTGAGCGGTATTGGAACTGTAAGCTGTGAAAATAAAGGTGAGATTTTGAGTTGCGCAATTTCGTATGCAGACGACTTTTGTTCATATTTCTGCTTTTGGCATACGGAATAATGGGTATTGGTTTCAATTACCTTTAAAGTGTCCTTGATAAATTCGTAATTACCCAGAGAAGTTTTATCAAGATCAAAGATCTCAGGACCGAGTTCATATACTTGCACAGTATCCCCGACTTGAAGCAGCGATGATCCAGCATTAACAAGGAGAGTTCGATTGTCCATAATACGAATTACATTTCCTATATAATTTTCACCATAGTGAGTTGTTTCCATATAACAGTACCGTTCCTTTTCTCTTCTATTTTATAATTTTCTGATCACATGTTTCGTCAGTGGACGGATTCGTCTGATCCAATAAGAAATGCCTCCATATAGGATGCATTGGAATTACAAATTAATCATAGCATATAGTCCTTTCTTATAAGTATTTCCATGATAATAGAAAAAGATTATGTCGTGAGTGACAAAGTTTGCAATAATGTTCGTCAGAAATAATATAATACAAAAATAGTCATAATACAACAGCGTTTCGACAAGTTTGTATAGATTGTATAGAAGTCGTTTGCTATAGAGCTAAATGCGATGTTAAAAGCTAAAGAGCAGAAATTAAGAATGATAAGATAGAAAATTGGAAAAAACTGTGTTAAAATGTACGCGGTAAGAGAAAGAAAAGCGGGGTTACGGCAGAATGTCCAATATCATTTACAGTACCTCAACCATCCGTGCTTATGACGGTCTTCTGAGGATATGTGAATATACCGGAAGAACATCTAAATGGTGCGATGAACTGTGGCAGGAAATATTGAGCGACAGGGAATTATATGAAGAATTTGTCTATTATCTTGAGCATCATGTTCCCGGAGATCTGATCAGGATACAGGGATATTCTTTGACGGATCTGTATGTATGGCAGATGGAGCAGTATAACCTGCGCGGGGATTCTGGAAAGAATACGGCACATTGTAATAAGGAAGAAATGATGCTGCAGGCGTTTTGGACGCTGGCAAAGATGAAGAAAGAACCGGAAGCTTTTCTGGGAAAACTGGATAAGGGGATGGGAATGGACAGGCTGTGAATCAGATGTGTAAACAGGCGGAAGGCAGCCGGAGCGTGTGGTCTAAGCCGTTGAGATGGCTGGCCGCAGAAGTAAGTGTCGACAGAAATGAGGAGTAGGATGAACAGGACAGAATTTATCGAAAAATTGCAGCGGGCGCTTGCGGGAGGGCTTCCCAGCGGGCAGGTTGCGGAGAATGTAAGATATTATCAGGATTATATTGATTCCGAGATGCGCCGGGGAAGAACCGAACGTCAGGTGATGGAGCAGCTTGGAGATCCGAGACTGCTTGCGAAAAGCATTATTGAAGCGAATAAGCGCGCCGGAACAAGTTACGGATCCAATCAGGAATTTGATGAGGAAGTGACGGATGAAACCTGGGGGCGTAACGGAGAAGGCGGTACAGGTGAAAGCAGACGGATCGTGCTTCCGGGATGGCTCGTGATGCTGATCGTAACGGTGGTGGTTCTGCTGATCATCGGACTGCTGACTTCACTGATTGCTATTTTTGCACCGGTGATTCTGGCAGTGCTGATCGTACTGCTGATCATCAAGCTGATTCAGGGAAACTGGCGCAGGAGATAACAAAACAGACCATTTGGGTAAATGGTCTGTTGAGGGGAGTATATAAATAATTATATAAGGGTCTGTAAATAGAAGTTGAAGGGTTTTTCTATTTACAATTATTATTATATACTTTATTTAAAAAAATGCAATGAAAAATAGTACTAAAGTCCTATGATTTATTTTGGTAATATTATATAAAAAAATAGTACTAAAGAACTATATGACCTCTGAATATTCTGTTATGGATGATGCAATACTATTTCTGTAACAAAAATCAATCAGGAGGTACTTGAGATGTCTAAGAATGATTATAACCAGAACTCACAGAATGACAAGCAGCAGGACAAGGCAAACAACTCTAACAGCCAGAACAACCAGAAGAACAGTTCCAAGAACAATTCCGGCAGCAATGCGCAGGACAACCAGAAGAACAACTACTAAGGGACGAAATCTGGCGGATCTGAAAACGATGAAAACAAGAAGCGGCGTGACCAGTGCGGTTATGCCGTTTTTTGTGGTGATTTTGTGAAAAAATTGTAAAACATAGTCTGCAACATTGTTATTTTGGGAACTTTAGTATACAATCCCGAGTTTGACACTTGTGAAATCAAAAAGTGGCTACAAACCCAGTAGT
>CAJUJP010000044.1 GCA_910586615.1 uncultured Lachnospiraceae bacterium
ACCCGATTTTTCCCTGTTGGAATCAAGATTGCGAACTTGTTTCGCAATTACCTATAAATTTAAAATGAATTCCCGAATCTGTTGTGAGGATATGTTATCTTTTTTTTTATTTTTTGTAAATAGTCATATTCTATAAATTTTTTTTGAGATTTTTGTACAGGTTGATCAAAAAACGAGCTATGATCGTCCCGAGTTCGCGAAGCGAATCTCGTAAAGTTATTTGCGAAGCAAATTACTTTTTTCATGGTATAAGGAAGTTTCTCCGCTTATTCGAGTTCGCGAAGCAAATTACTTTTTTGGGGGAGGGGTCATAATTGCACTTTCGGTTTCCGGACCGTACCGCGCTGCTTCGTAATTACGGTGGAGCTCCTGAACAGCCTCACTTTGGAAGATGCCTGCAATCATTTCGATTTCCGTTGGCGATTCATAAACGGCAGGACGGTCTTTTCGATGACGTCTGATGGTTTTGCGGTATTCTCTCCGAATCTGCTCTCGCTTTGACAGACGGCGGCGGTTTTGGAGCTTTCCTGTTTTTTCACGTTCTTCATTGATTTCCTGCAGTTCTTCTACAATATCCCCGTTTTCGTCCTTTGCATTCCGGAAAGTCTGAAAGGTGGAGAGGATCTTTTTCAGCAGCGCTGCCGCAAGAAACAGGAAAAGAAGAGCTTCTAAAATACGGGATAAGAAAACAAGCCATTGGGGTGCGGGCCCGGGACTGCCGTATTCTGCGATCAGGGCTCCCATAGGATCTTCACCGGTGTCTTCCGGGTGATTTTCAGGAAACAGTTCCGTATAGTCGATTTCAATATCCGCACCCCATTTTCTGATATCATGATACCGGCGGCCTGAGACCGTCAGCAGAGAAGGCAGAATGGCAAACAGGAACAGAAGCAGGAAAACAGCCAGCATTCCGCCGCCAATGCCGTAGATACGTTTTGAAGGCAGATTGCAGGTTCTTTTATTTAAAGAAAGATAATTTTCTGTCTCACATACATACCGGTACAGGACAGTGACGGGTACATACAGGACAGCGCTGAACAGGGCGGCGTTGCACACAGAAGGATTATCCAGGTTAAGCGCGGCCGTGTAGATCACTCCGAAATAGATTAAAACCGTAAAAGAAGGTTCCCGCAGTGTGTTGTAGACAGGGCGCCAGCGGGGGTCGTAGTCACTGGAATCTTCTGTCTTTTTTTCTTTGTGAAGGCGTTCGGCCAGACGCTCAATGATCACGAATACCGTTTCACATAAAAGCAGGCCGATGTATCCCCAGAGCAGAACACTTTGATGGAGAGAACCGGCCGCGGCCCATCCCAGAGCACCGGTTGCGGTAAAGGTCAGGGCGCACACAATGAGATAAGAGAACATACCTTTGCATTTGTCTGCGGCAAGGTCGGTGAACACCACCGGAATCAAAATGATAAGGCATTTCGGGTATAGGAAACGGCCGATCGTGCCTGACCGTTCTGCGCCCAGTGCATAGAGAAGAGGAATGATAAGCGCCAGAATCAGGACTGCGTGAATCCAGCCGGCGGTTTTTATGATTAATTTTCTCAAGACAGCCTCCTTTTGTGCCGGTAATTATAGTTAACCACATGAAAAAATTCCTTTTCGGGAAGCAGTGAATCAGTAATCAGTGACTTCCCGTGGGATCAGATGGATCTGCTCAGTGGTCTTTACATTGCATTCTTCGTTTCTCGCGTAAGGAAGAACCCAGATGGCCTGCCTGTCACGTCCGGTAAAGGTTTCCATGGCCTGCCGGTTTAATGCGGCGTTTTTCGAAATAAATATGATGACGGCATCTTCCGGCGGTGCAGGATCATCCGGGCCGGAAAGCAGTTTCGTAAAAGGAATGATCTTTTCGCCGGTTCTGCGCTCTGCCAGCATCTGTTCAATTGCCGTAAGCTGCTTTTTGCCGCCTGCGGGTTCCAGGCAGACAGGCTGTGGAAGTGGAGCATCCGCGTTTGAGGAAACGGGTTCGGTGTCTGTCAGGGCAGTATTGACGCATATGCCTACTTCCATGCCCTTCCCGATTAGTTTCTGGGCCAGACATGCCGCCACGGAAATAGATTCTTCAATCAGGTATTCGTATTTTAAAATACCGCTGTCTTCCACATCCAGGTAGAGCATGACCCGTTCCGTAAGTGTAGATTCAAAGGTGTTGACCATCAGCTCGCCGGTGCGGGCACTGGCCTTCCAGTTGATGGTGTTCATGGGGTCTGTAACGGTGTATTCCCGGATGGAGGAAAAGGCAAAAGGGTCTTCATATAGCCGTCTGGCGCACTGCAGGCTTCCCGTCAGACGTTCGCAGGCCACCAGAATATCCGAAATATTGGTTCGCCGGGCATATACGTAGAGTTCTGTTTTCACCGGATATTGTATGGAAAAACGCTGTCTGTGAAGCATGGAAAAGGCGGTCAGGTCAGCGGAATCAATCCGGTAACGGCCTCTTTTCGGGCAGTCCAGAGTCAGTTTTCTGGTGATGCGCTGGTTGCCCAGCAGTGCGAAAATATCTCTTTTATAAATAAAATCACTGACATTGGTATTTTCACAGTCCCGGAAGGAGAGCCTTTTATCCATATGAAAACCTGCTTCCAGTACGGGAAGCATCATTTTTTTCCTGTTTTCGATCTGTTCGGTCATCCCGGCCTGGTCTCCGGCATAGACGTAGTCCTGCAGGAAATCAAGAGAAACCGCCAGCCCGGCGTTCCAGTGCTTTGTATAATAAAGATTCCACAGAGCCGTCAGCAGCAGAAATCCCAGGAAAAATAAACTGATCATGGCCTCGTCCAATCTTCCGTGGGCAGAGGGATACTGTTTAACAGCCCGCGGATAAAAGATTCTTTCTGGTCTGTGTAAGATGTCCCGGAAATCAGTCTGTGTGCCAGCACCGGAACTGCCACCGCCTTGATGTCCTCCGGCGCTGCAAAATCACGACCCTGTACCATAGCGAAGCCCTGTGATGCGCGCAGCAGGGCAAGGGTGCCTCTGGGGCTGACGCCTTCAGCGATACTTTTATCCGTACCGGAAGCAGAGGCGTATTTTCTTGTACCCTGGACAAGTTTCACGATGTAGTCTCTGAGATCAGCGTGAACATAGATATTCCGGCAGTCTTTCTGCAGTGCGGTGATCTCTTCCAGTGTGCAGACCGGCCGGATGGTTTCCAGAGGGGTGTCACTGATGTACCGGTCGATCATTTCGCGCTCTTCCTGTTCACTTAGGCTTCCCATGCTGATCCGCATGAGAAAACGATCCATCTGTGCTTCCGGCAGCGGGTAGCAGCCCAGCGTCTCCACCGGATTCTGGGTCGCGATAACGAAAAAGGGAATGCCGGGTGTTCTTGTTACGCCGTCCACTGTCACCTGTCCTTCCCCCATGCACTCCAATAAGCTGGACTGGGTTCTGGGCGTGGAGCGGTTGATTTCATCGGCCAGAAGGAGATTTGTAAAAACAGGGCCTTCCTTGAAGACGAAAGTTCCCTTTTCCTGATTATAATATGAGAGCCCGGTCACGTCGCTGGGGAGCAGGTCGGGGGTAAACTGGATTCTGCCAAAAGACAGATCCATGGATCTGGCCAGAGATTTGGCGAGAACCGTTTTTCCGGTGCCGGGGACATCTTCTAAAAGCACATGTCCGCCTGCTGCCAGAGCGGTCAGAAGAAGCTCCGTCACAGATTCCTTTCCGATGATTACTTTTGATACGTTGTCTTTGATCTTTAACAGTAAATGATTCATGATTAAGGTTGTCCCTTCTGTGAGATTTCCGGTGTCATTGCCGGAATTCATTTCTTTGTATGTTATTATATCTTGTTTCGTTAGCAGAAGAAAGAGAAAGTGGAAAGGGATTATTTTATGTGGAGAAATAAATGCCGGAGCCGGTGCGGACAGAAATCAATGAAACCGGAATGGAGCCAGAAAATCATATAGCTAAAATCATATAGTTGACTGAAAAAGGTTGACAGCAGTAACCCTCAGTGATATTCTTTCTATAGGGTTACTAATGTAGACCTTTTTGTGGTATAGGAAGTTTTTCCGTTTATTCGGGATTCAGGCTAAGAGAGGAATGGCGTAAACATTATGGAACAAAGAGAAAAATCAATAGGGCTGTCGAACAGCGAATGGCATGTTATGGAAAAGCTGTGGGAGGAATCTCCGAAAACGGCGACACAGCTAATCAAGGCCATGGAATCAGAGACAGGATGGTCCAAGAGTACGACCAAAACAGTACTGAAGCGGATGGAGCAGAAGGGGTGCCTCGCCTTTCGGGAAGGAGAAAAGGCAAGGGAATATTACCCGCTTTTAAAGCGTGAAGAAGTGGTGGAGTCGGAGACAAGCCATTTTATCAACAAGCTTTATAACGGGAGTCTGGGTCTGATGGTGAATACGCTGGTAAAGAAGCAGGATATCCCGGATGATGAAATGGAGGAACTTTACAGGATCATCAAAGAGGCAAGGAAAAAGAAGCAGTAAGACAGGTCGGCTTTGACGGGGAGGAATGATGATGACAGGCATTATGATACAGACAGCGTTTTTAGTTATGGCGGTTCTTGTGGTGCGGAGGCTGTTTGGAGAGAGACTTCATCCATATATACGCTACAGTTTATGGCTGCTTGTGGCATTACGGCTTTTTTTGCCGGTGAATGTGTTTCACAGTCCGGTCAGCATACCCGGCGGGGTGGAACAGGCGGCCAGGTGGTATTCGGAGCAGGCGGTTGAAAACAGCCCGGTGTCCGGTAAGCAGAAGGATGTCATATTGTCGGCGGCTGTAGAGGAACCGGTTTCTTATGAAGAGTGGAGTAGTGCCGGGGGAGAAGATGAGGTAAGAAGCCAGAGCGGAGGTAAGGAACAGGATATTCCGGAAAATCACACTGCGGATGGAAAGCAGGTTATTGCAGTGGATCGGGTCAGCCGTGAAGGGCAGGAGGCCATGGCAGGCCGGAATGCGGGAGAGGAGAAACCTGTTACAGCAGATCAGGCTACAAGTGGACTGCGGGTCAGCTATGCAATAGGGGCGGTCTGGCTTTTGGGAAGTCTGCTGACAGGCGGTTTGCTTGCCGTTTCCTGTCTGCACTTCCGGCGCAGATTATATAAAATGAGAAAGCTTTACTGCATATTGCCGCCGGAGGGCATGGTGGACAGGGTATATCTTTTCCAAAAGGATAATGGAGAGGGTGAAAGAGGCGCAATTCAGAAAGGAGAAATTCCGGTGTATCTGGTGAAGGGTCTGGAATCGCCCTGTCTTGCAGGAATTTTCCGGCCGGCAATATATATAGGTACAGATGTGGATACGGATTCGGATATTTTCCGGTACGCCGTGGCTCATGAAAAGGTACATTTTCTGCATAAAGACCATTTATGGGCGGTGTTGAGGATTCTTTCCGTTATTGTATACTGGTTTCATCCTTTTGTGTGGATTGCTGCCGCGGCTTCCGCAAGGGACGGGGAAATTGCCTGCGATCACGGAACGGTTCAAAGAATCGGCAGAGAAGAGCGGTTTGCCTACGGGGAAATGCTTCTGGAATTTTCGCGTTCAAAGGGAAGAAGGATTTATTCTTACGGAACCATGCTTCAGCCCGGCAGATCTGAATTAAAAGAAAGAATTGTCAGGCTCACTGAAATAAAACGAATCAGGGGATGGGCCGGCATTCTGACAGTGATATTCATGATCGTTCTGACAGGGTGTGCCTTTACCGGTGTGCCGGCGGAGCGCAGTGAAGGACAGGGGAATCCGGTGCTGACGGATGACAGCGGGGAGCAGGAGAATCTTGCATTGACAGATGGCAGCGGAGGGCAGGAGAATCTTGCATTGACAGATGGCAGCGGAGGGCAGGAGAAACTTGCATTGACAGATGACAGCGGGGAGCAGGAGAATCTTGCATTGACAAATAACAGTAAAGGTCAGGATAATCCGGGGTCAACAGATGGTGCGGAAGAGCAGATCAATAGTCAGAAAACGGATAGCAGCGAAAACGAATTCGGGGAAGTTGAGGTAAAAACAGCGGCGGAGTTGTCCGCGGAAACAGTTTTTGGTGCAGACGGTCCGTGGCTTGATTATGCAGGAAAGCTGGGGACAGGAAAAGAATCTGTTATTATTTTTCACGACTACTTCGGGCTGGTCGTTTATGACCTGCTGAATGAAAGAGCCATAAGATGTCTGGACCTTAAATCTATCGGATGTCATATGACCCAGGGAGATGATGCCTGCCAGGTGGCAGTGTCGGCGGACGGCACCACGATATGGCTGCACCCCACATCAAAACGATATTATTATCGTTTTGATGTGGAGGAAGACAGGCTCTATAAAGAGGCGCTTGTCAAAACTTTTAAAGTAGATCTGGAAGGAGAGGAACTTTTTGACAGATATCTGGTAACTGAGGGTGGTTCCACAGAATATACGGGATGGCAGTCCAATTATCTGTATGAAGAATATAAGGATGAACGCGGTCTCCAAAGCGCCTATATTTATCTTTATATCCCCCGGGAGAAGGAGCAGACACTTGGCAGCCTGGAACTTGTCTGGGATGATATGGTGTTTATCTTAAAGTGGGAGAACCTGCCGGGAGAAACAGACGGATTTCCGCTTCACTATGACGGTGCAGTGAATGATGTCGAGATAATATATGATAAACCGTGCAATTATTCTCGTATATCAGATGAATATCAGAGCCGGGTGCATCCTCTTACACAGGAAACAGTAATGCATGAAGGTATTGATTTCGCAGCCAAAGAGGGTACGGATATTACCGCCGCTGCTGACGGCGTGGTATATGAGACGGGTTATTCGGAAAAATACGGGAATTATGCGGTTCTTCTTCATATCAACGGTGATCTTACGTATTACTGTCATTGCCGGGAGGTGACTGTGAAAAAGGAGGATCAGGTAAAACGGGGGCAGAAAATTGCCACAGTGGGGACTACCGGCAGGTCAACAGGACCGCATCTGCATTTTGCCCTGAGTCAGAGCGGTTATTTTGTGGATCCGGCGGATCATATGCAGATTCTTCTGCAACTGGAATGAGGCCGGCCGATATGGCATTCCGGCTGCAGCAGGATGGATTTCCCGCAGCAGCCGGAATGAAAGGGTTTATATGTTATTGACCGGAGCAAGGGATTGATCTTACAGATTTACCACATTCCGGTCTTCGCCGTTCAGAAAAGCTTCAATATTTTTGTATACTTCCTGTACGAGATTGATGCGGGATTCCGTACTTGCCCATGCCATATGAGGTGTAATGATCAATTTCGTGCTGTCCTGTATTTTTCCCAGAGGATTGTCTTTTGTCATAGGCTCTTTTTCCAGAACATCTAATCCTGCCGCCGCAATCTGATTGCTGATGAGGGCATCGTAGAGTGCCTGTGTATCTACCACAGGGCCTCTTGCCACATTGATGAGTACGGCTGTTTCTTTCATCCGGGCCAGAGCTTCACGGTTGATAAGCCCTCTTGTTCTGTCGCTGAGGGGGCAGTGGAGAGAAAGAATATCAGATTCTTTCAACAGAGTGTCAAATTCTACGCGTTCATACTCTGTACATGTGCTTTTGCCGGAAGCGGAATAAAAAATCACTTTACAGCCGAAGGCCTGAGCAAGACCGGCCACCTTACGGCCGATGGTTCCCATGCCAACGATACCCCAGGTCTTGCCTTCCAGATCACAGAAAGCTCTGTCGAAGTTGGAAAACCGGTCCTGGGCGCTGTAAGTTCCTGATTTTACATAGTTATCATAAAAAGCAAGTTTTTCGATGAGGGCCAGCGCCAGCAGAAGAGTGTGCTGTGCCACCGCGGGAGTACAGTAGTTGACTACATTGGCAACTTTGATGCCGCGGCTTTTGCAGTATGCCAGATCCACGTTGTCAAAACCTGTGGCAAACAGGCAGATCAGTTTGACGTTGGGGGCGTCTTTCAGGGTGGTTTCATTCAGGGGCGCTTTGTTGACCACGATAATGTCTGCGTCCTTCACCCGTTCAGCGGTATTTTCAGCCACCGTATTCGGATAATAAGTCACTTCCCCGAATTTTTCCAGACAGGATACATCAATATCCGTTCCCACACTGTTTCTTTCTAAAACGACCAGTTTCATAGATATCCTCCGTTTTTGTCAGCAGATTTAATAGTTGCACTGCATGGTGCGATGTGAACAGTAACATTGTAACATAGAAAGCCTTCTTTTAAAATATTTTATCATAGCATTACCACACATAATTTGATATAATAGATGGAGATTACATTAAGATACGGCAATAACCGTGAAATAATCCGAAAGGAGACTGCAAAAATGCTGGCAACATTAATACCATTTTTTGATAAAGACATGAAGGTTCGTGCCTATTCGCTTTTTTCACAGAAGGAGAATTATCTGCTTAATCCGGAACTGCAGGGATCAGCGGTTCTGGACGGTTCGGGAAGAGTAGGCGGTCTGGATATTATACACAATATCGGTATTGACACACTATCGCCGGATACGAAGGTTTTTCTTCCGATAGGACCCATTAATATATTTGCGGATATTGAAGGACAGTCGTTTTCCATGCGGGACAGACTGGTTCTGCTTTGCGATAAGTCCATTGCGAACACAGATCCCTATCGGAAGCGGCTTAAGCAGCTTCGGCAGAATGGCTATAAGCTGGCGATTTTTAAGCTTCCCGTTACGGAATTTGAGAACTATCAGGACATTCTGAAGCTGATGGATTACATTATTCTGGATTGTAAGAAGGTGGATGTGACGAAGGCGAAAGTCTACTTTGCCCATCAGTATCCCAGACTTAAGATCTGTGTCGGTAATGTGGAGAAGCAGGAGGTTTTTGACTGGCTTAAGAAAGATAAGGCGTATTACCTTTTTGAAGGAAAATTCTATCGGATCCCAGTTACCAAGGGACAGACGGAAATCGAGCCGTTGAAGGTCAATTATCTGCAGCTGATGAATATTGTGAATGACGCGGATTACGAGCTTACGAAGGCGGCGGATATTATCGGACGGGACACGGCGCTGGTTTTATCTCTGCTTGAGATGGTAAACCGTATAGCCGTTAATTCGGAGATCACATCCATCCGGCACGCGGCGGTGATTCTCGGACAGAAAGAGCTTAAGAAGTGGATCAACACAGTGATCACCAAGGAGCTTTGCGCGGACAGACCGAATGAGATCAACAGACTTTCTCTGCTGCGTGCAAAATTTGCGGAATGTCTGGCGCCTCATTTCGGTATGGGCATGAAGGCTTCGGAATTGTTCTTAATGGGACTGTTTTCCGTGCTGGATATTATTGTGAATGTGCCTTTGGAGGAAGCCCTTACAAGAGTGAATGTGTCGAAGGATATTTCGGAGGCGCTTATAAACCATAAGGGAGATCTGGCGGATGTATATGATTTCATGCTGGCATACGAGAATGCGGACTGGCAGGAAGTGTGCCGCTGGCTGATCGTGAAGAACATAGATATTGATACAGTATACAAGGCATATACAGAGGCGGTAAGCTGGTATAAAGAGATGTTCTTCCAGGGAGCCTGAGTTTAAGCAGATTGTGATTCCCGCAGGCGGCCAATCAAGTATCTGCCTGCAGAGGGATTGCTGATTTATATCATACATTAAGTGATGACAGGACAGACGACCATCACTATAATAAAAATTCGGCTGATTAATTTTAAGGAGGAAACTATCAATGAGTAGCGAAATCAGAGACATTAATCTTGCCGAATCCGGTGAGAGAAAGATCGAGTGGGTCAAGAGGAACTGCGATCTGCTCCGGACATTGGAGAAGGAGTTTTCCGAGAGCAGGCCCTTTGCGGGTAAGAAAGTCACTTTATCCGTACATTTGGAAGCCAAGACGGCATATCTGTGTCTGGTTCTGGCAGCAGGCGGAGCGGAGATGTACGTGACAGGTTCGAACCCTTTATCTACACAGGATGATGTGGCGGCGGCGCTTGTGAAAGCCGGATTGGAGGTTCATGCGTGGTATGATGCCACACAGGAGGAATATGAGACGCATATTCGCCATGTATTGGAACCCGGCCCGAATATCATCATTGACGACGGCGGGGATCTGGTGAATATGGTGCATAAGGAAATGCCTCATTTGATTCCGAATATTATCGGCGGCTGTGAGGAGACTACCACAGGCATTATCCGTCTGGAGGCCATGAACAGGGCCGGAGAGTTGAAGTTCCCCATGGTCCGCGTGAACAATGCGGCATGTAAGCATTTCTTTGATAACAGATACGGTACGGGACAGTCCGTGTGGGACGGCATCAACAGGACAACAAATCTGATTGTGGCAGGCAAGATCGTTGTTGTGGCAGGCTACGGCTGGTGCGGTAAAGGCACGGCTATGAGGGCAAAAGGACTGGGTGCAAGAGTCATTATTACCGAGATCGACCCCATTAAGGCGATTGAGGCAGTGATGGACGGATTTGATGTTATGCCCATGAAGGAAGCGGCTAAAGTGGGTGATTTCTTTATCACCGTGACAGGTTGTGACGGTGTCATCGACCAGGAAGACTTTGCGGAGATGAAAGAAGGTGCGATCCTTTGCAACGCGGGGCATTTTGACTGCGAAATTGATATGGCGTGGCTTAAGGCGAATGCCGTTGAGAAGAAGGAGCAGCGCAAGAATATTATGGGTTATAAACTGCCTACAGGACAGTGGATTTTTGTACTGGCAGAGGGACGTCTGGTGAATCTGGCTGCCGGAGACGGACATCCGGCGGAGATCATGGATATGAGCTTTGCGATTCAGGCATTGTCTGCAAAATATCTTGTGGAGCATGGAAGCGAATTGCAGGAGAAGCTCATCGATGTACCGGAGGAAGTAGATAAAGACGTGGCGAAACGCAAGCTTGCATTCCTTGGGAAAGAGATCGATGTACTGACACCGGAGCAGGAGAAATATCTGAACAGCTATACGGTATAAAGACAGACAGGTCAAAATCTGCATCCGTCACCGGAGTGATCCGGCGTGGATGCAGTTTTTATTTTCCGGTATAAAGAATAAGTATTATGTGAAGTATTTTGAAAGAAGTGATATAATCGGACATAATATCAGAGAAGCAGGATTTCCCGCAAATGTGACTGGAATCCGGCAGAAACGTTTATGAAGGAGATATGGAGTAATGGGTGAGAAAGATCAGCAGAAATTTGCAGAAGGTTTATTACAGTATCTGAATGACAGCCCCACCGCATACCATGCCGTGGAGAATGGGGCGGCAATTCTGAGGGCACATGGGTTTACACAGTTAAAAGAGACGGACAGGTGGTCTCTGAAAAAAGGCGGCAGATATTTTATGACCAGAAACAGTTCGGGTCTCATTGCTTTTACGGTGGGAGAAGAGAGCCCGGAAGAAAATGGTTTTCGGATCATAGGCTGTCATACGGACTCTCCGGGCCTTAAGATCAAGCCCGGTCCCTGTACCGTTTCGCCGGACGGGTATGTCAAGGTGAACGTGGAGGTTTACGGAGGCGCTGTTTTAAGTACATGGTTTGACAGGCCGCTGGCCATGGCCGGACGGGTAATCGTGAAAAAGGATGGCGGTGCGGCCGGTCTGGCGGAGGAAAGACTGATCAAAATTGAGGAACCTGTTTTTGTGCTTCCCAGTCTCTGTATCCATCTGCATAAAAAAACGGATGACAATAACAATTTGAACAGGCAGACGGAACTTCTGCCGATCCTGGCCATGAAGGAAGAGGGAGTGGAAAAAGGAGATTATCTGTTACGGCTGCTTCGGGACAAGGCAGGAATAGACCCGGCGGCTGTTCTGGATTACGAGTTATTCCTGTATGAATATGAAAAAGGCATTTTTACAGGTGGAAACAGAGAGTTTATCTCTGCATCCCGGCTGGATGATCTATCCATGGTGTATGCGGGATTGTCAGCCCTTGCGGAATCATGTAAAAAAGGCGCTGCCTGCAGGGTGCTGGCTGCCTTTGATAACGAGGAGGTTGGCAGTACCACCGCCCAGGGTGCACATTCCGGTCTTTTACTGCACACACTGAACAGAATCTGTAAAAATCTTGGTCTGGATGATGACGGTTATTTTCGTGTCATCGCTCATTCAACGTCAATTTCCGCAGATCTTGCCCATGCCGTTCACCCTAATTACAGCGACAGGCATGATCCGGAAAACCATCCGGTATTGGGCGGCGGGCCTGTGATCAAATACTCCGCTTCTCAGCGGTATGCCACAACGGCGTTTACAGCGGCATATTTTATGGAGGCCTGTGAACGTGCCGGCGTTGCCTTTCAGCAGTTTGTCAACAGAAATGATATTCCGGGAGGTTCTACAATCGGGCCGGTGATGTCAGGGCTTACGACGATTCCTGCGGTAGATATGGGAGCGCCGATTCTGGCGATGCACTCTATACGGGAATTTGGAGCGGTGACAGATCAGTATGATACGTGGAAGGCTTTTCTGGCATATTATGAAGGGTGCTGATTTGATACATGATGTGCTCTATATATGATAAAGGCGAAAAATTTGACAAAGAGATGCATAAAGGATAGTATAGAGTTACTTTTCAGACGGGAGCATTATGATGGAAACAACAAATATAAGAACATACAAGGCGGGGGAACTGTTGCGGCGGTTCCTCCCGTATTATAAGAAATACCGGCATATTGTTATCATTGATCTGTTCTGTGCCGGACTGACGACGATCTGTGAACTGGTACTGCCCATGATTATGCGGTTTATCACCAATGCGGGGATGAACGATCTGGCATCTCTTACCGTATCCGTGATTCTGCGTCTGGGCGTACTTTATCTGTGCCTGCGCATTGTAGATACGATGGCTAATTTTTATATGGCCTATACGGGGCATGTGATGGGCACGCGCATTGAGACAGATATGCGGCGGGATGCCTATGCACATCTGCAGAAGCTGTCGGATACCTACTATAATAATACGAAAGTCGGACAGATCATGGGGCGGATCACCAATGATCTTTTTGACGTGACGGAATTTTCACATCACTGCCCGGAGGAGTTTTTTATTGCGGGAATCAAGGCGGTGATTTCCTTTATCATACTGGCGCGAATCAGCCTGCCGCTGACGCTGCTTCTCTTTGCGGTGGTTCCGGTCATGGTGGTGACCTGTACTGCCATCAATCTGCGTATGCGGGAGGCATTCCGCAGACAGCGTGTGCAGATCGGAGAATTGAATGCCCGCATTGAAGACAGCCTTCTGGGGCAGAAGGTAGTGAAAGCATTCACAAATGAGGAGAAGGAAAAAGAGAAATTTGAGGAAGACAACGTCAATTTCTTTCGTATTAAAAGGGAAACCTATAAATTTATGGCGTTTTTTCAGACCACAACAAGAGCCTTTGACGGTCTGATGTATCTGGTGCTTCTGGCAGCAGGCGGCATCTTTATGATAAAGGGAATGATTCTGCCCGGTGATCTGGTGGCTTATGTGATGTATGTCAGTACACTGATCGCCACGATCCGCAGGATTATCGAGTTTGCGGAGCAGTTTCAACGGGGTATGACGGGGATCGAGCGGTTCGTGCAGATCATGGACAGTGATATCGAGATTTTTGATGAGCCGGGTGCGGTGGAATGTGTGCGGCCCCGGGGCAATATTGCGTTTCATAATGTGAGTTTTGAGTATCCCGATGATCATAATGTTGTGTTCAGGGATTTGAATTTAGATATCAGTGCAGGAGAAAAAATTGCCATTGTGGGACCTTCCGGCGGCGGAAAGACCACATTATGCAATCTGATCCCGCGTTTTTATGACATTGATCAGGGCGAAATCCTGCTGGACGGGGAGAATATCCATCATTATACGATGAAAAGCCTGCGGAAGAATATCGGAATGGTGCAGCAGGATGTGTATCTTTTTTCCGGTACGGTGTATGAGAATATAGCCTACGGCAAAGAGAATGCTTCCATGGAGGAAGTAATCGAAGCGGCAAAACGTGCGGGAGCACATGAATTTATTACCGCGTTGAAAGACGGATACGATACATATGTGGGAGAGCGCGGTGTGAAGCTTTCCGGCGGACAGAAGCAGCGAATCAGCATTGCTCGTGTTTTCCTGAAAAATCCACCAATTCTGATCATGGATGAAGCCACCTCCGCACTGGATAATGAGAGCGAATTCCAGGTGGCCAAGTCACTGGAAGAACTGGCCAAAGGCAGAACTACGATTACCATTGCCCACAGACTTTCCAGCATCCGCAATTCCGACCGGATCCTGGTGCTGACGGAGGAAGGGATTGTGGAGGAAGGCGATCATGAAAGCCTGCTTGCGCTGGGCGGAATTTATCATCACTTTTATGTGACGGCCAATGAATTGAAGTAGCGAATCCGGTGGTTTCGGTAAATACATGGTCATTCAGACGTAGAATAACCTCTGTGTAATATCAAGTGATAAGAAAAAACATTGAAAATTACAGAATTTTCAGAAAATACTTACTAAAGTTGAGATTTGGTGTTAAACTAATATATAGTAAGGTAATTGTCGGTATATATTCGGGTCACAGATATTGGAGGGATTTATGTTTGAGAAAGGTGAATTGATTATGTGCGGCGGGCATGGTGTCTGCCGCGTTGTCAACGTTACGGGTAATCCGATCGACCGGTCGGATAAGATACGGAAGTATTATGTACTGGATCCGGTTTTTGAGAAAGCAAGCACAATTTATATGCCTGTGGATAATGAGAAGGTTGTGATGCGCAGGATTCTGACCAAGGAAGAGGCGGAGGAACTGGCCGGACAGATTTCGGAGATCGATACTGTCTGGATTCAGGAGGAGAAAAGCAGGGAGCAGATGTATAAAGAAGCGATCCGCACCTATGACTGCCGCAGTCTTGTACAGATCATCAAGACACTTTATTTGCGTAAGCAGAGTCGGCTGAAGGAAGGAAAGAAAGTGCTTTCCTCGGACGAGCAGTACATGCGTAAGGCAGAAGAGCTGCTTTACAGCGAGATGTCGCTGGCGCTCTCCATTCCGAAAGGGGAGGTAGAGGCTTATATCAGAGAAATGGTAGACCGGCAGAAAAGTATGGTGTGAGAAAAACGGGTTTGTGCATAAAAAAGAGTCAGGCTGTCAGAAGTCTGGCTCTTTATATCATAATATACTTTACTGATAAGTTGATGCTTACAGGTAAAAGCAGTACTCAAATATTTATTTAAATTTGTTTAATCATGATGCGGATGCTCGCCGATCATCTTGACTGCGGAAATCACAGCCGTCAATACACCGATCTCCGCCTGTTGAGAGGAGTTATTCAGCTTTTGGAAAAGGGCACCGGTATCCGTCCTCACATATTGAGGGGTCAATCTGTTAAGTGCAAAAGCAGCCATATCAAGGCGGCATATTTCACATGAGCATACGTTTGGTATGGTAGGCAGCAGTCTGTTAAGCTGATATTCTACCGCTTCTTCCATCATATTTTTTAATCCATCCATTAAAGAATCCTCCCGGCTTGCCACAAATCGACAAACCCCACACATACTATGTTATTATATTTTCGTTCAAGAATCAATCATTTTTTTTATAATTTTCGAAATAACTTACATAATTAGTGATGTTACACGGTTACTGTTCACACAGGATTTAGCATTTACTGCTAAATCTGTACGAAAACGTATATATTGCAAGCAAAAATCCATTTGCGAAGCAAATTTTGCATGGATTTTTACCTGTTACTGGAACGGAGTGAACAGTAATGTTACACGTTCTGCACATATTCTGCGTCTCATAAAGACCTTGCATTTTTTCATGGGACACGGTATTCTAGTTTGTAAGTGATTTTTGGCAAAGCAAACAGCGTGAGAAGAAATACACGCTGATTTATGCCTGCAGCCCAAATTTGAAGGCTGCGGGAAACATGGTTATTCATATGAAAGGAGTTGTTCGGCCTTTTATTACTGCGGACAGCCTGTACAGGTATATAACCGGCGAGACAGGCGGGTTATGGATTTGTCCGGCGGGATCATGGATCTAAGGGCGGAACTGTAATGTATAGAAATGACGGCAGACTTGATCTTGGATAGTTTTCTGGATAGTTTAATGGACAGCCTGCGGCTTCTTCCGTTTTTGTTTGTCACGTATCTTGTGATGGAGTACCTGGAACATAAGACGGGCAGCAAAATGCAGGAGGCCATCCGCCGGGCGGACCGGAGCGGACCGGTGATCGGAGGAATACTGGGAATTTTTCCCCAGTGCGGTTTTTCCGCGGCGGCATCCAATTTATATGCAGGCAGGATCATCACAGTGGGAACGCTGATGGCGATTTTTCTTTCTACTTCTGATGAGATGCTTCCGATTCTGATCTCTGAAAATGCCGGTGTGCCGATGATTGCCAAAATACTGGCGGTAAAGGTGGTGACAGCTGTTGCGGCGGGTTTTGTGATTGATTTTATTTTTCGCAGGAAGGAAA
This sequence comes from uncultured Lachnospiraceae bacterium, assembly GCA_910586615.1. Taxonomy (GTDB): domain Bacteria; phylum Bacillota; class Clostridia; order Lachnospirales; family Lachnospiraceae; genus UBA3282. The sequence goes on from CAJUJP010000044.1 coordinate 16,371, forward strand.
ACGATATGCAGATCGAGCATCTGTGTGAACAGCATCACTGCCACTGCGAGAACGGAATCTGGAAATCAGCGCTGCATCATGCGCTGGAAATTTTTGTGTATATTCTTTTGATTTCTCTTGCACTGAATCTGGTCATTGCGTGGATCGGGGAAGATGTGCTGGGAAGTCTGATTCTTAACCGTCCTGTGATCGGCCCCATGGTGGCGGGCCTGGTAGGGCTGATCCCTAATTGTGCAGCTTCCGTAATCATTACCAAGCTTTATCTGGGCGGTGTGCTCAGCGCGGGGGGCATGATGGCGGGCCTTTTGGCCGGAACGGGTGTGGGCGTACTGGTGCTTTTGCGGGTGAATGATGACCGCCGGGAAAACCTGAGGCTCATTGGTCTGCTGTATGTCACGGGAGTTTTGGCAGGTATGCTGATAGAAGTACTGGGGATCACCTTTTAGCAGAAAATAATCCGGGAAATTCTATCTGTAAAGGGAACAGGGTAAAGAGATGTCTTTTGGAACAGGCATATAGAAAGACAAAAAAAGAACCGACCCCAGAACCTTCCGGCTCCAAAACCAGTTCTTATAAGTGCACCGCCAGGGGCTCGAACCCTGGACACCCTGATTAAGAGTCAGGTGCTCTACCAACTGAGCTAGCGGTGCAAATCTCGTTTGCTGTGGCTTGTCCAACACGCAAAAATTATTATAGTATATTGTTTTGGGCATTGCAAGTATTTTTTAAAGAAAATTTAAAAAAATTTTAAGATATGTGAAATTTTTGCAACATAACGGCCGAAGATGGATTGTTCCGGGGGTACACCCGGCTTGAATCGTCTTGAGCCGGAGTGTTTCGGATTGGAGGAAGAAATGATTTTTGAGAGTCATGCACATTATGATGATGAAGCATTTGAGGAAGACAGGGGGAGCCTTCTGGAATCTTTGCGGGAGCATGGGATAGACCGGGTGGTGAATGTGGGGGCAAGCTTGGAAAGCTGTCGTACCACTCTTGAACTGATGGAGAAATATCCTTTTATGTATGGAGCTATGGGGGTGCACCCCAGCGAGACGGGTGAGTTAAATGAGGATCATTTTAAGTGGCTGAGTGAACAGTGCTGCAAGGACAAGGTCGTGGCAGTGGGAGAGATCGGGCTGGATTATCATTGGAAGGAACCTGAGGAGAAGGTACAGAAATACTGGTTTGAACGTCAGCTGCTGCTGGCACGGGAGACCGGGCTTCCTGTGATTATTCATTCCCGTGACGCGGCCAGGGATACACTTGATATGATGCAGGCGCTTCACGCGGGAGAGACGGGCGGCGTAATCCATTGTTTTTCTTATACAAAGGAGATAGCGAAGGCTTATCTGGATATGGATTATTATTTCGGGATCGGCGGCGTGATCACTTTTCAGAATGCCAAGAAGCTGAAGGAAGCGGTGGCATATATTCCCCTGGAAAAGATTCTTCTGGAAACGGACAGCCCCTATCTGGCGCCGGAGCCTAACCGCGGCAGGCGCAATTCGTCGCTGAACCTTCCCTATGTGGCCCGTGCCATTGCGGAACTTAAGGGGATCACATATGAGGAAGTGGTGGAGGTCACAGAGAAGAATGCGCAGAGGTTGTTTCGAATTTCGGAATAAGTAGTACCGCGAGTGTGCAGGGAGTACAAGGCCGGATGTCAGACCGGTATGGGGACAGGCTTGTAAAAAACGGGATAAAGAACAGTAATTACGGAAAAGAGGACAGTATTTTATGGCATCATTGGGCACCAGAAGCAGTACAGCGCTGATCATACAGAAATATCAGTTTGCCTTTCAGAAAAAGTTCGGGCAGAATTTTTTAATCGATCAAAATATTCTGGACAAAATCGTGGAATCGGCGGATCTTACAGAGAAAGATTGTGTGTTGGAGATCGGACCCGGTATCGGGACTATGACCCAGCGGCTTGCGGAAGAGGCAGGAGAAGTGATTGCGGTGGAAATTGACCGTAATCTGATCCCGATCCTGAAAGATACGCTTTCTCCTTATGAAAATGTGACCATCATCAACGATGATATTTTAAAGGTCGATCTTGCAGGACTGGTGCAGGAGCGCAACGGCGGAAGGCCGATCAAGGTGGTGGCGAATCTTCCATATTATATTACGACTCCGATTATTATGGCGCTGTTTGAAAAACATGTGCCGCTGCAAAGTGTGACGGTGATGGTGCAGAAAGAGGTGGCAGACCGGATGCAGGTTGGGCCGGGCACGAAGGACTACGGGGCGCTGTCGCTGGCAGTACAGTACTATTCCAGGCCGGAGATCATTACCAGAGTGCCGGCATCCTGTTTTATGCCCAGCCCGAATGTGGACAGTACGGTGATCCGGCTGACCCGGTATGAGGAACCTCCGGTGGCGGTGAGAGACGAGGAATGGCTTTTTGCTGTTATCCGGGCGTCTTTTAACCAGAGGCGTAAAACGCTGGCCAACGGTCTGGCCAATGCGGCGGGCCTGGGGCTTGGCAGGCAGCAGGTGGAAGAGGTGCTTACAGAAATGGGATTATCCCGGACAATGCGCGGAGAAGCGTTAACGCTAGAACAGTTTGCCGACTTGTCAAACCGCCTTATGCAATGAGAGATATAAGTTGATTTGTATGTAAAGGTACAATATAGAGTGATTGTATATTGAGGCATCTCCATATGTTGGTATATATTTTACAATAAGATACCAGACTGGAGGTGCTTTTTTTCTACATATTTTATTTACATTGATAGGCGGCTATGGTAAACTTAAACAGTGAAAATAGGCTTACTATGAGAAATTTTGGAAACCGGTGTTAGCGTGCGGCATACAAGGTTACGATGTGGAAAAAGATGTAACATTTAGGTACAAAGTTCCGAATAGTTACAAGAATACGGTATGAGGTGGGCACCTTGGATAAGTTTGAGTATAAGATACGTTCCGAAGAAATCAAGACTTTGATTGCGGAGGGAGAATTTGCGGAAGCCGTGAGCATAGCGGATACAATCGACTGGCGCAGAGTCAAGAGCGTTATGATGCTCTGTACCATCAGCGATTTATATAAGATTAACCGGAGATTCCAGGAGAGTAAGGATATTCTTTTGCTGGCATATGAGAAGCACCCTACAGGGCGGCTGATTGTGTATTCTTTGTGTGAACTCTCTATTAAAATGGAAGAGTATGTACAGGCGATAGAATATTATAAAGAATTTGTTCAGATTGCACCGAAGGATACGGGCAGATATATTCTGCAATACCGTTTATATGAGGCGCAGGATGTGAGTCTGGAAGAGAGGATCGCGGTTCTGGAAGAATTCAAGAAGCGTGATTACAGAGAGAAATGGGCATATGAACTGGCATATCTTTATCATAGGATCGGACTGACCACCAAATGTATTGAGGAATGTGACGAGATGTTTCTCTGGTTTGGTGAGGGAAGATATGTCATTAAGGCACTGGAACTGAAAGCTCTGCATGAGCCGTTGAATGAAGATCAGCAGGCCAGATATGATGCCTGGATGCGGGGCGAGGATACAGAGACGGTTCTGCCTGCAGATGATGAGGAAGAAGACTATGAAGACAGTGTGCCCGGGGATACCCGGGTGGCCGGACAAGTCAGACATACAGACACAGAAGAGGGCGAACAGGAAGTGCCGGCGGCGCCCACCATGGAACTGCCGGAAGTCAAGACCGTGGATCTGGGGCAGTATAATACCATTAATCTGCAGATGGCGCTGGCAGAGAGCATGAAAGAGATTCTCAATGAGGAGGAACTGCCGGAAATTACAGAACAGGATCAGGAATCAGAGGACGGTTATGAGCCGGAAGATGACGGGTATGCGTCGTTAGACGGGTACGGAGCCGGGAATGGTGAGTATGGAGCGTCAGGCGGATACGAGCCGGAGGATGCCGGCTATGGAGCAGCAGACGAATACGAAGCCGGGAATGATGGCTATACAGAGGTAAACGGATACGGGTCAGAGGATGACGGATATGGAGTCGGGAATGCCGGGTATGGGACAGCAGACGGATACGAGCCGGAAGAGGCCGACAGATCTATTGCGGAGACGCTGATTGCTCCTTTGCTGGAAGAGACAGCGGAACTTCCCGTACCCCAGAAGATAGAGGAAAAGGTGCAGGAATCTTCCGTAATCACTTTTCCGGGAAAAGCGGAACAGGCTGTGGAGAACAGACAGCAGGTGCAGGAGACTAAAAGGCCGATCACGGATACAGAAGACCTGCGGGAGATCGGGGCCCAGCTTACACAGGATGACACGGTAACTTTTGATGCCGGGAAGATTTTGGAGCAGTTGAAACAGGAAGCGCAGCGTATTGCGGAAGAACATGCGGCGGACAGGATACCCGGAGCGAGAACCGGTGTACTGACACCGTTGAATACGAAGCCTTCTAAATATGATAATTTTCTTTCCCAGGAATATGACGGGCAGATCAGCCTCGTGGTTCCTGAGGAGGAGCGGATTGAGAAACAGATCACAGGCCAGCTCAGTATTGAAGATATCATGGCTGAGTGGGAAGTGATGAAGAAGAGCAACGAGCAGAAGCGGATGGAGGATGTCAGACAGCGGATTCTGCGGCATACAGGCAATCTTTTTGCAGATTTTGACGAAGCGACGAAGAACGGTCTGCTGGAAGAGCTTGAAAGAGCCTTTGTTGCGGCTATCATGAAGGAGACGGGTAAAAAGCCTGCCATCAAAAAGGTTATTCTGCCGGATGAGGCAGAGGAAAAGCCCGCACCGAAACAGTCCGGCGGCAGATACGAAAGCAATCTGAAACAGGATCCGCAGGAAACGGATTTTTCGGAAGAAGACACAGCGGATGAGGCAGAGGAATTTGCGTATACGGAAGAGCCGGAGGAGACAGAAGCGTTCAGCAAGCCGGAACCGGCAGCCGTACAGGCAGATAGAAAAGCATCCAGGAAGCCGGTACAGCCAGAGGGTGCAGCATCTGCGGCAAGAGAGGAGACGGCGGCCGGGGATGACACAGCTTTTGCGGATTACAGCCATATGCAGGATCGTGAACTGACGGAAGAAGAGGCAGAGCTATTCGGACAGTTTGTACATCATCGCAAATCCAAGAGACAGCTTGTGCATACACTGGATAATATGAGTCTTGCTTCCTGTACGGGTAATGTGGTTATTACCGGTGAGGAGGAGACTACAACTTTAACACTGGCAAAAGCACTGATCCGGGAGATGCAGTACAGCGACAATAATTTTTCCGGCAAGGTGGCGAAGATCTCTGCCAATGTTTTGAATAAGAAGGATGTGGAAGAGACACTGGGCAGGATGGATAACGGTGCGCTGATCATAGAGAAGGCGGCAAGATTAAGACCTGCCACGATAGATAGGCTCACCCGCGTGCTGGAAAAAGATAACAAAGGGCTTCTGCTTATCATGATTGATAAGAAGCCCAATATGAACCGGCTCATAGCAGAAAATGCGGTGTTGAACAATAATTTTAACCTGCGGGTGGATATTGAGCCGCTGGACAATGAGGCGCTGGTGGCTTATGCGAGACAATATGCGGAGGAACAGGAATATTCTATCGATGAATTTGGCATTCTGGCGCTGCATACAAGGATCGCGGACAGACAGACAAGCGACCACGAGGTAAATATGGCCGAGGTCAGGGATCTGGTGGATGAGGCAATCGAGTCTGCCAATAAGAAAACGCCGAAGCATTTTATGGATATACTGCTGGCCAAGCGGTATGATGAAGACGACATGATTATATTGCGGGAGAAGGATTTCATGCATTATTAAAGATATGCATTAATGAAAATAATGTGTTCCCGGATTTCTTTTCACGTCCGCATCATACACCCGCTGTATGGTATCGGAACCGGGAAAGATGCATCTGATCTTTTGAGGAGAATTCAGGAATACATAAAATAAAATAACGGGGGACGGAAGCTGATGACGGATACAAAAAAGGGAAGAGAGAAAAATGCAAAAGGGACTGCAGAAAAAAGAACGGTAAAGAAATCGACAGCAAAGAAGACCACAGGGAAGGCAGAACCGGCAGTGCAGGATGAAAAAGTTTTTATTTCCGAGGCGGATCAGTATATCTTCGGACAGGGAACACACTATGATATTTATAAGAAACTTGGTGCCCATCCTTCTGTGGAAGACGGTGTAAAAGGCATGTTTTTTGCCGTATGGGCGCCTAATGCGGCCGGGGTGAACGTAATCGGAACTTTTAACGGATGGAATGAAGAACTTCACGTAATGGAAAAGATCGGGCCTTCCGGTATTTATACGCTGTTCATTCCCGGCGTGGGCGAAAACGAACTGTATAAATTCCTGATCCGTACACCGGCAGGTGAAAAGCTGTATAAGGCGGATCCATTTGCAAATTATGCGGAGATGCGGCCGGGCAATGCCTCCAAAACCTATGATATCAGTAAGTTTAAATGGTCGGACAGCACATGGATGGCTGCCAGAGACGGCAAAGATTATAATAAGGAACCGATGGCGATCTATGAATGCCATATCGGATCCTGGATGAAGCATCCTAACGGCACGCCTGACGGATTCTATAATTACAGGGAATTTGCGGACAGGATTGTGGAATATCTGAAAGAAATGAAATACACCCATATCGAGTTGATGGGCGTTGCAGAGTATCCCTTCGACGGTTCCTGGGGCTATCAGGTGACCGGTTATTACGCGCCCACTTCCAGGCACGGCACACCGGATGACTTTATGTACCTGGTGAATACGCTGCACCGTAATAAGATCGGTGTGATTCTGGACTGGGTTCCGGCGCATTTCGCCACAGATGCCCACGGACTCGGCAGATTTGACGGACAATGTGTCTTCGAGCATCCCGATCCGAGAATCGGGGAACACCCGGACTGGGGAACCAAGATTTTTAATTACGGTAAAAATGAAGTCAAGAATTTCCTGATCGCCAATGCGCTGTTCTGGATCAAAGAATATCATATTGACGGAATCAGAGTGGATGCCGTAGCGTCCATGCTGTATCTGGATTACGGCAAGCAGGACGGCCAGTGGGTGGCTAACAAATACGGCGGCAACCAGAATCTTGAGGCCATTGAATTTTTTAAACATTTAAATTCTGTGATCCTCGGCACATATCCCGGATTTTTGACCATTGCGGAGGAATCTACGGCGTGGCCGAAGGTTACCGGCAAGGTGGAGGACGATGGCCTGGGCTTCAGCTTTAAGTGGAATATGGGATGGATGCATGATTTCTGCGAATATATGAAGCTGGATCCATATTTCCGAAAAAACAACCATTATGCCATGACTTTTGCCATGACTTATAACCACAGCGAGAATTATATACTGCCGCTGTCCCACGATGAGGTAGTGCATCTGAAGTGTTCCATGGTCAATAAGATGCCCGGTTATCCGGTGGATAAATATGCGAACCTGCGGCTGGGATATACCTATATGTTCGGCCATTCCGGCAAGAAACTGCTGTTTATGGGGCAGGATTTCGGGCAGGAGCGGGAGTGGAGCGAGGCCAGGGAACTGGACTGGTATCTGCTGGGCGAAGAGCAGAATAAAGGTATGCATGAATATATGAAGGAATTGCTGAACCTGTACCGGAAATATCCGGCTCTCTATTCCATAGACAATGACTGGAGTGGATTTGAATGGCTTAACGCAGATGACAGTGACCGCAGTGTTTACAGCTTTTACAGAAAAGACGCTACAGGCAGGAATAATATCATGTTCGTGATCAACATGACACCTATGATGTGGGAAAACTATATGGTAGGCGTGCCTAAGAAAAAGAAGTATAAGCTGCTGCTTAACAGCGATGATAAGCGTTTTGGCGGTAACGGACATGAGATTCCGGCAGAGCTCAATGCGGTGAAGGGAACATGCAATTATAAAGACTATAATATTTCCTTCGATCTGCCGCCTTATACGGCCGCGGTGTTTATATTCTAAGGAAGCGCAGGTCAAATGGCCGCATCTTTGGAACTGAAAATAAAAAATATGAAATAGTGTGCGGAGAATACCTGAATATTAAGAAGGTATTCTCCGTATTGTTATGGTATAAGAAATTCCTCCGCTTATCCGAGTCCGCGAAGCGGATCTCGTAAAGTTAATTTGCGAAGCAAATTTACTTTTGGTATAAGAAATTTCTCCGCTTATCCGAGCCCGCGAAGCGGATCTCGCAAAGTTATTTGCGAAGCAAATTTACTTTTGATATAGGAATGCGGTAATTATTTTTCTTTTTTATGTTGCCATTTATGGAATGTTTCGTGTATACTATAGGAAATATTTATAAAAATAGTAGATTTTAATCGGTGTTTTTGAAAATTTTATGAAACATGAATTGTGATTGTGAAAGAAAATAAGTAAAATGGCAGGAGGTAAACATGCTGTTTGTACAACATAATCTGCTTGCACAGAATGCGAATCGTCAATTGAATGTGAATACGAAGAAGAACACCAAGACTACGGAAAAGCTCTCGTCAGGTTATCGGATCAACAGGGCGGCGGACGATGCGGCCGGATTGTCTATTTCTGAGAAGATGCGAAGACAGATTCGGGGCCTCCACCAGACTGTGGACAACATTTCGGAAGGGGTGGGCTATGTCCAGACGGCAGAGGGTGCGTTGAACGAAGTGCAGGATATGCTGCAGCGCGTAAACGAGCTGGCAGTGAAGGCGGCCAACGGCACGAACACGAAAGAAGACAGAGCATATATTGATCGGGAAGTGCAGCAGCTGAAAGGTGAGATGGACCGCATCTTTCGGACGACAACTTTTAACGAGCGCAAGGTCTGGGAGCCGGGGGAGAGACGGTTGCTGGGATATGAGGAGGTACGGGCTGTAGATTATGTATCTACGACGCAGACCTACAAACCCACAGTAACAAATCAGAATTATGATGTTTTGCCGGGCGGGAACCATTCTGTTTCCGGATATTCCTGCACCTACTCCACAAGTCCGTATTCAATAAAGAGTGCCTCTTCCACGGGATATTTTACCGTATTGGCTAAAGATGAGAATGGACAGACGGCGACGGGTGTAAAAGTTAAATGGACCGGATATAACGGAACGGAATACGTGACGGATGAAATCAGCTGGGATCAGTTAGAGAAACAGAATTACCGGTTTGATATAAGTCAGTTGTTTAATCATCCTGATCTCTTTGAGGCTGATGGTGTCACACCTGTCTTTAAGCAGGAGCTTGCTTTTAGTCCGTCTGAGGCAGCAGAGGAAGACGATATTGCGAATAATATTCATGGTTGTACTGTATATGCCACAACAAGGGCGACGATGCAGTACTCTTTGGAAAATGTGACAGGCAGCAGTCCGGCAGTGGGACTCTCCGGGGTGATTCTGTCTTATCCCGCAGCATTTGCATCCATGCATAAAACGGAACCGGCTCAAACCGGGCATGATTTTGACGGGGCTGACTCTGACTTTATAAAACCTTCGGGCAACGGAGGCCCTAATTTGACCAAGTATCCGAATTACGCTAACAAAAACGATGCTGCCGGATGGGAATTTTCATTTGATATGGCGGGAATCGGCAATGTAAAAGCTACTTCTGACAGTGTATTATACTGGTCCAACGATACAGCCTCGACCAGTAAGGGATTGTGGTGGGAGTGGTGTATACATACAGACAGGTATGGCAATGAGACATACAGGCATGAGCAGCATACGGTAAGGCAGACTGACGGGACACTTGCGGGAGTTATGAGCGCCCTGACAGGAGACAGCAGTGATACAACACCGGGATTACTCAACACGAACGGCGGCGGAGCTAATGGAAGTAACAGCAGTGGATTTATAGAAATTAATTTTAAAATGACAGCGGCACCGCCGGGATTTGACTATACGACCTCCAATGGAACTGCACAAAAATCTACTGATGTAGGACAATTTTGTATCAGAATTCCTGTTTCGGCAACCGATAGTGAGAATGATATTTTAAATAAGCTCAAAACGTTAAACGGGAATACTATTTTAGATTTTGCCACATCAGGGGCAGCAGCAGACAGCTTAGGCTTCGGATCAATCAGCCCCGGCACCGGAAAGGTCAATGCACCTATCTATGGAGGTATCTGCGGCTTCTATGTGCAGGGCGGCACCGAGGGCGGGCAGCACATTTCCATACAGTATGAGTCTCTCAGCACAATTGCTATGGGGATGGAACACACGAATGTACGGACAATCGAATCCGCCAGTCGGGCGATCGATGAGGTCAAGGGTGCCTTGCAGATGGTCAGCCAGCAGAGATCGGATTTTGGCGCCTTTCAGAATCGTCTGGAACATGCCGGGAATATTAATGCAAACGTGGAGGAGAATACGCAGGCGGCAGAGTCAGCGATTCGGGATGGAGATATTGCAGATCTTATGATGGAATATTCTGTCAACAATATTCTGCTGCAGGCAGGAACCAGTATGCTGACACAGGCAAATCAGAGCAGTCAGTCAATTTTGGAGCTTTTGCAGTAATCCATGCCTGCGGATGTACAAGATAAATGATGGTAAACGATAGAAAGTAAAGAGAGATCAATATGGGACAGATTATACTGTTATCATGTAAAAAATGTGGTTTTCAAAAGGAGCTTTCAACAGGTGCAGGACTTATGGGCAATGACCCGGAAGGGGTGGCTTCGGAGCTGGACATCGGAGAAGCGAAAGAATGGCGAAAACTGCACAGGGATAATAAGATCAGTTTTTTTGATGCCAGAAAGAAGGTATTTTATTGTGAAAACTGTAATGATATTGTGTCCCAGCTTGCCGTGACTGCCGCTCTTACGGACGGTAACGAAATTAATTTTGGCGGTAAATGCCAGATCTGCGGACATAAACTGGTGGAAATGGATATGGAAGCACACCGTATTTTCTGTCCGGTCTGCAAGGGTGGCGGCATGTGTGCGGAAGAAATCGGGTTATGGGATTAAAAGGAATGAAAATCTGTTTATGCATACCGGGCGTAACGGTACAGCGAAAGGCTGAACCAATGTCATTAAGTTAATAGCGATATTTGTATGGTTAGATTTCAT
>CAJUJP010000045.1 GCA_910586615.1 uncultured Lachnospiraceae bacterium
GTCAACCGGGACCGCTGATGCTTTCACAGGGAGCGGGTACAGCGGCAGTATTCCGGTAACCAGAACAATTGTAAAAACAAGTTTTCAGGCTGAAGGGAGGTGAACCGGATGAATGAAAAAGAGGTACACAATGAATATGATCTGCTGGTAGGAGAAATGAACCGAATGTTCCTTACTGACGATGCAGCGGAACTTGAAGCATTGCACAAATATGCCAGAAAGCGGGTCGACAGGATCCACGACTATCATGTCACAAGAATTAATAACGCGTGATATCCAACCAACTGTAACTGCAAACAAAAATACCTGGATGTTCTCCAGGTATCTCATAGACCAGAGCGCGAGACGGGACTCGAACCCGCGACCCCGACCTTGGCAAGGTCGTGCTCCACCAACTGAGCCACTCGCGCATATCACTTGTCCGTCTGCTTTACTACTGTATCGCTCGGACAAGTATTAATATACTATATGGGATCTGCTTTGTCAACAATAAAATTGCATTTTGTTCCAATTTTGTTAAATTCAATAATCTTTTTAAATTTTTTTAATTATATACACAATTTCTATTGTTTTATGACAATAATATTTTATTAAAATGCAAATAAAAACCAGTAGAACAATCGCTTTATATCTTCCGGGTATCACATCCCGTCTGCCGTATGCCCATGTTTCTTATCTGCAGACAAAACTTCTTCAACTTATCACCGTAAGCTATCTTTACAAATCTTCCAGTTCTCTAATACCCATGCATATCGCAAGCTTGCTTGCGATACTGTTTAAATAGAAAGTTAAAAAACTTTGATTTTTCACCCTACTCCTCCGGCAGTTTATCCGCATATTTCACGCGGTAAATTCTTTCCAGTGATTCATTGATCCGCTCTTCTGGTATCGTACCATCCTGCACCGCCGCAAGAAGTGCCGCATAAGCCACCTCAAAGTCCTCTGGCATAAGCAGCATATCCGCACCGGCTTCAATCGCTTTGACTGCCGCCTGCTCTGACGTATAATACTCGGTAATGGCGCTCATATTCATTGCGTCTGTAATTATGATTCCCTGAAAATTCAACTCATTCCGCAAAATATCTGTCATGATCTTAGATGAAAGCGTGGAAGGCACGGCATCCTCATCCACCGCCGAAGCCGTAACATGACTGACCATCACAAAATCGGCACCCGCAGCAATTCCGGCTTGAAAGGGAATAAAATTCGAATTACGCATCTCTTCCAAGGTTTTCGTCGTTTCAACTCTTCCGTCGTGGGTATCTTTTTCGTTATCACCAATACCTGGAAAATGTTTCAGGCATGAGCTTACTTTGGTTCCCTCGATTCCCTCCACCATATTAGACACCATATCACCGACCAGTTTTGCATCTGCTCCAAAAATGCGGTCGCCAAGTGCACTTTCACCGGAACCAGCCACATCTGCCACCGGTGCAAAATCCACATTAAAGCCAAGTTCCTTTAAATATGTGCCAATGGTAAGTCCTGCTTCATAAGCCTGTGCTGTGTCACCGCTTTCCCCGATCGACGCCATGTCACCCACTTCGATCACGTCAATACCGCTCTTGGCCACTCTACTGACCGAACCACCTTCTTCATCTACCGCCAGAAATATAGGATATTTGCTTTTGGATGTGGTACTGGACAACATCTCCGTAATCTGTTCTTTGTCTTTTATATTCTTGTCAAAATAGATCAGTCCGCCCACCGCATATGTATTCAGCGCTTCCTGGGTTCCTTCACCCGCCTGGGTCGCCGTAGAAACTCCGGTCAATGCCTCCGGTGTCACAACAAAAAGCCCTGCCACCTTATCTTCCAATGGCATGGAAGAAATACACGCCTCTACAATACCACCCAGATAATCCACTTCCGGCTCCTCCACAATCGGTTCTTCCGGCGGATCGATCACGATCTCGTGAGCGTCCTGCGCATCCTGCTCTGCCTGCTGCTGTTCCTGTGCTTCGGCCTGTTTCTTATCCTTCACTACTTTTGCAATATTTTTTCCTGCAGTGACTCCACCGGCCGCCAATGCCGCCAGAAAAATGAAAACCACTGAATATGCAATGATCTGATTACGGATTCTCCTGCGTCTTCTGTAAATCCGCCGGTCATCTTCATCCCATTCATCGTCTTCATCCTCCGGGTAATCTTCATCTTCAAAATCGCCATATTCCGGATCGTCGCTATCTTCTATGTCATCCCCGTCCGAATCACTGTAATCCATATCGTCTTCTATATCTTTCTCCTCTGTTTCTCTATAATCCCCGTCATTTTCTGCATCTTCATCACCCCGATGTCCGTAGTTTGCGTCATCCTCGTCTTCTGCATTATCCGGGTCTCCATAAACTGTACCGTCTTCTGCCCCTTCCTGTTCTCTGTAGTCTAAATTGTCCGGATCTCGGCCTGCACCGTCTTCCGGCTCTCCATAATCTATGCCATCCTCATCTGCATTATTCAAGTTTCTGTAATCTGCTCCATCTCCGTCGTCTGCATTGTCCGAATCTCCGTAATCTACTCCGCCTTCGTCATCCTCATCATCCGAATCTTCGTAATCTACTCCGCCTTCGTCATCCTCATCATCCGAATCTTCGTAATCTGCTCCATCTTCATCGTCCTCATCATCTGAATTACCATAATAATCTTTATCTTCTATATCCTCATCGTCCGAATTACCATAATAATCTTCATCTTCTTCTATATCCTCGTCGTCCGGGTCTCCATAATAATCGTCATCGTCCTCATCTTCGTAGTCTTCATCCTCCTCTGCCTCTTCATCGTCCCAGTTCCCGTAATCTTCATCATCCTCGTCTTCATCCATTTCCATATCATCATCAAATTCTTCATTTTCATAATCTTCATCTGAACGACCGAATAACTTTCCAAAAAACTTTCCCATATCATTCCTCATTTCTGTACACGATCTGCAGGAATTTTCCCAGCGTGCTTAGTGCCTCCTGTTGTATGCCGAGATACAACATATTGTATGTAATGAGTATACTATAACCTATTTTCACAAAATATGCCACTCAATTTTTACTTTTTCACCTATTTTTCATCATTTTTAAAATCACTGCAAGTCACTGTAATTGTAGATCTGTAAACGCACAGCGAAGCGGGTACTAATCCTTCGAGAATTAATACCCGCTTCTAAACTACACTATCCAATGGCCCATACCTCCACTTTTTCTTCATCCGTACTCTTTCCATTCTTCTCTCGTATGCATATACTGTAACGTCTTATTCTCTTTTCTTCTGTGATCCGTTACTTTTTCTCATGTACTCGACTACGTTTTCGTTGCTTCGTCATTGGTTCCTTATTCATTTGTACTTCAAAATGGATCTTAAACTATGTTTTCGGTGGACCGTACCTCCTTTTCTTAGAGTATCTATGTGAATTTGTTCTGTTTATGTTTTTATTATATCACTCATTTTCAATTTGTCAACACATTTCTTTAAAAAAATTATTATTTTTACATTTTTTCTTATTTATATCCAAATTATCACATATTAGGCATTAATATCCAATATTAACAGTTAATTATCAATAATCACTTATATCGCTTTTCTTCTAAAATGATCTGATGCCAAAAGATTCTATCCGAAAACCAAAAGACATATTAATCCACATGCATCCTCCCCTATTCCTCCTTTATGCTGCTGTGTCAAGCGCATCTTCCAAATATAAAAAAACAGCAAATCATTACAAGTACAAGGATTACAAGCATAATCTGCAAGCACAATCCATTTCAAATGCTTGCGCACCTTTTGTCCCAAATGCTATACTAGATGTATACTTTTTGCCGGCCATCCCGGAGCCGCCAGACAGTATACATATAATACCTTACCCGTAAAAATACGCGGAGCAGTGCACAAAATGTCATTTTTCCGCACCATAACATCCGGTAGTCACCCGACATCCCGTGTGATTACCTCACAGAAAAGGAGGACCGATATGTCACATAAGCTTACCGCCTTCGCAAAACAGGCGGCTGTCATTATCAAAAATCTTGAAAAACGCAATATGGAAGGTTTCTATTTTGAAACAGCCGCCGAATGTACCAGGGCCATTCTTGCATCCATTCCCGACGGCTCTGTCATAAGCTGGGGAGGAAGTGAAAGCATCAAGGAAGCCGGATTGATGGATGGCATCCGCGGCGGTTCCTATACACTGATCGACCGTTCCGCGGCAAAGACCCCTGAGGAATCCAGGGAGCTTTACGCGAAGACCGTTCTAGCCGATTATTATCTGATGAGCAGCAACGCTATCACACTGGAAGGCGAACTGATCAACATCGACGGCAACGGCAACCGCGTGGCCTGCCTGATCCAGGGTCCCAGCCACGTTATTCTCGTAGTCGGTATGAATAAAGTCGTCACCGACATAGAGAGCGGCATTGCCAGAATCCGCAATATGGCCTCGCCGCCCAATGCAATACGCCTGAATCGAAACCTGCCTTGTGCTGCCACTGGCATCTGCCACAACTGCCTTGCACCCGAATGTTTCTGTAACCAGCTTGTAGTTACCAGAAGAAGCGGGCATACCGGAAGAATCAGGGTTTATCTCACCGGAGAATCACTCGGTTATTAAATTATCTGTAAAAAAAGTAAATTTGCTTCGCAAATTAACTTTGCGAGATTCGCTTCGCGAACTCGGATAAGCGAAGGAAGTTTCCTATACCATAAAAAACGGACAAATATCCGACCATCTCTGCCGGCAGAGATTTTTACTGACAGGCGCAAACCTGTTGCAGCCTCGGATAACACGTGAAATCTGTTCTACAAAATACAAAAACAGAATATTTTCTAATTAAAAAAAGGGAGCCGCATCCGAAGATGTGATTCCCTTTCTGCTACAATAATATTTATGGTTAATATCCCTTACAGCCAGTAAGGAATTACCCATCTTGTTGCTTAAGTTGTTAGAATGTATGGAACAATGGTATATCGGTTTCCTTTCTATTTATCTTACAGGCTTCGAGATGCCAAAAAGTATTTATGACAGCCTGTGAAACAGTTCTCGTAAACGCTTTATTCTTTCAGGCTGTCCAGCTTGTCCTTCAGATCTGCCGAGATCGTACTTACCATATCAGCCGAAGCCGCAATCTCTTCCGTCGCCGCTGCAAGATTTGTCACGCGGACATTAACACTATCTATGATGTCGATCAGTTTTTCCGCCCTGGCAAGCAGTTCGTTGATTGCCCCCTGGATCTGTTCCTTATTAGAATCACTGTCGCTCGCCGTATCTTTGGAAGAATCCGCCAGCTTCTTGATGTTCTCAGCTATGATCGCAAACCCTCTTCCGGAATCTCCGGCTCTTGCGGCTTCAATACTTGCATTCAATGCCAGCAGGTTCGTCTCCTCAGCCACATTAGTGATCTGACCGTTGTTCTCTTCCAGTTTTACAAGCAGCGTCTGAATCTTGCTAAGCGCCGCCTTAAGATCATCACAAAAAACGACCACATCAGCCATTGAGGTTGAGATCCCGGTGCTCTCCTCCGCATTGCTGTTATTTCCTACAGACATCTCGCTGATGGAAGTATCCAGGCTCTCAAAATCTTCATGCACTTCTGCCAGCAGGCTCTCGATCACATCGTTCTTCTCCTGGATGATAATGTTCTTGCTCTCCATCTCCTCAGCCATCTGTCTGGCTTTTATGCCTTCCTGTTCCACCTTGCTTTTGACATACTGAATGCAGTTTCCGCTACGGTTGCAATCATTGTAAATGGCTACGGCCATCTCTTTACATGTAGAATAACCACATGCCGAACAGTCCATCGTCTTCTGTATCTCCGTATACTTATCCATTCCGGCAAAAATATCGTTCAATTCGGCTGCACTTGGCTGACGCACGGCCATGCCTTGTGATTTATCACTGTAGCGCCTGATAAAGTCATTAATATTAAGGTTCTTAAACTGCCTGTTGAACCTGTCCAGCCTCTGCTTCGGTGTCAGTTTCCTGCTGAATGCATGATGTCTGTCATTTTTCTTGCTGGCCTCTTTGATCTTCTGCAGTTCATAGAGAATATCATCCGATTTCGTTCCGGCATTTTCCACGCCCGTACCATAGATACATCCCCTGGCACAGTTCAATGCATCCACCATAAAAGGGAGTTCCTTCTTATTCAGCACACGCTCCTTATAATCCTCCAAAAACTCATACGCATGCTGTTCCCCCTCGATCTGCCGGATAAATACATCCTCACCGCAGAACCAGTATACGTTCTCCTTCAGACCGCCCGGCATGGGATAGATGGAACCCAGTCCGTACTCGATCTCATCCGTGACCGGTTTGCCGGAAATGCCGTGTTTCCGCACATATTCCATCAAATGGTCAAAAGTCACATTATACGAAACATAACCTCCGCAGTTCGGATCTTCTATCTCATTCTTCTTGGCAATACAGGGGCTGATAAATGCCAGCTTGTCTGTTATTTTCATATACTTCCTGGCATAGATCGCGCCGCACATCAGCGGTGAATGAATCGGCACAAGACTGGGGATCAGCTCGGGAATATACTTTTCTATATATCCCACGATGGCTGGACAAGGCTGGGATATCCCGCCGGTAAAATGATGTTCGGTAATATATTTGATATACCCCCATGTGGTGATATCAGCGCCGAAGCTGATACTGATGATCCTGTTCACACCCAATTGTTTCAGCCCGCCAAGAACACTCCCGTACTCTTTCGGATAATTAGCCAGGAAAGCCGGTGCCAGCAGAAGAGAAATCTTCTCACCCCGCCTCAGATCCTCAAAAAAGCGCTCTGTATCATCGCGGAAGCTCCTTGCGCCATGTGCACACGCATCAAAACATGCACCGCAGCTCACACACTGACTTCCTTCTACGAGAATAACGTTCCTATCGTCCTCCGTCACCGCACGGTTCGCCGTAAGGACTGGACAAACCGAAATACACTTGTTGCATCCCACACAGTTCTCATTCGTATAAACCAACGCATCCTTCTTCTGATCCATCATATGTACCTCCAGACATGAAATTAATCCCAATGCACATCGCAATCCTGATTGCAATACTGCTTAAATAGAAAGTTGTTAATCTCTGATTTTTCAATCTATTCCCCATGCATATCGCATGCCCGCTTGCAATACTGCTTAAATAGAAAGTTGATAATCTTTGATTTTTCAATCTATTCCCCATGCACATCGCAAGTCCGCTTGCAATACTGCTTAAATAGAAAATTGAAAAATCTTTGATTTTTCACCTATTCTTTTATTTATTACCACCAGCCAAAACCGGCCTTTTATATTTATGTCTTCGCATGTTGCGACTTGGAAGCTTTGTATAGTATATCATAACTCCTAAATAAAGAAAATATTTTTAGTACATTTTATACAATTTATTTTATTTTTTCATTAAAAATGTGTACATTTGCACAAACACAGTGCATCACAGAAAATTTTTTCATGATTAAAAAACCGGATTCAGGCTGTATATCCCGTTACCTGTAGACAGAAAAAGACCGGAATGCCGCACACTGCCCATCCCGGTCTTCAAATCAATGTTGATCCGATATGCAGCACCGGCAAATCAGAATGCCGGCCGCTTCATATTCTCTATATTAAATCTGCATTAATACAAAAATATCATAGACCGCCTTAATGGCTGTCTCAAAATCCGCATTTGAAACGCCGATAATGATATTAAGCTCGCTGGATCCCTGATCGATCATCTTCACATTGACATTGGCATGAGCCAGTGCCGAAAAGATTCTTCCCGCCGTACCACGCGTAGATTTCATGCCCCGTCCTACAACTGCGATCAGTGCAAAATCTCCCTCAATATCAATATGATCCGGATCCGCCAGCCGGTGAATGGCCGATACTACCTGCTGTTCCTTGTGCATGAACTCATCCTGATGCACAAACACCGTCATAGTGTCAATGCCTGACGGTACATGTTCGAACGAAATGCCGTTTTCTTCAAACGCCTGCAGCACTTTTCTCCCGAATCCAATCTCCGAATTCATCATGTCTTTATCAATGTTGACTGCACAGAAACCTTTTTTGCCGGCAATTCCCGTAATCACATATTTTGACTTCTGGCAGGTACTCTCCACGATCCACGTGCCGTTATCCTCCGGTGCATTGGTATTGCGGATATTGATGGGAATCCCTTCCCGTCTGACCGGGAAAATGGCATCTTCATGCAGCACGCTCGCTCCCATATAAGCTAACTCCCGCAGTTCTTTATAGGTGATCGTCTCAATTCCTGCAGGTTTATAGATGATGCGGGGATCGGCAATCAGAAATCCCGACACGTCTGTCCAGTTCTCATATACATTGGCCTTCACCGCCCTTGCCACAATAGAGCCGGTAATATCGGAACCTCCTCTGGAAAAAGTCTTCACTTTTCCATCCGCAAAAGCACCGTAAAATCCCGGAATAACGGCAGCATCCACATTTTCCAGCCTGGCCTTAAGCTTATCATTGGTGACTTCCGCGCTGAACTCACCGTCCTCATCAAAAAGAACCACTTCCGCAGCATCCACAAATTCATAGCCAAGAAAGTTCGCCATTATAATACCGTTCAGATATTCACCTCTGGAAGCCGCATAATCAGGGCCTGCCTTCTGCTTAAAATTTTTCTCGATGGTCTTGAACTCGTCTTCCAGAGAAAGTTTCAGCTTCAGTCCGTCAATGATCTCCTGATACCTGTCTTTGATTGCCTGCAGTTCCGCCTTGAAATCTTTGCCGGCTTCCGCCAGATCATAACATGCGTAAAGCATATCCGTTACTTTTGTATCATCCGCATTTCTCTTGCCCGGTGCAGAAGGGATCACAAATTTGCGCTCTTTATCTGCATGGATGATCTCTCCCACTTTTTTAAACTGTTCCGCACTGGCCAGTGAACTGCCGCCGAATTTTACCACTTTCCTCATTCTCTTACCCTCACCTCATCATGATATCTCTGTCTAACCGTTCGTGACAGCCCAGCCTGCGGCTCTACCGTCACAGTCATTCCTATGCACTCAGAATCCTGATCCTGTTGATGCATCCGCCGATCCCCTGGATCTTCTCATTAAACTCTTTTTCCGTCATAACCTGAGTCATAAATGCAAATTCTTCCGTGATACCGACGTTGATCTCCGCAAGAGACCCGAACATCTCCATCGCCGCCTCTTTCTGATCTGCTTTTACCCTGACAAAAAACTTGCCCTGATCGTTTTCGATTTTCTCCACCTTCACATCATCATTTTCCCAGAAGCACATAACGGTCTTGCCCAGATGTCTCGCACAGTCCACCACATCAGATACAACCGCACTTGCTGTGGGCAATTTGCCTGCGCCTTTTCCGTAATACATGGAATCACCCAGCATATTGCCATGCACATAGATGGCATTGAACACATCGTTCACGGAGTAGAGCGGGTGCTTTCTGGAAATCATAAACGGCGCCACCATGGCAAAGAAGCCGTTTTCCGTATCCCTGCTCATGGCAAGCAGCTTCACTGTTTTGTCCATCTGTTTCGCATACTTGAAGTCAGCGGAAGATATTTTAGTTATGCCCTCGGTATAAATTTCTTCATACCTTACATTTTTACCTGACATCAGTGACGAAAGAATTGCGATCTTGCGGCACGCATCGTATCCTTCCACATCCGCCTCGGGATTTCTCTCCGCATATCCTTTGTCCTGAGCTTCCTTCAACACTTCCTCAAACCCGGCGCCTTCTTTATCCATCTTAGTAAGAATATAGTTCGTCGTTCCGTTTAAAATGCCTGTGATCGAGTCAATCTTTTCCGCCGTGAGGGAATAATTCAGCGGACGTATAATGGGAATACCGCCGCCCACGCTGGCTTCGAACAAATAATTACAGTTATGCTCCCGTGCAATCTGTATCAGCTCCGGTCCGTGGTTAGCTACCAGTTCCTTGTTGGACGTACATACGCTTTTGCCTGCAAGCAGTGCCCTCTTTGAAAAATCATAGGCCGGATTGATGCCGCCCATGGTCTCACAAATCACCGCAACCTCCGGATCGTTTAGGATCACTTCATAATCATGCACCACTTTACTCTCATAAGGATCTCCCGGAAAATCACGCAGATCCAGAATATACTTGATATTCAATTCTGATGCCGCCCTCTTGTTGATAGCCTTTTTATTTGTCTCGATCACTTCTACGACACCGCTTCCCACCGTGCCGTATCCTAATACCGCTACTTGAATCATAGTCTTCCTCCTCTTGTCATCTTTCCGTCCGCCTTGCTCTTATCTAATCTTTTGCAACAATCTTAACATGATGAACACCGGGTCTGGCTTCCATCGCCTGAAGCATCTCCGACACGTCCCCGGTAGTCGGCAGAATCTGTACGCTGAGGCTCAAAGACGCCACGCCGTTGATCGGAATACTCTGGTGGATCGTCAGAATATTTGCCCCGCAGTCCGCAACGATCTTCAAAACATCAGATAAAAGTCCTGTCTCATCATCCATCTGGAACGTGAGTGTGATGGTCGTTCCCTGTGCATTATCGTGAAAAGGAAAAATATCATCTTTATACTTATAAAAAGAACTGCGGCTGATCCCGGCCCGCTCCACTGCTTCCTGTACGGACAATGCCTTTCCCGACTCCACCAGCCGCTTGGCCTCCACTACCTTGAGCAGAACCTCTGGGACGGCTCTCTGCTTTACTACATAATAACCAGCTGTTTCCCGCATACCACACCGCACCTCCCGTCAAACTGTCTGTCTTTAATTGTCCTCTCACCAAATACACTTGTTTGTCACTGAGGGATATTTTAGCACAATTGTACAATGATAGCAAGCAGAAATTGTGAATAATTTTGTTACCTTACATCACGAGATTCGCTTCGCGAACTCGGATAAGCACTCAAATAGCCAGCAGAATTTCCTATACCGTAAAAGAGAGATTCCCGCCACGGCAGAGCGCCTGCAGAAATCTCTCGTACCGACATTTCACTGTCAGCTTAAAACATCATTTAAAGTATCAAACATGGCATCCACGTCAATAGGCTTTGCGATATGCCCGTTCATACCACATTCCATCGCTTCCCTTTTATCCTCCTCGAAAGCGTTGGCGGACATGGCAATGATTGGAATCGATGCCAATTCTCTGTTCTCAAGCCCGCGAATGGCCTTTGTGGCCTCATAGCCGTTCATCACAGGCATCTGGATATCCATGAGTATCAGCTTATAATATCCCGGCTCGGACTTTTGCAGCATCTCCACAGCAATCTGCCCGTTGTCCGCAACTTCTGTCTGAAAACCTGCATCGCCCAGAAGTTCCACTGCAATCTCCTGGTTCAGATCCACATCCTCTGCCAGCAGAATGCGGGCGCCCTGGAAACGTGCCTTTTTCTGCTGTTCTTTCTCCACCTTCTCTTCTTCTCCATGCAGCACTGTATGGAGACATCTGGTCAGTTCAGATATAAATAATGGCCTGCTGCAAAATGCCGTAATTCCGGCCGCCCTTGCCTTCTCCTCGCTGTCTGCCCAATCATCCGCACACAGAAGAAGCATGATCCTCTCTTCCTGGTCCCGGACCTCTTCCTTTATCTTATATGCGATCTCAATTCCATCAATTTCAGGCAGCATCCAGCCGATCACACAGACCCGGTAAGGATTTTTCTGTACTGCTGCTTCCCGGACACGTTCCTGTACCATCTCGCCGGGCAGCATCCAATCAGCCTGCATCCCGATCTGTCCAAGTATACGGGCAATACTCTCACAGTTGTTCTCATCGTGGTCTACAACCAAAGCCCTGCATCCCTTTAATTCGGAAATGTCCCATTTCTTTTGTTCCTGAGTACACAGCCGGAACAGAAAAGCTATCTTGAATTCTGTACCCACGCCCTGTTCACTCTGCACTTCTATTTCCCCGTGCATCATATCCACAATATTCTTTGTGATAGCCATGCCGAGTCCGGTTCCCTGAATGCCGCTGATGGTAGAATTCTCCTCCCGTTCAAAAGGATCAAACATATGCTCCAGGAATTCCTTGCTCATGCCGATCCCCGTGTCCCTGACTCTGAACACATATCTGGCATAGCCGTCCTTTCCCGCATCTTCCTCCTGAATCCGTATATGGATACTTCCTCCCGGCTTCGTATATTTAACGGAATTACTGATCACATTCAGCAGTACCTGATTTAAGCGCAGTTTATCACAATAGATGTCTTCGTCGTATATGTCCACTGCGTCAACATACAGTCCAAGCTGTTTCGCCCGAACGTCCGCCTGCAGTATATTACACAGCCCGTGCACGATCTCCGGCAGACTACATGGTTTCTCCTCCAACCGGATCTTTCCGCTTTCGATCCGGCTCATATCCAGCACATCATTGATCAGGCTGAGCAGATGATTCCCTGATGTCATGATTTTTTCCAGATACTCCTTCACCTGTTCCTGCCGCTCCATATGACTGAGCGCCAGGGAAGTAAATCCCACAATGGCATTCATCGGTGTACGGATATCATGGGACATATTGGAAAGGAATACACTCTTGGCCTTGCTCGCCCTGTTCGCCTGCTGCAGAGCTTCTTCCAGCACGACCTTTTTCTCCATCTCTTTTCTGGTT
The DNA here is from genome assembly GCA_910586615.1 of uncultured Lachnospiraceae bacterium. Lineage (GTDB taxonomy): Bacteria > Bacillota > Clostridia > Lachnospirales > Lachnospiraceae > UBA3282. Next base: position 12,561 of record CAJUJP010000045.1, read on the forward strand.
GCCTCATCTATGCTGTGAAAGCCAAGTACGACACCATACTGCCCTTCCCGCACACCGGTGCGCACCGCCTTCATCTCAAAGTATTCTGTCACGCCATCCCTGACAATACGGTACTTTATGACATATGTCTTTTTCTCATCCAGTTCTTCCCGTATCTTATCTGCTTCGGAAGCCCGTCGGAACATCTCTTTATCTTCCTCATGTACAAACTGCTGTATGTAAAGTTCCATACTCTTATTCAGCATAATTTCACCGCTGAAGATCGTACCGAAGAGCCCGCCGTCATAATCGCTATTCCGAAGAGCCGCACCTTTTCCCGAGTCCAGATTAAAGAAACATACAAGGCTGTAGTCTGTGCTCAGCGCCTGCACCAGTTCCATCTGGTGTCTCGCATTCTTCTGCTCCTGCAGCTTCTGTTCGGTGCAGTCCAGCAGAAAGCGCTGATAAAACATTTCCCCGTTTTCCTCTAACAGCTTGATATTACCCATAATATGCAGCACATCTCCGTTCTTATGCCGCACCCGGTATTCTATGCTCCTGCTGTCCCCTACTTCCTTAAGTTCTGAGATTCTGCGCTGAAGTCTCTGCTTATCTTCCTCCATCACCGAAGCTGCGATCATATCAAATCCCTTCTTCAGCAGTTCCTCCCGCGTCTCACATTCCAGCATCTTGAGGGCCGTCTTATTGACACGCAGAATTTTAGTTCCGTCCAGGGAATGACAGATCACGCCGCAGTCAATACTGGCAAATACAGTCTCCAATGCACGGTTTTTCTTGATGATCTCATCCTCATATTCACGCTCCTGAGTCACATCAATAGCCACTCCCACCGTACCCATCACACTTCCGTCGATATCATAGAGCGGAGATTTGTATGTAGTCAGCGTCCGTTCACCCTCTCCCGTCTGGATGATCTCCTCGGATGTAAACGTCTGCTTCTTAGTCATAACCTGCCGTTCCGATTCAATACAGGCCGGATCATCTTTCTCCACGTCCCATATGTAGGCGTGTCCACGCCCCTGAACCTGCTCTTTTGTCTTATTCACTGTCTGACAGAAGCTGTCATTTACTTTCTCATGTATGCCATTCTTGTCCTTGTACCAGATCAGGTTCGGAACATGATTAATCGTAGCATCCAGATACTGGCTCGTCTCCCAGAAATCCTTGCTCATCTTATAAGTCTGCTGCCACCTCAAAAAATGAAACCTTACCTCCTCATCGGTCATGGGGGCCGCCCATATATCCTTCAGCACCGGCATTTCCCCCGCAAGGGCTTCCCGCTGCTTCAAATCGGCAAATACGATCAGTTCCGCTTCCCCGCGTTTATCCTGCACAAGCGTCCGCACCGCTTCTACTGCATCCATACCCTGTAAATCGGCAAAAATCACATCCGCGCAAGAGCAAAGCGCCCTGTCCGGGCTGTCACTCTCCGCAAAAACATGCGTAAAATGCTCGAGCGGCTCCATCTCCTTTATAATCTCAAATGCTCTTCCATGATATCCTGTCAAATAGAAATGAGTATGGCAAGAATACATATCGGTTCCCCCTTCGTATTACACATTCATTCTATTAATGCTGCCGGCCGGGCAGCGGATGGGAAAAAAGCTCCCGAAGGAGCTTTTTTCAGATCAACGGATATTTATCCGTCAATGTCTTAATGATGGCCCGTGCTTTATCGATCCCTGCCCCGCCTTCTTTAATGACGATGGAAACTGCCTCCGCCACCTGATCCATATCCTCTGTCTTCAATCCACGAGAGGTTGCCGCCGGTGTACCGAGACGGATACCGCTCGTAACAAACGGGGATTTCGGATCATTTGGAATCGTATTCTTATTTGCTGTGATATGAGCCTCATCCAAAAGCTTCTCAACTGCTTTGCCTGTCAAGTCATAAGTTGTCAGATCGACCAGCATCAAATGGTTGTCGGTTCCTCCGGAGACGATCTTTACGTCCCGTTTCTGCAACCCGCTGCACAACGCCTGCGCATTGTCCACAACACCCTGCTGATACTCTTTAAAGGAAGGATCCAGCGCCTCCTTAAAGCACACAGCCTTTGCCGCTATCACATGCATCAGCGGCCCTCCCTGAATACCGGGGAAAATAGCTTTGTTAAAATTATATTGATCAGCCACTTCCTGACTGGACATGATCATACCGCCTCTCGGTCCGCGCAGCGTTTTATGAGTCGTTGTCGTAGTCACATGCGCATAGGGAATCGGGCTTGGATGCAGTCCTGCCGCCACAAGTCCGGCAATATGTGCGATATCCACCATCAATACCGCTCCCACCTCGTCTGCAATCTCTCTGAACTTCTTGAAATCAATGGTTCTGGCATAAGCGGAAGCTCCCGCTACGATCATCTTCGGCTTGCATTCCAATGCGATCCTGCGCACATTATCATAATCAAGGAACCCTTCATCATTGACACCGTAAGGCACGCATTTGAAATATTTACCCGACATATTAACCGGTGATCCGTGGGATAAATGTCCGCCATGATCCAGATTCATACCCATAAATGTGTCACCCGGCTCCATGACTGCAAAAAACACCGCCATATTTGCCTGTGCACCGGAATGGGGCTGTACATTGACATATTCACAGCCAAATAACTGTCTGGCACGGTCTTTTGCCAGTTCTTCCACCACGTCCACACATTCACAGCCGCCGTAATATCTCTTACCCGGATATCCTTCCGCATATTTATTCGTCAGCGGGCTTCCCATGGCCGCCATGACAGCCTTGCTCACCCAGTTCTCTGATGCAATCAGTTCAATATGGGAGTTCTGCCGCTGCTGCTCATCCTCGATAGCCTGCGCGACCTCCGGATCCGTCTTCTTTACCTCGTCAAATGAATACATTTATTGTTCCTGCCTTTCTTTAGCACTATGGCTATAAGTATACCACAATCTGCAATCGGGACGCAACGCCTATTTATCGGAACTTACGGCTAAAATTGATGCCCGGAAACCGCTGTCTGCTGCATAACCGAAATAAATTTTCCGGCACAGTAAACATTGGACAGCTTTTCACGATACAGCATACAGTTTGCCGTATACATTTTATTGTTATCACAGATCTGTTCCAGCGTATCCTCATTCCAGTCATCCTGCACGATTCCCAGATTTTCTCTCCTGATATAATATGAATTGTATGGTACCGACGTAGTGAGTACCGGCGTTCCCACGGCAATGCTCTCCACCACAGATACCATATTATTATCTTTCTCGGTGGCAACGAGCAGTGCCTTTGACTGCGCCACAAGCGGAAGAAGCTGCTCATGCGTCAGCCGGCCGCAAAAAACAACAGCCTCTTCAGGGCACAAAAGTTCTGCCTGTTTCCGCAGTTCCTCCTCCTGTTCTCCGACGCCGATGATAAGAAGTCTGTAATCTCCGTGCCCGTGATCCCGAAACGCTGCGAAACTGGCTATGATCCTGTCTATTCTTTTTCTGCCGATCAGCTGGGAAACCACCGCAAACTGATTCTTCTTTTCATCCGCTCCCGCCGGAACCATCTTCTCTATGTTCACACCATGGTCAATGACCGTATCTGACACTTCAGGCAAAAACTGCCTGATAAATCCCGCCGCCGCCTCGGAGCGGGGTACAACCGTTATTCTCCTCATCAAAAGACCGGCCACGAACCGATACCAGATCCGCGAAGGAATCCTGTGCATCATATTGTTATGCTTCGCCAGCTCATGCCATACAACAGACTTCTCCGGACAAATCCTGGCCACTGTATAAGACCAGGTGGCAAATACCTCGCTGGAAATGATACAGTCATACTCTCCGTGTTTTCTCAGATAGCTTCGCAGCCCGGGCATATAGGGAAAACACCTCGGCTTAAAAATGCCATGCCACACCGTCCTCATCCAGACAACGGGAAAAGCATACTCTTCCTTCTCCACCGGACGGTAATCTTCGGCGGCGATCAGTGTCACCTGATGCCCCGCCCTCTGAAATCCCAGGCACAGCGTATAGATCATCGTATCCTTAATGGACTGCACCTGTGGAATGCAGTCTGTCTCCGACGTATATAAAATTGGATTAATAATAAGTACATGGCTCATATGATTTCTCCGCACACAGCTGTCCCTCGCAGCGTTCATCAAATGTCTGCTTCACAGCCGCCTGTCTCAATACCTGCCGGAATGTAACTCCGTTCCATCAGCCGCCTGCAGGAACCGGTCCGCAATCTGTCCCGTCCCGTTCTGTTCCCGCAGCTTAGACGCCGCTGCCCCGATAGATGCGGCAAATTCACTGTCATCAGCAACTCTGCACATTGCCTCCACCATAGGGTTTACTTCTCCCACCGGCACAAGCAGTCCGTTTCTGCCGTCTTTGATATACATGCGCGAACCGCCCGCCGGACAGTCTGTGGCAATAACCGGAATGCCAAGAGCCATTGCCTCTAACATAGAGTTGGATATTCCTTCGTAATCAGAAGACAGTACATACATTGCCGCTGTATTGATCTCTTCCATTACCCTGTCTGAAAACCCCCGGAAAATAACCCTGTCCGTGATCCCCAACATGTCCGCAGTCTTTCTGAGCGCTTTTTCCCGCTCTCCTCTTCCGTAGATCTCGAGACGATATTCCTGATGCGACTTCCCAAACTCCGCAAATGCATGAAGCAGGAGTTCATGGTTCTTCTGCTGTTCCAGCCGTCCCACTGCAACAATCCTTGGTTCTCTTACACCCTCATAAGGCTTGATCCCCCTGATTTCAACAGGATTCGGGATCACCACCGCCTTTCTGGCGATACCTGCCGGAAAAGCCCTGACTGCGTCATTCGTCTGGCACACCACCACATCAGCAAAACGGTAAGCCAGATTCCTGATCTTTTTGTGATCATACCGGTCCGGGTCATTCCGCTCCGACACCAGGAAAAAATGCTTCTGTCCCCATGCCGCAATTACAGAAAAAAGCGCCCCCATCACACTGAACGCCCATATCTGACAACCTTTATTCTTCTTATAATACTGCCTCATTCTGCGCAGTCTGTCGATTCTGACACCAAGTCGTCCGCCGGAAGGATCACCGGCAATAACCACTTCCACACGCTCATCCAGCGGATACTTCGTCTCATGTCCCGCAAACAGCAAAACGGCAGTTTCCAATCCTCTTTTACAATATTCATTCGCTAACAGAGCCACTACCCGCTCTGTACCGCCCCCTGGCATATCCGGGATCACAAATACGATCTTCATAATAATTACATCCCTTCTTCGAACCGTGTATAGAAACTATGATGAGAAAAATAAATCTGCTTCCCAGCCCTGTAAGTCCGGTACAGCCACAATAGTCGTTACTGTTCACTCCCAATGTCCTGTGTGAACAGTAACCAGTGGTCTGTTTCAGTATACCATACTGTACATTTTCCTGCAAATATGGTATATTCATACATATTCACCTACACATATTTCAATATGCTGATGACTGGATCTGGTCAAGTCCGGTGTCAGTTCGATATTGAACCAGGCAGTAATGTAATATCGGTTTTATCTTTCTTCTATTCTATCATTTATCACCTGAAACGAGGTAACAGTCATGTACCATATTATTATCAATCCTGCATCCAAATCAGGCAATGGGCTTTCCATCTGGAAAACATTAGAGCCCATATTATCAGAAAGAAACATTTCCTACCATACATATATTTCCACTCACATCGGACATGTGTCAGAACTAGTCAGGGATATCACTTCATCTGCCCCTGACGGCGCTCCGCCCCTCAATCTGATCCTTCTGGGCGGAGACGGCACCGTCAACGAGGCTCTGCAGGGAATCGAAGATTTCAACCGGGTAAACATCGGCTACATTCCCACCGGTTCCAGCAACGATCTGGCACGGGCGCTTAAACTGCATCACGATCCTGTTGAACTGATGTCACAGATTCTTGACGGTTCTAAGCTGCGCATGATAGATCTGGGAATCCTGACCTATGAGACCGACACAAAGATCATGTCCAGACTGCACAAAAATCCGGAGCATACAAGCCGGTATTTTATTGTCAGCAGCGGCATCGGCTTCGACGCCGCCGTCTGTGAAGAAGCGCTCTCATCTCCTATCAAGAATACATTAAACCGTTTAAAGCTGGGAAAACTGACCTATCTGGGCATTGCCCTGAAACAACTGATCACCGCCAGACCTGTATCCTGCCACATATATCTGGATGGCAAGGACTCTGTCACAGTCCCCAGATTTCTCTTCTCTGCTTTCATGATCCATCCATATGAAGGCGGAGGATTTCGTTTCTGTCCTCAGGCAGACAACAGAGACGGCCTGTTAGATCTGTGTGTGGTAGGTAACCTCCCGAAGCTCCTGATTCTGCTTGCCCTCCCCACTGCGTTTTTCGGACGGCATTATATCTTTCCCCAGATCAATCATTACAGAGCATCTTCCATCCGCATAAAAACCTCTGTCCCGTTATGGGTTCATACGGACGGAGAAGTTTACTTAAAATCCGACAGGATCAGCATTTCCTGCTTAAAGCAGCGTGTCCGTTTTCTTGTATGATCCTTTTTGTATGATCTTTCTCGTATGAGCTTTCTTATATGATTTTTCTGTGGAGTCATATCATTCCTGATCATGATCAAATTCTCCTGCATACTTTAGGTCTGCCCGTGAGAGTGCACGTATTTGCGGCATTCTCTGAAGCCGGGCAGTTTATCGTGATGAATGAACATTCGGGTCTGTGTTTCCAATTGCCGATTAAAAATCAACAATCAAACTGATTTTTCAATCTGATACTTATGAAAAATAGATAATTATTCATGAAAAATTAAGAAATATTTAGGTAAATGTTATTTTGACATTTAAGCACAATCTGCTATCATATCTTCTATGGACTGATGCTCCTGACAAATATCAGGATATCGAAACACAACAGGGATACACGCGTTGAACTGTTACACCGAAAAGCAAATGAGGATATGCTATTATGAAAACTTTTATCAGAAAATACAGACATGCGCTTCCGCTGGCAATTTACGGAATCATATATTTAGCCTGGTTTAGCCATCTTGAACAGACCGTGACAAGTCATTATCAGGTGATTCATGTTGCACTTGACGACCACATTCCGTTCTGTGAGGTATTTGTTGTTCCCTACATGCTGTGGTTTGCCTACGTAGCCGTCGTGATCATGTACTTTTTCTTCCGTGATAAAGACGATTACTTTCGGACATGTACCTTTCTGTTTACCGGAATGACCGTGTTCCTGCTCGTATCCACGCTGTGGCCCAACGGGCATCACTTAAGACCTGCCGTCATGCCGCGGGACAATATATTTACATCCCTGGTGTCCATGCTCTATAAAGCGGATACGCCTACCAACCTTTGGCCGAGTATACACGTATATAACTCACTGGGCTGCCATATTGCAGTCATGCGAAGCCGGCATCTGGCAAAACATAAAGTAATCCGTACAGGTTCTTTTATACTGTGCATATCCATTGTTATGTCAACCGTACTCATCAAGCAGCACTCTATGTTTGATGTCGCTACAGCTTTCGTTATGGCAGCAGTCATGTACGGCATTGTATACCGTTCCGACATACTGATCAACTTCTATCACAGTACACAGAAACGCCATAGAAGAAAGCCTGAGATCGGATAATCAGATAAATACCGCAAACCGGGCTTCTTCACAGCATCTACACAAGAATAGAAAACCTGCCGCAAGGATTGTAAAATATCTTCACAGTCCTTGCGGTTTTGTATGATCTGGCTGCATATCAAATCATACCTCCCGCCGTATCTTCTCTTCGATTGCATCTTTTGCCGGATTTCATGGCCGATTTCATGGCCAAATACTGCTGTTAATTAAATTTATAGAACCTTCTGCAGATCTTATATCCCTCCACCGATATTTTCCTTCCGCTTTTTCCCGGAAGATTCATGGAGTTACCCAGTACTCCATATCGAAGCCTTATATAAAGGCCGGCATCTTTTTTCTTGATATATTTCCACAATTCCTGCTTTTTCTCAAGATTCTCCTCTGTACCCGAACGTATCAGTAATATAGAAGAAATAACGGTTATGATCTCCAGATAATTAACCATATATTTCTTTAATTTGTGCCTTGCATTTATCTTATCCATATGATCCGCCAGATAATCAACCATAATCTTGTTAACCTTGATCTGCTGATCAACTCTCGATATCATAACCTCCTCATTGACTGACTGCCCTTCTCTTCCGATATAATACCGGTAAAAATTCACGTCTAAGTAATACATGTTCCGCACAAAAGGCAGCGGTTCAAAGACAAAAATATTATCCACATAAAATGTATGTTCCGGAAGTTTCAGTCCGCATTCCTTCAGCAGTCTTGTCCGAAAGATCACGGAATGCATCAAAATATACTGTCCCTTGTGAAAATGTCTGACTTCATTCCATGTAAAAATCCGGTCCTGAGGCAGAGCGTGACGGTATTTCATGACCTTATGCCTGGCTTCCCCTTCTTTCTCATAGACAAAGTTACTGATCAGCATGTCCAGTGTGGAATCTCCCATTGTAATGTCCCGAAGTACATCCAGAATCTTATGATAGGCGCTCTCCTTCACCCAGTCGTCGCTGTCCACCACCTTAAAGTATAACCCGGAAGCATGTTCCAGCCCGGCATTCACCGCAGATCCGTGTCCGCCGTTTTCCTTATGGATCGCTTTCACAATGGACGGATACATGGCCGCATATTCGTCGGCCACAGCCCCTGTTCTGTCCGTAGAGCCATCGTCTACAATGAGTATCTCCACATCCTCGCCGCCCACCAGCAGAGAGTCGATACATTTTCTCATATATGCTTCCGAATTATAACTGGGTACCGCCACAGATAATAATTTCATAGTTTTCCCCGCTTCTGCGCTGCTTTCTGTGCATGAACGAGTTTGTGGCAAGCAGCGCGCAGACACAAATCTCGCGATTGAAAATTTTATTTTTCAATCTTATCCCCACTTCTGCGCTGCTTTCTGTGCATGAACGAGTTTGTGGCAGGCAACGCGCAGACACAAATCTCGCGATTGAAAATTTTAATTTTCAATCTTTCCTCCATTCTAAAGAGTCCATATTAAAAAGTTCCCCATCCAAAGAATTCCTGCTAAAGAGTTCCTCACCGTCAGATCATATCCATATACGCTGCAAATGCAGACGGAACAGGATATCTGTCCCTGATCTCCTCCGGATCCACAAAAACATACTCTCCCATTCCCATCAGTTCATCCACACGGATCAGATACCCTGTCATATGCCATTCCTTATGCGTAAAAACATGCTTTGAATCCCGCAGTTTCTGAATCCGCAACGGCATAACGCCCAGTTCCTTTAAATATGCAATAACCTGCTCTTCTTTCTGAATCCCCTCCAAAGACGGAAATTCATACAAACCGGCCAGCAGTCCGCGTTTTGGTCTTTGGCGGAGCGCAACCTGACGGCCGTACCGTATCACCAGTATCGTCTTCTTCTCTATGCTTCGCTGCTTCCTGGATGCCTTCTTAGGATACTCCGATATCCTGTTTTGTATTCTTGCCTGACACAGTCTGTTCCACGGGCATTCTTCACATCTGGGACTTCCGTTGGGGATACAGACTGTAGCGCCCAGTTCCATCAATGCCTGATTAAAATCTCCCGGCCGGCTCACAGGCATAATGCCTTTTATCTCTTCTCCCACCGCTTTTCTCACTCCGGCATCCAGAATATCCCTGTCATCCATCCTCAAACGGGATAAGATTCTAAGTACATTACCGTCCACAGCCGGCACGGCATTGCCAAAGGCGATGGAAGAGATCGCTCCTGCAGTATAGCTGCCAATTCCAGTCAGTTTTATCAGACTGTCATAGTCTCCCGGCATCTTACCGTCATACTCCGACATAATCTGCATCGCAGACTTCTTCAGATTCCTTGCCCGGTTATAATATCCCAATCCTTCCCACAGTTTCAGGAGCTTTTCCTCCTCCACCGCGGCAAGGCTTCCGATATCCGGAAGTTCACGCAAAAACCTGTCATAATAGGGTCTGACCGCTTCCACCCTTGTCTGCTGCAGCATGATCTCCGACAGCCACACATGATAGGGTGTAGGTTCCTCCCGCCAGGGCAGAACACGCCTCCCGGCATCATACCATGCCAGCAGCGGCTCCGCAATCAGATCCATGCTGTCCACCACCACAGGAATCTCTCCGCCAACCGTAAGGCTGTCCGCTTCCACTAAACAATCATAAGCCAGCAGCCGCACGCCTGCATTCCGCGCCTTCCGCAGCGCCTCCCCGAAAGCCGGATGGGTATCCCAGTTAGGCTCTACGTAACTGATGCCCTTCATCTGTATAACAAAAATCAGGCAGGCTTCATACCCCTGTTCCAGCGCCGACACGAGCTCCTCCACATGCTTCACCGCCCGTTCAGAGGGTGCATCGGGAAACGCCGCCACACCGTCTCTCTCCAGCGTAACACCTTTCACTTCGATAAAAGCCTTCTTACCAGAAGCACTCTCCACATAAAAGTCAAATCTGGAATTACCAAAAACCGTCTCCGGGCGTACCTTGCTCACATCCCCGTATAAACCGCCGGCCTGAAGCCACTCGCCCACAACTTTATTCGGGGCATTGGAATCCATATTGATCAGCCTGCCCGCCTTCTCCACTGCCACCAGGTCATAAGCCGTGGAGCGCTCCGGATTACGGCTTCTCTCCAGATAAACTTTCACACCGTCCTGCAGAAGTTCCCGGCATCTTCCGGTGTTCTTCACATGCACCTTCGTCCGCTCTCCTGCAAGCTCCACATAGGCAATGAATCTGTTCGGTCTCTCTATAAATCTGGCTGAAACTATCTCATTATATCTCATATTATGTTAACCATTGTTGTAACAAATCCTATCCACATGCTGTTTAACTGCTGTCCGGTTCCTCAGTTTCTTCCTCTCCCGGTACTTTCTTCTTATACGGCACTCTGGCCGCAGGCACAACTTCCGATGCCGGCACAGTATGCACAGACTGATCATCAAAAAAGATATGTGCCCCGAAAGCCTGAAGCACATCCTTCTTGCGGACGCCTCCAAGGAAAAAGACCTCATCGATCCGCACATTCCATGCGCGAAGCGTGCGGATGACCCGTTCATGGGCGGGTGCACATCTGGTTGTGACAAGGGCCGTTCTGATAGGCGCCTCCTCAACTGTAAAGTCTTTCTGCAGCTTAGACAATGTCTTCAGAAACCGGGCAAAAGGCCCCGCCTTAAGAGGATTGTTGGCATTGCGTCTCTCATTCTCCTCGAAAGCTTCCAGTCCGCTCTCCTGAAAGATCTTCTCCGATTCATCCGAAAACAGAACCGCGTCTCCATCAAAAGCGATACGGATCTGCCTGATCTGATGGTCACAGTCATAAGTCTGCAGGCCATCCGTACAGATAATTCCCGCCGCTATGTTGGAATCTATGGCACTCTGAACATCGTCTTCATACGCAGACAAAAACAGATCCGTCTTAAAAGCAGTCAGATAAGGAGCCAGAGACGCTCCGCTTGCCAGCACGGCCCGGGTGATGTTAAGCCCGTAATGCTCGATCGCCTTGAAGACGCGCAGAGAGGAATCCGGACTGTTCCTGGACATGATGATAACTTCCACACTGCCCGCTTTACCCGGCAGATCATTCAGATTGAGCAACGCCTTGATCAGCGGAAATCCCGGTCCCGGACGCAGTATCTCCTCCTCATGTTCAACCTGGTATCTGCAGTATGCCTCCACACCTTCCGCCTCATAAATCGTATTCTCATAACTCAGATCAAACAGCGCTCTGGAAGATACCCCCACCACCAGCCTGTTCTCCAAATCATAAGCCATAAAGCCACCTCCTGCCTGAAATCACAGCAGCCCAATGCTGTACCGTCAGCATATGCTCCCCCGGAGATGGCAATATTTGACAAAAACAAAACTGTACTGCTACCGCAGCCGGTTACATTCGAACTTTGCAAACATCTGCAGACAGCTTCTCAACTCGTCATACCGCTCTTCCACATTACCGCCCTTGATTTCCAGATCGCTGGCTGCCGCCAGCGTGTTGATCATAGAATCGGTGATTCTGTGTCTGAGCGCCGCAAGAATATTAAGCTTCTGCTCGAAAGTACCTGCATCCAAAAACTCCATCACCAGAGGATCAATATGCATTTGTTCTTCTGATTCCACTGTCCGGGAAGATACGGCCGGCTGAACCGCTGGCGCCGGTACTTCCTCTGCCGGGGCCGGGGCTTCTGCTTCTTCCTGTTCGAAAGTCTCTGTCTGTGCCGCTGACGACAATTCCATATCCTGCAGCAATTCAAAACGGTATTTCTGCTTTGCTTCCGGGTATCTGTCCCGGTCAACCTCTTCCATAAACATATCCAGAGGCCTCACATAAATCTGGAAAGTGTCGTACATTGCCTGATAGACTACCATTGTCTCTCCCGTTTCGCTATGCTTTGCGAGACAGCGGATCTGATAAATATTTCCTTTAAAATGTCTGTACATTTCCTGTGGTTTGGGATTCGTTCTCATGTTATGCTCCAATCAGGTTTATTCGAAGCGCTGAACAGACATCTGTAAACCGCCTGTTCCACTCACTCCTACCAGTATAATCCCAAATCAAAAAAATGTCATTCCTTTCTCTGTATGAAAAAAATAAAAAACTAAGTAATGATGCATCGCACAAACCAGAACATTTGTTCCATCATCTCAAATATAAAACATACGTTCTGATTTGTCAACACCTCTATAACTCATACCGGAAACTGCATACCATATCCTGAAATTCCATACCGGCCAATATATTCTCAAGCTTCCTCTTCTCCTCCGATGACATGGACGCAAGTCTCCGGTGATGAAGAAGTATCCTGTATTCACGGCTTCCGTCCTGATTAGTCACCCTGAGCATATTCACGCCGCAGTTATGAAATCCTTCTTCTTCCAGAAACTGCTGTGTCCTGTCCACATAGTCCCGTTCCAGTTCCGCATAGTAATGATTCTCTCTTGCGCGCCCGCGGTTCTCCATACTCATCGCCGTTCCTTTTACACAAAGAACCACCGCAGATATAAATATGACTGTAAGTATCCAGAAAATCCGCTCCCTGATTGATCTCATTCCGTCTCCTCCTCTGTGCTCCTGATCCTTTTTCATTAAGGATACAAAAAATGGAGTCCCATATACAGGACTCCATAGTAAAACTTTATAAAGACAGATTCGGACAACACAACTGTTGATCCTCCGGCGGCACTGCCGTCAGACGGCCTCACGGCTGTCCGTATGCAGCCATCACTGCATTTTCTCGTATCTGCTGAAGATCTTATCCTCACCGCACACATGCCTTGTACCGTCAGAATCCGTGATAATATAATCACCCTCTCCGATAAAAGTGCGCCCCCTGCGGTGCATGATATAAGGACACACGATCACCCCGTTGTCTCTTTTTATCTTAATGAGCGTATCCGTAACGATCCATGCCCTGGTCACCACATCCGACCAGGGTTCAAACCCGTCCTCCATCCCTTTACCGACTTCATACTTCTCTACCTCTGATTCCAATGCCACACGTCTGCACTTCATCTTTTACCTCCATTCCGGTTCCCGTTCCCCATACACGGGAATTTCTCCCTGTTCATTGTCTCCCCGCCTGATCCGCCCCTCTGCTCTGTGGTCCTTCCCCATCAAAACACTGTACAGGCCGGCCCACGGCACCTGAACTCCCATGCCGCAAATGCACATGGCACACGGGGTTTACTGCTCCAACGCCTCCCTGATGGCCCCCATCAGTTCCTCGTAAGTTTCATAGGCCGGAATCCGGGGATTATCTTTCTTGATCTGTTCTGTGCTCTTGAAAAGAAATCCCGCCTTGCTGGCCCGGATCATACCCATATCGTTATGGCTGTCTCCGCTTGCGATCGTATCATATCCGATGGACTGCAGAGCCTTCACGGTAGTCAGCTTGGAATTCTCAATCCGCATCCTGAACCCTGTGATCTCCCCGTCCGGCGCCACCTCCAGGGAATTGCAGAAAATAGTGGGATACCCCAGCTTCTTCATCAGCGGCCCGGCAAACTGGGTAAAAGTATCGCTGATGATGATAACCTGTGTGATGCTGCGCAGTTCGTCCAGAAACTCCTTCGCGCCCGGAATGGGGTCTATGGTGGCAATGGTCTCCTGAATCTCCTTCAGTCCAAGTCCATGCTCCTTTAAAATTCCCAGTCTCCAATTCATCAGTTTATCGTAATCGGGCTCGTCCCTGGTGGTACGCTTCAGTTCAGGAATGCCGCTGGCCTGTGCAAAAGCGATCCAGATTTCCGGCACAAGCACTCCCTCCAGATCCAGACAAACAATATTCATGCTCATATTTTACTCCGTTTCTGCGCTGCTTTACTCGCAAATCCATACATGGATTTTGAATTTGCGGCAGACGGCGCTCTGTAATAATCTCTCTTAATAATCCTATAGTAGTATACCTTATCTTTGTATACGGCTGCAACTTTATTTTATGCACGGCAGGCCATGCCGGGAAACCATGTTACTGTTCACACAGGATTTAGCATTTACTGCTAAATCCGTACGAAAACGTATATATTGCAAGTAAAAATCCATTTGCGAAGCAAATTTTGCATGGATTTTTACCTGTTACTGGAA
>CAJUJP010000046.1 GCA_910586615.1 uncultured Lachnospiraceae bacterium
CTGGGGATCCAGTGCACTGGTCGCTTCATCACACAGCAGGATCTTCGGGTTTGCCGCCAGCGCTCTTGCAATGGCCACACGCTGTTTCTGGCCTCCGGACAACTGGGACGGATACGCCCCGGCCTTCTCCGTCAGTCCAACGATTTCCAGAAGCTCCTGTGCCCGCTTTCTGGCATCCATCCTGCTTATGGTTCCCTTCCTGCCGCCGTCTTTCTTGCCGACACCGCCGTACAGCAATGGAAAACATATGTTATCTATCACATTCTTCTGCATCAGAAGATTAAAATGCTGAAAGATCATCGCAATCTCCGCCCGCATCGCGCGAAGTTCCTTGTCCTGCATGGCACCCAGATCTTTACCTTCAATTTCCACCGTGCCGGCCGTGGGACGCTCCAAAAAATTAAGACATCGCACCAGAGTACTTTTGCCCGCTCCCGACATGCCGATGATGCCGTAAATATCCCCTGCCTGAATAGACAGACTGATGTCCTGCAATGCTTCCACATTGGCATCTTTCGTCACAAATGTCTTACTTAAATTGCGAACTTCTATCATTCCCGCCATCTCATATATCCTTTCCCGTTAATTCGGAACATTTCAGACTAATCCCCTGTCAGAGCAGTTTGCTGCGATCACGGCACATTCCCGGCTCTGGACGCTGCCGCCGGCTGAAATTCTGTCGTTTAAACCGGCTCCCCGAATATCATAGTTATCTTTCTGCTTCCTTATATTATGTTCAGCCTTACAAACACTATGTCCTGCCTAACTTTAGTATGAATGGCGGGATTTGTCAAGTTTTCGCGCTGTTTTCAATTTATTTTCAATGCTTTTCTATGCTTACTCAGATAAGGTTTCCGCCTTCTTCCGGTCACTCCACCGAAAATAACGGGGTGGAAAGATATCTGTCACCAGAATCCGGCAGTAAGGCCACGATCATCTTTCCCCTGTTCTCCGGCCGCTTTGCCAGTTCAGCAGCCGCATGGAGCGCCGCCCCGGAAGAAATCCCCACCAGCACACCCTCTTCCCTCGCAATCGCACGCCCGGCCGTCAAGGCGTCTTCATCGGAAACAGTAATGACCTCGTCGTAAATACCGGTGTTCAACACCTCCGGTACAAAACCTGCTCCGATTCCCTGGATCATATGGCTTCCCGCCGCTCCACCTGATAATACCGGGCTGTTTGCCGGTTCTACCGCCACGATCCGGATGGAAGGATTCTTTTCTTTCAAATATTCTCCCACGCCGGTAATTGTGCCGCCCGTACCCGCACCCGCTACAAAAATATCCACCTTTCCGTCCGTATCCTCCCAGATCTCCGGCCCGGTCGTGGCTCTGTGCACCGCGGCGTTAGCAGGATTTACAAACTGTCCCAGAATAACGGAACCGGGCGTAGAAGCCTGAATCTCTTCGGCTTTGGCAATGGCTCCCGTCATCCCCTTCGCTCCATCTGTAAGTACCAGTTCCGCACCATAAGCCTGCAAAAGCTTTCTCCGTTCCACGCTCATAGTCTCCGGCAGTGTCAGGACAGTCTTATAGCCCTTCGCCGCCGCCACCACCGCCAGGCCAATGCCCGTATTACCGGATGTGGGTTCGATGATGGTTGCGCCCGGCTGCAGTCTGCCTGCTTTCTCCGCATCCTCAATCATATTCAGCGCCGTGCGGTCTTTTACAGACCCGGCCGGATTCAGATACTCTAACTTCACCAGAATCGTAACATCTGTTATTCCTCTGTTTTTCTCATAATTACATACTTCCAGCAGCGGAGTCCTCCCGATCAGTTCCAAAACGCTCTTTTTAATGTCTGCCATGTCCTTTTCCTCCTGTCAATTTATGTTTTATGTGCATGATTGTATATTTATTGCATATTTACCGCACATTTTTTACCGCACATTTATCGCTCTTTCTTTTATGATTCTTTCTCAAGGGAACGTTGTTCTTTTGCTTTTTTTGCTCTTTTGCTCTTTTGCTTTTTTGCTTTTTCTCTATTTCCTACTTGTTCAATAGGTTTATTATGGAATAGATGATACACCCTTCTTACAGAATCTGTCAACATCTGCCGCAGTATTTTTAAAAATTCAGATTTTTAAAATATTCCCCACAGTTCTGTACAAATATTACGTTATAAATTGGATTTAATTTTTGGATTTTAACAGATAAATATAGATTTAATTTATCCCGTTTGCCCCATATCATGGTGTATTCGCATATAACACCACATGTTATTTCTATGAGACAAAGGAAAATAATATAATCATGATAGAATTAAGCAAGAAAATTATTCAACAGAAACTTTTTTTATGACTCTGTCAGCTGTTTTCACCCCGGAAAGTACACGCCGTACTTTCACGCTGTCATAAAGAAGCATTCCTCCGGCCGTATAGAACATTCCCATTCCGTAAAGCATATACCGCGGCTGCGCAAAAATCACCACGCCCACAGCCAGCGCATTTACCAGAATGCCGACCATCACAATAAAAGTAAAACAACAGGTAATGTCAATCTGCCGGATGCACTCTATCTGTTCCCGTCCGTCTCCACACAAGATCTGCCCCTGTCTTCCGTTATTTACTTCTTCCCGCCCCGCCAGCCTCCTCTCAAGCTCTCTTCTTTTTCCTGCAAGATACCATGTGGCGGCGCCAACAGTAAAATAAGCTGCGATTGCATAAATCCCCAGCAGACGGCTTGCCCGGGCAACTGAATTCACAAGCCCTTTCCATGTATTGTACACGAGCACCTGTAACAGAGGCAGACGTTTCTGCTGAGACAAAGTATTGCTCATCTCCTTGCAGATTTCATCATACTTCATTGCCGCTTCCGGCTCCGGATACCGGAAATGCTCCGCAACATACCCCTCCACCACCGGATTGATGATACCATAGCCAATAGCATCATAGCTGTCTGCAAAATGAGAAGACACTGACAGCCACCCCGGATTGGCATAGGCATATAGAAGTCTCTGTTCTTCCGCCTGCTTCATGATTTCAAGATACAGTTCTTCCACATCCTCATTTTCAAACAGTTCCCTGTCCTCCTCCACATCTGAAGAATACAGTAAAGTACACAAAATCCCCATATAGTTTCCCGTATGTTCCATCCAGACACCGCGCACGGCATACTGATATGTCCTGTCAAACAGCTTTCCTGCCAGCACTACACAAAACAACATTCCGATCAGGCACAAAAACCACTTCTTCCGTCGTGCCCTGACAAGTTCAAACCATACAAAAACGACAGTCATGATCAACAGGGTAATCATCATCTGTTTCCGAAGACTTATGAGCAGAAATGACGTAAACATCGTAAGTCCAAGGTATTTCCCAGCCCTGCTCTGTATGTATAAAAAAAGAAACACGGTAAAAAGCAGAAACAGAGAAAATCCCAGTCCCTCCGTCAAAATGCAGTCTGAGTACGCCGACCCTCTTTTCGCCACAAACCTGCACAAAAGTGTCACGGCAAACTGACACAAAATAGTCAGAACCCGGATCATCCGACTATGATGTTTCATCCGTCCAATCGCATATCCTGAAAACCATGTTGCAAATCCTGCCAGCAGACTCTGTAATATTACAGCTGTTATTTTCCAATCCAGCCGGATAAACCCTTCGCTCCACCTGCAAAACGCCAGAAAAACCGGATAAAGCGGCTCTCGCGAAACATGCATGTCTGCATAGCCACCGGAATCCACACACCACACCGGACCATCAAACAACGGAAACAAAAGATAGAAGCCGATACAGACACACAGCAATATGCAGTCTGCACTTCCTGTTTTCCTTTTATCCCCATATACAATCTGCTCTTTCTGCCTCATCTTCATACCTGTAAGATATCTCCTTGTTTTATATGCTATTCCGCTGACAGCATCCGTGTATCATTTTCTCCTATTTTTGTTTATATAAGTATTTTTAACTTATATGGTTGATTCTAGCACAACATGTAAAACATTACAATTAGCATATATATATACTTATATAGACAAGAAAGGAGATGTTACTGTCCACTCTGTCCTCAAGTATTGCTTTTGAGCGTAACGCATGTGAGGCCTGATAAGCAGATCCCATTTACAAAGTGAACTTCAATAGATTTGCGATTACTGCCGTAAACGGAGTAAACAGTGACAAAAAAGCTGTATGCAACAGGAAATCGACTATGCCAAGCTGGGAATGAAAATAAAGGATATGCGCAACGGAAGAGGGTTGACACAGGATATTCTCGCCGAAATGGTAAGCTGTAACACTTCACACATTTCCAACATCGAAAACAATCACACAAAAGTTTCCCTGAATGTACTGATGGCAATTGCCAACGCACTCAACACCTCCATAGACTATCTGCTGTCCGACCAGTACGAAAATTCCTCACTTGCATTGGATAACGAGATTTTACGGGCAATCACGGATTTCGACAGCATCAAAAAGGAAAAGCTTCTAAAGATCATTGAAATACTTTAAAGAAATACTGTGAAGAAATGCTGTAAAACAATATTTACACAGCATTACATCTGTACAATGGGGATAGATCCGTTATAATAGAAGCAGCCCGGCACCTGGAAAAAGCACCTCATCTGCGCAGGCTGTTTTCTCCTGGAAAAAGCTGCTTATCTGCGCAGGCTGTTTTTCCTGGAAAAAGCACCTCATCCGCGCAGGTTATTCTCTCCCCGAAAGGAATATCCTCATGAATAAACAACCTTCTATCCTGAAAGAGATCCGCCCTCACGGCACCGAATCGTTTCCCTGTGCCATCTACCGCACCCATTCTGTGGGAAAAGGCGTACTGGTGAAACATCACTGGCACGAAGAGGCCGAGATCCTGTATTTTTCCGGTGGAAAATTTCGTCTGGAAATCAATATGGAATCCTTTCCGGCTTATTCCGAATGCCTTTATTTCATCAATCCCGGCGAACTCCACAGCATCATCACGGAATCTTCCGACAGCCACTGGGAAGACGCCGTCGTTTTTTCACCCGGAATCCTGAGCTTTGATTCCTGTGATGAGGCCCAGATCCACCTGCTGAATCCTATTCATAACGGCAGTCTGCTTTTTCCCCGCTGTCTCACCCCGGAACATCCCGCATTCGCTCCCATTCGGAACGCGTTTTTACAGATCATGCATTCCTTTGGCGAAGAATCCTGTGCCGAAGAGACTCCCGCGAAAAATCCAGATAAAAGGGAATCGTCCCGGGACAGCACTTTTATCGCCAATGACTTAACCAGTCAATTATATATAAAATCTTCTCTTCTCTATATTCTCGCCACCCTTTCCCGGCACAGCCTTTTTACGCCCACGGAAAAAAATCTGGACAAGCGGGTGGAAAGTGTCAAGACGGCGCTGACTTATATTAAGGAAAACTACCAGAATAAAATATACATCGCTGATCTGGCCGGGCAGGTTAATCTGAATGAACAATATTTCTGCCGTCTTTTCAAAAAAGCCATCGGCCGCTCACCCATGGAGTACCTCAATGAGTACCGTATCAAGCAGGCCCGGCGCCTGTTGGAAGAGACAGACCTGCCGGTAACAGAGGTCTGTCTGGAATGCGGCTGCAACAATCTGGGCAACTTTCTGCGGGAATTTCGGAAACATACCCGAACTACACCCTTACAGTACCGGAAGCATACCCGGACTACGCCCTTACAATACCGTAAAAACTGTGACACCGATTTTCCAGAAAAGTCATAATAGCGTAGTTTTTAATCAAATAACCGTAAGACATCTCCTGTAAACGTCACTAAAATGTATATAAAGGAATACAGCCTATGACAAGAAAATGACGGCACGGCAAAGCAGCATATCAGCCTTATCCGAAATTGATGGAAATGTAAAATTCCGCAAAGCGGATACATGAAAAATAATATAAAGAATCAAGCAGAAAGGACAACAAACGATGAACAGAACATGGTGGAAAGAAGCGGTTATTTATCAGATTTACCCGCGCAGCTTTATGGACAGTAACGGAGACGGGATCGGAGATCTGCAAGGTATCATCAGCAGACTGGATTACCTGAAATATCTGGGAATCGATGTGATCTGGCTGTCCCCGGTATACAAATCCCCCAATGATGACAACGGTTATGATATCAGTGATTATCAGGATATCATGGACGAATTCGGCACCATGGCGGATTTCGACGAACTGCTTGGGGCTGCCCATGAGCGGGGAATCAAGATCGTTATGGATCTGGTGGTCAATCATACCTCCGACGAACACAAGTGGTTCGTGGAGAGCCGTAAATCCAAAGATAACCCCTACCGGGATTATTATATCTGGCGGGAAGGAAAAGACCCGCAGACTCCGCCCAACAACTGGGGTTCCTGCTTCGGCGGGCCGGCCTGGCAGTATGATGCCGAAACAGATATGTTCTATCTGCACCTTTTTTCCAGAAAACAGCCTGACTTAAACTGGGATAATACGAAAGTGCGTCAGGAAGTGTTTGATATGATGACATGGTGGTGTGAGAAAGGTATTGACGGCTTCCGCATGGATGTAATCAGTATGATCTCCAAGACGAAAGAACTGCCTGACGGTACGGTAAACGGCCTTTACGGCGATTTCGGCCCTTACTGCATACACGGCCCGCATGTGCACGAGTATCTACAGGAAATGAACGAAAAAGTACTTTCAAAATACGACATCATGACAGTGGGCGAAACCGCCGGCGTGACAACAGAACTGGCAAAGCAGTATGCCGGGGAAACTACACGCGAATTGAATATGGTATTCCAGTTCGAGCATGTGGAAGGAGACGGCAAATACGGAAAATGGACGGACGAGAAACTTCCTCTCACCACTTTGAAGAAGACTCTCTCCCGCTGGCAGACCGAACTCTACGGTCAGGCATGGAACAGCCTGTTCTGGGATAATCACGACCAGCCCAGAGCAGTCTCCCGGTTCGGCGATGACCGCCCGCAGTACCGTAAAGCATCTGCAAAAATGCTTGCCACCTGCCTGCATATGCTGCAAGGCACTCCTTACATTTATCAGGGCGAAGAACTGGGCATGACCAACTATCCTTTCCAGAACCCGGCGGATTTCAAGGATATCGAAAGCATCAACGCATACAGAGAATGGTGTACCGAAGGCTCCTTAACCCATGAAGAGTTCTGGCCATGTATCACCTTCAGAAGCCGTGACAACGCAAGAACTCCTGTACAGTGGGACGATTCCGACCAGGCAGGTTTCACCACCGGAACGCCCTGGATCCCTGTCAATCCCAATTACAGAGAGATCAATGCAAAAGCCGAGACAGCGGATCCCGCTTCCGTATTCCATTATTATAAGAAGCTGATCGCCCTGAGAAAAGAAAATCCCATCATGGTATACGGCAGATACGAAGCGATGCTGGAAGACAGCGAAGAACTGTTCGTCTACACCAGAACCCTTGACGATGAAAAGCTTCTGGTTGTATGCAGCTTCTGCGACCACGAGACATCCTTTAGCATCCCGGATGAATTCATTGGCGCATCCTGTCTGATTTCTAATATGGAAAATGTATATGACAAGAAAGAGATGACTCTGCAGCCCTATGAAGCGTTCGTATTGCACAAATAATCAGATGTTCCGTCCCGGTCATTCAATGCAGACCGGGACAAAACATGAATAACTAAAATACACCGGAACTACAGCAAATGCAGTCCCGGTGTATCTTTATCTTCGTATATCTTTACCTTCGCCTATCTCAGTTTCCAGATGTCTCTGTTATACTCCTCAATAGTTCTGTCGGAGGAGAAGAAACCTGCCTTTGCGATGTTGACAAGCATCATCTTGCGCCACTTCTTCTGATCCTCATAATCCTCCATCATCTGGTCCTTGGTCTTGATATAGTCTTCCAGATCCAAAAGCGTCATAAACCAGTCTTTGTTCAAAAGCTCTTTGTACAGTCTTTCCAGATTCTCTTTATGACCGACCTTAAGCGCTTCCTTGCTGACAATAAAGTCAACCGCCTCTTTGATCACCGGACTCTTCTTATAGTAGTCCTTAGACACATAATCAGCCTTCTCGTAATGCTTGATGACCGCCTCGGATTTTTCCCCGAAGATATAAATATTATCGTCTCCTACCAGTTCGTGGATCTCCACGTTCGCGCCATCAGAAGTACCCAGTGTCACCGCACCGTTTAACATGTATTTCATGTTGCCTGTTCCCGACGCTTCCTTGGACGCAAGGGAAATCTGCTCGGAAATATCGCAGGCCGGAATCATCTTCTCCGCATAAGCCACATTGTAGTTCTCTACCATGAGCACCGTCATGTACGGGCTTACATCAGGATCGTTGTTAACGATCTCCTGCAGTACAAGCAGCAGGTGGATGATATCCTGTGCAATCACATAAGCGGGAGCGGCCTTTGCACCGAAAATAAAAGTCATCGGTCTCGCGGGCTTCTTGCCTGCCTTGATTTCCAGATATTTATGAATGATGTAAAGCGCATTCATCTGCTGACGCTTATACTCATGCAGTCTCTTGCTCTGCAGATCAAAGATGGAATCCGGATTCAGAGTAACGCCCTCCACCTCTTTCACATAAGCCGCCAGATCCTTCTTGCGGTTCATCTTGATCTCGGCGATGCGGTCAAGTACTGAATCATCATCGATGAACTCAAGCAGCTTCTCTAACTTATCCGCATCCTTCTTGTAGCCGTCGCCGATGGTCTGGGAAAGGAAGCCTGCCAGTTCGCGGTTACAGGATAACAGCCATCTTCTGAAGGTAATACCATTGGTCTTATTGTTGAACTTCTCAGGATAAAGCTTATAAAAAGCATTCAGTTCCGTATCCTTCAGGATCTCCGTGTGGATCGCAGCCACACCGTTTACGGAGAAACCATAGTGGATATCAATGTGTGCCATATGCACTCTGTCATTCTCATCAATGATCTGTACCTTCGGATCGTCATATTTTGCCGCTACTCTCTTATCCAGTTCTTTGATGATGGGCACTAACTGGGGTACAACCTTCTCCAGATACGCAAGAGGCCATTTTTCCAACGCTTCCGCAAGGATTGTATGGTTGGTGTATGCACAGGTCTTGCTCACCACGTCGATTGCCTCATCCATAGTAAATGCCTTTTCGTCTACAAGGATTCTGATCAGTTCGGGAATCACCATGGTGGGGTGTGTATCGTTAATCTGGATCACCGCATGATTGTACATGGTGCGCAGGTCATATTTCTTCTCTTTCATCTCTTTTAAGATCAGCTGCGCCGCATTGCTCACCATGAAATACTGCTGATAAATACGCAGCAGATTACCTGCCTCATCGGAGTCATCGGGATATAAGAACAGAGTCAGGTTCTTCTCGATATCCTCTTTATCAAAATCAATGCCTTTCTTTACAAGGCTCTCGTCCAGTGTCTCGATATCAAACAGTCTCAGTTTATTTACACCGTTGTCATATCCAATGACATCAATGTCATATAATCTTGAAGTAACCTTCCTGTCACCAAAAGCAACTTCAAAAGAAGTATCTGTCTTAGTCAGCCAGGACTGATCCTCGATCCAGTCGTTCTTCTCCGCTGTCTGCAGCTTATCCTTGAATACCTGCTTGAACAGTCCGAAATGATAATTCAGGCCGATTCCTTCGCCGGGAAGCCCCAATGTAGCAATAGAGTCAAGGAAACATGCCGCCAGACGGCCCAGACCACCATTACCCAGCGACGGTTCCGGCTCAACCTCTTCGATCGCGCTTAAACTCTTGCCATTCTTTGTCAGGATCTCATCCAGTTTGTCATAGATCCCTAAATTGATCAGGTTATTGGATAACAGTTTACCGATCAGAAATTCCGCCGAAATATAATAGATCTTCTTCTCACCTTCGATGGGCTCGGAAACTGTCATCAGTTTCTTGGATAACTGTAACAGGCTGTAGTAAAGCTCTTCGTTGCTGCATTCAGCCACGCTCTTGCCGTAACCGCTCTGTGCCTGCTCTTCCAGTTCCTTCTCAAGATTAAGTACCAATACGTCCCGTTTCAAGTTGCTTGCCTGTGCCATGATTCTTCCTCCTAGTTATTCTTTCTGTTTATTGTGTTGCATATATATGATATATATTATCTGTTCTGCCTGTCTCTGACATTCCCCCGCTCCGACAGCATATGGCCGGTTCTATCTGAAATGCTTCGGCAATATCCCTACCGTACCGTTCCTTTACAACTATACTTTTTGCCGCATTAACAGAGCTTTATGCCTTATTAATATATAATATCCAAATATTTCATTCTTACCAGTTTATAATCCAGCACGATCTGCTGTCCTTCTCCACCGTTGAGCAAACGCTTTAATTCTATCACGGCCACAGATGCAATCCGCTTGAAATCCTGTCTGACCGTGTTCATCTGCTTTCCTGCATACCCCATCAACGTAATGCCGTCAAAACCACACACCGGACGGAAAATATCCATCTCCGTCAAAGCCTTCATCGCACCGATTGCCATCAAGTCCGAAGCGCAGACCACGATATCTTTGTTCTTCGCGTATCGGAAAGTAAGATTTCTGGCCTGTAACTCAGAAAACTCCCCGTTCCTGATCAACAGTGTAAGCTTCATTTCCTCCGCCAGACGCCTGATCCCTTTCAACCGCCCGTCCGTCACATAACCGTTCTTTTTCCCCGCCAGATAAAGAATGCTTCTTCCTTTATTTTCCAGAACCGTCTTCTTTGCCACATCAAATTGCGCCTTCTCCTGGTCGATCCAGACCGAAGAGGTTTCTGTATTCACAATGGGCGCATCCACCACCACAACTCTGAAAATCTGTGTCTCGATCAGCCTGTGCAATACCTTATCTTCTTTGGACATTCCGAAAATCACCAGCCCGGTAATGCTTTGGGACTGTAGATAACGTATCACCTCATCTATGTTCTTATGCTTGATCATCGAGTAAAAAATGGTGATCACATCCAGATTTAACTCCGTCGCCTGACCAATCGCGCCCACAATGTACTGCATGTTGATCTCATCAATCGCCTGCGACACATTACTTAAGTTTATAAGAAGCGCCACCCTGCCTGACTGTTTGGAAGACAATGCCGCCGCAACGGAATTCGGAACAAAATTCAGTTCAGCTACTGCCTCATTTACTTTTTTCTTCGTTTCCTCGCTGACATTGGGGTAGTCATTCAACACCTTAGAAACTGTGGAGATTGCCACTCCCGCATGTTTTGCCACATCTTTGATCGATACCATGATTTTTCCATCCCGGAAACGAGCACTGTCGCGAAAAATATCTCCCTGATCTGTCTTTCCTCAATTGTATTTCCTGTCGGAAAATGTTTTCCGGAAATCGTTTTCCACAACCATAATATAACAAAAGAGCGGTTTTGTAAACCACTCTTTTGGAAAAAAATAGATCAAATCACTGTTTCTTTTGAGCCGTCGGCAGATATGCACCGATTTGTGCCGCCTTTTATACTTATACTGCTGCAAACTATGCACTGCCTGCGGCCAGTTCCATCTCTTCTTCTGTGCAGTCTGCAATCCTGCAAATCAATGCCCTGTCCATCCCTTCTTGCAGCATACGGTTGATAATCACTGTTTTTTCTTCCTTTTTCCCCGCCAGCCTTCCTTCACACCTCTTATCTTCCATCAATTCATCCAATGCCTGACACATATCCATTCCCTCCTTCTTCATCTTATCCGTCAATCTCTCTCTGTCCAGATGTACCGCGATCACCCATGCTGTTTCCGGCTTAAGATTACGAAAACGCTCCGACCGTAATAACTCTGCCAGTTTCTTTTTGTCCTTACGGCACTGCAACGCACGAAAAAACTCTCTCAAATCAGTCCGGTACGCATCTGCATTCACATAATCAGCTTCCGTCAGTTGAAAATCGTACTCAGGCACTCTGCTTCCCAGCAATTCTTTCATTTCTTCCGGAATTTGAAACAGTTCCGACAGCTTTCTGTGGCCCTTCCAACGCCCGACTCCAAGATACAACACAATCGTTATTACCGGCATCAGTCGATCCTTTTCTCCAATCCTGCTCTTCTTATCCCTGTAACCTCTCTTCTCATACCGCCTGCCTATTTCCTTAATTTGCGTCTCCCATTCACAAATGTCATACCCCATCACCCGCTCTGGCATACCATAATCTGATTCTGTTTCTAATTCCAACCCGTAGCCTATATTCTGTGATATATCACTCATCAAAATATCCCTGCGCTTCTCCCCGTTTCCCAGCGGAGAAACGTACTCTCTTTTCATCGGTATCAGATTCTCAACCCTCACCATCGCTTTTCCATTGTAAAGCACAGTATTTATCAGTTCCGCAAACCGTTCACGATCTGCAAAAAAATCTTTCCCGGATAAATCTTTTCTTCCCAATATGCCCCTTTCCGGCTGTACTTCCTGCAATCCTCATATTCCCTCTGCCGGACTGCCAGCCATTCTCATAATTGTTGTGAAATATGGCTGATACGCCGAATCGGGTAACCCGATCTGCAACCTTGAATAAGGTTTTGAATTTCACTTGATTTTTTGCTGTTTATAGAACTATTATAGAAACCGTATTAAATTATGTCAATAGAAAAATATTATTTTTATAAACGTTTTTACGTTTTTCTCCCAATCTTGTCAATCCAGACATTTTTGAGATCCGCTTCGCGGACTCAGATAAGCGGAGGAATTTCCTGTATCAAAAAACCGGAACCACTGTCGATCCTGCATATGCAGTCTGACAACAGTAATTCCGGTTTTCTTTTTATCTTTTTATCTTTTTATGCTGTTATATAGTTTCCTATATGCTGTCCATCCTGTTCTATTTGCGAACCAGATGTCTCGGCAGACCGTTTACAAATAACGGCTGCAGTTCGCCCATGATGAGCGGTCTTGCATACTTCTCATAACCGTCTGTCAGGCCCTTGCCGTCTGCTGTGATCCACTCGTCGGGAACGTTTCTCTCCACGTTAGCGATAGCGTGAATATCATATGCGCTTGTGCCGCACTGGTAAGGAGCATCACCGTTTCTGTCCAGAGTGATCATCATGCCGGTCTTGCCTTCTTCTGCTGCCATAACAGCGTCAAAACCTACCTGGAATGCCTCGTTGATATCTGTCAGGGATGCCAGATGTGTTGCCGCTCTCTGTAAAGTAGAGAACTCGATCGCACGGGTCTTAAGGCCTGTCTCAGCCGCGATCTTATCTGCCAGCATAACAGCCGTACCGGACATCTGCTTATGACCGAACGCGTCTACCGCTACTTCTCTGCCCAGCTCACATACATATCTGCCGTCTGCAACCTTAACGCCCTCGGATACAGCGATCACTACGGAAGACTTCGTCGCTGCCAGTTCTTTCACGTCAGCCATGAATTTATCAATATCAAATACTCTCTCCGGAAGGTAGATCGCATCACAACCGCTGCAGTCGTCGCCCTTAGCCAGCGCTGCTGCCGCTGTCAGCCATCCTGCGTTACGTCCCATGATCTCTACGATACAGATGGTGGGCTTCTTCGCACCGAAAGACTCGTTGTCGCGGATGATCTCTTTCAGGGAAGCCGCAATATATTTTGCTGCGGAACCGTATCCGGGACAGTGGTCTGTCACAGGAAGGTCATTGTCGATGGTCTTGGGAACGCCCATGAATCTCTGAGGCTTATTGTGTGCTGCTGCATAATCGGACAGCATCTTCACCGTATCCATAGAGTCATTGCCGCCTGCATAGAACAGACACTCAATGTCATGCTTCTCCATGATCTCAAATATTTTCTCATATACATCCTCATGTCCCTCGATCTTGGGCATCTTGAAACGGCAGGAACCCAGGAACGCAGAGGGTGTTCTCTTAAGCAGTTCGATTCCGGTCTCATCATCCAGATAGTCACCCAGATCGATCATTTTATCATCTAAAAATCCCTCAATACCGTGAACCATACCATAAATCTTCTTCACGCCTAACTTCTTAGCTGCAGCGTATACGCCCGCCACGGAAGAGTTAATAACGGCTGTAGGGCCGCCAGACTGACCAACAACAATATTACCTTTCATTGTCTCTCTCCTTTAACTGTTTTGTTCTTTGATTAATTTGATTAGATTGCGTTCATACCGCCCTGTCTGTATTCCCATATCCATGAAAATACCACGGTATGCCTGTCCGTCACCGCCGGACAACACGATTATACCAAATAAATCCAGCGAATACAAGGAAAATGCTCACAGACCAAACTCATTTTTATTTTCCCCGAAACATATTGCTGTTTTGGCATAAAATACGTTTTCAAAGCATTCCCCATACACGGGCATGACAGGAAAGCCGTTACGTAAAACGTTACAAATGATACAATTTGTCAATCTGTTTTGATTGTATTTCCATACAAAAAGTAATTTGCTTCGCAAATAACTTTGCGAGATTCGCTTCGCGAACTCGGATATGCGGAGGAATTTCCTATACCAAAAGTAATTTGCTTCGCAAATAACTTTGCGAGATCCGCTTCGCGGACTCGGATAAGCGTAGAAATTTCCTAAAAAAAATGTTATACTTTTCACGTTGAAGCAATAAAAAGCACTTTCAAACTTCCTATAACATCCTATCACGAAACGAGGTAACCCTATGAGCGAATATATCTTAAGCTGCTGCTCTACGGCAGATTTGTCCGAAGAACATTTTCAAAGCCGTTCCCTGTCCTATATCTGTTTTCACTATGAACTGGACGGCATGCAATACAGTGACGATCTGGGCAAAACCATGCCCTTTGATCAGTTCTATGCCGCCATGGTTGCGGGCGCTGACACGAAGACTTCCCAGATCAACGTAGACGAATTTATCACATACTTTGAGCCTTTTCTGCAGGAAGGCAAAGATATTCTGCACCTGAGTCTGTCTTCCGGCATCTCCGGTGTAGTCAACTCCGCTATGGTGGCAAGAGACACTTTAGCAGAACGCTATCCGGATCGTAAAATCTATGTGCTGGACTCCCTTGCGGCTTCTTCCGGCTACGGTCTTCTCATGGATCAACTGGCTGACCTGCGTGACGAGGGGCGAAGCATTGACGAAGTATATGCATGGGCGCAGCAGAATCTTCTGAAACTGAACCATTGGTTCTTCTCTTCAGATCTGACCTTCTTCATCAAAGGCGGACGTATTTCCAGGACCGCCGGTTTCGTCGGCGGCATGCTGAATATCTGTCCGCTCTTAAATGTGAACCATCTGGGGCAGTTGATTCCGCGCTACAAGATCCGCACCAAGCGCAAAGTCATTCAGGCAATCGTAGATAAAATGGAAGAATGCATTCCCGAAGGAACCGCTTACAGCGGCAAATGCTATATCTCCCAATCCGCCTGTTACGAGGATGCCAGAGCAGTCGCCGATCTGATCGAAGAACGCTTTCCCGGCCTGGACGGACGCGTACTGATCAACAATATCGGTACTACCATCGGCAGTCACACAGGACCGGGGACGGTAGCAGTGTTCTTCTGGGGAAAAGAAAGGGCTGACTGATCAAGTCAACCCTTTTCATGTTCACAATGCTCAGTTCTGCCCTGGCAGATATGCTGCTATCTCATCAGATACAGGAAATATCCGGCATAGCACGCCAGCATACAGGCGCCGCCCAGTCTGCCAAGGCGTTTGCGTCCAGCCACCAGCACCCACAGAAGCACTGCCGTGGCAATACAGATGATGCTGTCCGTAAAGAAATTCGCCGCGTAGGCAACCGGGGTGATCAGCGCCGAAGTACCCACAACAAACAGAATATTAAAGATGTTGCTGCCTACGATATTACCCACAGCGATATCCGCCTTGCCCTTGATCGCCGCCGTCGCAGAAGTCACAAGCTCCGGCAGGGACGTACCGAAAGCTACGATAGTCAGACCGATCAGACGCTCACTCATGCCGAAGATCTTCGCCAGTTCCGTTGCCGCATCCACCGCAACGTCGGAACCCAGCACGATCATGCCGCCGCCGATCAGGATGAGCAGCAGAATCTTCCAGAGCGGTGCATCCTTGTCCTGCTCCGCATTCTCCTCCTCCGCCGGCAAAATCGCGCCTTTCTTCGTCATCACAAACAGATACCCCAGATAACAGAGCATCAGCGCCCACAGGATGACACCGTCAGTAAGCCCGACCACATTGTCCATACAACCGAGTCCCATCAGAATCCCTGATATCACGATCATAAAAGGAATCTCGTATTTCACCGTAGACTTCTGCACCGCGATCGGTGTAATCACCGAAGTAATTCCCAGAATCAGCAGCACATTCATGATATTGCTGCCCACGATATTGCCTATGGTGATCTCCGCACTTCCCTTAAGCGCCGCGGACACGCTCACTGCCGCTTCCGGCAGGGACGTTCCCATTGCCACAATCGTCAGACCGATCACAAGCTGCGGAATCCCGAACATCTCCGCCACTTTACTGGCCCCTTCCACAAACCAGTCCGCTCCCTTCACCAGAAGGACAAATCCTACCGCCAGTAATGCCATTTGAATCGCAACTTCCATTTTCTCCTCCGTTCCGGAGCCATATGCTCCTGCCAACATGTCATCTGTTCTTTATGCCCGTTCTCTCTTTCGCGCCCGCTGAATATTTCTTTTCTCCTGCATTCTGCTGCGTTTCTTTCATCTGTATCAGAATGCACCGGACAACAAAAAAGAGACCCCCGGCATCTTGAAATGCTAAAAGTCTCGTTCTTTCCATCATTTCTCTTCATCAGAAGCAGGTCACGATCTTATGACCGGAAACAGAAAGCGTGCAAACATGACTCTCGTCAGGGTATGTTGCCTGCACAGGATAACTACTCCCTCTTAACTTGTGACATAATTTAACATAAGTATTCCCGGCTGTCAAGAGTTCTATGCATTTATATACAGACTCTTTACGATGTTTTGTTACAATTCACACCCATGCCAGATTTCGCATTAATTTACGGTTATCCAGTGTGAATTGTAACGATGTTTTTCCATATGGCGGAACTCCTTTTCCCCCTCCCTACCGGATCTTTGCCAGCGACTCCTCCGAGAGTATCTTCTTAATATTACACAAAAACAGCGTAGTCGCCGTAGCCGCGGAAATGAAATCCGAAACCGGCTCTGACCAGTAAACACCCATCACACCCATAAAACGCGGCAGGATGATGGCCAGCGGAATCAGCAGGATAATCTTGCGCAGCACTGCAATAAAAAGCGAAATCTTCGCCTGTCCCAGCGCCAGAAATGTGGGCTGGATGCCGTTCTGCATACCAAATGCGAGCATACCCGCCATGAAAATGGGCATAACCTCCCCGGTCAATGCCACCAGCTCCGCTTCATTGGTAAAGAACCTCGCATAAAACTGCGGAAAAACCATGGCCGTAGCCGTAGTCAGAAACCGGAATCCGAAACACATGCCGATCATCCACCGGTACAGATTCTTCACCCGGTCAAAATTTTTCGCCCCGTAATTATAACTGACAATGGGTGTCATCCCCTGGGTAAATCCATTAATCGGTGCGGAAAACAACTGCATGACACTCTGCATGATGGTCAACGATCCCACATGCATGTCCCCGCCGTAAGCCTGCAGTCCGTGATTGAGCACAATACTGATAAAACTCTCGGTAGCGTTCATGATAAAAGGCGAGATGCCCAGCGAAAACACACTGCCCAGTATTTTACCTTCCATCCTGAGACAGCGG
Source organism: uncultured Lachnospiraceae bacterium (assembly GCA_910586615.1). Taxonomy (GTDB): domain Bacteria; phylum Bacillota; class Clostridia; order Lachnospirales; family Lachnospiraceae; genus UBA3282. The sequence continues at coordinate 17,592 of CAJUJP010000046.1, forward strand.
CGGCGGACTTTCAGTGAAGATTTCTTTCCCAGCAGAAAGCTCATGACCCAAGCTGCACTCAGCGCCTGGGAAATCACCGTAGCCGTGGCCGCACCTCTGACGCCCATATGAAACCCGAAAATAAATACGGGATCGAGAATGATATTGGCCACTGCTCCGATCAGCACGGAAAGCATAGCCGTTTTCGCCTGGCTCTGGCAGATGATAAAAGCGTTCAGTCCCAATGCCAGTTCTACAAAAAGCGTCCCCGCAAGATAAATGGACAGGTAGTCCGTTGCATAACCGATGGTGGCATCACTGGCTCCGAACATATATAAAAGCGGCCGCTGAAAGGCATAAAAAAAGACCATCAGCACCACGGTACACACAGCCAGAAAGCTGACACTGTTCCCCAGAATTTTCTCCGCCCGTTCCCTGTCGCCTTTTCCCAGCCAGATTGCCGCAAGAGGCGCCGCACCGTTGCTGATAAAAGCGGAAAAAGCAGAAATAAACATGGTAATACAAAAAGTAACGCCCACGCCTGTCAGGGCATTGGCTCCCACTCCTTCCATGTGTCCGATGTAAATCCGGTCGATCACACTGTATAGGATATTGATGATCTGCGCCAGAATCGCCGGCAGCGTCATGCTCACCATCAATCTGCCGATGGATTCCGTCGCCATCCGCTCCTCACGTGTTTTTACCGCTGCTTCTGCCATCTTTATCCTTTCACTCCTTTTCCTCAGTAAATCTATTATCCCTGTTTTCAGATTCTTTTCGCCTGCCGGTCTGCCCCATTGCCGCCGCTTGCAATGCCGCACACAATTTGTTACCATAATGATTACAGCAGGTTCTGACACCATATATCAATGTTTGCTATTGAAACATGTTCTGCCGGCATATAGTATTATTATAACAAATTCTGACGGTATCTATCAACACAACAAATACGAAATTTCCTTTTTTTGTAATCGTACTATTACTGTTCACTTAAAGGAGGAATCCATGAAACACCTGACGAAAACATTATGCAAAACCATATCTGCACTGATCGTACTTGCGGCGCTGAATACCAGCTTCACCCGGACATTCCTGCTCCAGACCGGTTTCACTGACAGTCCGCCGCCCGCACTGCTTCCTGTGCTGACAGTCATCTGCCGGGGGCTGTTTGCCTATATCAATCTTTTCCCCTCGTTAACCCTCCGCCGGGTCTCCACCACGCGCAATAAAGTTTTGGAGGACGGCATCGCGCTTTTACAGATTTTTCTGGCTACCACAGCCGTTGAAATCCTCTATTTCGCCGTTTTGTTTCTATACAGTCTGATTTACAACATTCATGTTATATCGGAGGATCCTTTTTTCTGGCTGAAACAGATCTTGCTCGTCTTCCTGGCCGAATGCCTCCTTTTCTGGAACGGCATCATACGGGTCTATCTGACCTCGGTACAACTGGGCATCAAATGGCGCGTCATTGGCATTGTCTGCGGCCTCATCCCGCTGGTGCATCTCTACGTGCTTTACCGGATCATCCGGATCACGGGAAACGAAGTAATCTGTGAAAACGAAAAATACCTGCTAAACCAGGTGCGTGCCGAAAACCAGGAATGCCGGACCCGTTACCCGATCCTTTTTGTCCACGGCGTTTTTTTCCGGGATTTCCGCTTTTTTAATTACTGGGGCAGAGTGCCCGCTGAATTAAAGAAAAACGGCGCCACACTGTTCTACGGCGGCCAGCAGTCCGCCGCTTCCGTAGCAAAATGCGGTGCGGAACTGACGGAGCGCATCAGACAGATCGTACAGGATACGGGCTGCGGCAAAGTCAACATCATCGCCCACTCCAAGGGCGGCCTTGACAGCCGTTATGCCATTTCCGCCTGCGGCGCGGCCTCCTGTGTGGCCTCCCTTACAACCATAAATACGCCGCACAGGGGATGCATTTTTGCAGACTACCTGCTGGACAAAATTCCCGATTCCGTCTGTGAGAAAGTGGCTTCAAAATATAACGCCGCACTGACACTGCTTGGCGACTGCGAACCCGATTTCATGGAAGCCGTACAGGATCTGACCGCCTCCGCCTGCAGCCGGCTGAATCAGATGCTGCCCGATCATCCGCAGGTATATTATCAAAGTGTGGGGTCAAAAATGAACTGTGCCTTCAGCGGCCGTTTTCCCTTAAATATGTCCTACCCCATGGTAAAGCATTTTGACGGTGGAAACGACGGACTTGTATCCGTGGACAGTATGAAATGGGGACAGGATTTTATCTATTTGTCCGTCCCAAAAGGCCGGGGCATCTCCCACGGCGATATGATCGATCTGAACAGGGAAAATATTGCCGGGTTTGATGTGCGGGAATTCTATGTAGAACTGGTAAAAGACTTAAAGAAGAAAGGATTTTAGAAAATTTCCTGTACCACAGAGAACAGGCAGGATATGAGGAAACCCTCTATGTCCTGCCTGTCTGTCCGTTTATTCCGCCATATAGATCGACACAGCCTTCTCGATCTCATTCAGCGCTTCATCCAGACTCTTCTCATCCTGCATATAGCTGACGCCCTGGTCGAATACCGCCTTTTCCAGCATCTGATCCGGGATATAAGCCGTATTCAGCGCCGCCAGTTCCGCCTTAAAGGACGCAATCATCTCATCTGACGGCCAGTAGAATGTAAATCCCAAACCAAAACCCTCCCCGTCAGTTGTATACACGGAACCATAGTCATCCGGTTCACCTCCCTGGCCCAGTATATCCTTATCCGGCGTAAACTGGATGTCAAACCCTTTCTGGTTCAGGGGCAGTCCGTCATACATCCCCTGTACCTGAGCAGAAAGGAATGTATCCAGAAATCCCATCGCCAGATCCGGCTGTTTGGATGCCGCGCTTACTGCCATCATCGTCACGGGCTTGAAAACATGTGTGCACTGTCCCTCCATGGCTGTTAATTTCGTACTCTCAAAGCCTTTGTTCCTGTTTATGGAATTGACCTGCAAATAAGAGTACTGCGAGTCATCCCATCCGGTAATCATTCTCTGTTCACCGCCGATATACGACATCACATCCAGATAAATTTCCCAGTCTAGTGCGTCCTGCGCCACGCCGTAATATTCCGCCATCCGCTCATTTCGTCTGTTATAGTATTCAATCACATCCTCATCCAGCCCGTCCATCTGGGCATCGAATATCCTCTTGCACAGTTCCAGGTACTCTCCGATAACCCCTTTGTCAACCGCACGCTCTGCCGTGATCCATTTCGGTTCACTGGTGGCCGCAAAACGCTTCAGGATTCCCCGCGCGCCGCTGATACCGATAATATCCTTCTCAGGGTACTTTTCCCGCTGCTGCTCCACCACCCCGGCCAGATCTGCCAGGTCATGCACATTTTCCATACCCTCTGCACCGGAAGCCAGCCCCGGAACGGCAATGGTGGCCGGCGCCACATAGGCTTTCCCGTCTTTTTTCAAGGCATCGATCACATTGTCAAACAATGGCTCCTTCTTACTGTACTCTGCCAGATAGTCTGTCAGATCCATCAGCAATCCTTTGGAGGCATAAGAGTCCAAAGGCATATCGTCCATCACGATAAGATCCGGACCTTCTCCTGCCATAATTTCCGTATTCAACTTTTTGAGCGCATCTTCTCTGGTCACAGAATCACCGCTGTCCATACCGATCTGATAAGATACGAATACATCTGAATGCTGTGTCTGGTAAAAAGAAACGGCCTGTCGGATATTGTTATCTTCACGCAGGCTGTAAACCGTGATCATCTTCTCCGGCACAGTCGGCACATCGGGATCATAAGTAAACTTTATCAGCTTTCCGCCTGCAAAAAGAATCAGAAATACATCTCCCTCCAACTGTATCATATCTGCCGGAGCATAATCGGGATTACTCAGCATAGACAGGTTGCCGTCCACGATCTGCTCAATCATATTTCCTCCGACCACATGCCGGTGTATCCCCTTTTTACCTGCAATATAAACCGTGCCGTCCTCTCCCGGCAGCAGATACATGTCACACCAGTCCGTGCCGTTCATGTTCCGGCCGTCATAGTTATCAGCCACAAAATCTGTAAGCCCCTCATCTTCTATGAAGTCTTCTGCTTCCAGATCATATACCACGGGCATGGTTTCCTCTCCCCAGTCATTGTCAATAAAAAGCAGATTATCTTTCACCCAGATCCAGGAGGGGTTATAATCCAGCGACAATATTGCCTTGCTGGAACCGTCACGCTGCACCTCATGGACTCCTCTGTTCGTACTCGCAAAGATACTGCCGTCTTCTCTGACAACCGCCTGTCTGAAATATCCCTCTTCCTCCGTCAGTTCCGTCTCCACGGGCACCTGGGTACCGTCCGGTAAAATCAGCTTCAGATACTGCATCCAGTCATCCCCCACCGATTCTCCCCAGAGCATTGCCACCGTACCGTCCGGCCCCATAGTCATGCTGCAGATATATGTTCCCTCCTGCAAAATGGCCGTCAGCCAGTCAGGCGTCTCCTCATTCCATGTCGTTCCCTGATCCTTTGATACAAACATGCTGCTGTTACTTAAGATCACCAGGCTGCCGTCCTCCCGTCTGGACAAATCCAGACTCTGGGATGATATCTGATCCGACAGGTCAATATGCTCCTCCACATACCGTCCCATGGCAGAAGTTCCGTCATGATCCGCATTTCCGTCCGGCCCCAGATTTTCCTGATCCGTGCCGATGCCCGTATTATCCTTATTGCCGATGCCGGCTTCCGTACTTTGTCCACCGTCTCCGCCACAGCCCGCCATGGAAAAAACCATGGACGCGGCAAGCAGGAGGCTGACCGTTTTCTTCAATCCTTTTCTGATCACTATACTCTCTTCCTTTCCTGAATCATATTCACTGCCGGCCGTATGCACCGCCTTCGGATGCATTCCGGCGGACATCAGATCGAATCCGGTGTTTATGCTTACACCGGCCACTCTTTTGTCCCCCGTAATCATCTCCGACACAGACAGCATATCAGAATACTCTCTAAGGTTTCTCTAAACATATTAAGAAAGTCTTAGAAAATATTAGAGATTTTTTAAAGATTAATATGTTATATTAATTCATATGAATGCCTAATCGAGCCTCACTGCTCTTTTCATCTTTTAAAATAAGTAAGAAAGGATTGCTGATGCGTATTTTATTAGCCGAAGACGACAAAGATTTGAATAAAGCCCTCACCTGGCAGCTCACAGGACAGGGCTACAACGTAGATTCCTGCTTCGACGGCGAAGAAGCCCTTTTCTACGGCCGGCAGAACATCTACGACGTAATCCTGCTGGACCGTATGCTGCCCTGTCATGAAGGAACGGAAGTCCTTGCCGCACTGCGCCGGCAGTCTGTCAATGTCCCCGTCATTCTGATCACGGCGCTGGGTACTCTGCAGGACAAGATTGCCGGACTTGATCTGGGTGCTGATGATTATCTTGTGAAGCCCTTTGACTTCGAAGAACTGCTGGCAAGGATCCGCTGCGTCACCAGACGCTCCCTTATACTGAACACCCATCCCGATATCCTGTCCTACCATGATGTGACCTGGTCCTGCCGGGAAATGTGTCTGACCGGTCCCGCCGGAAACAGCACCCTTTCCAAACGTGAAGGGGACCTGCTTGAAAGCTTCCTGCACACGCCGGAACAAATCCTCGCAAGAGAAACCCTCCTGCTCAAAGTCTGGGGACCGGACAGCGATGTAGAAAGTGGAAATCTTGACAACTATATTCATTTTCTGCGCCGCCGTTTTAAGACCGTGGGCAGCGTACTGCAGATCAAAACAATCCGCAGCGTCGGGTATGGGCTGGTCATCCCCGACACTCTGTGATGAAAGGATTTATCATGTTCCGCAAAGCACACCTGCTTTTTACTCTGTTATGCGCCGGAAGCACAACGGCTATTACGATCATCATGTCCCTGCTCTACCTGCAGGTAGCTGAGAAAAGTCTTTATGACAGCCGCTTCCGCTCTTTTCAAAACGATGTCAGCACGATCACTGCCAGTCTGGAACAGTCCACCTACGTATCCATGCAGTGGCTGGCCAAAATCGAAGCGCAGAATGGATATGTCATCTTTATAGTAGATAACGGCGTACCTTTTCTGCATAACACACTTCGCAGCAAGATTGACTATGACAGTCAACTTCTATTTGATGAAAGTCTTGCCACGCACAATTCCATGCTTCAGATTGAAGCCCCAGACACAAGGAGTAATTCATATTCCGGTATCTGGCATGCTGAATATGAATTTACCTCTCCTTCTACCAGCGATTCTTACTACGGCTCCCTCATCCATATCGAGCACAATGCCGCACTGTCACAGATTATGATCCTCTGCCCGCAGACAACAATGCATACATCCATTCTGCACCAGCGAACACTGTTCCTGCTGATCGATCTTGCAGCTGTTACAGCTTTGTTTATATTTTCCTGGATCTTTACCGGCAGACTTTTAAAACCTCTGCAGGAAAATCAGGAAAATCAGATGCAGTTCATGGCCGCGGCCTCCCATGAGCTGCGGACGCCGCTGTCCGTTATTCTCGCCAGCCACGAATGCTGCCTCAGCGCTTCCGATGAAGAACGGGCAGGTTTTTCCCATACGATCCGCAAAGAAGGCCGGCGCATGAACAATCTGATCAACGATATGCTTACCCTTGCCCGTTCCGGCACAAGCCGCTTCCTGATCGAACGCAGATCAGTAGAACCGGATACGCTGTGCCTCAACGCTTATGAGGCTTTTGAGCCCCTGTGCCGTCAAAAAAATATTGCTCTCTCCCTGTCTCTTCCCGAAGTTCCCCTTGCCCGCTGTAACTGCGATCCCGACCGGATCTCCCAGGTTCTGTCTATCCTTTTACACAATGCGGTCAGCTACACTCCCGAAAACGGGAAAATCGAACTGAAACTGTCCTATCATAAGGATCGCCGGGCCGGTTTCGAGATCACAGTGACAGATACCGGCATCGGCATATCCGCCGAGGATAAACGCCATATTTTCGATCGCTTCTACCGGGCAGAAAAATCCCGGAGCACCAAAGGCCACTTCGGGCTGGGCCTGGCCATCGCCCATGAGATCGTAACCGCCCACCACGGTAAAATCACCGTACAGGATAACCCGAAAGGCGGCAGTGTGTTCGTGGTCAGGCTGCCGGAATAAAAGTAATTTGCTTCGCAAATAACTTTGCGAGATCCGCTTCGCGGACTCGGATATGCGGAGCATTTCCTATACCATAAAAAAAGTAATTTGCTTCGCAAATAACTTTACGAGATCCGCTTCGCGGACTCGGATATGCGGAAGGATTTCCTGTACCATAAAAACAAGGGCTTCCGAGACACCTTATATGGTCTCGAAAGCCCTTATATGTTGCTTATTTAATGCGGATAACAGGACATTAAACAAGGTTCAAGTCCTGCTTCCACATACTGCTAAATTCCAATGCGGATAACAGGACTTGAACCTGCACGGTCTCCCACCAGAACCTAAATCTGGCGCGTCTGCCAATTCCGCCATATCCGCATATATGCTGCCCTCACTTCACGGCCCGAAAATCCGCTCTGACTTTATGTACATTCACACACACCGTCTGATTTCCTAAGCGCTGCAGTTGCCTGACAGCCATTTACTCCGCGCTTTTTATTGTATCACACAAGCATCCCAAAGTCACTATACATTTTGCACATCAAGCCGGCCCCGGAAAACCGGGCCTCCGGCCACCTCAACCCCCTTCCGATCCTGTTGCCGGGTATACTCTAATCTGCTTTCACTTTTCCCTGCTGTGTCTCAGCCTCGTCCTCTCCGATATGCCTGATCACGTTTTTGTAAATCCTCACCAGAAAGATGATCGTCATCAGCAGCGACATCAACTCCGCAATCGGAAAAGACCACCAGACGTTCTCAACTTTTCCCGTCAGGGATAAAAGATAAGCCGCCGGAAGCAGTACCACCAGCTGTCTGGCAATGGAAACCATCATGCTGTAGGTTGCACTGCCAAGCGCCTGAAAAGCCGTTCCGCATACGATACCGAATCCCGCAAACACAAAGCTGTAGCTGATCGTTCTCAGTGCAGGCGTACCGATTGCCAGCATGGCATCAGAGGCATCGAACATTCCCAGAAGCACGCCGGGTATTGTCTGGAAAATAATCAGGCCCACAAACATGATAGCCACCGCATACTGCACACCGCACCGGAGCGCCTTGATAAACCGCTCCTTTTGTCCCGCACCGTAATTATATGCCAGAATCGGCACAAGACCGTTATTCATGCCGAATACCGGCAGGAAAATAAAGCTTTGCAATTTAAAATACACCCCGAATACTGCTGTCGCAGTAGAAGAAAATGAAATCAGAATCAGATTCATGCCATAGGTCATCACCGACCCGATCGCCTGCATGATGATAGACGGTACACCAATCTTATAAATCTGTCTGATCATTCCCGGATCCGGCACAAGAGCCTGCCTGCTCATCTGTATTTCATCATTTTTCTTCTTATTAATAACAAACGCCAGTATACCGGCAGAAATCTGTCCGATAACCGTTGCGACAGCCGCACCGCGCACGCCCAGTTCCGGCATTCCGCCCAGTCCGAAAATAAAAACCGGATCAAGGATAATATTGATCACAGCGCCAATTCCCTGTGTGATCATGATAAAAAACGTCCTGCCCGTTGACTGCAGCAGCCTCTCAAACGTAAACTGCGCAAACATACCAAAGGAAAGGCAGCACACCACCGATAGATATTCACATCCATACTGTACGATCCTCGCGTCCTCTGTCTGGCTCAAATAAAACGGCCGGGTTGCAAAAAGACCAACCATCAAAAATACAAGATAGCTGGCCGCCATAATAAATATGCCGTTTCCTGCCGCCTTGTTCACGACATCCTGATTCCTTTCACCAAGGGCTCTGGACAACACCGCATTGATACCGACACAAGTTCCCACGCCCACTGCAATCATCAGCGACTGGATCGGGAAAGCAAGAGACACCGCCGTCAGTGCATCCTCATTTATTCTGGATACAAAAATACTGTCTACCACATTGTAAAGCGCCTGCACAAGCATGGACATCATCATGGGCAGCGACATTGTGATCAATAATCTGTTGACAGGCATAACACCCATCTTATTTGTTTTCATCTGTTCCATACATTTCCTTCTCCTTTCCGTAAAAAAAAGTAAATTTGCTTCGCAAATTAACTTTACGAGATTCGCTTCGCGAACTCGAATTAGCGAAGAAATTCTCTATACCATAAAAAAAATCAGATTCTTTGAGAATCTGAATTTCTGCTATATAGCTTCTTTTCTTAAATGAACCACTGGGGATATCAAACCGGGGTTCGAATCCCCATTTTAATTCTTCGGCTCTTCTTAGTGAACCACTGGGGATTCGAACCCCAGACAACTTGATTAAAAGTCAAGTGCTCTACCACCTGAGCTAGTGGTCCATAA
>CAJUJP010000047.1 GCA_910586615.1 uncultured Lachnospiraceae bacterium
CCAGACCACCCAGTCGATTCTGCAGCTTTTGAAACAGATTAACAGAGATTTTGGGATTACAATTGTTATTATTACTCATGAGATGTCGGTGGTCCGGGAAATCTGTTCCCACGTGGCAATCATCGGAAACGGCCGTCTGGTGGAACAGGGCAGGGTGGCGGATGTTTTTTCCCATCCGAAGACGAAGGAAGCAAAAGAACTGATCGTGAAAGGAAGAGGGGAAGAGCGTCGGACGCTGGAAAGCCGCCAGAGGGATATGATGAAGGGGAAATGCTGTATCCGCATCGTTTTTTCCGTGAATTCGTCTTTTGAGCCGGTTATTGCCAATATGGTGCTGCGGTTCGGACAGCCCATCAACATCCTCCGGGCTGACACGAAGAACGTGGAGGGGATCGCCAGAGGCGAGATGATCTTAAGCCTGCCGGATGATCTGCAGATGCAGAAGGATATGAAAGAGTATTTGATCCAGAGAGGTCTTGCTGTAGAGGAGGTGGACGGTTATGTGGACTAGCGAAATGACGATTATGATGCTGGACGGCGTGAAAGAGACGCTTTTTATGACGCTGCTGTCCACGGTATTCGGCTATCTGCTGGGAGTGCCAATGGGAATTGCCCTGGCGGTGACGGACCAGAACGGTATCAGGCCGAATGCTGTAGTCTATAAGATACTTGATGTGGTGGCTAACATAGTCAGAAGTATTCCATTTCTGATCCTGCTGCTCCTGCTGATGCCGGTGACGAAGATGCTTGTGGGCAAAACTTACGGTACGGCGGCCACGGTAGTTCCGCTGACCGTTGCGGCAGCGCCTTTTATCGGCCGTATGATCGAGTCTTCCATCAATGAGGTGGACCGGGGTGTGATCGAGGCGGCGCAGAGCATGGGCGCAGGCACCATGACCATCATTACCAGAGTGCTGCTGGTGGAAGCGCGGACCTCCATTCTGGTAGGCGTTACCATTGCGCTGGGCACGATTCTCGGTTATTCCGCCATGGCAGGTATTGTGGGCGGCGGCGGTCTGGGTGATATCGCCATGCGTTACGGTTACTACCGTTATGATGAGGCAATTATGTTTGTGTCTGTGGTGCTGCTGGTGGTGCTGGTACAGATTTTCCAGACGCTGGGTATGAAGATGTCGGTGAAGCTGGACCGCAGAAAGCGGTAAAAGACGGGAAATGTGTTTTTGTTACTAAATCTTGCAAGCATGTACTGGAAACTGCTTATGAGATACATACGTGCGGTACAAATGAGGAGAGGTGCCGGACGGTAAAGACAATGTGACGTGCTTTTGATGGAATCAAAGGCATAACAGAAAGAGGAGGATACTATTATGAAAAAAAAGTTTATCGCAGGTATTTTGACGGCATCACTGGCGCTTGGTGTGCTGACGGCGTGCGGCGGCACGGATGAAAGTGCACAGGGCGGGGTTATCACGGTTGCGGCATCCGCTACGCCTCATGCGGAGATTCTTGAGCAGGTGAAGCCGATCCTTGCAGACCAGGGATGGGATCTGCAGGTAACTGTATTTAACGATTACGTACAGCCCAATCAGGTAGTGGAAAGCGGAGAGTTTGACGCAAATTATTTCCAGCATATTCCTTATCTGGATTCCTTTAATGAAGAGCATGGCACACATCTTGTCAATGCCGGCGGCATTCATTATGAGCCTTTCGGGATCTATCCGGGCACGAAGAGTGATCTGGCGACGCTGGAAAAAGGCGATGTGATTGCAGTACCCAACGATACGACTAATGAAGCGAGAGCGCTTCTGCTGCTGCAGGACAATGGCATCATCACACTCAAAGACGGCGTAGGTCTGGAAGCGACTACGAGAGATATCGTGGATAACCCGAAGGAGATTGAGATCCAGGAACTGGAAGCGGCTCAGGTTCCCCGGGTGAAGGACGAAGTGGCATTTGTAGTCCTGAACGGCAATTATGCGTTGGAGGCAGGATTTTCTGTGAGCAAGGATTCCGTAGCCTATGAGCAGTCCGATTCCGAGGCGGCTCAGACATATGTGAACGTGATCGCAGTCAAAGAAGGCAATGAGGGAAGCGATGCAGTCAAAGCGCTGGTGGACGTACTGAAATCCGATGAGATTACGGAGTATATCAACAATACTTATGACGGCGGTGTGATTCCTTTTAAATGATCATAGCCGGCTGTAAATTTTGATACAGAACGCTATGGATATACGACAGATACGAACAGGAGCCGGGCTTGCCAGAATCGGCGGAAATTGGCGGCCCGGCTGCTTTTTTTCCTTGATTTTCGTAGAAAAAGCAGATATAATTCTAAATGTGTATCTCAGTACGCACATTTTTTATAAATAAGGTCCAGATAGATGAGGCTGCGAAGCGAATCTCGCAAAGTTATTTGCGAAGCAAATTACTTTTATGGTAATCACCCGGCTTGAAGGATTTAAGGAGGAAAAGGTTATATGGATATCCACAATGTAAAGCGTAAGACGACAAGTTTTCTAATTGGCAGTTTTGCGTTGCTTCTGGTAGTCAGTGCAGGAGTTTTTTTAGTTTGGGAGTCTATATGAGCAGGGTCAGCAAGAATGCCATTGATAAGGTGGGCAGTCTGTATATGACTGGTATAAATGAACAGATTACGTCCCATTTCCGGACACTTATGGAACTGAAGCTGGAACAGGCGGAAGCTGTAGTGACGGTGGTTTCACAGGATATGGACATCAATGCCCTGTACGGGGAACTGATCTACAGAACAAATGTCAGGAACTTTGACTATCTGGCGCTTTGCACTGAGGACGGAGAGATAGAAATGCTATACGGAAACCAGCTTCGTCTTGCTGATCCGGAGCCCTTTTTTACGTCCTTGCGTAACAAGCAGAAAAAGGTTGCAGTGGGAGTTGACAGCAAAGGAAATGAAGCGGTGATGTTCGGTATCAATGCGACTTATCCGATGAAAAGCGGCGGAGAATCCATGGCTATCATTGTGGCGCTTCCTCTTGAATATATCAGTGAGATGCTGGCGACAGAGGGAGAGAGCGAACTGATGTACTCTAATATCATCCGGCAGGACGGAAGCTTTATTGTTAAAAACATGAAAGGCGATCATGCGGACTATTTCAGCAATCTGTACGACCGGTATCAGAATGATGATAAAGAGAAAATAGATGCATACATACAGGAACTCGCCGACGCCATGGCGAAGGGGGAAAGCTACTCTGCCATTCAGGATTTTGATGGCAGCAGACAGCAGGTATACTGTACTGACCTGCCATATTCGGAATGGCATCTGGTGACGATTCTGCCTTTTGGTATTCTGAATGAGACAGTGGACGGAATGAGTCAGAACAGAACCGTGGCAACTATGGCATCCTTTGCAGTGATTCTTGTTGTGCTGATGTTTATTTTTGTTACATATTATAAGATGACCCAGCAGCAGCTGCGGGATCTGAATGAAGCACGGCAGGATGCACTGCAGGCGACGAAAGCCAAAAGCGAATTCCTTTCGAATATGAGCCATGACATCCGTACCCCCATGAATGCCATTGTAGGTATGACAGCCATTGCCACGGCACATATTGACGATAAAGAGCAGGTACAGAACTGTCTCAGAAAAATTGCGCTTTCCGGTAAGCATCTGCTGGGACTGATCAACGATGTACTGGATATGTCCAAGATCGAGAGCGGAAAGATGACGCTGACGGCGGAGAGAGTGTCCCTGCGTGAAGTCATCGAAGGGATTGTCAGTATTGTGCAGACACAGGTCAAGGCCAAGGGACAGAGCTTTAATGTGCATATTGATAACATTACGGTGGAGGACGTATACTGCGATAGTGTCCGCATGAACCAGGTGTTGCTGAACCTGTTGTCCAATGCGGTGAAATATACCCAGGAAGGCGGCACGATCCAGTTATCTCTGTACCAGGAGAAAGAAACGCCGGAAAAGGGTGAGGCGTATGTAAAAACGCATGTGGTTGTTCAGGACAACGGGATCGGCATGACGCCGGAATTTCTGGAACACATTTTTGACTCATATTCCAGGGCGGATAGTAAGCGCGTGCAGAAGACAGAGGGAGCCGGTCTTGGCATGGCCATTACCAAGTACATCGTGGATGCGATGGAAGGAAAGATCACTGTGGAGAGTGAGCCAAACAAGGGAACTCAGTTCCACCTGATTCTGGATCTGGAAAAAGCTGCAGAAGAAGAGGTGAATATGGTTCTTCCCGCATGGAAAATGCTTGTGGTGGATGATGATGAGACACTGTGCCGCACGGCAGTGGACGCGCTGGATTCCATCGGCATTCAGGCTGACTGGACCATGAGCGGCGAGAAAGCCCTCGATATGATCAGGAAGCATCACCAGATGCGGGATGATTATCAGATCATTCTGCTGGATTGGAAGCTTCCGGATATGGACGGTCTGCGGGTTGCAAGACAGATCCGTCATATTATTGAGGAAGATATGCCTATCATCCTGATCTCGGCGTATGATTGGAGCGAGTTCGAGACGGAGGCGAGAGAAGCCGGCATCACCGGTTTTATCTCAAAGCCGCTGTTTAAATCCACGCTGTTCTATGGATTAAAGAAATACATGGGCGTAGAGGATAACGATGATCTGGCAGGAGCGGCTTCGGATATGGAACTGGCCGGACGGCATGTGCTGGTTGCCGAAGACAATGAGCTGAACTGGGAAGTGCTCAAAGAACTGTTGTCCGATATCGGCATGGAACTGGAATGGGCGGAAAATGGTAAAATCTGTATGGAAATGTTCCAGAAATCTGAGCCGGGCTATTATGACGTGATTCTTATGGATGTTCGTATGCCTGTGATGAACGGATATGAGGCTACCGGAGCCATTCGTGGACTGAAACGGGCCGATGCGCAGGAGATCCCCATCATTGCCATGACGGCGGATGCTTTTTCCGAAGATATCCAGAAGTGCCTGGACAGCGGTATGAACGCTCATACGGCAAAACCGATCAATGTGGGAGAGGTGATTTCCCTGTTGAAAAAATATATTTTGTAAACATAGAAATATGCCGCATACGCTTCCGGGGCAGTGCTTTGACTGCCGCGGAGGCGTTTTTTTGAAAAAAGCGTAATTTCAGACAGAATACATACAAAAAACATATGTTATTTAAAAACAGGGGAAGCGGAAAATGTCAGTTCAATTTTATTTCGGGGCATCCGGCTCCGGTAAGAGCAAAAAACTTCACGAAGACATCATACAGGCGTCAAGGCAGAATCCGAAGACCGATTATCTCCTGATCGTGCCTGATCAGTTTACCATGCAGACACAGATGGATCTGGTGGTAGAGCATCCCGATCATATTATCATGAATATAGACGTGCTCAGCTTTGGCAGGCTTACCCATCGCATTCTGGAAGAGGTGGGAAGTAAGGATATGCCGGTTCTGGATGATACGGGCAAAAGCCTTGTACTGCGCAAGGCGGCCCAGCAGTGCAAGGAACAGCTGAAAGTGATGGGCCCGCATCTGCACAAGATCGGTTATATCCATGAGGTAAAGTCCGCTATTTCCGAATTTATGCAGTATGGCATCGGCATACAGGAGATGGAGAAACTGACAGAGTATGCCCGTTCCCGCGGTGCTTTGTACTACAAACTGCAGGATCTGGGTGTATTGTATCAGGCGTTTCTGGACTATATTCATGAGAAATTCATAACCACGGAGGAAACTCTGGACCGGCTTACGGAGGCGCTGCCCGGATCTGAGATTATCAGAAACAGCGTGATTGCTTTTGACGGATTTACCGGATTTACGCCCATTCAGAACAGAGTAATCCGTGAATTGATGAGATTAGCCAAGCGAGTCATTATAACAGTTACCATTGACGAAAGAGAGAACCCGTATCAGCAGGACGGGGAACATAAGCTTTTTCACCTGAGTAAAAAGACCGTGTCGGACATGCGCAGGCTGGCGGGGCAGGTGGACGTGACGGTGGACAAACCTGTGTGGTGTACTGACCGGATAAACGGGCGTTTGCCGCGGTTTGCGGGGAATGAGGAACTGGCTCATCTGGAACATAATCTTTTCCGGTATCCGGCACAGGTGTACGATGGGCCGGTGGAGCATCTTCGCTTGTATGAGGCTTCCAGTCCGAAGGAGGAGATCAGACAAGCCTGCATCGCCATACGGAAATTAATGATGGAGGGCGCGGGACTGCAGTATCGTGATATTGCCGTGGTCACAGGTGATATGGAGATCTATGGCAGTCTGATCGAGGAGGAATTTGCAAAGTTCGGCATTCCCATTTACCTGGATCACACCAGAGGGATTCTGCGCAATCCTTTTGCGGAATATATCAGGAGCGCTTTGCAGATCGTGCTGCAGGATTTCAGTTTTGAGTCGGTATTCCATTATCTGCGCACGGGATTGACCGGATTTGCGGCAGAGGATGTGGACAGGCTGGAAAACTATATCCGCCGGTTCGGCATCCGGGGCAGGAAAAAATGGAGCAGCATCTTTGTCTATAAAGAGGAAAACAAGGAGGGAGAAGAGGCGGCCCTTGCGCAGCTGGAAAGATATAACCTTTTGCGGGAACAACTGATGGATCAGCTTATGCCGCTTCTTAGTCCGGTGCACACCGCCGGGGAGATGGTGCGGGCCCTCTATGATTTTCTGGTGAAAAATGACCTGCAGCAGAAGCTTGCCGGCTTTGAGCGGCAGTTTCAGGCACAGGGAGATCTGGCGCGGGCGAAAGAGTACGGGCAGATCTACGCGCTGGTGATCGACCTGCTGGATCAGATTTACGGACTGTTGGCGGAGGAAGAGATGGAGCGAAGGGAATTTGCGGACATTCTGGATTCCGGGCTGACGGAGATCAGCGTGGGAACCATTCCCCAGAACGTGGATCGTGTGCTGGTGGGAGATATCGAGAGAACCCGTTTAAAGCAGGTCAGGATTCTTTTTCTTCTTGGGGTAAATGACGGGAATATTCCGAAAGGCGCAGGAAACGGGGGAATCATCTCAGACATTGATAGGGAGTTTTTGCGGGAGTCGGAACTGGAACTGGCACCGTCCCCCAGGCAGCAGATGTATATACAGCGTCTGTACCTGTATCTGAATATGACAAAACCTTCGGACCGGCTGTATCTGTCCTGTGCCAAGACGGGAAACGACGGGAAAAGTCTGCGCCCGGCTTATCTGATTGATCTGGTGCGCAAACTTTATCCGGCTCTTACGGTGGAGACACCGGAGGCAGATCCGGTGGAGGAACAGCTTGTGTGCGGACGGGACGGGATCGGACTGCTGGCGGATATGCTGCGGGAGTATGCGGGAGGCAGGCTGGACACAGAATCCGGAAAACGGCTGTATACTTTTTACCACAGTTATCATAACAGGCCCGGATATCAGGATACGGTGGACCGGCTGATTGAGACGGCATTTTACCGCTATCAGGATACGCCGCTGTCCAAAATGGTGACAAAGGCTCTTTACGGCGCAATGCTGCAAAACAGTGTCAGCCGCCTGGAACGTTATGCCGCCTGTGCCTACGGGCATTTTCTGCAATACGGTCTGGCGCTGCGGGAGCGGGATGACTACAGCTTCGAGGATGTGGACATGGGCAATGTTTTTCACGGCGTTCTTGAACTGTTTGCGGAAAAACTGACGGAACGGGGCTATACCTGGTTTGATTTTCCCGAAGATGAGGCGGGACAGATGGTGGAGGAGGCTGTGGAGGCTTATGCGGTGACCTATGGCGAGACCATTCTGTACAGTAGTGCACGAAACCGCAGTCTCTTGAAGCGTATGACCAGAATCCTGCGGCGCACGGTACTGACCCTGCAGGCACAGCTTCGCAAAGGGGCTTTTGTGCCGGACCGGTTTGAGATGTCCTTTTCCATGATCGAGGATCTGGATGCTCTCAATATCGACCTGAGTGAGCAGGAAAAGATGCGCCTGAGAGGGCGGATCGACCGGGTGGATACCTGTGAGGCGGAGGACAAGGTTTATGTGAAAGTCATCGACTACAAATCCGGCACCCGCAAGTTCGATCTGGCGGCTCTTTATTACGGGCTGCAGCTGCAGCTGGTGGTTTATATGAACGCGGCGGTGGAGATGGAGCAGAAGAAGCATCCGGAGAAAAAAGTGGTGCCGGCGGCAATGCTGTATTATCATATTGATGATCCCATGGTGGAGGACGGCGAAGGCATGACGCCGGAACAGATCAACAGAAAATTATTGCAGGAGTTGAAAATGACCGGAATAGTCAATGAAAATGATGAGGCCGTCAGACTTCTGGACAAAGAATTTACTGATAAGTCCGAAATCCTGCCGCTGGAACGAAAAAAAGACGGATCCTTTTCCGCATATTCAAGTGTCATAAAGGAAGAGGACATGAAAGTGGTCTCGAATTATGTTAACCATAAGATCCGGCAGATCGGCACCGGTATTCTGGGCGGAACCATATCTGTCAATCCCTATGAACAGAATGGAAATCAGGCATGTACCTACTGCGCCTATAAAAGTGTGTGCGGGTTTGACGGCAGAATCGAGGGATACCGGATGCGCAGGCTTCCCGGAATGAGTGCGGACGAGGCATTGCAGCGTATGAAGGAAGAGAGTGGGGATATGTGCGGCAGATACCGAAGGATATAAAAGTGGAGGAAAAATGGGAATTTCATTTACAGAGCAGCAACAGAGAGTGATCGACGGGAGAGGACGTAATCTGCTTGTTTCGGCGGCAGCAGGCTCCGGAAAGACGGCAGTGCTGGTGGAGCGGATCGTGAAGATGGTCAGTGACAGTGAGCAGCCGGTGGATATCGACAGACTGCTTGTTGTGACTTTCACCAATGCGGCGGCCGCCGAGATGCGGGAGCGGATCAGCCGGGCTCTCAATGACAGACTGGCTGCAGACCCGGAAAATGAGCATCTGCAAAGGCAGACGACGCTGCTTCATAATGCCCGTATTACGACCATTGACAGCTTTTGTCTTTTTGTACTGCGCAATCAGTTCCATACCATCGGCCTGGATCCGGGGTTTCGGATCGCCGAGGAAGGGGAAAACCGGCTGATCCGGCAGGAGGTACTGGCGCAGGTGCTGGAAGACTGCTATACCGCGGGAAAGCAGGAGTTTCTGGACTGCATGGAATATTTCAGCGTCGGCAGCAGAGACACGGCGGTGGAGGAGATCGTGTTGAAGCTTTATGATTTTGCCATGAGTACCCCGTTCCCGGAGCAGTGGCTGAAGGAGCGGAAGAGGGATTATCGTGTGTCAGCGGGTGCAAGGGATGATCAGGAAGGTGCAGGTGCGGCAGCAGACTGTTCAGAGGACATGTCAGCCGGTTTTGGCAGTCTGCCATGGGTTATTGACTTGATACGCCGGGCCCGTCTCCTTTTGGAAGGATGTCAGGCGAAGCTGTCGGAGGCAATCCGCATGTGCGAGGAACCGGACGGCCCGTATATGTACGGTGAACTTCTGGAACGGGAAAAAGAAATGGTGGAGAAGCTTCTTGGCAGATGCGGGGCGGAGGACTCTTGTGGAGATTACGATGCCCTGTACGCTGCTTTTGCGGCGGTTCATTTTGACAGACTTCCATCTAAAAAAGACGATACAGTGTCACAGGTTAAACGGGAAATTGCCAAGGGGATCCGCACAGAGGTAAAAGAGCAGCTTGGTGATTTGCAGAAGAAGTTTTTTTTCAAGGAAAAAGAACAGGTTCTAAAGCAGATGGAAGTCTGTGGCGCGGCAGTGGAGGCTCTGGTCGATTTGACGCTTGCGTTTAAGGAAGCCTTTGATGCGAAGAAGCGGGATAAGAATGTGCTGGATTTCGATGATATCGAGCATTTTGCATTGGAGATTCTTGTGAGGAAGGATCAGGACGGGAATTGTGTGCCGACAGATACAGCCCTTGAGTATCGAAGTTATTTTCACGAGATTCTGATAGACGAATATCAGGACAGCAATCTGGTGCAGGAGTATATTCTGTCATGTATTTCCGGCGAGGATGAGGGCAGGTACAATCGTTTCATGGTAGGAGACGTGAAACAGAGCATTTACAAATTCCGTCTGGCAAGGCCGGAGCTGTTTCTGGAAAAATATGAGAGCTACGGACGGGTGGAGGCCGGTGAGCAGGCCGCCGCAGAGAAAATAGACCTGCATCAGAATTTTCGGAGCCGGAGGGAAGTCCTGAACAGTACGAACAGGGTTTTTGAACAGATCATGGGAAAAGACGTGGGCGGAATTGTCTATGACGATCTGGCGGCATTACATCCGGGTGCGGAATATCCTGTGCAGACCTGTCAGAAGGCCGGAACAATTATAGAGTCGACAGATACACAGCACATGTCCGGAAAGATCACGGAGTCAACAGACGCACAGCAGACGGCCGGAACCGTTATACAGCCGGGGGTCCAGTCAGCAGCAGAGGTACAGAACCTGAATCTGACGGAACTGCTGCTGTTTCGGACGGGTGAGAAGCCGGAAGACATTTCTGTAAAAGAGCAGGAAGCCTATGGCGTGGCGGCAAAAATCAGGGAACTGATGCGGGAATTTCAGGTGACGGATAAAGAGAGTGGCGGCTTTAGAAAACTTTTTTACAGGGATATTGTCATTCTTCTGCGGACTACGTCAGGATGGGATGAGGTGTTCAAGCGTGTTCTGGAAGAAGAAGGAATACCGGTGCATATGACTTCCAGAACGGGATATTTTGCGGCGGCAGAGATACAGGAGCTGCTGCATTTCCTGCGGATTCTGGATAATCCATTGCAGGATATCCCGCTTTACGGCGTGATGCATTCTTATCTGGGCGGATTTGAGGAGGAAGAGATCGCTCTGGTCAAGGCTTTATATCCGAGAAAAAAGTATCTGTATGACGCGGTCAGGGAATGTGCAGAGGGGCCTGCAAGTGAAGAGAATGAGCCTCCGATGCCGCAGCTTCTCAGGGATAAACTCTGTGCTTTTTTAAATCAAATCGAGTATTACCGCAGTCTGGCATCTTATTTTTCCGTGCAGGAGCTTTTGCAGACGATTCTGCGGGAGACAGATTATCTGAACTATGTGGCGGTAAAGCCTGAGGGTAATAAGCGGCGGGCCAACGTGGAGATGCTTCTTGTGAAGGCGGCGGAGTATGAGAAGACCAGCTATTTCGGGCTGTATCATTTTCTTCGCTATATGGAACAGCTTGAAAAATATGAGGTGGATTATGGAGAGGCCGGCCTGCAGGATGAAAATGCGGATGTGGTGCGCATCATGAGCATTCATAAAAGCAAGGGACTGGAATTTCCGGTGTGCTTTGTTTCCGGGCTGGCCAAGAGCTTTCAGACGAGGGACTCAAGCAGTCATCTTGTACTGGATCTTGATGCGGGAATCGGGGTGGATTATGTGAATCCCGCGGCAAGGGTGCGGGGCAGGAATCTGCGCAGAAATGTCATTGCCGAGAAGCTGCGGGTTGACAATCTGGCGGAGGAAATGCGCATCCTGTATGTGGCGATGACCAGAGCAAAGGAGAAGCTGATTCTTACGGGAACGGTGAAGACACCGGAGAAGGCGGCGGCATCTCTTCTGCCTTTACAGAAAAAGAAGGAACTGCTTCTGCCTTATGATGTGCTGACTGGCAGAGGAAGTTTTCTGGAACTTCTTCTTGCGGCGCTGGCAAGAAACAGATGCATGGACGTTTTCTACCGGGAATGCGGTCTGGAACCGGATAGGTCCAGTCCGTTTTATGGGCAGGATATGAGCATCCGGGTAGTGCTTACGGGCTGGGAAGACAGGGTGGAGGAAAAACTGGAAGAGGCTGTGCGGATGGAAGAGGCCAGACGCAGATTGTTGTTGTCCGATGCGGTCAGAGACGGAGACCATGCACTTATGACAAATATGTCGGAAAAGTTCGCCTGGCAGTATCCTTGTCAAAATCTGCAAAATCTCTATACGAAGACTACCGTATCAGAGTTGAAAATGGCAGGAATGCAGGAAGAAGCAGACTTTTCCTTCAAATTGTTTGAAGAGGAGACGGTGGTCCCCTATCTGCCCGGTTTTCTGGAAAAAGACGAGCATGTCAGCGGCTCCATGCGAGGCAGTGCTTTCCATAAAGTAATGGAATTGTTTGATTTCACTAAATTGACGAAAGAGGTTCATGAAAACCGGCCGGCAGCGGAGAGCCTGCTGAAAGAACAACTTGACGGAATGCGGCGGGACGGCAGGCTGTCAGAAGAGTATTTTGAGGTGGTTTCGACGGATAAGCTTGTGGCTTTTTTGATGAGCAGGGCGGCACTGCGGATGGGAGAGGCGGCACGGGACGGACGGCTCTTTAAGGAACAGCCTTTTGTGATGGGGCTTCCGGCCCACCGCTTAAACAGGGATTTTCCTTCGGAAGAAATGGTACTGATTCAGGGAATCATTGATGTGTTTTTTGAGGAGGAAGGAAGATATGTCCTGCTGGATTATAAGACCGATGCGGTGAAAACGGCGCAGGAGCTGGTGAAGCGGTATCACGTACAGCTTGATTATTATGCGGAGGCGCTGGAACAGGCGTCCGGCTATCGGGATACGGAGCGGATTCTGTATTCCTTTAAGCTGGGGGAGGAGATTCATTTATGATTGCAAGATTTTGTATTCGGGGGTATAGTCTATATAGTGAAATTGAAACAGAACAGGTAAGGTATTATGAGTATCATTTATAAAAATAAGCGATTATCATCATCGCGGGTCATTTTACTTGGATTTTTCGGGGTGATCGTTCTGGGAACGGTTTTGTTGATGCTGCCCTGTTCTAAGGCAGGCGCGGGCGGGGCCTCTTTTCTGGACGCTCTGTTTACGGCCACTTCGGCAGTCTGCGTGACCGGGCTGATCACCAACGATACGGCTACCTACTGGACAGGATTCGGGCAGGCGGTGATTCTGTGTCTGATCCAGATCGGCGGGCTGGGTGTGATCACGATAGCGGTTTTCATCACCAAACTTTCCGGTCGCAAGATCGGCCTGATGCAGAGGAGCATTATGCAGGAATCCATTGCGGCACCGCAGATGGGCGGTATCGTGCGGATGACAGGATTTATCCTGAAAACAGTGGCTGTGATAGAACTTGCAGGCGCGGCGGCATTTCTGCCGGTTATGATCCCTCAATTCGGGGTGCTGAAAGGAATCTGGTATTCTCTTTTCCATTCCATTTCTGCTTTTTGCAATGCGGGATTTGATCTGATGGGGGTAAGGACACAGTATTCCTCACTGACCTTTTATACCGGAAATGTGCTCGTGAATGTGGTGGCCATGGCGTTGATCGTGGTGGGCGGCATTGGTTTTCTGACCTGGGACGATGTGAAGCGGAACAGGCTGCATTTGCGCCGGTACCGTATGCAGAGCAAGGTGGTGCTGGCTGTGACCTGCGCACTGATTGTACTGCCGGCGGTTTATTTCTATTTCAGGGAATTCAGTATGCCGGTGTGGGAAGGCATGACGGTGAAAGAGCGGGTGCTTGCATCCTTTTTCCAGTCTGTGACCACGCGCACGGCGGGGTTCAATACGGTGGATCTGGCCAGCCTCACGGAGTCCGGGCAGATGATCATGATTCTGCTCATGCTGATCGGCGGCTCTCCCGGGTCTACGGCGGGCGGTATGAAAGTCACCACCTTTGCGGTGCTTTTTGCTACAGCGATTGCTGTGTTTAAGCGCAGGCCCAACGCCCACATATTCGGCAGGCGGATTCCGAATGACACAGCCCATTATGCGGCCACGGTGCTTGTGCTTTATATGAGCCTGTTTCTTGCAGGCGGTATTTTTATCAGTTGTGCAGAAAATATGGCGATTCTGCCGGCGCTGTTTGAAGCCGGGTCTGCCATTGCAACAGTGGGGGTGACGCTGGGCATTACGCCGGGACTGTGCGCGGCATCCAAGGTTGTTTTGATCATTCTGATGTTTCTGGGACGGGTGGGCGGCATGACTATTGTGTATGCGGCACTATCGGCGAAACATCCTTATGTTTCGGAGTTCCCCCAGGAGAAGATTATGGTCGGGTAGAGTGTTGTCTGCCGAAATAAAAAGAAAGGCATGGTATAGCATGAAATCAATTTTATTAGTAGGTTTAGGCCGTTTTGGCCGTCACATAGCGGAGAAACTGTTTGATCTGGATCATCAGGTTATGGCGGTGGACCGGAAGGAAGAGCGGGTGGATTCGATTCTGCCCTTCGTTACCAATGCGCAGATTGGCGACAGTACCAACCCGGATTTCCTTGTATCATTGGGAATCAGGAATTTTGACCTGTGTATCGTGGCCATCGGGGACAATTTTCAAAGTTCCCTGGAAACCACATCTCTGTTAAAAGAACTTGGAGCCAAGGTGGTAGTATCCCGGGCAGCCAGTGACGTACATGCCAAGTTCCTGTTAAAGAACGGAGCCGACGAGATCGTCTATCCGGAACGGCAGCTTGCCACATGGACGGCCATCCGTTACAGCGCGGATCATATTTTCGATTATATTGAACTGGATGACGAGCATGGGATCTTTGAAGTGCCCGTGCCTGAGGAATGGGCGGGAAAAACCATAGGAGAACTGGACATACGTAAACGCTATAACGTCAATGTTATGGCTCTCAAGGAAGAAGATATCCTGAATCTGACGATCACGCCTGACACGAAAGTTACTGCCAGCCAGACGCTGCTCGTGCTGGGAACCATGAAGCAGATCCAGAAAGTATTCCATATCTGATCATCTTAATAAAATATAAAACTCTTATGAAATTTTCGTGATCTTTCTTGACATTAAAATTTTTTTGCATAATGATAGATAGGTGGAATGTAAAGAAAGGAGTATCACGAATCTTATGATTAAAACATTAGCGGCACAGATCAAAGAATTCAAGAAAGAGTCCGTGCTGACCCCTGTGTTCATGATTCTGGAAGTTGTCTTCGAGACGCTGATCCCGCTTATGATGGCTTCCATTATTGACGACGGGGTGGAAGCGGGGGATATGCGGCATATCTATATTGTCGGCGCTTTTATGGTGGCGTCGGCTCTCTGCGGACTGTTCTGCGGTGTTATGGGGGCAAAATTCGGAGCAAGGGCATCCACCGGTTTTGCGAGAAACATCCGGCAGTCAATGTTTGACAACATACAGACATTTTCCTTTTCCAATCTGGATAAATTCAGTACGGCGGGACTGGTGACCAGAATGACCACGGATGTGACCAACATTCAGATGGCCTATCAGATGCTTCTGCGTATCTGTTTCCGTGCGCCCATCAATATGATATGTGCAATGTCCATGGCATACCTGATCAATGCCAGGCTGGCCACGGTATATCTGATCGCAATGATTCTGCTTGCGGTGGTTCTCTTCTTTATTATAAGGGGAGCGATGAAATATTTTCAGATGGCATTTCCCAAGTATGATGAGCTGAATGCTTCCGTACAGGAAAATGTCAGTGCCATCCGTGTGGTCAAGGCTTATGTCAGAGAGGAGCATGAGACATCCAAGCTGAAGAAAGCCAGCCAGGGTATCTATGACATTTTTCAGAAAGCGGAGAAAAATGTGGTTCTGAACATGCCGGTGATGCAGTTTACAGTCTATACCTGTATTCTGCTGATCTGCTGGATGGGTGCGCGGATGATCGTGCAAAATGAACTGACTACCGGAGAGTTGATGAGTCTGATGGCATACTGCATGAATATTCTCATGAGCCTGATGATGGTGGCCATGATTTTTGTCATGATGAGTATGAGTATCGCCAGTGCAAGACGAATCAGTGAAGTGCTGGAAGAGAAAAGTGATCTGACTAATCCGGTCAATCCTGTCTATGACGTACCAAACGGTGAGATTGAGTTCCGGGATGTGGATTTTTCCTATTATGAGGATAAAGATAAGGCTGTTCTGAACGGTATCAACCTGAAGATCAGGTCCGGTGAGACTGTGGGAATCCTGGGTGGTACCGGCAGTTCCAAGACGAGTCTGGTAAATCTGATCAGCCGCCTTTATGACGTGTCTTCCGGCACTGTGCTGGTGGGAGGCCGTGATGTGCGGGAATATGATATGGAGAGCCTGCGTAATCAGGTGGCTGTCGTATTGCAGAAAAATGTGCTTTTCTCAGGTACGATTCTTGAGAATCTGCGCTGGGGCAATGCTGATGCCGGCGAGGAGGAATGCAAGCGGGTATGCAGGCTGGCGTGTGCGGATGAATTTATCGAGAAGATGCCGGATGGCTATAACACATACATAGAACAGGGCGGTTCTAATGTATCCGGCGGGCAGAAACAGAGGCTCTGTATTGCAAGGGCACTGCTCAAGAAACCGAAGGTACTGATTCTGGACGACAGTACCAGTGCGGTGGATACGGCTACGGATGCGAAGATCCGTAAGGCTTTTGCAGAGGAGATACCGGATACCACGAAGCTGATCATTGCCCAGCGTGTATCCAGCGTACAGCACGCGGATCATATTATTGTTATGGAAGAGGGCAGAATCGACGGTTACGGAACTCATGAGGAACTGCTTGCAAATAACGAGATTTACCGTGAAGTGTATGAATCCCAGACAAGCGGCGGCGGTGATTTTGATGAAAAGGCAGGTGAAGACTGATGCCGGGACCGATGAGAGGCGGAATGCCTAAAGGGAAGAAAATAGAAAATCCGGGAAAAATTTTTAAGAGACTGATGAAATACGTTGCCAAAAGCTACGGACCGCATCTGGTCATCGTCGGGATGTTGATCTTTGTCAGCGTGCTGGCGAACGTACAGGGCACAATGTTTATCCAGAAGCTGATCGACGACTACATTACGCCCATGCTGACCATGGACGTGCCGGATTATCATCCGCTGGCCATGGCGATTCTGCGGGTGGCAGGTTTCTATGCGGTAGGCGTGGCGGCAACCTATATATACAACCGCATTATGATAAATGTGACTCAGGGAGTGCTCAGAAATCTGAGGGATGATCTGTTTGCCCACATGGAGAAACTTCCGATTAAATATTTCGACACCCATGCCCACGGGGATATCATGTCAGTTTATACCAATGACACGGATACCATCAGGCAGATGGTGAGCCAGAGTATGCCCCAGGTGTTCAACAGTGCCATCACTATTGTCAGTGTGTTGATCAGCATGGTCATCCTTAGCGTGCCGCTTACCCTTGTAACGCTGGTCATGGTGGGAGTTATGCTGGCAGTGACCAAAAAGACTGCGGGCCTGAGCGGAAAATATTTCCTTCAGCAGCAGCAGGATCTGGGTAAAGTCAACGGGTTTATCGAGGAGATGATGGACGGGCAGAAGGTGGTCAAGGTTTTCTGTCACGAAGAGGAAAATATCGCGAAGTTCAGGGAACTCAACGACAGTCTTTATCACAGTGCGGATAAGGCGCACTATCTTGTGAACATTGTCGGACCGGTCAACATGCAGCTGGGTAACGTGAGTTATGTGGTCTGCGCGATTGTGGGAGGCGCTATGGCGCTGTCCGGTTTTACAGGTCTGTCGCTGGGGGCACTGGCCAGTTTCCTGACCTTTAACAAGAGCTTTAACATGCCCATTAATCAGGTAAGCCAGCAGTTTAACTCCATCGTTATGGCTATGGCAGGCGCGGAGCGTATTTTCGAGATGATGGATGAAACACCGGAGGCGGATAACGGTTATGTGACGCTGGTCAATGTGAAAGAACAGGGCGGCCGCCTTGTGGAGAGCACAGAGCGTACCGGCCGCTGGGCATGGAGACATGAACATCAGGCGACCGGTGCCGTAGACTATGTGGAATTAAAAGGCGATGTAGTGTTTGACGGAGTAGATTTCGGCTACAACGATGAAAAAATCGTGCTTCATGATGTGAAGCTTTACGCGGAGCCGGGGCAGAAGATCGCTTTCGTCGGTTCCACCGGTGCAGGCAAGACTACGATCACAAACCTGATCAATCGTTTTTATGACATACAGGATGGAAAGATTCGCTATGACGGCATCAATGTGAATAAGATCAAGAAGGCGGATCTGCGGCGGTCTCTCGGAATCGTACTGCAGGATACACATCTTTTTACAGGGATGGTAATGGATAACATACGTTATGGGAAGCTGGATGCCTCTGACGAGGAAGTCATAGCTGCAGCGAAACTGGCCAATGCGGACGGATTTATCAGACATCTGCCGGAAGGATATCATACTGTGCTGACAGGGGACGGAGCCAACTTAAGCCAGGGACAGAGACAGCTTCTTGCCATTGCCAGGGCGGCCATCGCCGATCCGCCGGTGTTGATTCTGGACGAAGCGACCAGTTCCATTGACACTCGTACCGAGCGCATTGTGCAGGACGGCATGGATAAACTGATGAACGGCAGAACCACTTTTGTGATTGCCCACAGACTTTCCACGGTCAAGAATTCCGACTGTATCATGGTGCTTGAACAGGGCAGGATCATCGAGCGGGGAACCCATGACCAGCTGCTTGAGGAGAAAGGCCGGTACTATCAGTTGTATACGGGGAATGCGATCGCGAATTAATGCGGCGGAAAATATAATTGTATTTTTACAATCGTGAAAAGGGGATGTTTGGTGTTGCAGCATGAACATTCCCTTTTGCACATAGAAAGTAAATGGAAAGTACATAGAAAGCACATAGAAAGTAAATGGAAAGTACGTAGAAAACACATGGAAAGAATATATTGACTTAAGAATGTCGAATCCTGTTGTCGAATTTTGGGATATGATTTGGGGTTTGCATAGCCATTGGAAGATAATTGACAGATGTTTTTGGAACATGTATATTATAGTAAAGACTACCAAAAATAGTCTAAATGAAAGGATGTGTGAAGTATGAATAGTTTTTATAACCTTCCGGATGCTGAGGCAGTGGTGCTGGAGAAGTTATGGGAACAAGAGCAACCGATCAAACAATCACAGTTTCTTATTTTAGTTCAAGAAGCGGGAAAGGAGTGGAAGAGACAGACGCTGAATACCTTTTTGTCAAGACTTGAGGAAAAAGGGCTTGTAAAGAGAGAGCACAGGATGGTTTCAGCCGTGTACAGCAAAGAAGAGTACAGCCTGATGCAGATGAAAGAAGCCCTCAATTATATGTATGACGGGCGGCTGAGCAATTTCGTAGCGGCGTTTACGAAAGGGAACGGAATCAATGCAGAGGAGGCGGAAGAACTGATTAAAATTTTGGAAGACTATTAGGAGGGATGATGGAATATTTACTGATCATGTCTCTGTCGGGGAGCACGATGACGGCAATGTGCATTGTGTTTGGCAGGATCATGAGAGACAGATGTCCGGCAGGACTGCAGTACCTTTTGTTGAAGGCGGCTGTGCTGTATTACCTGGTGCCGCTGCCGTTTCTGAAAGGCTGGTATGACAGGATTGCCGGATTTGTGTTGACTAAAAGGCATATGGAAGCTGCGCAGGTATCGCTGAAATGGGGAAATTATGCCATACAGGTAAACGGCAGAGTGTATCCGAATGCTTATCTGAAAATACAGATGATCGTGGGCGCAGTGTGGCTGTTGGTTTCCCTCGGATTGTTTCTATTTGAACTTTGGGATTATTTTCGCACCGGAAAAAGAATCAGGAACTTTATGGACGCTGCCGGGGCAAAGAAAGGCTGCGAACTGTCTGAGGAGCTGCGAGAGCAGTACGGGATAAGACGGAAGGTATATGTATATCAGATTGGAACGGCAGAAAAGACTATGACTTTCGGCGTTTTTAAGCCCGTTATACTGTGTGGCAGAGAACTGGGAAGTATGGAGACGGATTTGCTTTTACGCCATGAGCTCATGCATATCAGGCGGTGGGACACGCTTTGGAAGACATTGCGGCAGCTGGCGTTCTTCCTGCATTGGTGGAATCCGTTTATGTGGATTCTGTACAATCGTATGGAACGGTTCGGTGAATGTGCCTGTGATGAGGCGGTCATTCAGGGAATGACGAAGACAGAGATCAAACGGTATCTGCGTCTGCTGATCAGTGAATCGGCGTTGAAGAAGCCCGGTTGTCGTTCACGTCTGCAGTGCGGGATGGAATTCAGCAGTGAAGCGAAAAGGTTACAGGAAAGGATGGAGAATGTCATGAAAAATAAAATGTGTAATACAACAGTAGCAGGATTTGTGATGGCCGTGCTGGTGCTGGCTAATTCCATGACGGTGTTTGCGTATGGGGATGTGACACGGGAAGGGATGGAAGGTGAAGCTCCTAGACAAGAAATAGATGAAATGTTTGATGGTGAGACATTGCATTTCATTCCGAATGATGACAGTATGGAATGGGTATCAGACATTGACGTTTTTCAAATTATTCCGACTGGTGTTGACTTCAGATATGAAGAACAGTTTATTGATGTTGATGGTAACGTATATCCGATGCTGAACACACAAGATGACATGTCTTCAATGCCGTATTGGGGGTGCGACCATGACTATGTTGCCGGGACGCGAGTTCTGCATAAAACAAATGATGACGGAAGTTGTAAGGTGACAATGCATTCTGCACAAAAATGTAGAAAATGTGATTTTGTTTTGATAGGCGATAAAATATCCGAAACAGTCTTCACAAAGTGCCCTCACTAATCAAGCTGATTACCAGTGCATTGAACAGCCAGTATATTCAAATGTATTAAAACATGCCAGGATATATGAGACGCATTAAAGCATGTCAGGATATATGAGAATATATCCAAACGTATTAAAGTATGTCAGGATGAATCAGAATATATCGAATTGTATTTAAACATGTTGACACATCAATACATAACGGGGCTTCAGCATGAAAGTTTCAATAAATTTTGTGTGCGAAAGATGAAGAGTGCAACCGGTCAGGCGTGCGAAGATCAAAACCCAGCCCGGCACGCGTGTAATCTTAATTGAGCAGACACGTAATCGATTAGATATAATGTATTGAAACTATAAACTGCCGATATGCTGAGCCGCGAATGCAATTGCAGTGAATCTGCGGTGAATTAGAGCAATAGAAGAATTGAGTCAACAGTTTAAGGAAAAAACTGAATAGAGTTGTATGATAATGGAATACCCCGTAACTCTGCGGCATGTAGGTTTTGTTAATGCCAGTGGAGTGCGGGGTGTTTTGTTTTTTTATAGTTCAAGAATATAGTGGTTTGTGCAAATGAAACATTTAAAATATTCTAAAACAAACTATATATCATAGACTGATTATAAATGAATTAACAAAATAATACGTTGACAAAAAATAGTCAATATGCTACTCTGATAAAAGACTATAGAAATTAGTCTTATTATTGACATTGTATTACCATGGAAATATAAAGGCCGATTAATTGAAAATTACAGAAATGTGAAGGAGAAACTATATGAAAAGAAAATTTAGAAAGCTTGTTTTATTGGTGCTGGTGCTTTGTATGTTTCATACGTCTGCCGTTTTTGCAGAAGAAGCTGATGCTATAAGAAATATGAGCTATGAAGAGTGGCTGGAAGAGCAGGCTGGTCTTGGGGAACAAAGTGGCGGAGAGACAGATTTGGATCCGGTAATTATCCAGACACAAAAGGAAGAAGTACAGCCGATACAGGCACAGGAAGCAGTGATTGATGAAAATGTGCGCACCGGTAATAAGTCATTGAATGATATATTAGCCGAGAAAGGAACTTATGAATTCGACGGAGAGATTAATCTTGACCAGGCGGTGGGCAATGTAATCAGTGGTATTGCGGACGATGCAGTAATGGAGAGAACGGCTCCTGTTTCAGATTTGCGTATCTTTATATACAATCCGGAATCTTTGATTGGTGATCAGCTTACAACGGATACGATTCTGGTTGCTTTGTTTGATGATTCTGATGAAGATGGCGATACAATTGTAGAGAGATACGTTGATGGCAATGCAGTTGAGTACATTGCGGGTGTGACAGAAGATGGCTTTGTAATGCAGTTTACAGAGCCGGGAAGTTATATGCTGTTTTACCAGACAGAGGACAGTGCCGGAGAGTTTTCAAGAATGATGCGGTATGCATTTAACGTGATTGAAGCAGAAGTTCCGGTTGTAGAGAAGTATCAGGTGTTTGAAGGAAGTTTTTCTTCGGCAAATGATTCTGTTACATATAATTTTTCCCTTGATTTCACCGATATAAATTCTGCAGCGGTATGTTTGGTTAGAAAAGGTTATGTGGGTGCGAAAATCAAAGTATATGACGAAGGCGGAAATGAGCTTTTTATGAAAGGAACAGGAGAAAGGCAGGCTAAGAATTGGGGATTTATTGACAAGCCGTCTTCCGATGCAGGTGTGTGCAATTATACAGTGGTCGTTTCGCCGAATGGTTATCAAACGCGTGCAAGTGATTACCGAATTATCATTGGTGATAAAAAAGATACTGAGTTGATGATGAGCGGAATTGAGAATACGGTATTGCTGGATCAGTACTATGAAGCTAAGGTTAATCTGCAAAATAGTGCATATGTGCCTAATGTCGGTGAGTATTGGTTTAAGTATAGACGGGAATCTACAAGTGTTATTACCATATTAAGTAATGTGGATGATTTACGATTTAGGCTTATTGATGCTGATACTATGAGAGGAGTTTATGATTCAGCGGCAGAATCTGGGACTCATAGAACAACATTTTTGGGAGGTACATCAGGAGTTGCTTCATGGAAGGCAGCAGAGAAAGCCAGACTGACTACTACTGTAGGCAAAGAGTATTATTTGATAATTTATTCTACAAGACCAATGGAAGGCTTATCTCTGAAAACAGGCAGTATGGCAACCGCAGTAGGACACCCTGTTATGACGGGAGACCGTGTTACAATATCACCCGAGAGGTCAGTTACGATAAATTCATCCGATTATTCATCATCTATTAATTTTTCAATAGATCGTGATGACCTGCCTAATAGCGGCCAGGTAAGAGAAGTAGCGATCAGCAACTTCCGTTTGTCATATATGGATCGCTGGAGAGTGAGTGCGCCAAATTATTCATCATGGAATACGAGTCCGTCGCTCAGCTTTACAATTGATATGAACTATAAGATTGATTCGGATAACAATGCATGGCTCAAAGGAAACTGGAGTGCAGCGGTCATGGCAAACAGTTCGGGAAATAAGGAGACAATCACACCGGAATTTACATTTTATTACAATTATGAGTATGGTGATTATGACTTATTATAAGTGTATGTGTTCGTAAATAATACCGTGATGGCATGTATAACCAGCCATCACGGTATAAAAAAATAAACAGGAGGTATGGTATGGATACGGCAAATAATGTCAAAAATATACAGGAGATGCGTCTTTATCGGTATGATGAATTGTCGCCGGAAATGAAAGAGAAAGCGGATCGGATTTTGCAGAATGCAAAGCCTGGATTTACAGACACTTTTACCAGAAGTGACCTTTCACAGGTTACTTATGAAAACTATGTTGATTGCCGGATTGTTACGGGAATGCCCAAAAGTGTATTTGGAGATCAGTTCGGGTATGACATGCAGGACGAAATTGGGGACTGTATGGCAGATTTTTATGCCGGGAAGATCAGTCAGGATGATGTGCGGGCATTTTTTGAGAAGTGCTGCTCCTCCATGCGCTCTTACAGAACACAACGAAATCAAACTACCGGGATGAATCCGGAGGCCAATCGGCAGATTGTAGGAGAGGTTTATGAAGTGTTTGCCAAAGAGAACCAGAGAGCTGCCCGCCATGCAAATTATCAGGAAGGGGAAGCGCTCAACAGTAAGTATGGCGGGAAACGGCTGGATTGGGTTTATTATAATTCGGATTATTATTATAAATGTGTCGACGGAAATAATATGCTGAGAGGGATACTGAGTGATTTCGCAGAGCAGTGGGAACTTCCGGCGCTTGACCCGGATGAAATCGAGGCCAATTCTTGTTTTACTGTGGATGGTGGATTTGATTTTAACAGTGGGTGGAATTTTCAGTTTCGAAATCAGGCGGGAAGGGCAAGCATGGCAGATGAGTCAGTGGAACCTCCCAGAGATTTTAAGCTTTTTTATAAAGAGAATTTTTCCATGGATATGGTTTATTCAAGTGAAAAGGGATATTTATCGGTTACAATGAATGGTCGTGAATATGTCCGGGAAATTCCTTTTTATATCTCCAAGGGCGGAAGTCTTAAGGGACAGATTTATTCTTTGCAGGATTTACTGACGGAAAGCCTGAAAGAATCCGGTAACGGTCAGGATTACAGTCATTTTCTGAGTAATATTGCCCTCTTTACAATGATGTATTCAACTTGCAGCGGCATCAATAATATGTGTGGAAATTATATACCCAGATGGGAGTAGGAGTATATTTTTTTGATGGTTACGGAGTATAAACACTGTATTCACCCGGCTTGTTTTTCGGATATGTTCTGCAATCAGGCCGGGTGGTTCTGCCATTCGTTTGCTGTTTCTATTATCTGATCTGTGATATTGGGGATCGTTTCATGAGATATCTCAAAATCATAGATATCCTAGATCGTACCGGCAATATTTCGCTGGCTCATCCCCTTTGCATACATGAATAAAACTTTGCCCTCAGTGCCTCATTTTTTTTAGAACACTTGGAAATGTATAAACTTCAGGGAAGAAAAATACTGCATATTTATGTGCCTGTTGGTACACAGGTAAGTAGATGTTCCGGACGGATATATGATAGAAATAACGAATCAGATATCGACCTCTTTTTGACAGCTATGACAGAATGAGTGAGTTTGCTAAAAAGCATTTAAACGACCCTTTTGTTTTAGATGGAATGCAGGCTGTTAGTGCCAGGGATGCAATTTTAAGGGAAATTATTTCAAACAGTCTGGCTCACCGGGACTATTCAAGTGGTTATGTTGCTAAAATGGTGATTGAGAAGGATAGGATATTTACGGAAAACAGCAATAGGACGCATGGGTATGGAAACCCGAATTTGAATACATTTGAGCCGTTTCCCAAGAATCCGGCAATCTCTAAGGTCTTTAGAGAAGTTGGGCTTGCAGATGAATTGGGTTCTGGTATGCGGAACACTTATAAATTTACCAGGTTATATTCTGGTGGAGTTCCGCAGTTTGTGGAGGGTGATGTTTTCAAAACGGTAATTCCGCTGAATGAAACTGTAACGATGAAGCTAGGTCCGAGGAGCAATGACCAAGTGAGTGACCAAGTGAGTGACCAAGTCGGGAAGAATGTGATTGTAGAAAGGATACTTGAATTTTGCAAAACGGCAAGGACTAAAAAAGAGATCTCAGAGTATATAGGGTATAAGAATTTAACTTATATGACAAGAGTTTTTCTTAAGCCATTGCTGGACAGTGGTAAGCTGACATATACAATACCAGAGAAACCGCAGAGCAGACTGCAGAAATATGTGACGAAGCGGCAATGAGAGAA
Organism: uncultured Lachnospiraceae bacterium; assembly: GCA_910586615.1. Lineage (GTDB taxonomy): Bacteria > Bacillota > Clostridia > Lachnospirales > Lachnospiraceae > UBA3282. The sequence continues at coordinate 25,247 of CAJUJP010000047.1, forward strand.
GCTTTTCTGCGGCGGTATCACATAATAAGGCAATTGATGAAAGGTCTAAGACAGCAAGGAAACCATGAGCGACAAAATTAAGCGTATGCTGAAAAATGAGATGCAGCAGATATAAAAAAGCGATAACGGAAACAGGCCGGAAATCAGAAATGCGCGACGCTATGCGTCTGCTCCCGGATTGTAAAATCGGGAGGTTTATGGTAGTATGAAGATACGAGAACGGAAGGGAAAGCAGGCGGGAAGATTGACAGTGACGGAACAGATAGACCAGAAACATCAGGAAGATTTACAG
>CAJUJP010000048.1 GCA_910586615.1 uncultured Lachnospiraceae bacterium
CGGTACAGAGGAAAACGTGCCCGGGGATGGAACGGAAGGTCCCGGTACAGAGGAAAACGTGCCCGGGGATGGAACGGAAGGTCCCGGTACAGAGGAAGATATGCCTGAAGATGGAACGGAAGGTCCCGGTACAGAGGAAGATATGCCCGAGGATGGAACAGAAGGTTCCGGTACAGAAGATCAGGATACAGATAAAATTCCGGAAAACCCGGAAGACGACGGGCAGAGTATGTCCGCCTGTGGTCTGGCAGGCCATGAAGTGGCGCAGGAGTTTGCAAAGGGGAGCGGAACACAGGAGGATCCATATCAGATCGGCACGATTGAAGAACTTAATCTTTTCAGTCAGGAAGCATCCAAATCCAGCTCGAAATATTATGAACTGTCATCTAATATACGATTGAACGAAAATCTTGAGAACCCTGTGAACTCGTGGACACCCATTGAGAATTTTCGCGGGCATCTGGATGGCGGTTCCCATAGAATAGAGAATCTTTATATTCGCCTGGAAACAGTTGACATTAATATCTACAGGCGTGATATCGGCTTATTCAGCTATGCATCGTCATCTGCAAGTATCAGTAATCTTATTGTTGATAACGCATTATTTGAATTGGATGTGAAAGAAGTGACAGGCAGCGCTGATCTTACAATGGGCGTGCTTGCAGGGAGAAGCTATGCTTCCATAGATAACTGTACGGTTAGTGGAAATGTTACAATGAGAAATCTGAATCCGGTACAGGGAATGAATATCACAGCCATGGGAGGAATTGTCGGCTTTAATGGTGGTACAGTCAGTAACAGCACCATGAAAGCAGTGATGGAGTGCAGCGGTGAGATTAACACAAACTATGCCAATACCGGAATTGGCGGAATTGCAGGAACCAACAGAGATACGCTGGAATATTGCGTGAACAGCGGCCAGGTTATGATGGAGCAGGGCGGTGCGGCAGGTATTGTATACTATATGTATGACGAAACAAGTGTGGTACAATCCTGCCGCAATGACGAAGGGGCAAGTGTAACATCGCTTACGGGCATTGCCGCAGGTATTACGATCCTGGGAAAAGGGAAAATAGCAGACTGCCGTAACGCGGGAACGGTAAAGGCCGGGGCGGAGAATAAGACAGCAGCAGGAATTGCCGGTAGTTTTTCAGAAGGTATCATATCCCAATGCATCAACGAAGGTATTCTGGAAGGAACAGGAAAACTTGCCGGTATTGTGGGTTATGCCGGTCAGTCTGGTACAGACGGGATCACCATTACAGGCTGTGAAAACAACGGGGATCTGGTTACAGGAGATACGACGTGGAACGGATATGTGAGCGGCATTGTGGGGGATATTTCCTGCAGTGGCACCGGGACGGTGAAAATATCGGCGTGCAGCAATAAGGGCAGACTGTCAGGAAATCATGTGGGAGGAATTATACAAAGTATCAGTAATAAAAAAGCAGAAGTACTGGTTTCCGAATGTTATAATGAAGGCACAATTGAGGCTGTGGAAGGGGCTGCCGGTATTGCATGGAAAGTGAATTCCGGTTCGGAGCAGCAGGGCAGCACAGTGCTCCGCGGTTGCTATAATCTGGGAGAAATCACCGTATCGGGGGAGAGTTCCTATACGGGCGGAATTGCAGGAAGCGTAGATTATGCAGGTGTAGAACAGTGTTACAATGCGGGCAGGATCAAATCCAATGGTTCTGCTGCCGGTATTGTCGATTTACTGGGGTTTTATGGCGATGCCATGAGCGCCCGTATTGAGAAATGCTTTAATCTGGGAGAAGTATCAGCCAGACGTGAGGCCGCCGGTATTGTTGCAGACCTGAATGGCGGCACAGTCTCGGCCTGCTATAATATGGGAAAAATTATTTCTGACAAAGAAGTGGACAGCAGCCATGCAGGACAGGCTGTCGGCGGAATTGCAGGGAAATGCAGCCTGACAGGCACATCCAATGCCGGTGAAGCAGTTGTGGAAAACTGTTTTAACTGCGGCGTAATTGCCGTAGAAAACGAACAGGCAAATTATGCAGGCGGAATCATCGGAGATGCTTTTGCGTCCGGGGAAGGGACAACGCTTACGCTCAAACACTGCTATCATGTGGGGAAGCTGGAACATGAAGCGGCAAAGAAGGGATATTATGGCGGCATAGCCGGCGGAGTCTCTGAATATGATCAGGGGAAAATACAGGCGCAGAAGCTTTATTATATGGAAGACGGTGAGCCGGCGGTGGGATATACCCATGAATATGAACTTCCGGATACGACAGCCTGTACCCTTGACCAGATGACACAGACGGGCACATATGCAGAATGGGATTTTAATGAAATATGGAAGAAAGGCAATCGCAAATACCAGTTCCCGATTTTACAGGGTGTAGGTGAGGGATATCTTGTATATAATTATGCCGGGATCGGAGAAAATACAGCTTTCGGGGAATATATTCTGCAGGCGGCAGACCAGGACAGCGGCATTGGAATCGGCAGCGCTGTGTTTTCTTATCAGGACCGGACAGTGAAGGCCGACCGTAACGGCAGGATACGCATTCTGGCAGCCGATTCTGCACTGGGAACGGTTTTTGTCACGCGAAGCGGATACCACGACAAGACGGAGGAAGTGACGCTGAAGTATGGTGAAGTCAATACCATACAGATGGAACGGAAAAAAGATCTTAAAATGTCCAAAGTGTCGATGAGCGGGAGCCCGCATATTGAGGCGGGCGAAACAAGCGTAAACGGTGACACAGCAAATGCTTTGGATATAAAAGAATTTCCGATTAAGATCAACTTGAAATTCAATACGTCAAGTGATAAGGAGGAAGGAGACGACGGCGGAGGCTACAAAGATTCACTGCCGGTTAAAATTCAATGGGAAAACGGGGAAAATGGAGAGAAGAAAACAAAAGCAAAAATCTCGATCGGAAGCAGTACCAAGTATACGAAATATGATGATTATGAGTATGTAAAGTCATTACTGGAAAAGTGGAAAAAACAGCAATCAGAGAATGTCCTCAATGAAATGAGGAACATGGACACCCGAAAAATTAACGGCAAGTTTGGCGCAGAATCGCTTAATATGTATTTTTTTGCATATATTACGATCGATTTTTCAAGCGGGACGCCGCAGATTGTTGAATCGGGAGCGATATTAGGTGCCGAGGGGGAAGGAAGTATCACTTATCGTCCGGTATGGGCGGGAACGGTAGCCTATGGAGAATTCAGGTTCAGTGTGGGGGTAGATGGCAGTTTAAATATAACTTTTAATGAAGACCTCGGACTTTTTGATTTTGCATCCACAATCAAAGTGAAGATCAGTGGAACAGTCTGCGTAGGGATTGGCTATGATCTGGCAAAAGGGGAAGTGGGTGCCACAGGAACATTTGAAGGTTCCGCTAATATTAAGAAGAACTGGAAGATCAAGGAAGATTTATCTTTAAAAGCGCAGCTGGAACCCTATGCCATGCTGAAAGTCGGGTTTTTTACGCTTAAGACGACCTATGAGGGATGGAACGTGGATATATGGCCGCCCAAACAGGCGAAAGGTACGCTGACGAAGCAGGCAGCGGATGCGGATTATTATATATCTGACCGGGATTACCTGGCAGGCCGGGTGAAAGGAAGGGCACCTTTTGCGGAGAACGGCGGTAATACAGGCACACTTGAAAGCCTTGACATGGACAATGTCTATCCGGAAGGCGAACCGCAGATCTGCGTGACGACTGACGGTACCCGGGTGGCGGTGTGGATCGGGGATGACGGAAGCAAAGCCTCCGCGGATCGGACGACTTTATACTATGCAGTGATCAAAGACGGTGTGATTACAGGCAGCGGGCCGGTATGTGAGACAGGGCGTGGAGATTACAGTCCGACGCTGCTTGCGAAAGGTGACAGCGTTTATCTTGCATGGCTCAATGCGGACAGGCAGTACGGCGACAGCACATCATTGGAGGAATTTTGCAGTAATTTAAGTCTGTACCTGTCGGTTTTTAACGGCACGGGATTTGAGAAGCCGGTCAGAGTTACGGAAGAAGGGAATCATTTGCCTCTGCTGGCCGATTTATGTTCTGACGGCAGCGGTGTGACGGTTACCTGGGTGGAAAACAGTGAAGACAATGCTTTTCTTGCTGAAGGTACGAATACACTTTACAGCAGGAGGTACGAAGGGGGAACACCCGGAACGCTGCAGACCTTGTCGGAGCAGATTCCCTGTCTGTATGGTCTGGACAGCGGGTATGTGGACGGAAAATATGCAGCTGTATGGAGTCAGGATACGGACGGAGATCTGACCACCAGCGATGATGCAGATATATATTTATATAGAGACGGTACAGTGAGCCGCCTGACAGACAATGGGATGGAGGACAGCTATGTACAGTTTCTCGGGGAGGAGCTCTATTGGTGTTCGGGCGGTGTAATCCGAAAAATAACCGGGCTTGATGTAAAATCCTCTGAAAGCCTTGGGATTCTCTGCGATAATCCTTTTCAGGTGATACAGGGAACTGCCGGAAAAGCGGTTATGTGGATGGAAAACGACGGATTTACCACGATCCCCATGATCTCATACGAAAAAGGCGGCTCTTTTACAAAGGCGGTTCCTTTATCGGAGTTCGACCATGCCAATATAAGCGGGTATGGTGCAGTATATGAAGATGATGGAAGTGTCAGTCTGTTTTACAATGTGAAAACAGTACTGGATCAGTGGACGGAGTCTCCCTACGGGCAGACAAACATGCGGTATACGAAGGAACTTATTCCTTCAGATCTTCAGGTGGATGAATTTTTGTACTATGATGTGATGCGTACTGTGCCGGGTGAAAGTCTCTTTTTCCGGACAGAGGTTTTCAATCATACCGGCTCTCAGATTGACACGCTGCATCTTGTCCTGAAAAGCGGAGAAGATATTTTGAAGGAAGAAGACAAACCGGCACAACTGCCTGTGGGCGGTAGTGCAGCTGTTGAAATGGAGTATGTGCTTCCGCAGAATTTTGTGCAGGGGGATTATACGCTGACTGTTACCGGCGCGGGTGTGGAGGAAAATGATCTGTCCAATAACAGTGCATCGGCCCGGGTAGGATACGGGAATGTGGCTCTGCAGGATTGTGATATTTCTGCAAAAGAAGACAAAACGGCGGTCATATCCGGCGTGGCAGTCAATAATGGCTATCGTGCTGTCAGTGGTAAAACATTGTATGTCAGAGCCGGCGGACAGACCGGAGAGGTGATCGGGCAGATAGAGAATATCAGCCTTGCAGTGGGAGAGAGTCTGCCTTTTTCCATTCCGGTAGGGCAGGAATACACAGGTTTTACATATGTTTATGATGCAGATTATTTCTACCTGTCCGTTGAAGGAGAGGAGATGGAAACCAATTATGCTGATAATTCGGAAGTTCTGATGCTCAGGCCTGTCCGGGCGCAAAGCGTTGAGGCAGAGGCAGATTTTCAGATGGATATCGGAACCAGCAGGAGGCTGAATGTATCTGTTATGCCCCAGAATGCTTATGGCAGATGTATTTTTACATCTTCGGATCTCTCGGTGGCTTCGGTGAATCAGGATGGACTGATTACGGCATATGGGGTCGGTCAGACTGACATTTCCGTGATTACGGAGGACGGGCAGGTGTCAGACACCTGTAAAGTGACTGTTATGGCAGGCAGTAATCCGGCAGAGGGTGTGGAATACAGCATGAGTGAGTCTGTGCTTTCGCTGGCGGCAGGTGAAGAGACAGTATTGTATGTGTATGCGGATGGAGAGGAAGGTACCGTTACACAGCCTGTTGCGCTGACATGGCAGAGCAGCGATGAAAGCGTCGTCAGTGTAACGGCGGAGAGTACGGGAACAGGAGAAAATACCGGAACAGAAGAAGGCGGCAGTGGTGTAAGCGGTACAGAGACAGAGGAAACCGGTATTGAGGAAGGCGCTGTGGCGGCATGTAGAGTTAAGGCATTGAAGGAAGGCAGCGCGGTGGTTACAGGGTTGTCGGAGAATGGGGAAGCCGTTTTCTGCATCGTGACGGTTAAGGAGCATGGAATAAAGGCCGTCAGTTTCACCCAGTCAGAATATGAAATGCAAAAAGGACAGACTCAGCAGCTGGCATGGGTGAGCAGACCGGAAGGTGCAGCGGCATCTGATTTTACCTTCCGCTCCTCTGATGAAACGATCGCTGCGGTAAACAGTGAGGGACAGGTTACAGCGCTGGCTCAGGGAAGTGCCAGCGTGGAGATGGTCTGGCATGGAACCGCAGCCGGGGAGGAAGGGCAGCCGGAACAGGGAGCAGAGACGGCACAGGAAGTGCGGGCCGTATGTCTGATTGAAGTGACGGATCCGGCGCTTACCGTGTATAGTGTGATATTTGATACAAACGGCGGCAGCAGTCTTGCGGATTATATTGCTTTTCAGAGTGGTGAAGCAGGATATACTTTTATTCTGCCGGAACCTCCGTCCAGACCGGGATACATTTTCAAAGGATGGAATGACAAGAAAGATGGAACCGGAACTTTTTATGGCAGTAACGGAACGCTGACTGCCGGAACGGATGTACAGGGTGATCTGATTCTTTATGCGGTATGGCTGCCTGAAAGAGACGGTATGTGGGCAGCGGATATACCTGATCAGGTCTATACCGGCGGCAAACTGCTTCCGAAGATTACAGTTTATGATGGTACAAAGACATTGTCGGAAGGCCAGGACTATACGCTGTCGTACAAGAATAATGTGAAAGCAGGCTGGGCAATAGACGGCACAAAAGCGCCCGCAGTAGTGGTGAAAGGGAAAGGCAATTATGCCGGGAGCCAGACGGTCAGCTTCAATATCCTGCCGAGAGATATTGGTAATGATGAAGAAATTGATGCGCCTGCACTTTTGCTGAAGGCCAATAAAAAAGTACAAAAACCTGTACCGGTGGTTACCTGGAATGGAAAAAAGCTTGTCAACAAAAGAGATTTTACAGCGGAATATCCTGACCTCACGGATCATGATGGAGCCTATAAAGAATCTGGTGATTATCGTATCATTGTCAGGGGAAAGGGCAATTATACCGGCGAGAAGACGGTTCTGCTTACGATCACAGACAATGAACTGATCAGCAAAGCAGCCGTGAAAGGAATCAAAAATAAGCCTTATACCGGTCAGAAGATAGAACAGGAGTTTGTTGTTAAGCACGGGAAAAAGGTACTTGCAGAAGGCGTGGATTATACGACGGCCTATGCGGATAATACAGACATCGGTACGGCATCGGTGATCATTACGGGTATGGGAGCCTACAGCGGTACGAAAAAGGTGACGTTCAGGATTACCGGCGGCAGCATTAAAAAGGCTAAAGTAACAGGAATTCCGAAAACATTGACATATACAGGAGATGAACTGACAACAGAGTCGCCGTTGTGGGGTGCAGCGCCAGTTCTTACGATGACTGTCAATAAGGAACAGAAGATATTGACGGAAGGCACAGACTATACGGTTTCTTATCTGAAAAATATAAATGCGGGCACCGCTTCCGTTATTTTTACCGGAGTGAACGGTTATAGCGGCACTCTGAAAAAGAACTTTAAGATCATTCCTTATGTCATGGATACGGATGCAGACAGGAAAATGTCTGTACAGCTTGACAATACGCTGGTTCCTTATATGAAAGGAGGCAGTAAGCCGAAGCCGGCGGTAACATACGGCGACCGGATTCTGGCGGAAGGAAAAGACTATACACTGAGCTGGAAGAACAATAAGAAAGCAGATGACGGTACGAATCCTGACAGGAAGCCGACAGTTACGGTGAAAGGAAAGGGGAATTTTAAAGGCACCCTATCGGTGACATTTACGATCGGACAACAGGATCTGGGCGCGCTGTCCATGTCCGTGCCGGATAAAGTGTATCAGAATAAGAGAAATGTTTATAAGACCACGCCAAAGATTATGGATCTGAACGGTTCCGTGTTGAAGGCCGGGACAGATTACGAGAAGGATTTTACATATATTTATACCAGCGAAACGGTGCTGGCGGACGGTTCGGTACGCAATACGGGTGATCCGGTGGAAAGTGATGATGTTCTTCCGGCAGGAACCGTGGTTGAAATAACTGTATCCGGGAAAGGAAATTATACCGGACAATTGAAAGGGAGATACCGCATTGTACAGTCAGACATCAGCAAAGCCAGAGTAACGATTCCGACACAGATTTATACCGGTGAGGAATTAAGACCCGGCAAGGATGTATTGCAGGTAAAAATCGGAAACGTATCTTTGTGGGAAACAGATTATGAGATCGTGGAATACCGCAATAATATCAAAAAGGGTAAGGCTTCTGTAACGATCAGAGGTGTCGGGAACTATGGAGGCACTAAGACCGTACAGTTTACGATCAGGCCCAGGATTCTGTTCTGGTGGTAGATGAATGAAATGCGGAGAGAATGTATGAAGGTTCTGCCATAAGGTACAACAAGCTATAAAAGAGTCCGCCGGACGGTACATCGAGTACTGTCCGGCGGACTCTTTTAGAGACTTTTCCCTGTCAGCAGTTCATATCCCTGCAGATATTTGTCGATGGTCTTCTGTACGATTTCCTCGGGAAGCGTCCAGTCATGATTTTCATTGCTTTTCAGCCAGTCTCTTGCAAACTGTTTGTCAAAAGAGGGCTGGGCGTGTCCGGGTTCATAACCTTCGGCGGGCCAGAAACGTGAACTGTCAGGCGTGAGCATTTCATCACCCAGAACGATATTGCCGGCTTCGTCCAGACCGAACTCAAACTTTGTATCCGCGATAATGATACCGCGGGTTAATGCGTATTCCGCACATTTTTTATAGAGTGCGATGGTATAGTCACGGAGTTTGGAAGCGTATTCCGCGCCTTTGCCGGGGAATCTTTTTTCCAGATAATCCACGCTCTGTTCGTAGGAGATATTCTCGTCATGGTCGCCGATCTCGGCCTTGGTGGACGGTGTGTAGATGGGTTCCGGCAGCTTGTCAGATTCCTGTAAGCCTTCGGGCAGCTTAATGCCGCATACAGTGCCGTCTTTCACATAGCTTGCCCAGCCGCTTCCGGTGATGTAGCCGCGGACAATGCATTCCACGGGCAGCATGTCCAGCTTGCGGCACAGCATACTGTTGCCGTCAAACTTTTCCTGCCTGAAAAATTCGGGCATATCATTTACATCTACGGAGATCATGTGGTTGGGCAGGATGTCCTGTGTCATGTCAAACCAGAATCTGGACATCTGTGTCAGCACAGCGCCTTTCTTCGTCACCTGGTTTTTCAGGATCACGTCAAAACAGCTGATGCGGTCTGTGGCAACCATGACCAGACTGTCGCCGTTGTCGTAGATTTCACGTACTTTACCTTCTTTGATGGGTTTTAATTCAGTCATGTTTCTTGTCATTCCTTTCTCACATGTTATGGCTGTCGTGTTACCGGTGCTGAATCTTCTTTTATTTATTGCCGCGGTATACGGCTTTCATGCCGGTGCATGAGTAGATTATACATGAACATAAGGCGGCTTTACAAGCAAAATATATACATATGACTGTCCGGTGCTTTTATCTCAGAAAAAGGAAATTCTGTTTTGGCAGAAATAACAAGCCGCGGCCTGAAAATGAAAACTTTCCTTGTAAAAACTACACAATTCCAGTATAATCGTATTGATATCAAAAGATTAATGAAGAGGGAGAGAGAAAATGAACGAAAACAAAGAGTTCAAACCGTATATTCCTGCGGAAAAGATCACGCCGGAATTTACGGTGACATCGATCATCATGGGAGTGATTCTCGCCATCGTATTCGGTGCGGCCAATGCATATCTGGGACTTCGTGTAGGTATGACCGTATCCGCATCCATTCCGGCGGCGGTTATTTCCATGGGTGTGATCCGTGTCATCATGAAGAAAAACTCCATTTTGGAGAGCAACATGGTTCAGACCATCGGTTCTGCCGGTGAGTCTCTGGCGGCCGGTGCGATCTTTACTATGCCGGCGCTGTTTTTGTGGGCTGAGGAAGGACTGTGCGGGATGCCCAGTCTTGTGGAGATCACGCTGATCGCGCTCTGCGGCGGTGTGCTCGGCGTACTTTTTATGATTCCACTGCGCAATGCCCTGATTGTCAAGGAACATGCAACTCTTTTATATCCGGAAGGGACAGCCTGTGCGGAAGTGCTGCTGGCCGGTGAGGAAGGCGGTTCCAATGCCTCCACCGTATTCAGCGGTATGGGGCTTGCGGCGATCTTCAAATTCCTGGTAGACGGCATTAAAGTCATTCCTGCCGATATTGCAGCGCAGTTCCGTTCTTTTAAAGGGGAACTGGGTATGGAAGTTTATCCGGCGCTTCTCGGTGTGGGTTATATCGTAGGACCGAGAATCGCTTCTTACATGTTTGTCGGTTCCCTGATCGGCTGGATGGTGATCATTCCCCTGATCTGCCTGTTTGGTGCAGATACATGGATGTATCCCGCGGAAGTGGGAACGACCATCGGCCAGCTCTATGAGAGCGGCGGTGCATCATCGATCTGGGGTTCTTATGTGAGATATATCGGTGCGGGTGCAATCGCTACGGGCGGTATCATTTCCCTGATCAAATCCTTGCCGCTTATCGTTACGACCTTCAGAGACTCCATTAAGAGTATGAAAGGAAGCAAGAGTACAAGCGGTGCGAGAACGGCACAGGATCTTCCGATGGGTATTGTTCTGATCGGTATCGTGGCCATGATTGTCATTATCTGGCTTGTTCCGGCGATTCCCGTTAATATTCTGGGTGCACTGCTCATTGTTGTATTCGGTTTCTTCTTTGCTACGGTATCTTCCCGTATGGTAGGACTGATCGGCAGTTCCAACAACCCGGTTTCCGGTATGGCAATCGCTACACTGCTGATTGCCACGATTACGATTAAAGCTACGGGCGACAGCGGTATTAACGGTATGATGGGAGCTATTGCCATCGGTTCTGTCATCTGTATCATCGCGGCAATCGCGGGTGATACGTCACAGGATTTGAAGACCGGATACCTGCTGGGCGCAACACCGAAGAAACAGCAGATCGGTGAGCTTGTAGGTGTGGTTGCTTCGGGTCTGGCGATCGGTGGTGTATTGTATTTGCTGAATGCGGCATGGGGCTACGGCGGAGCAGAGGTTCCGGCGCCTCAGGCAACTTTGATGAAGATGATCGTGGAAGGTATCATGGGCGGCGAACTGCCCTGGAATCTTGTATTTATCGGTGTATTTCTGGCACTCGGACTGGAAATTCTCCGGATTCCGGTTATGCCTTTTGCAATCGGTCTGTATCTGCCCATTTACCTGAATGCCAGCATTATGATCGGCGGTGTTGTACGCATGTTCATGGATGGCAGGAAGAAAGTGGATGAGAAGACCAAAGAACGTCAGTCTACCGACGGTACACTGTACTGTGCAGGTATGATTGCAGGAGAAGGACTTGTAGGTATCATGCTGGCAATCCTTGCGGTCTGCGGCGTTACCATGGATCTGTCCGGTTCGCTGAATCTGGGCAATATCGGCGGCGTGGTTCTGATGGTTGTCATGATCCTGTGTCTGTTGAAATTCTCTTTGTGGAAGAAGAGTAAGAACTGATGAAGAAGAAAAAGCAGCAGAAGAATTATCTTGATCTGATCCCGGAACGGGCGGCGGAGCTTACGTGGAAATGCGACGAGGATGGAAGTATTATTCTGGAAGTGGAGAATACAGGTGCTTTCAACCGGATTGCACAGAAGCTTTTCAAGAGGCCGAAGGTCACTCAGGTCCATATGGAGAAATACGGAAGTTTCCTGTGGCCGCTGATCGACGGCGTGCGAAGCGTGATGGAACTGGCCGATCTTCAGAAAGCGGAGTTCGGTGAGGAAGTGGAACCGCTGTATCCGCGGGTGGTGAAATATATGCAGATCATGGAGAGCTATCATTTTATTCATTTTAAAGAATAGAGAATGCCCTGCCGGGGACGGCGGGGCATTTTTCTCTTAAGGGATAGAAAATTCCTACGCTTATCCGAGTCCGCGAAGCGGAGCTCGCAAAGTTATTTGCGAAGCAAATTACTTTTGGGATAGGAAATTTCTGCGTTTATCCGAGTTCGCGAAGCGAATCTCGCAAAGTTATTTGCGAAGCAAATTACTTTTTATATTGGTATAGGAAATTTTACGTTTATCCGAGTCCGCGAAGCGGAGCTCGCAAAGTTATTTGCGAAGCAAATTACTTTTGGGATAGGAAATGGGTATCAAAAGACGCTTCCGGCAGGCTGACGAAAGAAAAAACATTATTCTTCTCAAAAATAAAAGAAAATAGTGTTAAAACACTTGAAAATCAGGGCGGCAGTGGTATTATTAAATTAAGCATGTTGTGGTGGATAAGGAAAAGACAGGGGTAAGGCTGTGGATAAGTGAGAAGGCTGTTCCGGCGCACTATTTCTGACTATGGGAAGTTTGGGAATGATCAATTTTTTGTAAGGGAAAGGTTCACCTATGCCGGATATGAGAAATTAGGAAGACTGCAAATCAACATTCCGAAGAAGCTGATGAACAACGGCGAATACAAAGCTGAAAGGAGAAATACAGAGTGATTGAGAAACTTAGTAAATTGAGGATAGGTGTACGGCTGAAGAGGGCATTTTCGCAGGTTATTCGGATTTTCGGGGTGTTATCGGTACTGATTATAGCGGTTATGTTCTATATGGTGACAGAGTTTGAACATGTTCTGGACAATTATGCATATCCCCAGGGAGACATTGCGTTGGTCATGAATGAATCGGCGGAGGTACGTGCCGCCACAAGAGGAATCATAGGATATGATTCAGATGAGCAGATCGCGAATATGGTAGCGCAGCACGAAGAAGCTGTTTCCGAATTTGAAAGACTGCTGGAAGTTGTCCGCCCGACGATGGTTTCGAAGGAAGGCCATGCCTGTATGGAGGCCATTGACAAGGCATGGGCTGAATATAAGCAGATTGATGCACAGGTGGCTGAGCTGGGGGCAACAACCGATACGGAACAATGCATGAAAGCACAGGATATGATGGCGGTGGAAGCAGCACCAAAGTATCAGGCGCTGGATGATGCACTGGAAAATCTGATGAATGTGAATTCTTCTATGGGTACTAAGAAGAGAACATTCCTGGGATCGTTGTTCTACATATTGCTGGCAGTGATTGCAGTTGTAGTAGCAGGTGTTATTTTCTACTCCATGAAACTTGCAAGGGTCATTTCAACGAGCATCGAAAAACCGTTGAACGAATTGAAGGATAGATTTGCCACGTTTGCGGAAGGTGATATCAGTTCGCCCCTTCCGGCGGTTGAGTCTGAGGATGAGATTGCAGAACTTGTCCAGAGTGTTAATACAATGGCCGGACGAATCAGGGACATTATTGTGGATATGGGCAGAGTGTTAAATGAGATGGCAGACGGCAACTTTGCTGTTGCATCGGAGTGCGAAGAGCAGTATGTGGGAGAATTTAATGCCTTACTGACAGAAATGATAAAACTGAACCGTCAGATCGACGAGACGCTGAAAGGTGTTAATTCGGCAACGGAGCAGGTATTGGCAGGTGCTACAAATCTCGCGGAAGCTGCACAGTCTGTAGCAGAAGGTGCGACGGACCAGGCCGCTTCGGTAGAGGAAATGCAGGCGACGATTGATGAACTGAGCAGCGGAATCAAGTCAACCGCGGATGAACTTGGAACGGCTTATAATGAGGCATATAAATATGCAAATGTTGCAGAAAACAGCCGTGGCGATATGGAGGCCATGATGGGGGCTATGACCCGTATCAGCGAGGCGTCGGAAAAGATCGGCGAGATTATCGTCCAGATCGAGGATATTGCAAGCCAGACCAATCTCCTGTCTTTAAATGCATCTATTGAGGCAGCCAGAGCGGGAGAGGCAGGAAGAGGCTTTGCAGTTGTGGCAGACCAGATACGGAATCTGGCAGAACAGAGCGCAAAATCAGCTGTAAATTCCAAGGCGTTGATTGAGACTGCGATCCATGAGGTGGAAGAAGGAAACAGGTATGCAGGCCAGGCTTCCGATTCGCTGAAAGAAGTGGTGGAAGGCGTGCAGATGGTTGCGAACAGTGCAAAGAAGATGAAAGAAATTTCACTGGAACAGGCAAGCAGTATGGAACAGGTAGATGTGGCAGTAGAAAGAATTGCAGAGGTTGTTCAGAACAACTCCGCGGCAGCAGAGGAGACATCGGCAACAAGTGAGGAACTTACTGCACAGGCAACTGAACTTAATGGCCTTGTATCGGTATTTACACTCAGGCCATAAAAATATAAAAGGACAGTAGTAGTGGAAAAGGGTGTGCCGAATGACGGTGCACCCTTTTCGATTTTTTGTGCACCTTTTTCCATTCTTTGTGCATCTTTTTTCCGATTCTTTTTTATTTGTCTTTTTTGATGTTTTTTTTGCAAACAAAAATATTGTCAAAAAAATATCAATGTGGTATGATGACACCGTATTGTATCTCATATGAGAATAATAACAGGAGGATTTGTACCATGAAAAATGAAAAGACTTACGAACTGGTGCTTACGGCACTGTTCACCGCCATAATTGTGATTATGGCATTCACACCGCTGGGATATATCCCGCTTGTAGTAATCAATGCGACGATTATTCATATCCCGGTCATCCTTGGAGCGCTATTTCTCGGACCGAAGAAAGGTGCATTCTTGGGATTCGTATTTGGTTTGACCAGCTTTATCAACAATACCTTTAAGGCGGCTACGGCATCGGCATTTGTGTTTTCACCGGTTTTGGCCTACAATGTAGCAGGTGTTTCCGGTATCTTCAAGAGCATTTATATCTGCTTTGTGCCGAGGATCCTGGTTGGCGTGGTGCCTTATTTTATCTACCTTCTGATCCGAAAAGCGCTTAAGAGCGAAGGACAGGCAGGCAGGATTGTTGTAAATGCATTGGCATCTCTGATCTTGTTTATTTCCGTCAGGGCATTTATGATACGGCTTTTTCCGGAAACACTCAGTATGCTTGTGTGTACCATCATCGGAATAGCGGCAGGTTCTGTGCTGATGGCTGTTCTCACGGTCAGCGGCAATAAGAAAGGATCCGCCAATATCGCGCTGGCATATGCGGGACTGGCCGGAGCGTTTACCAATACACTGTTTGTCATGAGCGGTATTTTTATCTTATATAAAGACGCTTATGCGCAGGCGGTAGGCGTAGCAGGAGAGGCAGTACTTGATGTGATCATGGGCGTTGTGACCTTCAACGGTATTGTGGAGGCTGTGGTGGCGGCGATCATTGTGGCCGGCGTGGGTTTTGCACTTACGAGAGTAAAACCGGTCTATACAAAGCAGGAGCAGACGGCCGATCCTGGTAAGGAAGTGGCGAAAGCGTAGCGGACATAATCCGGTTACGGAAGCAGCGAAAGTATAGCGGATGAGAACCGGTTACGGGTAGAAAGTTTCTGGAAATTTTTAATTCCGGGAAAACTGGATTCATTTTAAGAAAGAGAACAATACACTGTGAGGCAAAAGAACAGACCGGCCGTCGGCGGAGTGCGGCTGGCCGGCCTGTCACAGAGAGAAATAGAAGTGAAAGTAGTAGTAATACAAATAGAATATTTTAGCTGTGAGAAACCCGATTACCGGCTGGGGAAAATAAAGAAAAGTGATCGGGGAAAGCATTTAAATAAAAACAGAGCAAAAGGCGGGGAACAGGCATGATTTTGGCGATTGACATCGGAAATACAAATATAGTGATCGGCTGCATTGAGGGAGAGCGGGTGTGTTTTGCAGAACGCGTGTCCACCAATCTGTCTAATACGGAACTGGAATATGTGGTGGAATTCCGCACGTTGTTTGAACTGTATCATATTGGTATGGAGGAGGTCACAGGCAGTATTATTTCTTCGGTAGTGCCGCCGGTCAATAATATCATCAAAGCGGCATTGGAGAAATTATTTCATAAAACGCCTCTTGTGGTGGGGCCGGGGTTGAAGACCGGTCTGAATATTCTGATGGACAATCCGGGGCAGCTTGGTTCCGATCTGGTGGTTAATGCGGTGGCGGGACTGCAGTATTACGGCGCTCCAATCATTTTGATCGACATGGGCACGGCTACCACCATCAGCGTTGTGGATGATAAGAAGAATTATATCGGCGGCATGATCCTGCCGGGGGTTAAGGTCTCACTGGATTCTCTGGTCAACCGCACGTCCCAGCTTCCCCGGATCAGCCTTGAGGCACCAAAGAAGGTGATCGGCAGGAATACCATTGACTGCATGAAGAGCGGCATCGTGATGGGACAGGCCGCGTGTCTGGACGGCATGATTGAAAGAATCTTTGACGAGCTTGGATATGAGGCGCCGGTGGTGGCTACAGGCGGGCTGGCGGGCAGCATCGTTCCTTACTGCAAGAGAAAGATCGTATATGACAATGAATTGACTCTGAAAGGGCTGGGTATCATATACAGGAAGAATACTGAGACAGACTGAACCGAATGAACATAAAAAGAGAGCCGGACTGAACCGAATGAATACAAAAAGAGAAACGGAGGAAGATAACATGCTGGCAGGAAAACATATTGTACTTGGTGTAACGGGCAGCATTGCGGCGTATAAGACCGCCTCACTGGCAAGTATGCTGATGAAGCAGAAAGCGGATGTAACTGTGATTATGACGCCAAATGCTACGAACTTTATCAATCCCATTACCTTTGAGTCATTGACCGGCAATAAGTGCCTTGTGGACACTTTTGACCGGAATTTTGAATTTCAGGTAGAGCATGTTTCCCTGGCAAAACAGACAGATGTTCTTTTGGTGGCTCCGGCCTCTGCCAATGTGATTGCCAAGGCGGCCAGGGGCATTGCGGATGATATGCTGACGACTACACTGCTGGCGTGCACCTGTCCGAAGATTTTTGCTCCGGCAATGAATACGAGAATGTATCAGAATCCGATCGTGCAGGATAATATGAAGACTCTTGTCAGTTACGGCATGGAGGTGATCCGGCCGGCCAGGGGTTATCTGGCCTGCGGAGATACGGGAGAAGGCAAGATGCCGGATCCGGAGGTGTTGTATGAGTATATTGTCAAGGCGCTGACACCTAAGGATATGGCCGGAAAAAAGGTGCTCGTCACGGCGGGACCCACCCGGGAAAAAATTGACCCGGTACGCTATATCAGCAATCACTCCACCGGTAAAATGGGCTATGCCATTGCAAGACAGGCGATGATGCGGGGAGCGGACGTGACACTTGTGTCAGGAAAGGTGAACATTGAACCGCCGATGGAGGTAAAGACAGTACCGGTGGTATCTGCGGCGGATATGGCGCAGGCGGTCAAAGAGGCGGCACCGGAGCAGGACATTATTATAAAAGCGGCGGCGGTGGCCGACTATCGTCCAAGGGTGACTGCGGACGAGAAATTGAAGAAAAAGGATGAGGAGCTTTCCGTAGAACTGGAACGCACGGAAGATATTCTGGCTTTTCTGGGAGCCCACCGCAAGGAAGGACAGTTTCTGTGCGGTTTTTCGATGGAAACAGAGCATATGCTGGAAAATTCCCGCGCCAAGCTTGAGAAAAAGAATATTGATATGATCGTTGCCAATAATCTGAAGCAGGAAGGCGCCGGCTTCGGCACGGATACGAATGTGGTGACATTTTTGACCAGAGATGAGACAGTGGAACTTCCGATCATGAGCAAAGAAGAAGTGGCGGACAGGCTGCTGAATCACATTATGAAAGCATTGTAAAGTATTGTAAGGCCGCCATGAAGCCTGTTCAACAAACGGAACAGGTTTCTCTGGAATTTGTGTTGAAGCGTCACAGGTTCCGGTGATTGCAGAGAAAAAAGGAGTTTTCCTTCGGAAAAATCCAGACTCTGCCGCATTTTCAGTGTAAAACGCTTCGGAATGGAGTATCTATGAGAATTGGAATGGGTTACGATGTGCATCGTCTTGTGGAAGGGCGCAAGCTGATCATGGGCGGGGTGGAGATACCTTATGAAAAAGGACTTCTCGGGCATTCGGATGCGGATGTGCTTCTCCACGCCATCATGGATGCGCTGCTGGGTGCGGCGGCGCTGGGGGACATCGGGAAACATTTTCCGGACACGGATCCTGCATATAAAGGAATATCTTCCATAGAACTGTTGAAACATGTGGGCGGCCTTTTGGAAGAAAATAAATTTCTTATCGAGAATATTGACGCAACCATCATTGCCCAGGCGCCTAAAATGAGGCCCCATATCGACCGGATGCGGGAGAACATCGCGGCGGCGCTGGGGATCGAGACAGAACAGGTAAACGTGAAAGCAACCACTGAAGAGGGGCTTGGCTTTACCGGTACGGGTGAAGGCATTTCGTCTCAGGCGGTGTGTATGCTGACCAGTCCGCGAGAACTGTATAGTGAGGATGTCAGTGCCAGGAAGTGCAGCGGCTGCAGCGGATGTCCGAGACAGGGATAACGTGCGTTATGTCGTGACAGTGAAGCCAGGCAGGTGGTATATGTCGGAGGAAGCAGCAGGCCGGGCAGATATGTTACGTCGGAAGACAAGACAGAATCCGGTTGACAAAATCATGTATTTTGCATATTCTAATAGCAGAACCTGCTGGATAAAACAAGGCAGAGCGGCGCCGATATAGTGATTTTCCTGCGGCAGGCGATGATTCAGAACTGTTTTTGGAGTGCCGGAAGCGGCTGCAGGAACTGGACACGAAATACAGGAAGAGCAGTAAGACGCTGGCAAGTGAATAGATCAGGATGTTGAAAGGGAAGAGTACCTTTGTCAGAAGCAGCAGAGAGGAGCCGCCGCCGGCTGTAAGCGGTTCTTGCGAAGACAATGGGAAGTGCGCCCGGGAGTCCGGCCTTTGGCCCGGCTGACCCCGTTACAGGTTTTTGAGTGAAAGAATGCAGGCACAGAGGCATTCTTTAAGTAGAGTGGAACCGCGGATTATTTCGTCTCTATTTCCAGACCGGAGTAGGGCAGAAACCGCGGTTTTTTTATGGTGGGACAGGAAGAAGGAAAAGATATGGGATTTATTCAAAACATTAAAGAGGAAATAAAGATCATAAGAGAACGTGATCCGGCCATTCATTCCGATATGGAGGTTTTTCTGTATCCCAGCTTTAAGGTCATGATCTATTATCGTATTGCACATAAGCTGTATATCAGACGGCATTTTTTTCTGGCCAGATGGGTATCACAGAGAGCAGTGCGTAAAACAGGCATAGAAATCCATCCGGGTGCGAAGATTGGCAAAGGATTTTTTATTGATCATGGAAACGGCGTCATTATCGGAGAGACTACGGTCATCGGCGACAACGTGACACTATATCAGGGCGTGACGCTGGGCGGTACCGGCAAGGAACAGGGCAAGAGGCATCCTACCATCGGTAATAACGTGATGATCAGTACGGGCGCTAAAGTGCTGGGTTCCTTTAAAATCGGTGATAACAGTAAGATTGGCGCGGGCAGTGTGGTGCTTGAGGAAGTGCCGCCCGGTTCTACCGTAGTGGGTGTGCCGGGGCGGGTGGTGAAGCGCAATAACCAGTCGCTGCCGCAGGAGGAACTGGATCAGATCAATCTGCCTGATCCGGTCAGAGAAGATATCATAGGATTACAGCGGGCCAATGCGGAACTGACCAACCGGCTGCTGGATTTGGAGCGGGAGATTAAGAGATGGGGACGCGAAGAGGATATGAGAACAGAATATGAGAACAGAATATGAGAACAGAATATGAGAACAGAATATGAGAACAGGACATGAGAACAGGATATGAGACAGGATGTGAGAACAGGACATGAAGCTCACTGATATCCGTGCATATCACAGAAAGAACAGAGAGAACGCTGCCGGACGTAACGAAGTTATGTTCCGGGCTTGTGGCAGAAAAATATGATTTTAAGTGGAAGGAGCACATGAAATGAAGATTTTTAACACACTTTCAAGACAAAAAGAAGAGTTCATTCCTTTGCAGGAAGGGAAGGTTAACATGTATGTCTGCGGGCCAACGGTGTATAACCTGATCCATATCGGCAATGCACGGCCGATGATCGTGTTTGACACTGCACGGCGGTATATGGAGCATAAAGGGTATGCGGTGAATTTTGTTTCCAATTTTACCGATGTGGATGATAAAATTATTAAGAAAGCTAATGAGGAGGGGGTAGATCCTTCCGTGATTTCCGAGCGTTACATCCAGGAGTGCAAGAAAGATATGGAAGCGATGAACGTGAAGGAGGCAACCACTCATCCCAAGGCCACCGAGGAGATTGACGGCATGATCGAGATGATCCAGACGCTGATCGACAAAGGGTATGCCTATGTGGCGAAAGACGGCACAGTATATTATAAGACCAGAAGCTTTAAAGAGTACGGCAAACTTTCCCACAAAAATCTGGACGATTTAAGGAGCGGCGGGCGTTCTCTGCTGGTGTCCGGTGAAGACCAGAAACAGGATGCACTGGATTTTGTGCTTTGGAAACCGAAAAAGGAAGGAGAGCCTTTCTGGAAGTCTCCCTGGTGTGACGGCCGTCCGGGCTGGCATATCGAGTGTTCCGTCATGAGTAAAAAGTATCTGGGAGATGAAATCGACATTCATGCAGGCGGCGAAGATCTGATTTTCCCCCATCATGAGAACGAGATTGCCCAGTCGGAGGCGGCAAACGGCAAAACGTTCGCAAAATACTGGGTACACAACGGTTTTTTGAATATTGATAATAAGAAAATGTCCAAATCAGCCGGCAATTTTTTTACGGTCAGGGACATCAGTGAAAAATATGATCTGCAGGTGCTGCGTTTCTTTATGCTGTCGGCACATTACAGAAGTCCCCTTAATTTTAGCGCGGATCTGATGGAGGCGGCGAAAAACGGACTGGACAGGATCGTGACCAGCGTGGCAAACCTGAATTTCCTGCTGGAAAATGCAAAGGACGGCGAACTGACGGCAAAAGAGCAGGAGCTTCTTGATGAGGCAAAAGCCTTTATCACAAAATTTGATGAGGCGATGGATGATGATTTTAATACTGCGGATGCGGTTTCGGCTATTTTTGAACTGGTAAAATTTACAAATACCAATGTGTCGGAGGAGTCAGGAAAAGCCTTTGTACAGGCATTAAAGGATGAAATCGTTCTGCTGTCCGATATCTGCGGCCTGATCGTAGATAAAAAAGAAGAAATACTGGATACGGAGATTGAAGCGCTGATCCAGGAGAGGCAGGATGCCAGAAAAGCGAAGAATTTTGCGCGGGCGGATGAAATCAGAGATACTCTGGCGGCTCAGGGGATTATTCTGGAAGATACACGAGAGGGTGTCAAATGGAAGAGAGCATAACGATCTTAGATGCGATCAAAAGAGATTTTGATTGTAAAGAAGTGGATATTCGAACCTATTCGCCATTGACCCTTGCCTATATCGGGGATGCCATTTATGATCTGGTGATTCGGACCATCGTGGTGGAGCGGGGCAACCGTTCCGCCAGCAATCTGCATAAGAAGACGGTAAACTATGTGAATGCCCGTGTGCAGGCGAAGATGATTGATGCGCTGGGAAACCGGCTTACGGAAGAGGAGAAGGCGGTTTTCCACCGCGGTCGGAACGCCAAGTCTTACACTTCTGCCAAGAATGCATCCATCATCGAATACCGAAAGGCTACCGGATTCGAGGCACTCTGCGGTTATCTGTATCTGCAGGGGCGGCAGGAGAGGATGCTTTCCCTGATCAGGGAGGCGCTCAATGCGCTTGAAATGATAATATGATACAGTCTGGGAAAGGAATACAACATCATTATGTCATACACCGAATTTACAATAGAAGGACGGAATGCCGTTCTGGAAGCATTTCGCGCCGGTAAAACGATAGACAAGCTGTTCGTACTTGACGGGTGTCAGGACGGCCCCGTTCTTACCATAAAGAGAGAAGCATCGAAGAAAGGCACAATGATCAAATATGTGGCAAAAGAACGCCTCGACCAGATGTCCGAAACCGGAAAACATCAGGGGGTCATAGCCTGTGCGGCGGCCTATTCCTATGCGGAGGTAGAGGATATTCTGGATAAAGCGCGGGAGAAGGGAGAGGCGCCTTTCATTTTTCTGCTGGATAATATTGAAGATCCCCATAATCTGGGGGCGATTATTCGTACCGCGAATCTGGCAGGCGCTCACGGTGTGATCATTCCGAAAAACCGTGCGGTGGGATTGACGGCCACGGTGGCAAAGGCTTCCGCCGGTGCCATTAACTATACGCCGGTGGCCAAGGTGACAAATCTGGGAAAAACCATCGAGGAACTGAAAAAAGAAGGGCTGTGGTTTGTCTGTGCTGATATGGACGGCACGCCAATGTATGATCTGGACTTAAAAGGCGCTGTCGGTCTGGTGATCGGCAGTGAGGGCAGCGGCGTGGGTCGCCTGGTGAAAGAAAAGTGTGATTTTACGGCCGCAATACCGATGAAAGGGGATATAGATTCCCTTAATGCTTCCGTGGCGGCAGGAGTGCTGGCCTATGAAATCGTGCGGCAGAGAATGCGGGGATAATTCGATCGTCTGTGCGGCAGAATGGCGGAGTAATGAAAAAGATTAATGAGTATTTGATCGTAATGATCTTCATATTGACTGCGGTACTTGTGGCCGTAGCCGGGTTGAAAGCCTATCAGGTCTATGATACTGACAGACGGCTTGCCAGAGAACAGGAAGAATTGGAGCTTGCGCAGGTTTTTGCCCGAAACGAAGAAGCCCAGGGCAGAGTGCAGGAGATGCGGAGTGAGATTCAGGAACTGACCAAAGACAGGGATAAGCTGGAACAGTTTCTGACACAGGTTCAGCAAAGTGAATTGACTGATATAGTCATCGAAACCGATATTCCAGACACCACTGTATCAGGAAATGATATGGTACTGGTGGCTGGTACGGTTTCAGGGAATACCATAGTGCTGCCGGAGGGTACGGTGTCGGGCAATGTAGTGATACTGACAGGCGGCACGGTGTCGGGCAATGGGGTGATACTGGCAGGCGGCACGGTGTCGGGCAATGGGGTGATACTGGCAGGCGGCACGGTATCAGGGAATGGAGTGATACTGCCTGATGGTGCAGGAACGGGGGATGGAGCAGCTTTGCCGGAGGGTACGGTGTCGGGAAATGTAGTCATACTGACAGGCGGTACAGTGTCGGGCAATGGAGTGATACTGCCTGACGGTGCAGGAGCGGGGTATGGAGTAATTTTACCGGGCGTTACGGTATCAGGGAATACATTGATGCTGTCAGATGATACAGTTTCGGGGAACAGGGTGATACTGCCGGACGGCAGGCCTTCGGATCGTGCAGAAATTTTATCGGGCGGCACGGTATCGGGGAACAGGATGATCCTGCCGGGAGGTACGGTGTCGGGTAATGTGGTTCTTCTTTCGGGCGTTACTGTTTCAGGCAACACAATCAGACTGCCCTATGGCACGGTATCGGGTAATATGATTCTATGGCCAGGTGGTACGGTGTCGGCCAATGGTTTACTGTCCGGGGCTTTTCCGGGAGGGGCATCCGGCAATGGCGGAGAAGTGAACTATTATGACGGTTCCATGACAAACAGCAGCATTTTTGATGCCTGGCGGGAAATATATGAACAACCTGAGGGCATGACGCTGGCGCAGCGGCGGGAACTGCGGACTTCGCTCGAAGAAACTTTGGAGGTGAATCAGTCAGACCGGGAGCGGATTGCCGAGAAACGGCAGGATTTTTCCGGACTTAAGATCGCCTGCCTTGGCGACAGTATTACGGCGGGTTCTAATCTGGACGGAGAGGAGAATTACCAGCAGTATTCCTATCCGGCAAAACTGAAAGAGCTGCTTGGAGCGGAGGAAGTATATAATCTGGGTATCGGCGGTTCGTCAATCGGCCGCTATTGGGCGGATGCGTATGTGGACCGCTATCAGGAGATACCGGCGGATACGGATATTATTATTGTTATGGGAGGCACAAATGACGGATTTTGCGTTTCGGACAAGGAGTTTGGCAGCCTGGAAGAGCGAGCATACCGTACTTTTTGCGGCGATCTGGATGAATTGATGGGCGGACTCAGCGAAAAATATCCGAATGCGGAGATTTTCTTTGCCACACCACTGCCTAACGTACTGCAGGATTATTTGATGAAAGAACGGGATTATCTGCTTCCCCAGCAAAGGTTTGTTGATGTTATGCTGACGCTGGCCGATGAGCATGACTATGAGGTGATAGATCTGTATAATTCCAATATTCTTGATTCCCATGATGCGAATGTTGTAGCGGATTATATGCCCGACGGCGTGCACGGCAATCATGAAGGGTATCAGATTATGGCGGAACATTTTGCGGCCAGGATCATAGAACATTATGATGAGACCGGATCCGGAGGCCAAAGCGGAGAAGAAGATAAAAAACCGGCAGGAACAGGAAATCCGGACGAATAAGGAAATCGGGAGCGATATGAACGAAGACTACGCGTTATACAGTGATGAGGAGCTCATCATCCGTCTCAGGGACGGTGAGGAGAGTGTCACGGAATATCTTATGAATAAATATAAGAATCTTGTCCGAAGCAAGGCAAAATCTATGTATATACTGGGGGCAGATAATGAGGATCTGATCCAGGAAGGCATGATCGGGCTGTTTAAGGCATTGCGGGATTATGACAGCGGCCGGGATGCCAGTTTTCTGACTTTTGCAGATTTATGTGTATCCAGACAGATGTACACGGCTGTGCAGGCATCCAGACGGCAAAAACATATTCCGCTCAATACTTATGTATCTCTTTACGGCAATGTAAGCATGAACCATGACGGGGAGGAAGAAGAACTTGTAAATGTGCTTGCCTCTCACGCCGGACAGAGCCCGGAAGAAGTTGTAATCGACAGAGAAAATGTAGTACAGCTTGAGCAGATGTTTGAACGGGAACTCAGTAGTTTTGAAAAGCAGGTACTGGATCTTTATCTGACCAGTATGGGGTATCAGCAGATTGCCAGAGTGCTGGGGAGAGATGAAAAGTCAACAGATAACGCATTGCAGAGGATCAAAAATAAATTAAAGAGGGCCATCAATAAAACAACAGATAGATAAATAAAGAAGAACTTTTCTTCAACTAACATTCATAATTATTAAACCGCCGGGCAGTTTCTGTCCGGCGGTTTCCTGCTTGTAACCTTCCTGCCTGCGAAAAGTGCAGCCCCTTTACAAATTATACCCTGAAAAGTGCAAACTGTGCCGGAGGGGTTGTGATAATACACCGGTTTGGTAAAGTGAATGCATAAGATAAACCGGCACACAAAGAAGGTGCAGAAATGGAGGAATCATTACTATGAGAAAAAAGAAAGGAAACCTGTTGCAGAGAACGGTGGCGCTGCTGCTCTCGGTGGTGCTGGCTGCGGGGATGGCACTGGATGCGGTTCCGCTAACCGTCATGGCACAGGAAAATGCCGGGGGGGGGTATAACGCGG
>CAJUJP010000049.1 GCA_910586615.1 uncultured Lachnospiraceae bacterium
GGGGTAAAAGCAGCCTGCGGCACCGATCTGTATAACCTGTGCCATATCCGTCTCAAACATAATCTGCGAGTCGGGATCCACTAGTCCTTCTCTACATAAAACACCGCCTGTTTCACGTATCTTCCTGACCGCCGACCAGATTTTCGGATATTCCTTCAAGTGCGCTTCTCCACCATAAGCCTGGATAAAAATCCTCAGATCCCTGTCCTTTCTCAGGTCAAGTATGCTCTGTCCTGCTGCCGGCGATGCCTTTTCTCCTGCCTCACATTCGATCCCGTTGACAGATACGCCGCCATCGGGATGATGGATCGTTATTTTTCCGTCCTTCCCCATAGCGCCGCCCTTTCCACCGTCACCGAATCTGCCGCCCTTTGTTCCTTCCTGTCCGCACCGGCCGCCTGTACCTCTGCCGGAAGTACACTCTCCGCCGTTTCCTCCAAATCCTCCCTTGCCGCCTTTTGCGGAATATACATAGACATAGCTTGTAGAGTCGAGATCCTTCCTGTCATAATAAAACTCCACCACAGCGCCATCGCCGCCGTCACCACCGTCACCGCCTTTTCCACCTTCTGCGCCGGACTGTCCTGTACCGCCCGCTCCGCCTTTTCCGCCGGAAGCCTTAATATGTATGTCTCCTTCCAGATCCTTTACCCTGATTGTGATCTCGCCGCCGTTATGTCCGTCCTCGCCGTTTTCACCCGTTCCGTGGGCGGCATCTTTTCCGTCCTCTCCTGTGACAAGAATATCAAAATCATTGATACACGGGCAGGTCTTGTGATTGATCAGTTTATTGATCGTAAGTGTTGTCAGCTTTTCAGAAATAATAAGACACCCCTCTTCGATCAACTCAATGCAGTCCAGATCTCCTGTCACCATCACTTCTCCTGAAACAGATTGTCTATTCATATTAATAACCATGCCTTTCCGTAACCTGCGAATTTGGTCCGCAGGAACAAATTTGTATTTTCATCTTTACCTAAAAATGATAATTCCAGCTTTCTGTCCTTTCTCCATTTTGGAAGATTCCTCTGATCACCTCCCTGTCAAATGCTCCCACCGCCGGCCGGGTTTCTTTCATAAATTCCGGAAAATAATGCATATCCATAAACTTCTCCCGGTCATTTACTTCAAAAACATACCCGTTTAACAAAATATACACTGCATTGGATTTCACCAGCCAGATATTATCATCCTTCAGCCTCGGACATTCAAAAATATTGTTTCTGAAATCATCATCCAGATCATAAAAGTACACTCTGCCGTTACCACAGACTGCTGCCACATAACTCTTCCTGCCGTCGGCAAGAACATCCGCTGACAAAAGCTCCGTATCCTGCGGTGCCTCGATAAACTCCCCGTTCAACAGTGTCCCGCCTCTCAGTTCATAAACAGCCAGTCCGTCCTTCACCGCAAGTACAAGCCTTGTTTTTTTCGGATCGGATAAAAGGGCATAGGCACCAGCCAGGCCGGATCTGTCCATAACATATTCAGACCATTTTTTATCCTCCCAGTTCATCTCACAATATGTGATCTTTCCTGCGTCCAGATAGCATACACAGAATTTATTTTCCGAAAAAGCCGAAGAATAAAAGGTATAGCCGGAAACCGCAGTGGTATTTTCGGCATACACTTCCCATGTTGTGCAGTCTTCGCTGACATACAGCCTGGGATGAACATACAGAAAATAGCTGCCCCCATAATTTTGATAGATTTTAAAACGTCCTTCTTTGTCTGTCTTCGGAAATCCTTCCGTGTTTTCTCCCGTCCTGCTCCACAGCGTCCGGTACACAGTCAAAAACTGCTGCACTGAACAGTAATCATTATAAGCAAGCAGCATAAATTTCCGGTCTTTATCGATCTTCGCCGTGTACGGCGGCAGATTAGCCACTATCGTACCGTTTTCGTCATACAGAAAAGCCGATGCTTTCTCATCCTGTTCGATCCGCCATGAAACGCTGCAGGAATCTCCTTTATGTACTGCCGTCACAGCCGTATCCGGATCTGATGGCATATATGCGCCAAACCGCTCGATACAGACGGCATATCCTCTCTCAAGACTGAGCGTAAATCGGATACGGCTGTCCAGATCAGGAAAAAAACTGTCGAAATCATCCACATAAACATCCAGCGCTATGGGGCTTGTATCTTCCAGTATTTTTGTGAAAGCGCACTTGTCAGACAGTTGAAATCCTACGGAAAAATCTGGTTTCAGGGAAAGAGACGCGGTGGTGATCACGACACATTCCTCTTCTGTATCCCTGAACTTCCCGTAACCGATCTCCCAGTCCTTATTGCCGTTCACATGAAACATTTTGAAGAAGGCATCCATCTGGTCATGCCTGGAAATTCCGTCATCAAAAAGCTGCTCGAACCCCTTAATATAAATCGCCGGATATTCTTCTCCTTTCGCGGCACAGGTTCGCTCTGCCGGTTCCTTCTGTGCCGGTATTGCTCCGGTTATGGTTATATAAAAATCATTCTTCACGATATAAACGGATGGATCTTTCGAAAAAAAAACTTTCGCCGGCATGGTTACATGAATGCCGCCCGCTGTCTGAATTTGTTCTGTTATCTCTGTCTGCTTTATCATCTCTATCTGCTTTTCTGTCTCTGTCTGTTTTTCTGCCTCTATCTGTTTTCCTGCCTCTGCCTGTTTTTCTGTTCCCTCTCTTCTTCTCATTTACTTTTCTGGTTTTCTCCTTTCCGTGAGCATACCGTCGACGATCATCGAGCCTGTCTCACTGATCTCGCCCATTGAGAGGACGCTGCTCACGATTTTCACTTCTTCATAATTTCCTATACCATACAAAAGACTGTAATCCGCACCCTTTGCAAAATCGGGAAGCTCCGCCCGTGTCCCTTGCGTGAGCACCGTATTCAATTCCGCTGCACACAACTGATATTCGGAAAAATCAGTATGTTCTCCGCAGATCTCCACCTGTTTTACCGGAAGGATTCCCGTGCTGACCGTAACTTTCAGCATCGGGTCAAATAATAACGGCACATATTCTGCTTCTCCCGATCCTTTCACGGTAACTGCCGGTGCGCTCAGATATTCCGCATCCGCCAGTTCCACCCCGAAAGCCGCAAATCCCTTGCTGAAGTCGCGGGTAAAGCCACAGCATACCCCGTCCGTCCTCCTGTTTCTGTCACCGAACATGATCGGAAATTCCTGTGCAGAAAGCCCCATATCATCAAACCGGCCGATATCCTCTTCCTTCTTCGACCAGTGGGGTGCACCGTAATATTCCAGTTCCACCGCCACCTCCGCCAATACCAGCGCACGCCCGTATATGAAATGGCTCTGGGACATGGGAAGGGTAGCATTCAGCTTTATGTCAATGGCTGCCATTACCTCCGCAAAAGCCGATGTGTCTTGTGTCAAGGCATCGATCAGGTTCCTGATCCGCGGATCCATCGTTTCCGCTGTGTCAGGTGTCGAAACAAACCTGCCCACTGCCCGTTTTTTTCCACCCCTATTTCTGTATGCAGTCTTCAACACGCCCAGCCTTTTACCGAAACCGGAAAACACATTCAGATTCCGGTTCAGCAGATCCGGCAGAAAAATGCCGATCACAGGCGTCCCTCCCGGAAAGGGTGATGAGAAGACCGCCCGGTTTGCTGCCGTCACAAAATCCACCGACAGTCTGGCTGCAGAAGTGAGTGCCAGCGGCAAAAAACACAATCCGTCCTGCACCGGCTGCAGATTCTCAGAAATATATCTTTTTCCCCGAAAAGCAAGTTCGTCATCCAACAGCTTTCTCTGCTCTCCATAGGAAGATACCATGGCAAGCTTTGACAGACCGAAATATCCCTCCCTGAGGGGAAAAATCTGTGCATGATCCAACACCGCCAGCCGCTCTGCCTCCGGTTCATAAAATTTCCTTTTGTCAGCTGAAATACAGTCCGCAATTTTCATGGAATAAGCATCCTTCGGATCGATCGTAACGGGATATTGAAAAGCATGGCCAAGCCCGCACAAGTCAATTAAAAAACCGCCCAGACTCTGGGATACTGCCGCCAGATCCCTGACCTGTCCGGCCAGAGCAGTCATTTCGGGATCATCCGAATGTTCTGAAAGATATTTCTCCAACTGCTCCTGCAGACGATAGACACCGTGAGGCGTAAGAACGGTAGCGCCCTCGCTGTGTACCCCGTGCCGTGACCTGCTGCCCTGATACAGATAATCCGTGTCTCCGTACCGGAAAACACTTTCTGCCGGAACAGCATCGGAATAATCCGGATAAAAAACCGATTCCCACTGCATCAGAAGCGTAATCTGTTCCGTGGGATTCCCGTTATAAGCCACAGGCGAAACCTTCTCACAAATCACCGGAGAAATCCCCAGCCCCGGTAACAGGTTTTTCTCATCCAGCAGTACCGCCGATACAATATATGGCTTACATTCTTCCCACAAGTCTGTGCCTGAAACCTGCGCCTGTAAATCTGCTGAATATGGATCTGCAAAAAAATCTGTAATCTCTTTTTCCAGTATATCCGCCGTCAATGGCCCAATCAGACACAGTAGCGTACCATCCTCTTCAAAGCGCCCGTCCTCCCCGAAGGCATAAGTTCTGTTCATGCCTTCACCAGACAGCATCAGTGCAGGATCCTCCGGCTGAAAGAAAGGTTCACAGGCTTCTTCCTCAAGCGTTCCGCCGATCCGTGCAAGCTTCTTTTCCAAAGCGTTTTTCTTTTCTTCTGCCTCTGTGAGTTTCCCATAGATCTCTTCTCTCAGTGCCTCGATCTGCGTAACCAGCGGGTCCATATATCCCATGATCTTCTTTGCCCGATCCGTGCCTGCTCCCTCATAAAGCTCCCACAGATAATAGAGTGAATCTTTCCGGTATTCCAGCATACGGCGCATTTTACCGGTTTCCCGTTCCAGAGCCGCCAGTTCTGTATACTGCTTTTCCATCTCCGCCATATGCTCCATGCGCACTGCATCAGTTTCATCCTCTGCTGCCGGCCCGGCTGTGGTTTCTGAACTTCTGTGCTGTGCCTCCTCTTTCATGTTCTTTGGCAGTTTCACGCTGTAAGCTCTCTCTATGGGATCCAGTCTGGAAAATCCCCGGTAATGAATATCGTCATCAATCTTAAAATCACCGTCCGGCGAGGCTGCTTCCTTAGCCGTATTATACTGAATCGAGGTCAGCAGCCGCTCCATGTCTTCCCTTCCCTGGAAATGCTTTTCACTGATGATGGCCGACAACGCCTCTGCAGAACTTTTACCGATGCCGATATTGACCTCCCCCACAGGCACCGGCTGATCCTTCGAAAGATCAATGCCGCCCGCCACGCCGAATACCATACTGGACCGGCACACTGCATTTTCATCCACAAGAGACAGACCATAATCTGTCAAAATCTTTTTCATATCATCTGCATTCTGTACCTGATAAAAAAGATCATTGGACGGATCGGAATAAACTCCTGTCACACAATAGGTCAGCACTGCATCCTCCGGCACGCCTTCCAGGCTGTCATAAAATCCGAACACGCTGGAACAGCTTGGATAATATGCCGAAAACATCGGATCTCCCGCACCCAGAGCCGTAATCCTGTCAAAGTATCCCCATTCTCCCGCTGGCTCCGGAACCGGCCCGTGAGCCGGATAAGTCCGCCCCATATAACGGAAACGGTGTCTCGGACGAAGATCGTCAAATTTGGGGATTGTTATGCTGTCGCTGTATGTATCCTCAAGAGAGTAGAAATTACTTTCCACAATATGGCTGTCCGTCTCGATCTTGTGATTTTTCAGGTACATCCTTGTCACCACATAGCGATCCGGGACAGCCGGATAATCCATGGTCTTTTCTCCATTCTCGCCCGTCACTTCACACCCCTTTTTCAGCGCCGAAGGAAGAATAAAATGCAGATGCACGCCCCGTTTCAGCAAAAGATTTGTGTTAAAAGCTGCCGGCGTTCCGTCCTTGCCCAGATAGGAACGCAGCGCAGTTTTATAATTTGGATTCAACGCCGGCACAGGAAGCGGATTTTTCAGATGACGTGCCAGTACGATCATCGGAATCACTATCTTATCAGCCATTTTCTGTCTCTCTCCTTTCAACTGTCCGACGCAGTAAGCTTCGCCCGATGTGCTACCGCGATCATTTCAAATGCAAACCGGGCCGGCGTGATCTGCTCCGCCCCCAGCGCCCCTTTTTCTCTCAATTCTCTTCCCACTGCCTCCGCCAGCCGCCCCGCATGCAGTCTGCCGTTATCCTCCGTAAAACCGTCGATGCAGAAGCTTCCCACTCTTTTTCCCAATTCTGCACTGTCCTTTGCAGAACGCAGGTCAATGCTGCGTGAGAGTGCACCTGCCGAAACATCCACGGATGATACGCCGAATCGAAGTCCTGTCTTCGGTTCTTCAATTATGATCTGATAGACCTCGCCGTGAAACAATGCCAGCAGCAGATGATCCCCGATGGTTTCCATGCGCAGTACCGGCAGCGGCGTGCCGTCATCCATATTGTCCTCAGGTGCGCCGGCCCTGTCATAACCGTATAAATGCAGTCCCTTTTTTTCACTCACAAGCCGGGAATGCAGCAAAAATCCGCTCACCTGTCTGTAATCTTCCTCTGCGCCGCCCGCGGCATCTCTTAACACATGCTGCCTGTGATTCGGATGCATTCGCTTTATTCTGGGCATATCCTTATAATGCCTGTCTCCGCCTGCTCCTTTCAGCGTTACCGTATCCGACAGAGCATCCCCGGTGCACACCCTTCCGATGGAAAAAGCGCCGTCAAGAAGGGCGTCCGTCCAATTGATGTCCAGATGAAAAAAGCGGATGCTTTCTTCTGGCAGATCCGATGCTTCTGTGAGCAGATATGTGAGCGGAACACCTTTCAACAGCCGCAGTTCATCTGCATATTCTTTAAGATTTTCAGGAACATTCACGGGAATATATCTTTTCGCATTTCGTTCATGTTCTGCCGCCCGTTCCATAACCATTCGCCGTCTCATAATTCTGCTGCCTCCTGCTCTTCCTTCCACTGAAATATTTTTGCTTCCTCACAGCGTCCCGCCGCCTTCTGACAGCTTCTCACAAATCTCGCACAGGTCCGGAAGCGACACGCCAATCTCCTGGCCAAGCATGTCAAGATGTACCCTCATTGCCTGTTCCTTCCGCCACGCCACGATCTTCTCCGCCTCTGCGCGCCGGCTTAAGCTGATCAGCCTGCCCAGATTAAAAGCTGCGGAATAACTGATATCCAAAATCCCGTTCTCTGCATCATAAATCATTCTGCCGTCCGCCGTATAACGCTCCTCCCCGCCCAGATTTTCATACCGCTCTGGGTGATAAGGTACAAGCGGCGAATGATAACGGGAATATGTTTTTTCACCGGTTCGCAGATAATGCGGCTTTAAGGACTGCTCTTTCACGGAATGTGAATGGCTGCCGATGCCGTCCATCAAGGAGACAAACGACTGCTCCTGTGTTTTCTCAGAATAAATGTTCCAATGGTAGATAGATATAAACCGCACCCTGTCGCAGTCTGCCGGTATGTCACTGTTTAAATAGCCGTCAACGGCAACCAGGTGAACAGTGCTTTTCACACAACGCCCCTCAAAGGAAGGCACAAACCGGTTGGCTATGATCGTAGAAAACCATCCGTCCTGCTCCGCAACAGAATCCTCTGATGCCGACAGATCCACAAACTTTGCATGGGTAAGCCACTGCAGATCTGCCGCCTCAGGCATGATATCCAGACAGGTCTGCCTCGGCACCGTAAGAATATGAATGTTATCATCCTCCCGGCAAGCTGTCACTTCCCCTTCTTTCAGCGGAAAAAAGACACCTTTTTCTTTCTGTTCCGGCAGTTTTCCATGCTTCACGTCAATCTCCTCCGCTCCCTCCTCCTCGGATACGACGATCAGTGCAAGCCAGGGAACCGGCCGCCCGTCAATATCGTCCCGCCAGTGACGGATCCACGGATAAGTCTGATCGTTCAATACGAGAAAAGGAAGAACACCTGCAAAATCACCCTGCTGCTCCGGTAAAGGATACACACTGAACACATCCTGCTGTGCCAGTGTTCTTGTATTCGCCGCAACACAGATCTCTTTTGTTACCTGAAAAGTATCGGCCGCCGGCTGGAAAACTTCCTGTTTACCGGTGATCGTATATCTTCCTTCCCCGATGGCCGGCTTTATATAATCCGCCAGCTTGAAATCCTGATCCTGAAAATTCATAGTCTGCTCCATTTCTGCCACAACCCGCTTTCTTTCAAGTGCGGATCAACAATTCTTCAGCCAGCCAGTTCTCGACCTCTCCGGCAAACACCGGGATGGAAACCGGCTCTGTAATACCGTTTTCGGCCAGATATTGCTGCCTCCTCTTTTTTGTCTCTGCACTGTCTGCGCTCTGTGCAAATCTGTGGATAGAATCCTCATCAGACAGCTTCATCTGCTGCTCTGAAACAAACCGGAAACAATCGTCATACACAAGCGTATTATTCCGGTAAAGCTCTTCCATGGAAATAAACCGGGATTTCGGGAACAACTCCTGTTCCCGCACTTCACTCTGCAGTTCATAAGTCGTCCCGCACCGGGCATCTTTTAACAGACTCTCTTCCCGCAGTCTGTCCTTCTGATCCGGTGCACTCTTCCACAGAGCCGCCGGTACATTTTTTGTCACACTGCTC
This sequence comes from uncultured Lachnospiraceae bacterium, assembly GCA_910586615.1. Lineage (GTDB taxonomy): Bacteria > Bacillota > Clostridia > Lachnospirales > Lachnospiraceae > UBA3282. The sequence goes on from CAJUJP010000049.1 coordinate 8,652, forward strand.
TGCCGGAATCTGTCATTCATGTTACTTTTCTTTTCGTCTTCTACCGTCAGCACGATCTTTGACTTAAGCTCTGCGCTGTTCACAGGCCGCACGTTTCCCTGTTCGGGTATTCTGGATACCAGCGTTATGCCAAATCCGTTGGGCGTAATGATGTCTGTTCCGTCAGGAGTCTGCCCGGCAATGCCCGTGACTGTAACCGCAAGGATATCCGTATCGCCACGAGAACCTTCAACACTCTGCCTGTTCATTTTCATTCTACGGTTCTGCGCATCATCCAGTAAAAACGATTCCTTGAACTTTTCCCAGTCCAGCGTCTCGCCTGAATGATCCGCTCCCTTGGAAAAAGAGATGGTAAAAGAAATGATGAACCACGAAACATGCAGCCGTCCCTGTACCTCCGGTCCCCAGAGTGCAAGCTTCGCCGCCAGTTCAATGGAAAAAGTCTTATGGATAAACCAGCCATCAACCCGGTAAGAAGCGCCCAGCGACACACCGATCTCCGCCCGGTAATAAAAAGGTTTCCATGACACGATAAAATCCGCCCAGGCGATAAACCATGCACGCAGTTTTCCCAATGTGTAGACCGCACTCAGCTTGCCGCCGGCCATCACCGCGCCGGGCGTAAGCGCAAAATACATCTCGCCGGATATATTTAAATGTGAATTAATATTCCAGTTTAATCCAAGCCGCGGCACTTCCGGATAATGATCCGGCTTTTGGAATGCCGGATGATATCCTCCCAGCGTAATCACGAAATCACCGCTGTGTTCACTGCCGTCAAACCAGAAAAACGCCGCAAATCCGCCTGTCAATTTACAATCTCTGGACAGAATATAAGACTCGGATGTCAGCCGCGCCTCCGCACAGAACACCCCGGCTGACGGATCATATTCCGCACGCAGAGCAAGCTGTGCCTTCGCTACAGGATTAGACGGTGCATGAGGGGGCATAGATATATCCGCAGTTCCAAGCACCCCGATCTGAAACTTTTTCCCGAAAGAAACCGACAAAAGCAGAAATCCGTCCACAATTTTGAAGGAAGTAAACCGTACACCGGCCGTCAGGAAATTCTGCCTGCCTTCCTCTGTGATATATCTGTTCAGTTCATCCAGCGTATGCGCATCAAAACCTTTCTGTACGGCCTTGATCAGCGGATATTCCGGTACTTTTTCTACCGACGGCAAGGTAAGCTTCTTATTGTATCCGAAGCCCAGCGCCAGCCCTGTCACAAAGAACGCCGGCGGACCGCCAATCGCCGCAGAAAGCGCCATATAAGCAAACAGCGAACCGGAAGAATATTCTCCCACAGCCATTGCCGTAACCGCCTTGCACTTCACCAGAAGAGAACCGGCATAGACTTCCTTTCCGGCCCTCTGCTTTCTGGAAAAGCTTCCGCTGACCGCCAGTGCACCGTTGTCAAACGACACCCCGAATCCCGAAAGATAAAAGGCCGCATCCGACAATTTTGAAAGATTGATCCCTGCACCGGCCTCCGCCAGACTGAAAGTAAAAGGTGAGAGGGCAAGCGACGCATCCAGAAGCAGCACAACTCTGCTGCCATCCAGACCGATTCCCGCTTTCGAAACCGTCAGGATCGAAATGGTTTTATTCAGTTTAATCCATTTTACTGTTTCCGGTACGGTTCCGATGCCGTTGCTGTTCCCGGCCTGCTGCCCCGGCTCACAGCCTTTATACTGGCATATTTCTTCTATCTGATCTGCTTTTCTCTGTATCACTGTATCATGCGGCGCCGGCTTATAAAGTTCCACCGTACACGCACTGCCCAATGCTGTGCACCGGAATACCACACCCTCTGCCGAGGATGCCGCCAGCACAAAATCTTTCACAGAAAGGTCAGGCGCTGCCGATGTAACCTTCTGAACCAGTTCTCCCACCAGGGGCATCTGAAGCAGATCCACGGAAATCTTCGGATCGGCCTCATAGGCAACAGCCCATCCCGACTGCTCTCCTGCACTTATTTCCGCGGAAATCCTTCCCGCGTCTGTGGTTATGTCCAGTGCAAATTTTCTGGTGGTAAAATTGTAATTCACCCCAAGCTTTGTAACAGCAAACTCCGAAATGCAGTCAGGAAGATGCCCTGTCCCGATCCCCAGTTCAGCGGCGATCTTTCCAAATGTCAGATCCCCAAACTCCGCTTCTCCGGCAAGTATAAATCCGCCCTTTTCCTTTGAGACCGACAGATATACATCCGCTCCGCCCACATGAATACGGGCGATTATACAAAATGCCACTGCCTCACCCTGTCTGGAAGATATCTCAAGGGCAATTTCCGTGATGGCAAAATCATCGGAAACCACAAGTACGTTTTCCAGATCCACATACCCGTGAAAAGCCTTTTCTCCCGATTGATAAGAAACCGTAAGCATACGGATCTTCACGGCAAGCAGAGAGCCGGGAAGGGAACTTCGGTCAAAGGTCTGCCCGAACCCCTGTGCACTCAGCGCAATAAAATCTCCTAAACTGTAATCCTCCTCTGAATAAGCCATCGCTTCAAATGTAAGGCCCGTATCTTTGCAATAGCTTCCATGCAATGCCAGCGTAATTCCGCCCAGCGCCAAGACTCCTCCAAGCTTTAATTCTCCGAATCTCCCCTCTGCAAAATCGAGATGAAAAGACAGGGACTCAATGCCGAGTTTTGCCTTACCTACCTCAAATTCCAGCACCTGTTCTGCCGACAGGTACAGAGAATAACTGCCGGATGCCACATCCGCATTCAATTCCATGCCGGTCAGTTTTATCGCAGGAAAACAGATATCCTTTGCAAACAATTCTGCAACATCTGCAAAATTCAATATAGAATCATCCGCCAGACACGCATAAATGGTCTGATCCGAACGGTACATCAGGTCAAAGACCGTACTCCCGATATGCCATTTTCCCAATACACTGTAATCAACCTTCCTTTTCCCGCTTTCAAAAGGATATTCTATGTTCATCTCAAAATAAGGCTGCAGTGTAATCTTATTGCCAAAAATATTCCACGGTTTTTCTGCTGTGACCGTAAAACCTGCCTGCGTGATTCCCTCCGATTCTGTATCCACCGTAAGCGTGACGGAGCGAAGCCCCAGCGATCCGAAAACGCTCTCCTGATCCGGAAGCAGTTCGGAACAACGAACCCCTTCGTCCAGTCCGAAAAGTGACAGCAGACCTGCAATGGTAAGGACTTTGCCCCCGGCATACTCACCTTCTATGTAAAGTCTGCCGCCGCCTGGTGAAATCACCACCGTCAGATCAAAATGCTCACCGCCGTCCGTATCCGCAACAATCTCTGCCGCAGCACAAATACAGGGAAAGCCGGTCACATCATCCAGTCCGCTTTCCAATGTCACCTCATGTACCATAAACGACAGTTTTTCCGTGACCTGATATACGGCTTCTGCCCCGATCACGCCTCTGAACCGCAGGCCTTCCTCATGTTGTCTCACCATGCAGAAAATTTCTTCCGTATCCTTCACCGGTACAATTTCCCTGACACTCTCCCAGAAATCCGCATCCGTTCTAATTACTGCGCGGCAGGTAAATCCGGACTCATCCCAAATACACTCTTTCAGATCAGAAAAACATATGCCGGAAAGAAACGGTGCTGTTTTATTCCCGATATAACAGGTTGGAAGATCCGGGAAGTCATCTGAAAACTGATAAATTTTTCCCGCCTCGGCAAACGATAAGATCTTTTTATAAAGCCTGCCAAGTTTCGAATCTTCCCGGGATGCAAAGGGCAAAAATGCAAAACCGGAGTTTCCATTTACCTGCATAACCTGATCAAATACTTTTACATTTAAGCAGTGAAAGCTGCGTATCACAAAACCGTCAAAAACCTGATTGCTTTTACTCTCCGCAATTGTAGCTGCCGAATCTATATCATTGATCGGCTGTGCCCATCTGGGGACTTCAAATCCTGCCCGCTTCAGTCCCGCCCGTAAACCATCGATGAGCTGATCCAGAGCGTCTATGCTTTGAATGCCGCCAGGCATACTATGATAATGTTTTCCCTCTATCTGCTTCATAATACGGAGAGGGTGTATGACACCAGTCATATTTGGAAGCACAGCGCCGATATATGGCAGTCCGCAAACAAGTTCAAAGGGATCCTCATATTCATCTTTCAGCGGTAAATCTGCCATTGCCGCTTCTATATTGATCTGACGGAAAATCTGATCCTCACCTGCCGGTGTACGTGCAAGCCCGGCATCAAAAGTCTCTGCCATTGTATGTATCGCATTGATTCTCTTATCATAGTACAACCGCCAGAATGTAAACATAGAGGGCATGATGATCAATGCTATCGGCATTTCCTTTCCCCCCACATTAACCGTTCTTCTGCCCAGATATCCCTGATAAAAATCAATCAGACCCGCTGAATGTCCGGACGGCCCGCCCCAAAGCGGCATCAGACACTTTCTGTAGGAAATTGTGCTCAAGTCTGTTTCGTTGCGGGTCCAGTTCCATAACAATATCGATTTTTGAAATTCCTTTCCTCTCTCATCAGTCAAATCAGCTGTGATGGCCGGCACAAACCCTGAGTCCGGTGCCTTGGCAACTTTCCAAAACCGGGTTGGCTTTTCCACCAGCTGCAATGTAAAACGGTGTTTATTGGGAGGTTTATCGAACTTTCGTACGGCATTGATTATCATCGCACCGCGTATAACTGCCGGAAATCCACGAAATGCAGCCGCACACTCCTCTATCAGTTTTCTATCATCAAGTTTTGCATGTGATTCATAAGGGATCTGAGGTTCTTCTTCCAGATATACATTGATCAGTTTTATGAATGCCTCCCACTGAATCTGCCTCGCCAAACGTGAAAGTAATGGAAAATAGAAATATATGTACTCTGTTGTTTTGATCGCATTGCCCCTATAGTTCATAAATATTTCTTTCAATTTTGGATTTACACCAACACCTGTTTCAGTCCTGGTAAGAGCAACACATCTGATCAACTCCTTTTGTGCACACAGCAGTCCCGGAGAACCGCACAATTCAAGCGCAAAAATCTTTTCCAGCTTCCTGGTGGCATAGGTGGTAATCTCACCGATGACTGCCCTGGCAAGCTCCGTCATATCCTTACAGCAGCGAACCTGGTCACGGTTTGACGTTGTCAACTTGTTCAGCCCCGCAGGACTGACTTTTCCCGGAAAAGGATCTGCTTCCATACTCTCATCAATCAGTACTTTGATCTTGTCTTTTGTCGCCTGTATCATATATTTTTCAGGAAAAGACTGCCAGTTTTTAACATACTGACGTGCGGATGTCTGCGGACGTATCCCTGCGCTGACCACCACATTACCGATCATGGGATGTGCCCACCGGGAAAATACATCCCCGATGATATGATAGGCCGGATTACCGGTATCATCCCACAGGTTAGAAATATCGATACCATACTGTTTCTGAAACTGCTCCATCATAATTTTGCAGGCAGACTCATCCTTCAAAGCGGCATCCCAGACAGCCTGCTTCAACTGTTCAAGGTTAACGATTTCCAGACTGGTTCCGTCATTCAGCTGATATGTCACCTCGTTCCACGACACAAACAAAACATTAACCTCAGATATCACGGGATCACCTGGCGGATATAATACCGGAATCCGATATCTGCCTGTTGACGGTTCGGTTGCTTCCTTTGTAACCATAAAAAGAATCATTCTAAAGTCTCCGTTTTCTTTCATATGCGCTCGTACAATATGTATTGTCGCTGCTCCGCTGTCATTGCCATAACAGTCGAAATATCCTGTTTAAAAACTTTTTATAACAATTATATTGTTAGTATATTACACATCTCATATATTTACAATTAAATTGTTTGAATTTTCATGCAGCTTTGTAAATTATTTGATAATTTTATATAACAAAAAACAGATATCTCAAATCTCTTCAAGATATCTGCTCATCTCTGTGATTCTGCCACTTACTTATTTTACCAGCTCTTTTACCTTAGCCTTCTTGCCCACACGGTCTCTTAAGTAGTACAGTTTCGCACGTCTTACCTTACCTCTTCTGACTACCTCAACCTTCTCAACATTAGGAGAATGCATAGGCCATGTCTTCTCAACGCCGACACCGTTGGATACTTTTCTTACCGTGAAGGTTGCTCTGCTGCTGCCGCCCTGAATCTTCAATACGGTACCTTCAAACACCTGGATTCTCTCGCGGTTGCCCTCTTTGATCTTGCCGTATACCTTTACGGTATCGCCCACGTGAAAATCGCTGACTGTCTCTTTTAACTGCTCTTTCTCGATTTCTCTGATAATCTCGTTCATAAATCTGCCTCCTAAATATATGGATGTTCTTAATACATTCTGTAACAGAGGACCATCTTTTTCGCAACATTAATAATTTAGCATATTCTTGCAGGTTTTGCAAGCTGTTTCCTGAGAAACTTTTACCAGAAACTTCTTATAACCTCTTATAAACTTCCTATAAACGAAAATTTCTTATAAACCATCATCTCCGCCACTAATCCGGCGCTGGTATGCCTCGTACAAATCCGGCCGCCGCTCTTTCGTCCGCAGAACAGACTGTTCCTGCCTCCACGCATCCACTCTGGCATGGTCGCCGCTGAGCAGCACAGCCGGCACCCTTTTGTCATGCCACACTTCCGGTCTGGAATACTGCGGATACTCCAGGAGTCCGTCATAAAAAGACTCCGTCACCGCCGAATCAGAATTGTGCAGCACTCCCTGCACCAGTCTGGCCACCGCATCAATCATTACCATGGCCGGCAGTTCACCGCCTGTCAAAACATAATCGCCCAGAGAAATTTCGTCAGTCACAATCTCCTCCAGAACACGCTCATCAATTCCCTCGTAGTGGCCGCACAGGAAAATCAGATCCTCTTCCTTTGCCAGTTCCTTTGCCAGTTCCTGATGAAAAGTCCTGCCCTGGGGCGACACATAGATCACCCGCGCCGCACCGCTTCCTGCCGCCGGCAAAGAGCAGTCCTCCATCCCGCAGGCACTATATGCCTGTTCTTTGCTTTTCCTGCGTCTCTCGATCCGCTCCTGCACTGCCATACAGGCATCGTACACAGGCTGCGCCTGCATAAGCATACCTGCACCGCCGCCGTAAGTGTAGTCGTCAACCTTACCGTGCCTGTCCAGCGTATAATCACGGATATTTACCGCCTCTATGGAAATATATTCTCTCTCCACCGCTCTTCCGATAATACTGGTATGCAGCCCCTGCATCACCATATCCGGAAAGAGTGTCAGAATATGAAAATTCATCATGCTTCCTGATTCCTTTATATGTCCTGATTCCGATACTTATTTATAACAGTCCGTCCATAATATGCACAGTGATCTGCCGTTTCTCCATGTTGATTTCCTTAACACACTCTCTGATTGCCGGAAGCAGCGCCTCAGATCTGTCTTCCCGCTCCACAACATAAACATCGTTGGCTCCCGTAGGCATCACGTCCTTCAGACTGCCGAAAGGTTTCCCTTCGTCCGTCACCACGTCCATGCCGATCAGATCCGCAACGAAATATTCATCTTTTTTCAGACGCACGGCCTGATCTCTCGCAACATAGAGTTTCGCTCCCTTGTACTTCTCAATGTCGTTAATGGAGTCCAGCCCTTTAAATTTGAGGATCGCATACTGTTTAAAAAACTTTACGCCTTCTATCTCCATCTGCAGACGTTCTCTGCCGGTATCCATGATCACTTCTTTTAATTTTTTAAAACGGCCGGCATCGTCTGTGGTGGGAAACACTTTTACTTCCCCTTTGATTCCATGTGTCTGCGTGATAACACCTACCTGTAATTCGGATATCATAGTCTCCTCCGTCATAATCTTTTCTATAAAATTTCAAACTGCAATGCAGCTTCACTACCCGGCATCAGCGTTACAGCACAGCCGGCAGCAGAGCGTATTACTATCCCACAGAAGTATCATAATAACCGCTATAATATCAACAGCCCCACAGATTACTCCATGAGGCTGTCCGATCAGATGATTTCCACATCTACTCGCTTATTGTCTTTGGATGATGCCGCTTTTACAACAGAGCGGATCGCCTTCGCAATACGGCCCTGTTTGCCAATCACCTTACCCATATCCGATGCCGCAACATGCAGTTCCACGGTAATATTCTTACCTTCCTCTTTCTCCGTTACGACTACCTCATCAGGGTTTTCCACAAGAGCTTTTGCGATTACTTCAACCAATTCTTTCATAGTCCACCTCCAAAAGCCGACTTCTCGAATAACTGTCCGTAATAGTAAACCCTATTTTGTAATGCCTACGCTCTTGAAAATTCTGCTGACAACTTCTGTCGGCTGAGCACCGTTCTCCAGCCACTTCTTTGCTGCTTCCTCATCTACCTTGTAGGTGCTGGGATCTGTGTTGGGATCATATGTGCCGATCTCATCGATACATCTGCCATCTCTAGGAGATCTGGAATCTGCTACCACGATTCTGTAGTAAGGATGCTTTTTCTGTCCCATTCTTCTTAATCTGATTTTAACTGCCATTTTCTTTGCCTCCATGTAAAAAATATTATTGTTTATTTTGAAACCCTAAAATGGGAATTTCATACCGCCCATGCCGCCGAACATTCCACGCCCCTTCTTGCCGCCCATCATGCTGGGAAGCTGCTTCATCATCTTCTGGGACTGTTCAAACTGCTTGATAAATTTGTTGACCACCGCAATGTCCACGCCCGCGCCCCGCGCGATCCTGTGTTTCCTGCTTGGATTTAAAAGCTTCGGATTCTGACGCTCCGCAGGTGTCATGCTTAAAACAATTGCCTCCATGCGCGCAAGCTGTTTCTCATCCACCATGGATTCTATCTCACCCAGCTTACTGCCCATACCCGGCATCATGCTTAAGATCCCGGACAGACCGCCCATATTACGCATCTGCTTCATGCTTTCCAGATAATCGTCAAAGTCAAACTTCCCCTTCTTCATGCGGGAAGCCATCTGCTTCTCTTTCTCTTCGTCGATATCTATGTTCTGCTGTGCCTTCTCGATCAGCGTCAGCACATCGCCCATACCCAGAATCCGGCTGGCCATTCTGTCAGGATAAAACTGTTCCAGATCCGACAGCTTCTCACCCATACCGATATAAAGAATCGGCCTGCCAGTCACGGCCTTGATGGAAAGAGCCGCACCGCCTCTGGAATCACCGTCCATCTTGGATAAAATCACGCCGTCCACACCGACCTTTTCATCAAAGTCTTTGGCCACATTGACAGCGTCCTGACCGGTCATGGCATCCACCACCAGAAGCGTCTGATGCACCGTCACATTATCCTTGATCTCCTGCAGTTCCGCCATCATCTCCTCGTCAATGTGGAGACGTCCCGCCGTATCCAGAATGACAATATTATGTCCGTTCTTCTCCGCATGTTCGATGGCCGCCTTCGCAATATTCACAGGCTTATGGTTCTCCCCCATGGAAAAAACATCCACCTGCTGTTTCTCACCGTTAACCTGCAGCTGTTTAATTGCCGCCGGCCTGTACACATCACAGGCAACTAACAGCGGCTTCTTGCCTTTCAGCTTCATCTTGCCGGCAATCTTCGCTGTGGTGGTAGTCTTACCTGCACCCTGAAGACCGCACATCATAATGACTGTCATGGATTTGCCCGGCTGTAACGTGATCTCTGTAGTCTCGGAACCCATCAGAGAAACCATCTCTTCATTGACGATCTTGATAACCATCTGTCCCGGATTCAGACCGTTGAGCACATCCGCACCGATGGCCCGCTCCTCCACTGATTTGACAAACTGCTTCACTACCTTGAAGTTGACATCCGCTTCAAGAAGCGCCATCTTGACTTCCTTCAAAGCCACTTTGACATCTTCTTCTGTAAGACGCCCTTTGCCTCTCAGGTTTTTGAACACATTCTGCAGTTTGTCTGTGAGACTTTCAAATGCCATATAAATTTATGCCTTTCATAAATACCTTACATAAAATGAATGTTACATAATAAAGTACATCTATCACCCGCTGCGTCTTGCTTTGTGATCCTGCTGTCCATGCCAGATGTGCAGATATCACAATTCCTGCAGGATTTCGGCTGACAGCTTCCTGACCTGTACACTGTAGGACATGCAGGCATCTCTGTCAGTTCTGGCATCCTCTTCAAACTGCTCTGACAGCCTGTTGATGGCAGATATTTTCGCCTTGATGCTCTCAAATCTGGCTATGAGCTGCAGTTTGTCCTCATAATCCTGCAATGACTTGTCGCAGCGCTTTACAATATCATGTACCGCCTGTCTGCTGATTCCCTCTTCCTGTGCAATCTCACCGAGAGAGAGATTGTCATACACGATGTTCTCGTAGATCTGACGCTGATGTTTCGTCAGCAGTTCTCCATAGAAATCATATAATAGTCCTTGTTCTACGATTTTCTCCATGCCTAAACCTTCTGCGGAAAATGCCGTTTGTACACATCCGCTTTCACTGACGGAATGTTCTGCATTTCTTCCGACTTTTGCATTCTACTATATAAAGAAACGGGTGTCAAGTATTTTTTCTTGACAGACTATTGTTACAATAACCATGTGTTTTGCCCTTGAATCCTGCTGCCAAGTATGCTATATTAAGCATAGAAAAAGGGAAAGCCATAGAAGCGGCTCTACCCACAAACAGTTATTACTTAACGCTTATAGCGTCAGCCGTCACTACTGTGAATAGTGGCGGCTATTTCTTTTTTCCCTTGTAAATCTGATAAATCAAATTCGCAAGGGCGACAGCAAGTATACCGATCTGGATTAAATCCTGATATGTAACATACATTGCATCGCCCTCCTTTCTTTCGTCTGGAGGGCTACTTGAACCCTCCGCAAAATAAAAGAGGGGTAAAGCCGCCTTTGGCTCTATGGTTTCCCGTGAATGGAGTATAGCACACATTTCTTTTTCAAACAATAGCCGCCACTATTCGCAGTAGTGACGGCTGACCTTGTAAACGATTTATGCTAAACACTGATTGAGGGCAGCCGTTTCTATGGCTTTTCCCTTTTTATATCTATCATCTCCACCACCACAAAAATCCTTTCCCTTTAATTTTAAATCCGGCTGTCTTCACACCGCCGCAGTCGTTCTTTCCTTTTATAGTCACCGTTGCCGTACCTTTATTGATATTATTGCTGTATCCGGTAATATCATAATTATCCTGATCCAGAATTTGTCCGTTCAGTTTCACCTGAATCTCACTCTCCGGACGTATTTCCCGTCCCGTATAGATCTGCGCCGGAATGGTAACTTTTGCTTTTCCCAGATCGGCTCTTGCGATACGATAGATCCCGCTCACCGTTCCGGTGTAGTACCTGCCCTTTGCCGTAACGGTCACCCGAAGCCCTGTTCCTGCCGGTATGATATCCGATGCCCCAATCTCCTCTCCCGCTTTTCTTATGGATCCGTCAGACAATACCGTATCCTCGGCGTATTCATAGCGGAAACGCTTATCATAATCTTTTCCGGCACTCAAAGTCTTACCGTTTTCGTCCTTGATCGTTACTTTCGTTCTGTAAATATCCCCCTTATTCTGCCATACCCTGTCTGCTGCCGTTATGTCCAGTCCGCTAAGCTCGCCGGGGACAATCCTGTAAGTCATTTCGCAGACACCTTTAAAGCATCCTTTCCCTTTGATGATAACTGCCGGACGCTTATTTGCATTCGTTTCGCCGCTTCCGTCATTCAGGGATGTGTTATTTCTGTAGCTTAAGGTATAATCCGTACCTTCCGTCAATGCTTTTCCCTGAAAAAGCACTTCCGGCTTCGGTTTGCATCCGCCTTTTCTGTATGCAAAGGTCTCCGCCAGTTTTATTTCGATCTTCCGCTCCGGTTCCGCCCCGTTCTCTTCTTTTCCGATATCATATGGTTCGATCTTATAGCTTTTTTTCAAAGTGCCCGTATAGCCGTTGATTCCCTGAAAGATTGCAGTGGCCGTACCTGCTTTGCTGTTATTCCGATAGGTCACCTCATAGTCAACGTTTTCTTTCAATGTCTCTGTTATGAAATTTCCGTCAGGTTTCTTTGCCGATACAGTCAGGGTAATACTGGCGGGTATGATTTCTGCTCCCGTATACACCACAGAACCGTCAAATTCCATCTGCACCTGAGCCTTGTTCAGTGATGCCCTGGGCAGAATTTTAAAGGTTGTCCGCTTCACGCCGGCATAATCACCTTTTCCGGTAATCATAACCGATGCGCTGCCTACACCCACATGATTCTGATAGGAGACTTCATAGTCCACTCCTTCTGTCAGGACTGTTTTTTTGTCCTTCACCACCGGCACAGGCATAAGTTCCTCCCCGGTATAAATCTGATTCGGAATCTTTGCCACCGTCAGACCGGAAACAGGCTTACTCATGGTGATCGTAAGCTCTATCCTTTTTTCTCCTGTATAATTTCCCCGCCCGTGCAGAAGAATGGTATAAGTTCCGGGTTTTATGTATGCACCCGGATTGGCCGCGCCGTCCAGTTCCTCATCCGGATAGGATATCGCGTAATCTCTGTTTCTGATAAGCTTCTTTCCGTTCCAGACAACTGCTGGAAGCGGCTTTTGTACCTTTCCGGTATACTGCACAGTCATATGTTCTGCAGCCACATCCCCGTCTGAAATCGGCTTTTGCCTGATTACAAAGGTCTGCATGTCTTTGCCAGTATAATTTCCTTTTCCGGTCACCGTGATAGTCGGCGCTGATGTGCCGGAGGCTGCGTTTGCTTTGGTATTATTCTTATAAGCAATGGTATAATCCTTTTTCTCCGTCAGAAGGGTTTTATGATCATAGACACGGACTTCCGGCTTAACGGGCCTGCCTGTGTAAACCTGCGATGCCACCTTTGACATCCAAAGACCCTGCGGAATATTGTCCACATTACCCTGAGGAATGTCTTCATCGAGGACATCTCCCTGTCCTTCATCCGGTTTCTTCAATACCGTATAGGAAAAGGACTCCGGCTCACTGTCCTCACAGCCTTCTTTTACCGCATAAGCAGATATGACAGTATCTTTTTCTATCGTAACCGGCCCGTCATAACAAATACTCTGCAAGGAAGGCACAGTCCCGTCCAGTGTGTAATAGATTGATGCACCTTCTTCACTGCAAAAAAGCATGACTTCCGTACCGCTTTCCACTTCTGTACCGGATGGAATGCTGGCTCCTGGCGGATCCAGTTTTATTTTCTCTGCCGGTTCAAACTTCCACTGCTGTGCAGCGGCCCCGCCCATCCACACTGTGGTCCATACATTTGTGCCATCCGCCGTACTCCCATTGGCTGCATCCATATAGTGCCCGCTGCACCGGGGCTGTATGTAATATGATCCGCTGCCGGTATCCCGGATGGTCCATTGCTGTGAATATCCGCCGTGATCATTAAACTGCTGGACATTGGTTCCTCTTTCTGCCAGTCCTCCATAGACATCAAGACTTTTGCCGGATTTTTTGTTAAGAATCTTATAAAATCCATAATCAAGGTATTTGACCGTAAAAATCTGGCTTTCCTGCCCCGTCTTGTGCGACAGCACCACATTCGCTTCATCTTCCGCCGATGTCCCCTGAATATCCAGGCACATATGATCATCGAGGCTGGTCATAATATGATAATCGCCATCCGGAATTGTCTGCTCTCCTGCCGGAATAAAACGCCACTTTTGAGCGGCACCTTCATTTCCTGTCCAGATCTTGACATTGCGTCCATCTTCTGCTATACCGCCGTCCACATCCAGATAAAAGCCGCTTCCTCTTGATTGTATTGTGTAATAGGCTCCATGATCTGTCTCGTTTATTACCCAGTTCTGTGTATGCGTATCCGGGTCATAATATTCCCACTGCCAGACATTTGCACCTTCTTCCTTGCTTGCACCCTCCACATCCAGACTTTTTCCCGAATATCTGTGTATGATCTTATACCCTTTATTCTCTCCAAGCCAGGTAACGGTAAAAACCTGATTTTCGTGTTCTGTGGTGTGATGAATATGGGCGTTGGCTCCATTCTCCGTGGAAATATGCTCAATATCCAGACACATATGATCATCTAATCCCGTCACGATATGGTAATCTCCATCGGCAATGGTACGGATGAAGGGTGCAGGCATGTCTGATCCGACTGCAGGTTTCGGACTGGCGTTTGCAATTTCATCATAGTTTGTTGCACGACAGTAATATACAAATTTTGCGTCTACCAGCTGCCCATTCTGATTATAAGTCTTCATCGTACCATTCATATCAACTTCCCGCTCCCACCTGATACGACACCTGCCCGTTCCATAATTATTTTCAACCACCGTCACCCGGCCATTCCCAAGTACTGATAACACAACAAAAGAATGTCCATAGCTGCTGTTTGCATTTTCTGCAAATCGTACATAATCTCCAACCCGTATATTGTCCTTATCATATCTTTTGCCTCCCCCTATATTGGGATTCTGACCAAATATTTCACAAAAAATTTTACTTGCAAATGCCCAGCATTGATACCCGCCATTATAAAAACCACATGTGTTCAGATTCCCATGTGTCGGGCAGGCTGTATCACAAACTGTGTTTTCTCCATTAACTCTACGCCAATACTTACCATCGGGATATGTGTTCTTTAATTCATTCAACTTATCAATGACCCCATTCCCGCTTGCCGCATAAACCGAAGTATTGCCATAAACCTCAGCCGCCCCGTCATCATCCGGAATTATTTCATCGTCCGGATGATCAGTGCCATTGTTCCGGTTCTCTTCTGACATTTCTCCCTCATCAGGCGACTCTTCATCAGGCGACTGTTCTGCTCCGGATGCATTGGAATCTTCTACGTCATCTTTATCACTTGACGTTTCGTCTCCCTTTTCCTGTTCACAGTCATTTTCACTGATTCCCTCAGTTTCACCTGTTGTTTCTTCTTTCTCTTTCGATCCATCCTGCATTTCTTCCTGTACTGTATCTGCTTCAGCTTCCTCACCGGCAAGGTTGTTTTCTTTCAAAATCTCCTCTTCCTGCCTTGGCTGTTCGGTCATCTCCGACGCATAAACACGGCCCGGTACAGATGCTGTCATCGTTACTGCCGCCATAATTCCTGCCAGTAATCTCACTCTCAAATTACGTTTTCGCATGTCTTCTCCTTCCTGTTTCACCCAGACTGAATCACACATTTTTGCTTATCTTGACACTAATTCAACTTCATTCATTTTGCAGCATACTAAATAAACGATATGAGCATCCACGTTTCAAGTCAATTTCCAAAAAACAGTTTATATCCCTTTTGTGCAGATTTTATATTTTATGTTTCTCAACAGGGTAATAGAAAGGCAGAATCGCCAAAGATTAAATTCTACAAATAACGTTTTATCCGGATCCGCTTCGCGGACTCGGACAAGCGAAGGAATTTCCTATATCAAAATGTCCTGCATTATAGTAAAAACGCTGCTATACTGCAGGACATAAAATCATATGCATTTCTTTTTCAGATGAAAGACCCTATGTTTCCTGTAGATCCCCATGGCTGTATGTTTAACGCTACTCCGTGATCACTTCCAGATATCCAACCATTTTCGTCATATCAAACTCCGGCAGTATCCCCTGGTTCGGCTCATAAAATTTTCCTTCAAACTGCACCAGATAATGGCTGTACCGTCCCATTCTCTCCATAATAATACAGCAGCGCGGCAGTTCCACGGGCTTGCCCAACGTATATACGATCTTATCCGCATGACGGATGCCAAGATATTCCAGCGTTGCAATCATCTTACTCATATTTGCCTGCCACTCACGGCACTTCATGATATCGCTCATCTCATCCAGAGTCGTACCTGCGATCATTGCCAGACATGCCTGCCCGCACAGACCGTCCCAGGGCTGTGTCACCAGATCAATGCTGTCGATCTTGCGGATGGGATGCTGCGTACTGTATGGACTGGTACTGCTCATACTCATCATATTGCCGACGATCTCAATGGAAATAAGATATTTCTTACCCAGTTCCACCTTGGATAAGGTATCATGATTTACGGGAATGTCATAATATCCCTGTCCCTTTGGCACAAGATCGCAGATAAAACAGACATCATCAAAACATACTCTGACCGGCGCATCTCCCACCTTCTCACATACTTCCCACACATTAAAGGGTACGGCAATCGTATTCTCATTCTCCCGAAACTCCACCGTACCTTCAAATTCATATTTCATATTTTGCCCCGCCTTTCCTATCATATAAATGTATTCTATGATCGTCATTCACCGCCCGCCAGACATGCCGGAATGTTTCGTGACATGACGCCATCATATTCTGACCCTATTGTAGCATATATAAGAATTTAAAAACAACCATCATCTGCTGCCATATTCCGCCTCCGGATCTTCCACGTTACTGTTCACACTCGCACCATGCACTTGCTGCATGGTGTCGGAGCCAGCGCCAAAATGCCTGTTTTTT
>CAJUJP010000050.1:0-14129 GCA_910586615.1 uncultured Lachnospiraceae bacterium
CTAAAGTATTGATTTTTCAAGGTTCAGCACACCAATCGGTGTGGGAAGTTTGAGTAATTAATATTGTACACGAAACGATAAATTCGCTAAATAATATAATAGAGTGTATTTATTTAAACAAAGTAATTGATATTTCTGAAATCACTGATATTAAAAGAATACTGGAAGAAACAGGTGAACAGATGCGAGATGTTATTTTTGATGTGGCAAAAGAAGCATCTTACGAACAGATAGAAGATTTATTCAATCAATTTATAGATGTGTTTGGTCAATATGTAGATGCATCGGGAATAATGGCTGTTAGTTAGGAACAGATCATCCATATCAGACAGGTAATTCTGCGGTATCGGAGTATTCAAATACCAAAAGTAGAGAAAGTTAAATATACTGGAATGTTGAAAAGAAAGTTTTGAGAAAAAGATGTTATAAGTTAGTGCATAGTTTACCAATTTAAAATATGCTTTACCAATTTTGAAAATTACCTGCTTTGATTAGGAAATTAAAGGACAGAAAAACTCTACCAACACAAAATCTGGTAAACAGAAAATGGAATATCTCCAACCCCGCATAAACCCAGCGTTCCAGTCCAAAGTTCGCAAAGCAGATGGGCATGTAAAGAAAACGTAGAAGGCAACTTCCTCGAGGGAAGCTTGCAAAGCAGACGGAGGCTATATAAGACAGCCGGTCTGAATAATAGTAAGTAGATAGAAGGGCTTCAGAGAAATCTGAGGCTCTTTTCTTTATGGTGCAGGATATTTCTCTGTTCATTCGAGTTCACGAAACGAATCTCACAAACGAGCATTGCCCGTTTTATGTTCAGGCAGCACCACATAAGAAAATAGTGTCAAGATAGAATCGTTTCAATCCAAAAATGTTTGTAGTATTTTACAGACAAAAAAGGTATACTGAGGATATAACCAGAAAAAGGAAGGTGCGTACAAATGAAACGGGAAGAACTCTGCAAGGAGATAAGGGATTGTTTCGATTTATACAGGCTGCAGATCCAAAGCAGTACACGACAGAATATGTATGACATTAATATTTACAGTGAGAATATGTTTTTGAATCTCTTAAATCTTGTATATGACTGGAAACTTGTAAACCTGAATGTGGAAAAACAGAATGAGCCGGGTGTTGATCTTGCAGATTATGATAAAAAAATACTGGTTCAGATTTCGTCTACATGTACGAAAGAGAAAATCCAGTCGTCTATCCGAAAGACCTGTAAAGTAAAATACAGCGGCTTTCACTTTTTCTTCCTGTCCATTTCAGCGGATGCCCGAGAACTGAGAAAGCTTTCTTATGAATGTCCCGGGGAATTTTCTTTTGATCCCGAAAGGGATATTCTGGATCTGGATATTCTGATGAAACAGATCGGGGCAAGTGATATCAAAAAATTGCTTGACATTCATGAAATGATAACGAAAGAGCTGAATCTGTATGATAGCAAAGCTTATCCGGCGGCATGGTTCAGGGAGAGGGTAATAGAAAACGTCAAAAATATAGGCGAGCGATATTCGGAAGAACTGGATGTGGAACTGGAAATGAATGATGTTGTCAGTTCGATAGAACACAGTAGTGAATTTATGAATAGATTCCAAAGAGAATTTGAAGCCGTAAAAGTTTTATGGGAAAGTATAGAACCGAAAGCTGAACAAAGAAATTCCATATATACGGATATAGAAGGTATTTTGAATACAATGCAGGAACTTGTAGGCGGGGTGGTGAACGGAACAGGGCAGGAGGACATAGATGATAAGATAAAAAGATGCAAGGAACTGTGTGTAAAAATGAAAAGCCTTGTGGAACAACCGGATTTCTTCAGACAGTGGAATAGTTTTCTTCTGTTACGTGGGTTGAAGGAATATCAGGCTTTTCTGAATTCACGGCTGGTTGAGGTTTTTCTGAAAAAGAATGCTTTTATCATTGGAGGTGCAGGCACGGGAAAATCACATTTTATGGCCAGCCATGCGTTGCGGAGAGCGAATGAGAATAAAGTCAGCCTGCTTTTATTAGGACAGCTTTTTCACGACAGATCTCATCCGGATCTACAGATAAAAAAGCAGCTGGGACTGCCGGAAAATGAAGATATCAATGAAGTTTATGAAGCAATGGACAGATGGGGAAAATTGAATAAGGAAAATGCGGTTTTGTTTCTGGATGCGTTAAACGAAGGCGCCGGTACGGACCTGTGGGACGACTATCTATACGGAATGATTGACAGACTGCAAAATTATTCCCATATATCCCTTGTGCTTAGCATCCGGGATACCTATTGCGATGGAGACATGCCGAAACAGATTACAGAAAAATATAATTTTGCCACACTTAAGTTTACTGGTTTCACGGATGTGGAGGAAGCTACAGCAAAGTTTTTTGCATACTATAAAGTGCCTTATACGATCAATGCAGGTGTTATGGCGCAGTTCAGAAATCCTTTGTTTTTGAAGATGTATTGTAAGGGATATACAGAAGAGAACAAAGACGCTTACGGGTTGGAGGCAGTACTGAAACAGTATTTTGATAAAACTGACAAGATGATTCGTAAAAAATATCACGGAATAATGTTTCCAGAAAAGAAAAATATTGTTATGACCGTACTTGACAGTTTTATCGACTGCTGTATTGAGAAGAGAGGGGATGTACATTATGATGATGTGTACAAAAGGATGGATGAAAAATTAGGAAAGTATCATATTTCTTTTAATATGCTGGACGAACTGATCGGGGAAAATTTGCTGCAGTGTGTTACTTATGACGAAGAACAGTGCATATATCTGGCGTATGAAGTATTTGAAAATTATTTAATTGCCAAGCGGATTGTAGATGAAAGCAGAAAAAATGTTGAGGATTGTGAGATCTTGGTGAGCAGAATATTTTCCAGAGACAATCGATACCGGAAACTGATCAAAGGAGACAATGGAGTTCTGGAAGCGCTGGCTGTTATTTTGCCCGATCTTGACATGGCGCTTACATCGGATGCATGTGAGGTTTATCATTGGCCTCCGAATTATGATGAGGGGGAATGTTTATCGTATGATGCATATGCAGAAGCATATTTTCAGAGTATGTTGTGGAGAAAACCGGAGAGAATCAAGAAGATAGCCCATTCCTATGTGATAAATAATTGTTTTGTACATATCACGGGGAAGCCCGGTGTGTTTGATGACTTTTTTGAAATGGTGCTGCAGACGGCTGTTGTTAAGAAACATATTTATAACGCGGATTTTTTATACGATTTTCTGATGTCATTTAGCCTGAGCGCTTTTAATCGTTACTGGACCTGTTATGTTTCTCACGATTTTCATGAGAACAGGATTTTCCGTACGCTTCTGCACTGGGCATGGAACTGTGAAAAAAACGGACTGGTGCAGGACCGGTCGACACTGCAGGCACTCGCTGATGTGATCGTATGGTTTCTGGCAAGCCTGAATCATAATGTCAGGGATATTACCATAAAAAGTTTAATGCGTATCTACAGGGGGAATCATGATATTATAGTAAGACATCTGCAGAGGTTCCGGTTTGCAAAAGATAAATATATTGTGGAAGGAATTACGGCGGCGGTTTATGGTGCGATGCTGAACAGCAGTAGTACGGATGCGTTTTGCGAGATAGGTGAAATTCTGTATTATGATTATGCTGAAATACCGGTGGACAGTATACTGGTCAGGAGCTATGTAGAGAATATTTTTTCTTTTCTTGCTTTTCAGAAAATAGAGAGCGGGCGGGTGAAATTTGATGAAATAACAGTTGTTACATCTGATTATGATACAGTTGATCAGGCAGACATAGAGAGAATCCGAAGCAGAGCCATTCTGGATGACGATTGTGTACAGGAACTGGAACTGTGGGGGATTTCATGTGATGAATGGGAGGAGCAGGCGCTTTATGAGCGGAACAGACTGATCCGAAATCTGGAAAAAGATGTGAAGTATATTGAAATTGCACGTTCGGAGCAGGCGTATTATGATACCGAAGAGATCATAGAGCAGATACCCCATGCAGACAGGGTGGATTTTATCCGTATGGTTATCAAAGAGGTATTTGATGCAGGTTACAATGAACTGGCTTTTATGGACAGGGATATGCAGGATGATGAGACAGATGAGGACACGATTACATATAAATATGTCTGGATCGCCTTGAATAAGGTACTGGATATTTATCTGGCCCGAAAGAAGAGGCTGACAGGATTTTACACAAAAACAGAAATGATATTTCAAGGGATATGGCAGTTTCCTTTTTTCAGGTGGATCGATCCGACAATGGATTTTTTCAGCAGCTTTGATGGACGGGAGGAAAACGCAGCAAATATTGTATATCGTTTATCGGAAGTGAAGGAAAATCCGGAAAGCATTTTTTTCTCAATGGAAGCAGAGGAGAAATGGATTTTTTTGAATCAAATCAAGTACTATGACGGGGAACATCAAATAAGAACGGCGACCGGTTATCTGGCAGGCGATGAAAAGCTGCGTTTGCTGCAAAACCGGTTCAAGGGAACGGATTCTGATCCTTTCGAGTATTGCTTTGAAGATTTATATATCCGGGAATTGTACTGGTCTCCGGCCTACTGGTATATTCAGGAGGAAGAGAGGAAAAGAAGTGGTCTTCCGGACGGAATAGAAAGAGTTTCGGAAAAATATATATGGGATATAAACGATGGCTCTATGAAAGAATTTGTCTCTTTCGACGTGGTTTCCCGGTATCTTATTCAAAAAATGGATTTGGAAATGAAAGCGGGCAGACTGGATTTATATAAAAATGGAACGCTTGCAGTCAAAAGCCGGTATGAGACGACACGGGAGGACGTGTTATGTATGCGGGAAAAATATTTGTCGGATTTTTTGAGGAAAGAAGGGAAATGCGTTATGTGGTCCTTTTATGAATCGAAAAGGAACCTGGTCAGTATAATATATGACGGTGTGAAGTTTGAGGTGAGATAGAAATGGAAGATCAGGATAATTTTTCTTCTGTTTTTTTCATAAAAATTTCTTTTCGTAATTCATCATATGTGATATAGTATAAGAGAATATGGAATAAGGAGCAGATGAAGATGGCACGGATGGACGCCGAACAGGAAGCCGGAGAGGCGAGGCGCAGGCGGATCCGTCTATTGAAAAGGCTGATGATCATTGTTCCTCTATCCACGATACTGATCCTCTTTTTACTGTGTATTTTTTTGGGGATCAGACTTCACATAGTTAAGAAGGAATTACGTGATGTGCAGGCCAGAATCGAGACGATGTCGGAGATTTCCCAGGCCGGCGGTACGGATCATGTGCAGTCCGATGGAGAAACGAATCCGTATACGGTGTCCGGGGTTAATGAATCCGGACGGAGCGGGGACGATGGACTGACGGAAGAGAAAGCGAAAGAGAACGTCCGCAAGGTATATCTGACCTTTGATGACGGTCCCAGCGGCAATACGAACAGGATTCTGGATATACTGGCGAAGTACGACGTGAAAGCGACTTTTTTTGTTGTCGGGAAAGAAGAGGAAGAATATCGGCCGTTATATAAACGGATCGTAGAGGAAGGGCATACGCTTGCGATGCATTCCTACAGCCATAAATATCAGGAGATTTATCAGTCAGTAGACAGTTTCAGTGCAGATCTGACGAAACTGCAGGAATTTCTGTATGAGACGACAGGTGTCTGGTGCAGGTACTGCCGGTTTCCCGGAGGGAGCAGTAATACAGTCAGCCGGGTCGATATGCATGAACTGATCACCTATCTGGATGAACAGGATATGTACTATTTTGACTGGAATATTTCATCCGGTGATGCTTCCAATTCCTATATCAGTTCAGGCGATATCATCAGAAACTGTACCGCCGGGCTGTATGAGCTTGAGGAAGCTGTCATTCTGATGCATGATGCTTCCGACAAGAATTCTACAGTGGAGGCTCTGCCGGGACTGATTGAGACGATCCAGGCGATGGATGATACGAAGATTGTTCCGATCACTGATGATACGGAACAGATTCATCATATAAGTAATGACTAAAGAATGGAGGATGTGGGAATGGGGTTTTTCTCAGATTTGAAGGAGGACTTATCGCAGGCTGTGAATGAGCTGATGCCGGAAGACGCTTTGGACGCCATCCTGGCAGACGGTGCAGAGGCACTGGATTTGTCATCCGAAGGACAAGCTACAGAAGAAGCGCTGCTGACGGAGAGTGTGCCGGATACGGTAGATACTCTGGATCTGAGCAGTATGCTGGATAAATTAGAGGAGGCGGATGCGGCAATGCAGAGGGCGGAAGAAGCGGCAGCATTGTCCGGGGATACCATACAGACGTCAGATGATATGGGCGGGCTGGAGGATCTTCTGAACGACGAGATTCCGGAGCAGGAAATCTACGAAGAGCCGGAGCCTGAGACTTACGAAGCACCCGCAGAGCTTACGCAGCCTGAAACTTATGAAGCACCGTCTGAGCAGCCGGAACAGGAAGCCTTTGAGACAGCGGAAGCATTTGCGGAGGAGGCAGTTTCGATACCGGAAACTGAGACGGTACAGCCGGTAGAAGAAGAACCGGCAGCAGAGATAACAGAGGCAGATGATACTATATCCGGAGTGATTGGAGAGGAAGAGAAGACAATGGATGGACTGACACAAGAACAGAAACAGGTAGAAGTGAACCGCGAAGCGGTAGATGAGACAGCAGTTGTAACAGAAGGAATGACAATAACAGGTGATATTATGTCCCGCGGCTCCATGGAGCTGATCGGTACAGTTAATGGTAATCTTGATATTTATGGTAAATTGAATATTACGGGTACGATCCAGGGTGATTCCAAGGCGGCAGAAATTTTTGCAGAGGGTGCAAAGATCACCGGTGAAGTGAACAGTCAGGGCAGTGTGAAGATCGGACAGAGTTCTGTTGTGATCGGTAATATTGTGGCTGCAAGTGCAGTAATTGCAGGTGCGGTTAAGGGCGACATTGACGTACAGGGACCGGTTATTCTGGATACCACAGCGATTGTGATGGGTAATATCAAATCCAAATCCGTGCAGATCAACAACGGTGCAGTTATTGAAGGTTTATGTTCACAGTGCTATGCGGATGTCAATCCTTCATCCTTCTTCGAGGAACTTAAGAAGAAAAAATAGTAACAGGTCAGTTGCAACAACAGGACAGAACGGGAGAACAGGGCGATGCGGCGTATACTGTTGAAATTGAGTGGAGAGGCTTTGGCGGGCGACAAGAAGACCGGCTTTGATGAGGAGACGGTCCGGGGCGTGGCCATGCAGGTTAAAGAACTTGTTGATGATGGCATTCAGGTTGGCATTGTGATCGGCGGTGGTAATTTCTGGCGGGGGCGTTCCAGTGAGAGCATCGACAGGACGAAAGCGGATCAGATCGGTATGCTGGCAACGGTCATGAATTGTATCTATGTGTCCGAAATCTTTCGCTCTGCAGGCATGATGACGAATATTTTGACACCCTTTGAGTGCGGTTCTTTTACGAAGCTGTTTTCCAAGGATCGTGCAAACAAGTATTTTGCCAAAAATATGGTGGTGTTTTTCGCAGGCGGTACGGGACATCCGTATTTCTCGACAGATACGGGAGTAGTGCTACGCGCCGTGGAAGTGGAGGCGGATGTGATCCTTCTGGCGAAGGCGGTGGACGGTGTTTATGACAGTGATCCGAGAATCAATCCGGAAGCGAAGAAATATGATGAAGTCTCCATCAACGAAGTCATCGAGAAGAATCTGCAGGTGGTTGATATGACAGCCTCAATTCTGGCAAGAGAAAACCATATGCCTATGTGGGTCTTTGGCTTAAATGAAGAAAACAGTATCGTGAATACCGTAAAGGGAAAATTTAACGGCACGAAGGTGACCGTATAAGCAATAATAGCTGGAGGATTACAGTATGGATGCAAGACTAAAACCCTATGAAGACAAAATGCAGAAGGCCTATGATTATCTTGTGACCGATCTCGGTGCGATTCGGGCCGGACGTGCGAATCCGCATGTTTTGGATAAGATCCGGGTAGATTATTACGGTACGCCCACACCGATTCAGCAGGTGGGTAATATTACAGTTCCGGAACCCAGGGTGATTCAGATTGCACCTTGGGAGAAAACGCTGATTAAAGCGATCGAAAAGGCGATCATGATGTCCGATGTGGGCATTACACCGTCCAATGACGGTTCTCTGATTCGTCTTGTGTTCCCTGAATTGACAGAGGAACGCCGTAAGGATCTGGTGAAGGATGTCAAGAAGCGGGGCGAGGAGAGCAAGGTTGCGATCCGCAATGCGAGACGGGATGGCAATGATGCCTTGAAGAAGATGGCGAAATCTGAGGTTTCTGAGGACGAGATCAAGGAACTGGAAGATAAACTGCAGAAGCTGACGGACAAATATATTAAAGATCTTGACAAACTGGTGGAAGAGAAATCCAAGGAGATTCTTACCGTGTAAGAATATTTCTTCAGGCTGTTTCCGGCCGGAGTACAGCACAGTTTTTGTTTCTTGTTTGGTCAAACGGATCGAAAAGCTGTATGAGGGTGACGGACAGCGGCACAAATTACAGATAAAGTATAGAGAGGGGCTTACAGAATCGCTATTCTGTTGTCCCTTTTTACTAATTTTCCGGTTAAAGAGAGGTTTGTTATGGAAGAAAACAGAAAAGTTCCGAATCATGTGGCGATCATACTGGACGGCAACGGGAGATGGGCTAAGAGTAAGGGAATGCCCCGCAATTACGGACATGTACAGGGTGCCAAAACGGTGGAGGTTATCTGTGAAGAAGCGTACCGCATGGGAATACAGTATCTGACGGTATATGCTTTCAGTACGGAGAACTGGAGCAGGCCGGAAGATGAGGTCAGTGCTTTGATGGGGCTTTTGCGTAATTATATGAAGACCTGTCTCAAAACGGCGGCTAAAAATAACATGTGTGTGCGTATCATTGGAGATAAGACGAGGCTGGATGAGGATATCAGGAATCGGATGGAACAGCTTGAGCAGGCAACCAGGGACAATACCGGCCTGCACTTCCAGATTGCCATCAATTACGGCGGAAGAGATGAAATCGTCCGGGCTGTGCGCCGGCTGGCGGATGACGTGGCGGAGGGAAGCCTTAGGGCAGAAGATATCACAGAAGACAAGATCGGCAGTATGCTGGATACCCATGATCTTCCTGAGCCGGATTTATTGATCCGTACCTGTAATGAACAGCGCATATCCAATTTCCTTCTGTGGCAGCTTGCCTATACGGAGTTGTATTTTACGCCGGTGGCGTGGCCTGATTTTTCTAAAGAAGAATTAGAGAAGGCTGTGGAAGCATATAATAAGAGAGACAGACGGTACGGTCTGGTGAAGGACGAGTAGGAGGAGACGGGATTATGTTTCGTACAAGATTGATAAGCGGTATCATTCTGGTGATCATCGCACTGGCAGCAATCCTGGCGGGCGGCGGTGTGCTGGCGTCTGTCCTCTGTTTCATATCTCTTGCAGCTTACAGAGAACTGGCGAAGGCTTGTGGAATACATACGGAAGAGGGAAAATGCAGTGCGCCGGAATGGGCAGGCATGATCATGACGGTGATTTATTATGCTGCGCTTGCGGCAGCACTTTATATGGGAGAAGAGAATGGTGACCGGCTTGCCCCAGCCTATCCGACTGTGCTTGCGGCAGTGGCGCTTGGTCTGATCCTGTTTCTGTTTGTGTATGTGTTTACATTTCCGAAATATAAGGCGAATCAGATCATGACGGCAATGTTTTCATGGCTTTACGGGCCGCTTATGCTGTCCTTTATTTATCTGATCCGGGAAGGCTTCGAATACGGCGCTTATCTGACGGGCTTCATTTTCCTCTGCTCCTGGGGAAGTGATACCTGTGCCTATTCGGTAGGTGTGCTGATCGGCAAACATAAAATGACACCGAAACTGAGCCCGAAGAAATCTGTGGAAGGTGCAGTGGGCGGCGTGCTTGGTGCGGCAGTGCTTTTTGCGCTCTACACGCATTTTGCAGTGAACCGGTATGCCGGGGCGGACATTCCGCTGCTTCTGGCGGCGGTGCTTGGCGGGGCAGGAGCACTGGTTTCTATGGTGGGTGATCTGGCAGCTTCTGCTATCAAGCGGGATCACGAGATCAAGGACTACGGTAAGCTGATTCCGGGACACGGCGGGATCATGGACCGGTTCGACAGCGTGATCATCGCCGCACCGCTTATTTTTATAGGACTGGTCGTTATTGTAGGTGTTGGCGGTGTTACTTTGTAGTGTTTGTGATTCTTGTGAAAGAGTATGTGAAAGCGGCGTTTTAATATAGTAAAAGATTGTGATTGGTTCAGAACGGATCGGTACTGCACTGCCGGATACAGCGGAAAGATGCATGGCGCGATGCGGGCGGACTGAATGGGGTACATTATGAAAAAGATTGCGATACTGGGTTCCACAGGTTCCATCGGAACACAGACTCTGGAAATTGTGAGAAAAGAGGCTGATCTGCAGGTGACGGCACTGGCGGCAGGCGGAAATGTTGATTTGATGGAAAAGCAGGTGAGGGAGTTTCGGCCTGCCCTGGCGGCGATGTGGACGGAAGAGGCGGCCAATGATCTGCGCGGCAGGCTGGGTGATCTTCCGGTGCGTGTGGTCTGCGGCATGGACGGTCTTCTGGAAGTGGCGTCTCAGAAAGAATCGGAGGTATTGGTGACGGCGATTGTGGGCATGATTGGTATCAGACCCACAATTGCGGCCATTGAACAGGGCAAGGATATTGCGCTGGCTAATAAGGAGACACTGGTAACGGCGGGACATATCATTATGCCGCTGGCGGCCGGGAAGGGCGTGTCGATTCTGCCTGTGGACAGCGAGCACAGCGCCATTTTCCAGTCTTTGCACGGAGAGAATAAAGCGCGGGTGAGCAAGATCCTGTTGACCGCATCCGGCGGGCCTTTCCGTGGAAAAAAGAAGGAAGAACTGGCTTCCATGACGGTGGAGGATGCGTTAAATCATCCCAACTGGTCCATGGGAAAAAAAGTCACCATAGATTCGGCCTCTCTTGTGAATAAGGGACTGGAAGTGATGGAGGCAAGATGGCTGTTCGATGTGGAACTGGATCAGATCCAGGTGGTGGTACATCCGCAGAGCATCATACATTCGGCGGTAGAATATGCTGACGGCGGCATTATGGCCCAGCTTGGTATGCCGGATATGAAGCTGCCCATACAATATGCGCTCTTTTATCCGGACAGACGGCCGATGGACACGGCAAGAGTGGATTTCTTCCGCTTAAAACAGCTTACCTTTGAAGAACCGGATCAGGAGACCTTCCGGGGGCTTGCCCTGGCTTATCAGGCGGCGCGGCGCGGTGGAACGCTGCCAACGGTGTTCAATGCCGCCAACGAGAAGGCGGTGTCCCTGTTCCTGCAAAAGAAGATCACGTTCCTGCAGATACCGGAGTTGATCGAAAGCTCCATGGAAAAGCATTTCGTGAAGGAGAATCCCACGGTGGAACAGATTCTGGAAGCGGAAGCGGAGACTTATGATTATATAAAAGTAAAGTTTGGAGAATAACACATTGATCAGAACGATTATTTTATTTTTAATTATATTTGGGGTGGTAGTGATTTCTCATGAATTCGGCCATTTCATTATTGCGAGAAAAAACGGTATCCGTGTGCTGGAATTTGCAGTGGGCATGGGGCCTACACTGTTTTCCTTTGTCAAAAACGGGACGAAGTACTCCTTAAAGCTGCTGCCTATCGGCGGAGCGTGCATGTTTGACGGAGAGGACGGCATTGTGTCGCAGGAGGAAGAGGGCGGTATACGCCGGCGGGCAATGGCGGAAGCAGAGTCATCGCTGCCGGGAGATGTTCAGGCGAACCGGATTGAGGCGGAGGGAATTGCCTTTACGGAAGCCGGCGTCTGGAAAAGGATTGCAGCAGTTTTTGCAGGCCCCTTCTTTAATTTTATCCTTGCTTTTGTGGTGGCGCTGATCCTGACCGCCTTTTCCGGGGTGGATCTTCCCGTGATCGGGCAGGTGTCTGAGGGATCTGCGGCTATGGAGGCAGGACTGCAGCCGGGAGACGTGATCACCCGGATCAACCATGAGAACATTCATTTTTATCGGGAGGTCGTGGTGATATCCTCTCTGAATAAGGGTGAGCCTTTGGAGATTCACTATAAGCGTGACGGGCAAAAGGGTGTTGTCAATCTGATTCCCCGGTATGATGAAGAGGCCGGACGCCACTATATCGGTTTTGTCGGAGCAGGTAAATATTTAAAGTGTAATCCTCTGCAGGTGTTTCAATATGGCTTCTATGAAGTGGGATATTATGTGAAGACTACCTATAAGAGTCTGGGAATGCTGCTTAGCGGCCAGGTGACGAAAGACGAGGTGTCCGGTCCTATCGGCATTGCCCAGTTTGTAGGAGAAAGCTATGACCATGCGGAAAAAAATTACGGCACATCTTCAGCAGTCCTGACAATGCTGGAAATCATGGTGCTTTTGTCCGTGAATCTGGGCATTCTGAATCTGCTTCCGCTTCCGGCGCTGGACGGAGGGAGACTGCTGTTCATGCTTGTGGAAGTGGTGCGGGGAAAACCTATCGCTCCGGAGAAGGAAGGCATGATTCATTTTGCCGGGCTGGTGGTGTTCATGGTGCTGATGGTATTTATTATGTACAATGATATTATGAAGCTGGTGCATTAGAGTGTATTCATAGATGCTTGACTTTTTTTGCTTGTATGTTATACTGATAAAAACATTGTAGAATTACGCAATAGTGTATAAAATGTGGCGGTACAGAGATTGTGCCGCCTGCAATGAATTTGGTTCTTGAAGGATGCTGCCCTGGTCGGGTCTGGTTCAAAACCCAGGGGCAGGCATATGGTTCCGGCGGAGATCCCGCAGTGATCCAGGATTATAAAATATAGTTATATAAAGTATAGTTGTATAAAGTGTAGTTAGCATGTAATGCATTTCAAAGAAAGCGGGTGTCAGAACGCGGCTGCGGAGCATTTTGCATACAAAGACTGCAAGACAGTAGACACGATTGTATCAATATAATGGGGTCATGTCTGGAAAGAGCAGTGATGAAAAAACAGAAAGGACTTTTAGATGAAATTTTTGTCAGGGGTGTATTGGGAACGGGGCAGTGTGGCATCCGGGAATCAGGATTCGGTGGCGCTTGTGCAGGTTCTGACGGCGAGAGGCAGAGTGCTCATGGCGGCAGTCTGCGACGGTATGGGCGGTCTGGAACAGGGGGAGATGGCAAGCGGATATGTGACGGAGCGGCTGCAGGAATGGTTTTATGAATCGCTGCTTCGGGCGGTGCAGAGAAAAAAGCCTTACTGGGTGATCCGGAGATCGCTGGACAGGCTGGTGTATCATATGCAGGAGCAGCTTTCACAATATGCTCAGCAGGAAAATATCCGTCTGGGAACTACTATGACAGTGCTTGTGATATGGGAAAAGACCTATCTGGTGTGGCATTTAGGGGACAGCCGGGCATACCGGATCTGTAATCCGGGCAGACAAAGGAAGAAAATGACAGGAGTTTTGTGCATGACCAGAGATCACGTTCACGGACAAAACAGACTGACGAAATGTATCGGCAGTTTTGGCTACATGAGGCCGGATTTCAGGATGGGTGTGCTTAGAGGCGGCCAGGCCATGCTGCTGTGCAGTGACGGATTTCGCCATCACATCACGGAGGAGGAACTGTCAGATGTTCTGCGGCCCGGGCAGATCAGACAAGAAGAACAGATTGTGCGGAGACTGCGGGAAATCGGAGGTGCCTGCATAAAACGGGGAGAGCGGGACAATCTGTCAGCGATCTATGTGAAAGCAGAGGGGAGACGGTAGGAAAAGACAAAATACGGATGTGGGAGAAAGAAGAAGCCATAGCGGAATATAAGGGGAAAGTAAGTTGATGGAACAAAGACAGTATATCGGTAAGTACAAAGTACTTAAGCAATTGGGACAGGGCGGTGAGGGGAATGTATATCTGGTGCGGGATGAAATTTTAGACCGGCTGGCAGCAGTCAAGAAACTGCAGCCACAGCGAGGGGAAGTGAGAGTAAAGCAGCCGGAGGAGCAGGAAGGACGGTCAGGTAAGAGTTCGGAGAAGCAGGAAGCACAGTCAGGCAAGCGGACAGAGGAACA